>JAGAJP010000023.1 GCA_017626045.1 Muribaculaceae bacterium | reverse complement strand
GGCTTACTTTTTAGCCTTGAGTTTTCGCATGCTTTCTCCGGAGAGTTCGATGGTATGGGCGGAGTGGACTATGCGGTCAAGGATAGCGTCAGCCACAGTCGGATCCCCCACCATGTCGTACCATGCCGAGGGCGGATACTGGGATGTGATTATTATTGATTTGCGCTCGTGCCGGTCTTCGATTATGTCCAGCAGTATGGGACGTTCCTTTGCGTCAAGAGGGACAAGGAACAGGTCGTCAAGAATCAGAAGCTGACAGCGTTCGATTTTCTTGAGTTCGGCTTCAAGGCAGTTTCTGACTTTTGCCACCTTCAGTGCGCCGAGAAGTTTTGCGGCATTGCCGTACATGGTGCGTATGCCGCGCTTGCAGGCCTCATGTCCCAGAGCGCATGCCAGGAAGCTCTTGCCGGTTCCTGCCGAACCTGTGATGAAGAGATTAGTACCCTGGCGCACGAAGTCGAGAGTGGCGAGCCGTTCCATCTGGTTACGGTCGAGGCCCCGGCTGACGGTGTAGTCGATTTCTTCCATATAGGCTTTGTAGCGGAATGACGCGTTTCGGGTCAGACGTGCAATGGCGGCCTGAGCGCGCCAGTCCCATTCTCGTGCGAGCAGCATCGAGAGGAAGGAGTCCGGAGTCATCGACTGTGCTGTGGTGCCGGCGAGGCTTTCGCGGAAGGCTTCGGCCATGCCGTGCATTTTCATTCGGTTCATCAGATCGAGCGAGATCTGGTTCTGGTCCTGTACTGCGGATACAGGGGCGGTTTTATTGTCTGTTTCCATTGTTGTCTTTTTTATTGTTGTTTGAGTTCTGGGCCAGGAAGTATTCACGGCCACGTATATTTTTGTGTATCAGAGAAGGAACGGGGTCCTGCGGCCGGGAGATGCTGCCGTTTTCATCCGGCAGGAAGTCTGCGTCCTCACCCAGTTCGAGCACCCGGCGCAATGCCTGGTAACCGTATTCCGCCTTCATTCCGGCACAGGCGCAGGCCGCGATGAGACGGTCGGCCCCATACTTCTTTTCAAGGGTGATTATCCCACGGCATGAGCTGAAGGACTTCGGCGGATACTGTATGTGTCTGTCTACTTCCCGGAGATAGTCGAGCACGATGTTGTCGATCTGTCCGGCGCGTACGAACAGTTCCTCAAGGTCCTTGTCGTAAGCCCCGTAATGGCCCGGCAGGTTGTGCTCCCGTTTCCATGAGTAGGCATAGGGGATGTCGCAGCGGTCGTGAACCGCCACAAGATTCAGTCCGCAGTATATCTCTACGGTGTCGGCGTCATAGAGAATGACCACACGTTTGCCGACATGTTCTCTGGGTACGCTGTAGTGATGCTTGAAAAGCGACACATAGCAGTTCTTTCCGACAGTCATCAGCTTGCGTTCCTTCACAGTGAAGCTCCGCTCGGGCAGCGGACGCAGCTGGTCTTTCTCCATACGGTTGAACATCTGCACTCGTGAGACGTTCCGCCCGGCCATTGTCTTTTCGTTGAAATCGAGCAACGAGATATGGATGGCGGTGTTAAGCTCGTCAAGGCTGCCGAACGTCATTCCCTCGATATCGGCATAGACGGATTTGTAAAGCAGTTTCACGGCATTCTCCACCAGGGCTTTGTCCTTGGGGTGCCGGACACGTGCCGGATATACCGCACATCCGTAATGCTCGGCAAATGCGGCGAACACTTCATTGATCACCGGCTCGTTGCGGTCGCTTCTGCTTACGGCCGCCTTGAGATTGTCCGGCACTATCGCGGCAGGAACTCCGCCGAAGTACTGCATGGCGCCCTCACATCCTTTGATGAGGTCTTCCTTGCGCTGGGACCATACGGCCTCACAGTAAGTGTAATGACTGAAAGGCAGTATCGCGACGAACACCTCTGCTTTTTTAGTCTCGCCCGTCATGCAGTCGACCACCTCAAGGCGGTCTCCGGCAAAGTCGATGTACATCTGGTCTCCGGCGTAATGCTCCACATGTCCGACCACCTTACTTTGATGCAGGTACTGACGGAGAGCCTGCTTGAACATAGTCAGTCCATAGCCGTCAGGATAAGCAGCATGATACTGCTCGTACAGCCGTGCCTTGGACATACCCTTGCGTGTCAGCTGTTTTGCATACTCAGGAAGAAGTGCTTCAAGCTCCGTCTCACGCTCTGAAGGTTTGCTGTGTCGCACCTTCTCCTGCCCAAGCTCCTGCCGGAGTTGTTCTTCCGTCATTGCAAGAAGCTCTTCCATGGACTTGCCGCTCGACTGAAACAGACGAACATATTTGCGCGTGCTGTTGCGGGATATATGGAATACCGCGGCCATTTCCTTTAATCCCATCCCCGACTGGTAACATCGAAGGATATTTTTTAATTTTGTAACCATAAATTTGTAATTTTAGATTTACCCCCGCCGTGCCAGGACTTGGGTTTCTAAAACTACAAAAAAAATCCCCTGCGGAGTATTCCGACAGGGGTCATTTTTATTTCGTCGCCGAGGGTCAATCTTATTTCGACGAAAAGGGTCACATTTTTCCGCCGACAGGGGTCAATCTGCACCGACTTTTCCACCTCCAACTGCGCCGTGATAAACATGAAGGTGGGGGTCTTGGCGACTTTCCATTCGATTTCACCCCGGAGGCTGACTCCGAGCTTCCGGGCGATACTTATCCAGTTGGCATCGCTGAGGACGCGGTCGGTCTGGCCGTTCTTGACTGCACTGTACACCGAGGTTGTGATTCCAAGGCTTGAGGCGTGTTTCGCATCGCTCGGATAGTTGGCTCTGTTGGCCTTTATCGCGTCGATGATCTTGTTTTTGATGTCTGTTGTAATCATATTCCAGCAGTGTTTTAATTTCGTTCTATAAGTCTTGTAAGGCCAGTGCGGCGTAATCATCCAAAAAGCCACCGAAATCTTCCGTTTCCCGCGGTTCTTCTGCCGGAGCGGGTACTTCTTCCACCTCCGGCTCGAAAGGCCGTGTGTCGCGTTCTATGAGGCCGACACGGGGTATTTGCCGCTCTTCGACATACTTCTTGAATTCGTTGACCTTCGTGCGTTGCTTGATGAAGATCTGCTCATCCTCCTCGGTGCGCTCGGCTCTTGCCGTGTTGTAGGTTCCCACGTCCTCAAGGCGGTCGATATACATATCCCCTTGGTAGATGAAGAGGTCGGTCACGTTCCCTTCCTCGTCACTGAGATAATATGCATCGACCTTGTAGTCGTTGGGGGCGAGAAGCTCGATGGCCTCGGTCTTGCTCAGCCACCAATCCTTGTGAAGCACCCGGCAGTAGGAGTTGCGCCGGATCGTGGTGCTGACCTTCTCGCCGACATACCGGGCGATGGTGGCCTTGTCAAGAGGCTGAAGGGTCGGGTTGATGTTCGCCACAAGCACGTCCCACCGGGTCATCCCCTTGAACTTTTTCTGATTGGGGTGCAGGGCATGGTTGTATTCGTAGATGTCCCTTTGGTCGTCAGCGATCAACTCTTCCCAAGTGTAGTATTCCTTCTCCTCGTAGGTGTTGTTGAGTTCATCGAACACCTTGGTGCTTTCCGTCCGGTACTGTCGGCTCTTGGCGTAGAACCTGCCGATGCCTATGTGGTTCCGGTGTTCGATGCTCCGCTTCTTGGCTCCGTTGTACTGCTCGGCGTGTTTTTCCTGCGAGTTCATCGGCGCGCAGAACCTTACGAAGGGGAACATGACCCCGGCGCGGAGGAAGGAGTCTTTCCATTGGCTCATCAAGTGGTTCTCGACCTCGACCTCTGCCGGGCATCCCCAGCCTTGGCGGTCAAGGAGCCGGAACATGTTCCGGAACATATCCACCACCAAGTCGATATTCTTGCTCCTGTTGTAGGCATAGCCAATGCAGCAGCCGCTTGTGACATCGTAGGCGTAGTAGGCCTTCGGACGGAGCCGTGTGTCCTTGAGCTTGCGCGGAAGGTCGCGGTCGTCGAATGACACCTTGGAGAGGGAGAATTCTCCGTGGTGCCTGTGCATGTGGGGCATGACTTCGTGCATGTAGGTGGTCGGGGTCAGTAGCCTTTGGTCTATCAGTGCCCTGTTTTTCGGCTTGTTTAAATAATTCGTGATTGTTGCCTCGCTCAGCACCATCGGCTCGCCGTTCTTGTCGGTGAAGTCATCCGGGTTGAAGAGTTCCCCGGTGTAGGGGTCGTAAACCTCAAGCTCTCCGGTGACGAAGGAGTTGTAGTGGTCGAGGACGGTGCAGTTCCAAGGTTTGTTCGGGAGAATGGCGATGCCGAGGATTAGTCGCTCGGTCTTGTAGTCCACCTTTCTCGCCGACTGATTGCCGAACTTGCCGCTGATCAGACAGGCGTACCCGTTGGCCTTGTAGTCGTTCACCTTCTTCCTGAACCGCAGCATTGAGGCCGGAAGGGTGTGGCCGAGCTTCCTGCGCAGGGTCTCGATGGTCGCTGCCATCTTAGTCCAATCATATTTTCCCCCGAAGAGCTTCTGTGCGGTGGCTGCTCTCTCGTAGAGCTTGATGCAAGTGTTCAAGACCGATGCGTTGGTGATGTACTCCTTCGCCTTCTCTGCCGGAAGTGCCAGGCCGCATTTCTCCTTGGAGAAGAAGAAGGCCGTTGCCTGTTGATCCACTGTGTAGTTGCTCATTATCCATCCCTCAAGTCTCGCCTGTGCGCCGCCGGGATATGCTTCCTCGACCTTCTCCTTGTAGCGGTCGGGAAGACTATCAACGGCAATGAGCGCATAGCTTCCCCTTGCTCCCCCACCACGCTGAACGACATCCACACGGTTACGGTTAGTCCAATTACGATAATTGGCCGCCGTAACAATGCCGCCGTCGAACAACTCGCGGGTCGATATACAAAGTCTGCCGTTGCAATATTCCATAGCTTATCAGAGGGCTTCTGCCCGTTCTTTGATTTCGAAGATCATGGGGAGGGTTACGTTCTTGTAGACTGCCACTTCCTTTCCTTTGTGGAAGATGTGGCCGGTGCCGTCCGTACGGTAGAATTCGCAGAAGGCTCCGTTGTCGAAGTCGGCTCTCATCGTGCCGTCGGCGAAGTGGATCATCTCCCCGGAGGGGATGGTCGCCATCAGCACTCCTCCGTTTTCTTTGGCCGCAATTCGGATTCGTCTGACGATATCCGTGGCAGGATAGTCGAGGTTGAGGGCATTGAACACGTGGCGTTCAGTGACCTCGTAGAGCTTGGCAATCTTCTCTCGAACTTCCTTTGATACTGCAATGTTTCTTTTCATTTTCTCACTTATTGATTCTAATTTGTTATCTTTGTAGATTCATTCACAACTGAACCATTATGTTACCACTTTACACGTTGACCGTAACCATCAACTCGAAAATGACCGAGTCGGAAGAGTCATTTCTTTCAAGAGTGCTTCCTCATCTATCTCCCCTGCAGGATTTAAAGGGAAGCTTCGACCGCACACCTGACAGTATGCGCGTCCATCATCACCTCGCTTTAATTGATGGGGATGAACGATGGTCATTGACGGCTGCCGTTGGAATTTCAGTCGGTCGGGACAGGGGTAAATTTCTATGTCGGCTTTATCAAGCAATCCTGCGTCTGATAGAGCTTTCTCTACCTCTTGATACTGTAGAGGGTGAATCGGATATATTGCGATTCTCATGACTTGTCTCTCACTCATTTTCTCACTTTATTTAGTCGGTTATTAATTCTGTCGATAGTCTCCTTCAGAGCGAAGTGCCCGGCCACGAGTGCGTCATAGATTTTCGATTGGTCGCACTCATATTCCGTGTGCGTCGCCTCGAATTCGTCAATGAGAACCCCGGTGTCGTACCAATTTCGTTCTAAAGACTTCAGCAGGATTCCCACTGCGGTCTCGGCTCTTTTCTCTGTATGTTGCTTTATCATATCTTTTCGTTTTAGTGGGAGGAGGGGGACTTGAACCCCCTTGCCGGTCTTCCCCGGCTACGAGTCGCGAACGCTCGGCATCCTGCCCTCCCGAATGCCCCCGGCGCATTTGGCGACGCGCGAACTCTAATGTCCTGCCTTGCGCCATCTTTCGGTTTCCATGCCGATCATGGCCTGTATTGTCATCTCATTTCTCTCGCTCATAATCTTAAAATTTGCTAAACTCGCGGTTTTTTCGTATCTTTGGCCGCTCATTCATTACTGAATACGATGCAAAGTTAATACACATTTTGTAAACTACCAAATTTTAGCGAAGAAAAAAAAATCACAAAATGAAAACTATATCGTCAGATGACATATTGAACAGGCTCAAAACCGCTTTGGTGGCGAGTACTGATAAAGAGTTGGCTGATATGCTTGGAATCAAGAAGGCAACTCTTTCTAATTGGCGTGCTCGTAATTCTATAGACTTTTCCCTTGTGTTTTCATTTTGTGAACACATCAATCTCAATTGGCTCGTGTATGGAACTGGGGAAGTGGCTGCTTCGGCTCCTCCTGTAGTACGCGAGACCCATTTCCCTTCAACGGATCCGACGATGTTGGAGAAGATTGTGGCGCAAGCAGAGGAAATTGGTCGCCTCAAGGAGCGCATCGCTCATCTTGAACAGGAAAAAACATTTCCTGCCATACATCCCCCGAAATCTCAATTCGATTATCAACAATCAACAGAAGACCTCATATGAACTGGCTAAGCTTATTTTGGTCCCTTAACTGATTATATTATTGCTTATGAAAAAATTATTCGTTCTATTTGTGGCTTTTTGGGCCGCCTCGAAGGCTTTCGCTGTGGAGTCTCCTGACTCTTGCTTCGTTTATGGCTACCTCCATTGGTCGCCAACTGCCACTAAGTATGTCGCTAAGCTCGAACTTGGTCCAGGAAAAGACCTTGAAGACATCATCGATGAAAATGGCTCTAAACTTAAGTTCGCATCTTTCCTCAATGCCTTGAACTATCTTGTGTCTAAACAATGGGAGGTTGTGGAAATCTCCCCCAGAAATCCGGATCACAATACATTCGTCCTTGAGCAATTTGCCATCATACGCCGAAAAATGGCTCTCAAAGACGCTAAGATCTATATTTCTCCGAAGAACTAACGAAGCGTTTTTGAAGGCAACCCCCAAACCACCCCCGAATCGCCCTTTTTCAGAGTGTTACCCCCTTAAAATGGGGTCTGAATCCGGTTAAACCGCTGACTTTAGCCTTTTTTAATGAGGAGTAAACTTACAAAGTGGTGGTTTTTTCTTAATAGTGAAATTCGAATATCTGGGGTCTATTTTGAAAAATCGGTATTTTCTCCCCTCTCTATCGCACCCCCTGATTACCCCAAATGTGAATATCCAGTTATCCGCAAATGAATATCCACTTTGAATATCCACCTGAATATCCACCACTCGAAATCGACCGTTCGAACACGAAAATGGGGAGACCGCTCAGCCTCCCCGGTACATTATAATTAGAATATGGCTCTGTGGCCGTTCTAATGCAGTTCTTAGTCCATTATACCATCTCCGCTCTCAGAGTCGCCACGTGGGGCTGTAAGAAGCGTAGTCTGCTGTATTATTGCGCGTTTCGTTACTACCGTGCCACCTCCCGACAACCCGGCACGGCGCAGGTAATCATACCCACAACCCACCTGTTCCGGCGTAAGATGGTGGAAAATGGCGGCAATGGAGCCGAAGGCGAGTGTCTTGCGCTTCCCGGTCAAGTGGACGATGATGCATTTGGTCTGTCTCATAATCTGAAATTTTCTGCAAAGATACACAAATAACCGCTATTTGCAACCTTTTAATCGATTTATTTTTGACTGAAGGCATAAAAAAATCGGCGCGAAGCCGATGAACACCATGATTCAACCACCAAAATTGATGACGAAAACCCTCCGTTACCGAATGTAAGGCCAATGTCAGCCTCATGTAAAGCTGCGCCCCTGAAATGTAAACCCAAATTAAAGCAATGTAAACGTTTCGTTTTTGTCGCCCCATCCCACCATCATCTTCTAACTCGCGCTATTTCAAAGTCTTTCATCAAAACCCACCGACCTCCTCATCAAACGCTTCGTTTTACGCCCCATAATATTTGATTTCTTAATTGTGCAAAAATAATCAAAATTCACGTCTTTTCATAATCCTACTGCAACACATGCGAGGGATTATTGAAAATTTTTGCGTGTCAGGTGCCATTTTTGCCGCCTTGTCTCTTAATATTGCGCCTTGTCTAAATAATGACATTTCCCTGTGTTTCCAAAGTCAAAAGATTTTTATATTTTTGCAATCACATAGTCAAGGTCTCTCCTTCAACTTGCATAGAAAAGCCCTCTCCTACCACTTGCGTCTACATTAATAAGACATATTATATATAAAAGCTTAGCAACCACGTAACTTACAAAACAAAGAAGCGTCTCCGACTCCGGAAACGCTTCCTTTTTTACCTCCTAATCACTCATAGACTCACAAAAAGAAGACCTCCCTCTTGTATAAGCGCGAGAATAGCAAAATCTCTATTAATTCAATTTAAACCTTACTGTTGATTGTTTGATTTCCATTCCTTAGCAACCTCCGTCAATCGATATTTCTGTTTGGGATGATTTGGAACATCAGGATATAATAATCATATAGCCCCATCCTCTATGGCTGAAAGTAAGTAGTTCTCACGGTATGTCGTAAGATGCTTTAATCCTACACACTCCAATAACTCACTCATTGTCATATATTCTTCATTCATCGAAAGAATGAGTTTTTGAACTTGAGCGGTACTTGGGCGATAGTTGAGCGGTGGTTGAGCGGTAGAGAACCTGTGCCATATCATTTCAAGAAACCATGCAGATATATTGGGGTTCTATGGGCTTGACTTTATTTTTCATCTAATCACTCTGATTTTTAAAAAGAACAGTGATTATAGCGCAAAGTTAATGAATCAATACTTCGGTTATTTTTTGAGAGTTTGTTAACGGCTCCGAGGAGCCAAGTGTTTAGAGGTTGTTTAAAAACGATTGTTAACGGAAGTGAGTTTGCGTAGGGTAATCACAACCGCCGCGACCATGAGCATTTCGTTGG
>JAGAJP010000022.1 GCA_017626045.1 Muribaculaceae bacterium | reverse complement strand
TATGCGGCAGTGAACTCGGCTGACAACGAGGGGTTGAGCCTATAGTTAAGGCCAGTCTGCGCCACAAGGTTTCCCCAGTGAAAGTCGGCCCTGTCATCATCATACCATCCGGATTCCGGCACATGCTTGTCCGAAGACCCGGTCTTCAGTATGTCATTGCCGAAATAGACCGACACAAATCCTGTCGCCTTATTCGAAAAGCGGTGTGTGACCTTGGCGTTCAGATCCATGAAAGCATAGCGAAACCTTATCTTCTCATCATCACTTGACGAATTGACCAACGCCAGCATAGGAATAGACAACACATCGAACCACGACCGTCTCAATGCCACCGAATATGTTGTCTTTTTCCCAATCGGACCGTCAATATTGAATGCTCCTGAAGTCAGACCCAGTCTGAATGAGCCGTGATGACTTTCCGGTGAACCGTTCTTGGTGCGGACATCAAGATAGGAGGAGAGCCGCCCGTCATATTTCGCAGGTATTGAGGACTTGAAAAAGTCGATATATCTGATAGCTTCGGCATTGAATGCTGAGAAAAGTCCGGCAAAGTGATTGACCTGATATAACGGCACGTTGTCGAGCATATACAGGTTTTCATCTGCGTTACCACCATGCACGTGCATTCCCGCCATGCCTTCCTGTCCTTCCGATACGCCCGGTTGCATCTGCAACGCCTTGATCACATCGCTTTCACCAAACAGCACGGGGGTGTTTATTATTTCCTGAGCGGTCAGTTTTTTGGCGCCTATCTCCGCAGTCTCGACCACCGGGGCTTCGAGGCGCGATACAACAACGACTTCCTCAAGCATTTTCGGAACGACAACATTGCGGCTGGGTAAAGTTGGAGGTGCAACAGCCACAGAAGGTTTACGTTCTTGCTTTTTTGACTTGGGCTTCCTTTTAAGTATGATATTTCTGCCTTTTATTTCGTACTTGATATCGGTATCCTTAAAAATAATGGATAGCGTTTGCTTCAAAGGCTTATTCTTTACATTAACAGACACGTGCATATTTTTCAGTAATTCGGATGAATACACGAAATTCTTGCCGGTCTGCTCGACGATGCTTCGGAACACAACCGAAGCAGGTTGATTTACTGCCCTGATCGTGACATTCTGTGCCATGCAAACCACGCTGAAGCACAACATTATTGATAATACAAACTGTTTCATTTCTCGGCAACTGTCATTTGTGTCCCAAGTATTTCGTTGATTACAGAAATGAGATCTGTCGGCGTACCTTCATAGTGGAGCGACAACTCGTATTCTTCAGGGGAAGCCGGAATGCCATTAACCTTGACATTGTAGACCGTCTCAATCTTTTTGATGACATCAGGCAACGGAGCATTTTCAAAGTCAATGGCTTTGACCTCCGCCAATGGACTTATTGTCTGAGTTTTGACAGGCATAGTCTGCTGCGGCACATTTTCCATGCGATATTCTCTATAGAGTATCGCCGCTGTCGCGGACAGGATGACTGTGGCAGCCACCGCTGCGGCAACTCTATATCTTCTCCATTTGGATACGGGGGCAATACCGAGACGATCCCAGCCTGCATCCGGCAAGAATCTCCCTTTTTTGTAGCGGCGTGCTATGAAATCTACTTCTTTGTTTTTCATATTGTTCAGAAATCTATGCCTAAGCGAAATGAGAAATATGGTCGAATATGATTTTTGGTACCAACAAATTGAATTTCATACGAATCCGGGCCTGTCATGGTGCCTTCATAATGATCAGCTCTATATCCGGCAAGAGTAAGACCGGCTCCGAGGTTGATACCCATCTTGCGTCCCCAGTTGAATCTGTAGCCTATGGTCGGAGAAATATATATGCCGGCTCCTTCAGCGACATTTGCACCGAGCCGCAAATCTCCAAACGGCGTGAATTTTCCGAACTGCAAGTCTATTCTCCCTTGAATAAATATAGGAGCGACCCAGTTGTCAAGTTTTCCACACCGCTCCATTCCGAGACCTGCACCGATAAAAAACATCGGATTGATCTGATAGCCGTGAGAGGTTGAGAAACCGGTATAGAAAGAACCCTGACGTTCCATGCTAAGGTTTCCATGTATGTCGATAACGCCAAAATTGTCAGAACGGACGCTGCTGCTCCATTCCAGAAAGCCACGGTAGCCGCGCTTTGGCTGACGGGCTTCCGATACATGGGTGAAGGCAATTATTGCCAGTAGAAGAAATATCGTCCTTTTCATTATGATGAATCATTCGTTCACTCTTATGACTCATCATTGCTGAAAAAGTCCTACGCTGAAATCAGAAAAATTCGAGAAAAATTATAGAAATGGCAAAAAGAATGGCTTATGACCATCGGACAATGCCTCACGCAGTCGGCTGAAAGCCTTTGTCATCTGGTTCTTTACGGTCTTTATGGATATGTCGAGTTCTTCTGCAATCTCTTCGTTGGTGAGACCGTCGCGCTTGCTCATCAGGAAAACCTCACGGCATTTTTCAGGCAAGCCGTCAATGGCTTTCCAGATTCTTGCGTCCCTGAACGATGTGTCGATTTCTTCATCTCCAACTTCCGGTATATTACTTTCGTCAAGCATTTCACGACGGTCACGGAGATATGAAAGACAGATATTCCGGACGCTCCTATACATAAATGAGGGAAAATTGTCAATCTCTCCTCCC
>JAGAJP010000021.1 GCA_017626045.1 Muribaculaceae bacterium | reverse complement strand
GGCTTGAAAATTTCAGACGATTATGCCGAAACTACGAAGAGACGACAGAATCCGCCAACGAAATGCTCATGGTCGCGGCGGTTGTGATTACCCTACGCAAACTCACTTCCGTTAACAATCGTTTTTAAACAACCTCTAAAATCATGACACGAAAGAGACTCATTGCCAAGCATCGGCGCTCAATACTGACTCAAATTTTTACGGAAAGCGCTCTTAGGTTGCCACCGAGGTTATTTCCCTGCCGGAGAGGAGATAAGTCTGACGGCGCAGATATTGGCCGAGGGCTTCGTAATCTTTGCCAAACTCAAGTTGCTTCTCCACACTGACGGGTTCTCCGATGGTTACACGCATCGGTTTGCCGCGTTTGCGGAACAGCTCACGTGCCAGACACATCGTGCGCAGCGGCACGCAGTGATGTCCGAAAAAGTTGAACATCCGAGAATTTGTGCCATGGAAATATATGGGAATCACGGGTACCTTAGCCTTGCCTATAATCTGGAGGACCGTAGGCTGCCACGGACGGTCGACAATGATACCCTCCCTGTCGGTCTTGCCTATGGCACCGGCAGGGAAGAATCCCACGGGCATTCCCTCCTTCAGCAATCTTATCGCCTCTCTGACACCCGCCACCGACACGCGCCGCTTCTCCGGGTCGGCTGATGCTCCCTGGTCAACCGCTATGAAGTTGGGACGCATTGCCGACAACTGATTAAGAATCATGTTGACCATAACCTTGAACTCCGGCCGTATGCGTGTAATAAGATATATAAGCACGATGCCGTCCAACTGACCGAAAGGATGGTTGCTGACAGTGATGAACGCTCCAGTCTTGAATCGCTCTAAAATCTCCGGATTGTCGACACGGAGGTCTACCTTGAACTCATCCTCCACAAGGTGCTTTACAAAATCGGGACCCGGGGTCATGCTCCAGCAGCCATGCACACGATTAACTTCATCAATCTCAAACAGCTTCATGAGCCACTTCACAATACGCGGATGCTTCGCGGCCGGCGGATAGACGCGCCGCACGTCGGCCATCGTGATAACATCCTTACGCACCTCTATATCGGGATATTGGTCGAAGACATATATATCTTCGCCATCTTTATTCAGCTTTTTCTGTATCATTGTCTATATTCCGGTTATAGCCATGGCGGCTGATTCTAAAACAGTTGAGAAAACGGAGGATATAAGCGTCGAGTCGCGTCCGGCGAAACACGAAGTTTTTCTGCAGGAGAAAATTCCAGCCAAGCGACACCACAAGCGATACAGACAGACGCGCCACAAGGAAAATGGCATCGTCGCCAAGTCCCATGGTTGTCTTGAGCCACGTCCACTCACGCATAAGGTAATAAATAAATTGCGTGCCGAAACTATTGAGCATCAATGAACCCGCCCATACGAAAAGGAACTTGGTGAGAGCAGCACGCCATGCCACACCTTTTGCATGGAAAGTAAACCGGTAGTTGACCATGCAGTTCAGGATACCGCCCACAAAAGCGCCGATGGCAGTGGAGAGCCATGGGGTGAGACCAAGCAGGGAGAAAGATACAAACGACACCAGCATGTCGATCCAGCCGCATATCTGCGAGGAAGCGCCGGACCTCAACATCGTGAAGATCAATCCGTCGCTGTGCAGGAACTTGTCGCGCAGGCGCGCCATCCGGTGTGAGGACATGCGTCGTTACTATTTATTTACTTGCTTTTTTCGGGGGATCTATTTTGGCAAGATAGCGCAGGTCGGTTACAAGCTGGCAAATGTAAAGGGTAAAAAGTATGATAGCCACAACCGTTCCTATGCAGTCGAAGACAGTCCAGAACGTCTCTCCGATATTGAAGCCGACCGTCGACCATGGAGTGTACATGAAGAGAATGAATACCAATATGATTATCAGTCTTACCTCTGTGGGACCGAGCTTGCCGTATGTGAGACGGAACTTTTCCATCACTATGTTGGAGAGATAGGTATAGATGGAGAGACATAGATATCCGGCGAGTATGAACATTGCTATCGGCAGCTTCATCACCGGAGCCAAGCCCATACCTATGCAGAAGAGGCAGGTGGTAAGAGCGTCAAGCGAATGGTCGATGAAGAAACCGTATTTGGGACGCTGAGTATCGCGCACACGCGCCACCGTACCGTCAAGGCTGTCACCATACCAGTTGAGCACAAGACAAAAGGATGCCGCCCACAGAAAATATATATTGCTATTTGAAAGCCAACAGAATATAGCGTATAACACAGCCGCCGCCACTCCGAAATATGTCAGCATATCTGACGTGACCCACGAAGGCTGCCTATTTGCCAGCCATATCAACAATACCTTCTCCTTGGCGTTGAGCAAAGATGTCTGTATCCTTTCTGATTTCTCTTTTCCCATAATTTTCTTATTATTCCTATTGACGGCCAACATCGGCTACCATGAGCCCAACACTCCATTGAAACCCCTTCAAAAGGAAATTTAACGTAAAATTACAACTTTTTTTCCAATACACCAAATCTTCCCTCGTTTCACGCTAAAATGAAAAGACTTTGAGTCACATATCGGGTCAATTCATCTCAAAAATCAGGTACAGTTAAAAAAGCATTATTTTTGCATAGAAGATGAGCGGAATCGTCCGTTGATTTCCTTTTTTTTCATTTTATACAGACATATTGTAGGATTTTATTAATTTTGTAAAACTATCTAAAAATCCTGACAATCATGAAATCGAGAACATCAATCGCGATATTGGCAGCAGCCCTATCGATAACCAATCTTCAAGCGTTTTCCCAGACTGATCCACACGAAAGAGCCATGTGGGGGTCGGTATGCGGAAAATCTAACGCCACCTCCAAACACTATCAGAAATCCATCGACAAAGTTCTTGTGAGCTGGCGCATGCTTCCGGGAGACACAAGGGACACTGCATTCGATTTATATCGTACGTCAGGAGATGAGACAGAAGTCAAAATAAACGACACCCCCATAGCCGCCACCAATTTCCAGGACTCCGGTCTCTCGCTAAGCGAGCCCGGAGATGTCTGCTACCGCCTCACCTATGCCGGACAGGACGAGACTATAGCCGGCTTCACGATGACTGAAAGGCAGAAAAAGGAAAGGCTTCCATATATTTCCATTCCTCTTGCCGGGACTTCGGATGTGTGCTCTCTGCCCGATATGGTGTATACCGCCAACGATGTTAGCGTCGGCGACCTCGACGGCGACGGAGAGATGGAAATTGTGGTGAAACGCCTTCTCAACGACTGCATAGGAAGCGGGGAATCCCCGCTCAATGTAAGGCATACGGTGCTCTACGAGGCATATCAACTTGACGGCAGCATGATGTGGCGCGTGTGTTCGGGACCCAACATCATTCTCGGCAACAGTTCGTCGTTTGCAATTGCCGATTTCGACGGTGACGGCTATTCAGAGATGGCAATCAAGACCGGAGAGGGCACAGTGTTTGGCGACGGCACTGAAATCGGAGATACCGACGGCGACGGCAAGACCGACTATCGCACCAAAGGAGCCAACTATATAGGCAGCGGACCAGAATTTTTCTCGATTGTAGACGGCAGGACCGGACGGGAACTCGCGCGCGAAAACTTCATCACGCGGGGAAAGAGCGAGGACTGGGGCGACAACTATTTCAAACGCGCCCACAGCCTACGCGTAGGAGTAGCGAACTTCGACGGCACCCAACCTTCTATTCTTCTCGGTCGAGGTGTCTATGCCCGCTCAGTGATAGAGGCATGGGACTGGCGCGACGGACGGCTGACACGGCGATGGAATTTCGACACTCGCGAAAACATCTACGGTAAGGACAACAAGCACTACTCCCTTTATGCCGCTCAGGGAAACCATTCCCTGAGCGTCGGCGATGTTGACGGCGACGGATTCGATGAAGTGGTTTATGGAGCGATGACAGTGGACCATGACGGCATAGGTCTTTACAGTTCCTGCCTCGGCCACGGCGATGCCCTGCATCTCGGCAAGTTCGACCCCTCGCTCCCGGGGCTGCAGATTTTTTCCTGCTTTGAGACCGGCAAGACGGAAGTCGCCCTGCGCGATGCCGCCACCGGAGAGATAATCTACGAGCATTCTGGCACTGAAGATAATGACATGGGGCGTGCCCTTGTCGCCGACATTGATCCGTCGAGTCCCGGCTGCGAGATATGGTGGTATCGGAGCACAGTCAGGTCCATAAAGGGAGAGGAACTCAACCCCGGCACTTATCCCGGCTCGTGCAACATGGCCATCTGGTTTGACGGAGGGCTGAACCGGCAGACACTTGACGGCGACAAGATAGACAACTATAAAGACGGAAGAGTCTTCACTCTCTACCGCTACGATATATCCTATGTGAACGGGACAAAGAAAAATCCATCGTTTTACGGCGATATCCTCGGAGACTGGCGTGAGGAGGTGATTCTCCCCGACGCCACCAAGCTTAAGGACCTCAAAATCTTCACCACCTGGATTCCAACCTCCCACCGCTTCCCATGGCTCATGACAGACCATATATATGAAATGAGCGCGCTCAACCAGAACATCGGCTATAACCAGCCGACACAGACCGGATATTACCTCGGAAGCGACCTCCGGAGCGACGAAGAGGCATGGGAAAGCGCCGTCGACACGCCTTCTGAGGAAAATGAATTCTTCAGGGAAGGATGTGCCGACGACATCAATGACAATACCTTATATAACCTCGCCGGGCAAAAGGTCATAAATCCTGTGCCCGCGATATATATACGAAACGGGAAGAAGGTCATCATAAGATAAAGCAAACATGGCAACTCTCAACCGGAACATTCCATATCTGTATGCGTTATATTAATGAAGTTGTTCAGACTTCATTAATGATATCCAGCATATACACACATGAAAGTTTTATTGATAAACGCAAGTCCGCGCAAGGAGGGCAACACGTATACGGCACTCCGCGAGGTAGCCAAGACGCTTGAACAGGAAGGTATAACCACAGAGACAGTGGAGGCGCCGACACATCCCTTCAGTCGATGAACACAATGTTTGAGATGTGCAATATGCCTATAGTAACCTCACAATATTGGAACATTGTCTATGGTCGCGACAAAGGCGAGGTAAGCCGTGACGCAGAGGGCATGCAGACCATGCGTACCCTTGCCCGCAACATGGCATGGATGCTTAAGAAATTCCACGGTGTAGAGACCACGCCCACTCCCGTGCTGGAGCAGCCGCCGACACCGACCAACTTCATCAGGTGAGCCTTCAATATCGCTCTTATGGTTGCCGACTGACAGATTAATTTTTATTCTCCACTATAACGAAGCCGCCACGGGGAGCCAAGTTGAGTTGGGTCGGGACAGTATCGATTGTAGTTATGCTCCATTGGGAAGAATCTGTCGCGCTATCGGTATATAGCGTATAGCGCTTGCCTTCCTTAAGGTTAAGTCTCTTCAAATCCGGCGCGACAACCTTTGCTGTGTCGTTGCCGTTGATTCCGGCTATGTACAAACGGCCGTCTTTCTCACGCGCCATAACCACATAGTCGCCCGGATAACCGCCGAGCAGTTTTGTGTCGTCCCACACTGAAGGCAACTCAGAGAAGAAATCCTGCACCTCCTGAGGTTGGGCAAGATAGCTTTCCGGCCTATCTGCAAGATGCTGCAATGCCGATTCGTATAACACGGTCAATGCAAGTTCATGCCCATGAGTAGTGATATGGGGATGCTGCGAATCGGAGAAAGTGCAGGGGGTATAATCCATAGGCCCAACAACATTCCGGGTGAAGGGAAGTGTGGCGTTGTGCGATGCCGCCTTATCAGTCAGCACCGAAGAGTTGTTGTACCATTCGGCACCATACACACCCTCCACAGTCATAAGATTAGGATATGTGCGCTGCCATCCTCTCGGGAGTGTGGCTCCGTGAAAATTCACCAACAGATTATGACGTGCAGCCGCTTCAAGCAGGTCGATATAATATTCTATGATAGGCTGTCCGTCGCCACCGAAGAAATCTATTTTAACTCCGGCGACACCTTTCTCTTCAAGCCATGCAAACTCTTTCTCCCTGTCGTCAGGGTCGTTAAGGCGGAATTTCGGTCCGGGAGCGCCATTTACCCATCCACACGATGAGTTATACCATAAAAGGGGCTTGACACCGTTGCTCAATGAGTATTCGATGGCATCGTCGATGGTCTTGCCGTCTTTCATCTCATCCCACTCGGCATCGATAAGCACATAAGGAAGCTTAAGTGTCTTCGCCATATCTACATATTGCTTGATTATGTTGTAATCATTTGAGCCATGATTGTGCGCCCAATATATCCAGGACACCACTCCGGGCTGAACCCAGCTATAGTCGCCAACGGCAGGAGCATCGCTCACATCTGCAATCAATGTTGATTCCACGACATCCGACAAATCTCCAAGCATAATAACCCTCCAGGGCGACGACCATTCGCCACTTATCGTCTTATTATTCCGGGCGGCATTGACTTTATACCCATCGACAAGACTGTCGGACGAAAGATACGACGCACTGTTGTAGCGATGCATTCCGGCTTCAGAAACCAAGCCCCACACGTCGGGAGCGAAATTGAACAGTGCCGGATAAGCGTATTCCTGTCCTGTATCGCCCCTCTTGTTGCCAAAATCATAGAACCGCTCATAAGATTCGGGATCATAAGACTGCATCCAACGATCAACTCCATCGGGGATGCTGTATGAAGTCGTCTCTCCTGACACCTTAACACTGTCAGCGGTATTCAGAACGTATCTGAAAGCTATGCCGTCGTTGTATACCCTTAAGCACATCCCTAATGTGTCGGAATCAATGGGGTTGAACTCGAAAGAATATTCATTGTAGTTGTTGTAGCATTGCTTCTTTTTACCCGTAAGCATGGTATATTTTTCTTCGCAGCCAAGTTTTTTCTTCAGAATGTTAACGTCACGACACGGCAAAACAGTGTCGTTGACACTAATGCCGGGATGAGCGATACTCATCACATATTTGCCGTCGTAATAAACTTTCAAAGGGGAATCCGGATTAACCCAGTCTGCCGCAACTGCTATCTTGTTGTCGGGCGATACAAATTCCTTTTTGCATCCTCCCAACAGCACTATACTCACTAAAAATATAAATATTTTTCTCATTGAACCTGTTTTAATTTAGAAACGATAAAAAATATATAGAATTGTGAAACCAGTCATTTTCTTTGTCAACGATCTTTAGAGTGTGTTCCTAAAAAATCCAAAACTGAGAGGATGGGAATCTTGTTGTATCTTAAAAAAGACCGACATCGAATGAGACAGAAAGGGATATTGAACGATACGCGTGGCTGCCGAGACAAGCGGTTTGCTAAGTATTTCAGAGACTGCGGGGTGATGGAACTTGGTTGATTCGGAAAACGAAGCATTATGAATAATCCTTTTGACTATACACCGGACAAGGCTTGTGAAGAAGCATTCAAGAGTCTGACGGAAAGAATCGAGTGCCTTCAGGCAAGCGACAAGCCTGATGATATTAATTTCGTGCGTGAACTAAAGGAAGGGAAAATGCTCGGCGTGCTTATTGCGACCGACGACAACGGTCACCGCCACACACTTTATGCCTTCTCCGGACAATTGGGATGCGGGGGATTCCATCATGAGGGATTTGTCGGTCCTGTGTTCGATTATCTTAATCCTGACGGGTATTTCAAGACAAAGGAAGCTGAGATTTCTCGACTTAATGCAGATATATCAATATTCGAGAAAGACACTTTGGCACGCGCCAAGAAAGAGTATGAGGAAGCGCGGGAAAAAGCGGATGAGGAGATTTCTGAATATAAGGAGAGATATAGGGCGTCTAAGATGGAACGGGCTTCCAGACGCGAGTACGGACTCGCTGATGAAAAGGAATTAACCGACATGATACGCCGTAGCCAGTTTGAGAAAGCGGAACTACATCGCCTGAAGAAAAGACTGGCTGATGCTCTTATGCCGCTTGCAGATAATCTTCAGGATGTGGAAAACCGTCTCGACACGATGAAGCGGAAACGGCGTTCTGATTCGGAATCATTGCAGAAATGGCTGTTTACCAACTTCAGAGTTCTCAACGCCCTTGGAGAAAGCCGAAGCCTGAGCGAGATTTTCGCAGAAACAGCCATAGGAATTCCTCCTTCAGGAGCGGGAGAATGCTGCGCTCCGAAACTTCTTCAGGCAGCTTATTTGAAGGGCTGGCATCCTGAAGCCATTGCAGAATACTGGTACGGCAAATCAAAAGACGGAGAGGTTAGGATACATGGCAGGCACTATCCCGCGTGTAGAGGAAAGTGTCTTCCGGTGCTTGGATGGATGCTTCGGGGACTGGATGTAGAGCCGCCTATCGCAAATGAGCCTGTTTCAACCACTGTCGACGAGCCTGAACTCCTGTATGAAAACTCATGGTTTTGCATAGTCAACAAACCTGCCGGGATGCTTTCTGTTCCGGGCAAGGGAAATGCCCTTTCGGTTCAGCGATGGCTTGAAAAAAGATATGGACCGGACCGTCAGATAATGATGGCTCACCGCATCGACCAGGACACGTCAGGATTGCTCATAGCCACATTCGGAGAATTGGCATATAAGGTGACACAGAGAATGTTTGCGATGCGTCATGTAAAAAAGACCTATGTCGCAGTGCTTGAGGGCGACTATGAGTCGCTTGGTAAAGCGCCGCAAGGGCGTATTGAATTGCGGATCGCTCCGGACCATCTTGACCGTCCCCGCCAGCGCGTCGACGCAGCAGAAGGAAAAGAGTCCCTGACGGAATACGAATTCATCGGCGTAACCGACGGCCACAGTCGAATAATCTTTCATCCTGCTACCGGACGCACACATCAGCTGAGGGTGCACGCAGCGTCGGAAGAGGGTCTCGGGATGCCGATAGTAGGCGATAGACTATATGGGATACGAGATGATAATAACGCTGAAAGAATGCTTCTTCATGCACAAAGATTGGAATTCACATTCCCCATCGACAAGAAGCGATATGTATTCGAATCACCTGTCCCGTTTTGATAAAAAACGACCTGCCCGACACTGATATAATGTGGGCAGGGTAAAACAGGCAGAAATAGTTATTTCTTATGCTCTTCGATAGCGCGATGCACCTTATGGATTTCCTTAACTGTAAAGAAAGCTGCGGCAACAGCTGCTGCCTTAAGAGTGATTTTAGCGATGTCTAAAGCAATGTGCAGAGCGCAATGTGCTTCGTGGTGATTTTCATGTTCCATAATTGTGTGATTTTAATAGTATATAAAAAGATTAGCATGTCAAGATGACTTGCATTAGTCAAACACATATAGCGCCGGATTAGTTCAAAAAGAGTAGGATAAACTCCGCAGAACTCACAGAGCCTTCAGAGTTCTCGGAGCCTTCAGAGCTCACAGAGCACTCTGAGTCCTCGGAGTGCTCCTATTGCTCCTATCGCTCCGAGAGCTCTTAGAGCTAAAAAAAGCCGGGTCTCCTATGAAGGGAACCCGGCTTCGGTTAAGGTGGCGATTACCTACTCTCCCGCTTTCGCAGTACCATCGGCGTGGCAAGGTTTAACTTCTCTGTTCGGCCAAAGGGCAAAAAGGTGAAGAGGTGGAG
>JAGAJP010000020.1 GCA_017626045.1 Muribaculaceae bacterium | reverse complement strand
CGGCACCGTTCTGCCTATACACCGACATCGGCATACCGCCGAGACTTACGTCCTGCTGCGAGGAAAGATGTTCGTGGTGTTCTACGACGATATGGGTGCCCAGATCGAGCGCTATCTTCTCGACCCCGCAATCGGCAACTATGGCGTCCATATTCCCATCGGGCAATGGCACGGTATCGAAGTCATCGAGCCGTCGGCAATCTTCGAAGTGAAGGACGGCCCCTACACTCCCCTTTCACCGGAAGACACCATGGACTGACCGTCCCATCCCCATCCCACACAAAGGCATGCGCCGGAGGATCCCCTCCCCGCATGCCTTTGCTGTTTTCTTTCAGCCCCCTCCCAAAAATTGTTCTCCTGTTCTCCTGTCAAAAACTCACCGCGCGAAGCCAACTTAAATCTCTCACGCAGTGCCGGCACGTCGCGTCCGGAGGTCGCTCCCTCCACAGGGTGTTGGGGGGGGATTTTTATATAAAAAAGTTAAAAAGTTTGGTGGGGTTATGGTTTTTTAAGGAATTTTTCCTATCTTTGTGAAAATTAACTGAGATGGCAGAAACAACTGCTGTCGCAGTCGCGATCCGGACAACTAAACAACTTTTCTTCACAAAGATGACACATAAGCACTACATCATTGCAACGACCGTTGCCGCGGCTCTCACACAGGCAGGGGCTGCTTTCGCCGCGACAATCGATTTCGGAGAGATCGAAAGAGGCAAACTCTACGAGTTTTCTCAGGGAGACGAGCTTAAGGGTACATACACCGCTCCTGAGACCGGACTGTACAAGTTCTCGTATACAGGATTTGAAGTTCCGATCTTTCCTGACCAGAACTACACAGACCCGGTGGAACACACGTTCTTCTACGGCGGCGACGGCAGCCGCAACTGGATGGTGCCGCTAAACGCCGGACAGAAGGTTTTCCTATATTCCTCCGCCATAAGCACAATCGGGAGCGGCACGATGATGCTCGCCAATCCGCCGGAATCTCTCGACCTGGTGAATATATCCCCGAGTCTCGACCCGGCGTCGTCTGACTATTACGGCGGCGAGCTGTCGGCGTCGATGCACTACAGGATGACGTTCTTCTTCAGCGACCAGGTGACATGCACGTCGGCGTCGCTGCGCTTTCCCGACGGCAGCTACTCGCCGTGTGCCACGCAGATTGTGGGCGCGAGCATCCAGGTGGGATTCTCGGCCCAGATCATGGAAGCCTACCGCGAGGGTAAGCTGAAGAGAGGCGACACAGCAAAAATAAGGCTCGTGGGTGTCAAGAGTGTGGATTATCCCGAAATACGTTATGGCAGCAACGGGCGTCTGGAGGTTGAATTCACAGTAGCCGACAAGCCAGCCGAACTGGTCAGCACCGTCAACTGCCCCACTACGGGCATGGAGAAATTCCTGTCGTATTATCTACCGGGCGATCCGTCGGGCATGATAACCCTCGAATTCGACAAGGCGATAGTCAACGATCCGGAACGTCCGGCATACGCGTCGCTCTCCTATGGCAATCCGGAAGACCTGGAGCATCAGGTATACACCGAGATGCTTCCCCTTACGATAGACGGCACGAAAGTCACCGCCGACGCCACCGGACGTCTGCGCCGCCCCTCCGACATGATACCCGGACTCCTGCCGGAAATGGCTGAGAAATACATCGCGCTTCGATTCGGCAACCTCTTCACCGCCGACGGACAGTTGGCGTTTACCGGCAGCATGTCGTCCTTCTCCATGTTCGGCTACGCATATCCGGTAGAGACTGTATCGTACACATACGCCACCGACTTCGTGCCTGGTCGCGGCGCCACAGTCAAGAAAGGCGACGCCATGGAGATATGGATCATGAACGGGTCGCGACTGAGTTTCGACAACGTCACCATGGACTATGTGAGAAACGGACAGCCGGCGCAAGCCGTGCTTGGCAAGGAATCGCTGCAGGTAGCGGCAGACCCTGAAGATTCGGAGGCGCTCCTCATCAACTTCACGATGCCGGACCTCGAAGGTGACGACGGGTGTCAGATAGACATGACCTTAGGCAACGTATTCTTCGCCGACGGCATCGACCACTCCCAGGATGTGAGGACTTCCTACACATGGTCGGCAGGAATGGGGGTAGACTCCATGGAGACTACGGAGACAGCAAGAGCCGACGTCTACACCATGACAGGCGTCAGGGTGCTCACCAACGCCGCGCGCGCCGACCTCTCCCGCCTGCCCAAGGGCATATATCTATACGGCAACCGCCGCATAGTCATCCGCTGAATTTGAAACTACTTCAACACCAATTATCAACAACTAAAACCACAGTACAGATGATGAAGAGAACTTTACTTCTGGCAGCACTGGCTACCTTCGGCATGGGCTATGCACTTGCCGACTTCCCGAGCTGCTCAATCCAACTGCCGGCGAACTACACGGACATCACCGATGCCTCCGTGCTCACGAGTGTGTCTCTGACACCCGCCTGGGGCAACAACCGTGAGATACGTCTTGTGGAAGACGGACCGAAGGCATACTACATCAATATGGAGAGCGACGCGAAAGTGTTCGCCACCAATACAGAGGTCACTACCTCGCTTGTAGGAACGGAGATTATCTACACCTTCCCGAAGCTTACGGAAAACGGAGAGTGGGAGGTAGTGATACCCGCCGGAAACCTCGAGTGTCCCGACAACGGCGACAAGAACCCGGAGTATACCAAGGCATACACACTCGCCGACCCGACTCTTGACCTGGAGGCCATCACTCCGGTGACACTGACTCCGGCTCCCGGCACCGCGCTTAAGGGCATCAACAGCGAAACCGGCGAATGGACAGTGGCATTCGACCCTGAGATCCAGAAAAACGCCGGATACATGAAGATTTCTGTCACCGACGCCGACCCGAGCCATATCTATGAAGACGAGGCGTTCTTCCAGCAGATACAGATCAACCGCCGGGAGAATCTTGCGACAGGGGAGAAGTTAGACATCGACCTCGCAGAGCCATTCAAGTTCACATGGGGCGGAAACGAGAACACATCTCTTATGTATCAGGGCTATGAATACAGTTTCCGCTTCGAGGTGCGAGTAAGCGAGTACAACGAGGCAAGAGACGGCATAGGTGAGGTCCTTGGAGTGTATGAGTGCACATACAAAGGAAACACCCTTCCCGACCAGTATGCTGACATCAAGCTTGTCAACGTCACTCCCACTCCCTACAACTACGACCCTCAGAATCCTGACGGATACATTTTCGAAGACTCTCAGGATCCGCACGTCACTTTAATATTCGACAAAGCCGTGGAACCTGTCTACAGTTACAACGGACAGACTCTGACCGGTGTGAACACCGGCTCAGGCACATCAGTTCCTTTTGAAGGTACAGCCGAAAGCTTCGGTGACGGCAAGGAATGGAGGTTCACAATACCCAAGAGCCAGATCCAGCCCCCGAGCATGTATCTTTTCTTCGCTTTCAAGGATCCGGAAACAGACCTTCCCGTCAAAGGGAACAACGGTCGTGGCAATCTCTCTACATTCAGTTTCGAATGGATGGTGGAATTAGGACTCCCCACTCTGACGGCTGTGTCGCCTGAACCCATGTCGGAACTTGACGAAATATCGCGTATCACCCTTTCAAACAGCGACAACCTCTATTTCATCGAAGGTACGGGATCAAGCGAAAAAGCCACTCTCAGCACTAAACAGGGTGGCGTGGTGTACACTTTCGATTCCTCAATGATCGAGTTCGACAACAGCAGCGAGACCAAGACTGTCACCCTTGTCGCCGATCCGGCTTTCAATACCCCCGGCGCATATGTGCTCACCGTGCCGAAGGGATTTTTCACTCTTGCCCCCACTCCCGACCTTGAACAGTTTGCCGAAAGTTTTCAGAACAAGGCATTCAACTGCGAGTTCTACATCAAGGAGACAGAGACCCCGGAGACTTTCAATGCCGTATTCCTGAGGTCCGAGCCTGAAAACAACTCCACCGTGGCTACCCTCAACTATGCGGAACTGTTCTTTGACATTCCCGCCGGACAATATGTCGCCCAGAACTATGAATACGATGGTGAGAGACCGGTGCTTAAAAACGAGGCGGGTGAAAAAGCCGCTGACATCGACGTTATGTTCGGGGCTGCCGAGAATTCCATGATGGTTTCGTTTGTTCCGGCTATCATTGATGCCGGTGTGTATTCCATCACATTCCCGGCAAAATACTTCATGCAGGACCAGAGCAGCAACTATACTCCGGAATTCTCGCTGTCGTGGACAGTGGAAGGCGGTGGCGCTCCCGTGGAAGTAGCCTATGATCTTGAGCTCACTTCTGATCCCGCCGACAATGCGAGCGTGACGGAGATAGGAACCCTGTCTATAAAATACTCACGTCTGGCAAGTACTGCCGACGGCTCCATGTTCAAGGCAGTCCTGATGAAAGATGGCTCTGAAGTGGCAAGCACGTTCCTGATGCCAGACTGGACAGGCGAATTCTCCACCGGAGTATTCAATCCGGCTATAACAGAAACCGGGACCTATACTTTGACAGTGCCTCAAGGTACATTCATTACTGACGACAAGCTGCATGCCAACCCCGAAACCACTTTCAAGTGGACTGTTGAGCCTAACGCTGTCGGAATGATCCGATTCGAAAACGGAAACGCAGGAAATGTCTATACCCTTGACGGCAGACTCGTGGTCAAGGACGCCACCTCGTCTGACATCGAGAAACTCGAAAAAGGCATTTATCTGATAGGAAGCCGTAAGGTTGTGGTGAAATAACCGGCCAAACAGCTCACAGCTGACTTTCACGAGACAGCTACAGCCCCCGGGGAGGTGAAGCTCCCCGGGGGTACAAAAACAATCATAATTTAACAAACTCTTTACAAAAATGAAGCATTCATTCTGTATTTTGCTTGGCTCCGCCATGATGACTGTCACGGCAGCCTATGCTCAAAACGACATGAGTCCACAGATTCTGCAGGCATCCGTGGAAGGCAACAACGGGTCGTTTTACGGAATATCAGACAACGGGCGCTGGGTTGTGGGGCATGCCCAGGCAGACAGCGATCCATCGCTGTGGGGACACTCGGTGCTCATCGACGGCCTGACAGGAGAAGTGATGTCGATTGTTCCCGAAGGACAAGAATCTGTCATCAACTGCGCCTCCGACGTGACAGACGCCGGCGACGTGGTGGGAGCATTCGAAAACCAGTGTGCCATCTGGCGCAAAGCCACCGGTGAATGGACAGTGCTTCCGGTTCCGCCGCTTCCGGCAGGCTATTCATACGTTGAGACAGACCTCGCCAGCGTTACCCCCGATGGCAAATATGCCGTCGGCATGACATGGAGCAACGCACCGAAGGAAGAATGGCAGGAATATTTCAATCTCAAAGCCATTGCATACAGGTTTGACGATCAAGGCATAGGCTCCATGATTGAGCTCAAGGACAACTTCGAAAGGTTTGACCAGGTGCTTCCGGGAGGTATCGTCCCGACCGACCGCGGCCTCTACTCTCTCGACACCGGCGAGTTAAAGCCATATCCGGAAGGAGCCTACCGCGGAGTCTTCTCTCCCAACGGCAAGCTGATGGTGAACGGCTCGTCGGTGGATGACTTCGGATTTCACTCCGGAGACATGACCATCTACAATCTGGAGACCGGTGAAAGGATACCGGTGGAAGACAACAGCCCGGAAAACAGCATACAGATTGTCGGAATAAGCGACAACGGCATTATTTTCGGAATGTCGGAGACCGACATAATGTTTCGCAACTGGCATGTTCATGTCGGGAAATACTGGTATGACATACGGCAGATCCTGCAGGACATCTACGGAATCGACTGGGCAAATGAATATGCAAAGACAGACCATGCCCTCAGCGGCACATTCTGGGGTACATCCGGGGACGGAATGGTTCAGATCACCATGGACAACACCAAGACCCCCTGGGCCGGCTACATATTCCGGATGAAGGAAGACTACCGTGACATCTGCAGCCGCATCGACCTGCTTCAGAACAGATACATCTTCCCTGCCGACGGAGCGAGCTTTTCCCGCCTTTCCAATATAACAGTCACATTCGACCGTCCTGTAACTCCAACAGTCGACGCCAACAGAATAAACGTTCTTGACGACAAGGGCAATGTCATCAGGAATGCCATCCGTTTTGACGTCAATCCCGGAAACAGGAATGTAATGGAGATCTCCTTCCGAAACATCGCGCTTGAGGAAGGCAAGGAATACACTGTCGTGATTCCGGCGGGAGCCATCGGCGTAGACGGTGACACCGAAAGGACAAACACTGAGATACGCCTTACGTATATCGGACGCCCCAACCGCCCCGTTGCTCCGGTCAAGGTCGCTCCCGAGTCCGGCAACACTCTCCAGACTATAAGCATGGGCGCGAACCCGGTGACTGTGACCTTCGACACCGAGCTGTCGGTGGTGGAGAATCCCGACCAGGAGCCTCGCATGAACCTCTGGCAGTGTGGCGAAGACGGCGAGCCCGACATGCTCATGACACCGATGTCAGGCTCAGTGAGCGGTAACGTAGTGACCATCTATCCGCCGCTCGAGCAGCGACTCGCCAACGGCAAGGACTTCAAGATAGTGATATCCGCCGGCACCTTCGCCGACCTCTCCGGGTCCAACCCCAACGAGGAGTATGTGATCGAATACAAGGGAGGCTACAAGCCCTCGGTGGAGCCGATACCGTTTGAAGACAACTTCGACAACGGCTTCAACATGCAGAAATGGATGTATTTCGACGGCGACAACAATGAGCCTGTCGACGAGATGGTATCGTGGGGCTTCACTCCGGAATACCCATGGTTCATGGTGAAGGAAAGCAACGACCAGGTAGGCTGGACGGCTGTGAGCCATTCCATGTATCGTCCCGCCGGCATGAGCGACGACTGGATGGTGACCTCCCCGATCTATATCGCCGACGACTCCTACAGGCTCACGTTCCTCTCGCAGTCTTATCTCAAGGACAAGAAAGACGTGCTGAAAGTGATCGTATGGCCATCCGACGACATCATCAACCAGCTCAACTCAAGCCGTGTGTCGCAGATACGCAACGAAGGCACGGTGGTATATGACAAGCTTCAGGATCCGGGCAAGAGCGAGTCTCTTCTGACCGGCGACTGGATGGAAAACGAAGTGGACCTGTCGGCATTCTCCGGTAAGTTCGTATATATCGCGTTCCTCAACGAGAACACCAACCAGTCGGCGATTTTCCTGGAAGACGTCAGGGTGTCGAGATCCCTCACGATGACACTCACCATAGACACTCCCGAGAGCGTCTATGGCGCCGAGTCTGTGAAGGTCTCCGGCTATGTCGACAATCTCAGCAACGAGACCTACAGCGGCGTCACGCTCACGCTGAAAGACGGCTCGGACAACGAAATCGACCGTCTTGCCCTCCCGGCTCCCCTCAAGGCTGGCGAGAGCACTGAATTCAGCTTCAAGAAAGAACTGCCACTCGTGACCGGAGAAATGAACGACTACCGGATTGAAGTGCAGTCCGGCGACGTCAAGACATCTGTCAACGGCACCGTCAAGGCACTCGCCTTCAAGACCACCAAGAGAGTTCTTCTCGAGGAGAACACCGGCACCAACTGCCAGTTCTGCCCTTCCGGCCATGTCACCATCGAGAGGCTCGAAAGCGACTTCGGCGACCGGTTTGTGCCGATAGCCATCCACGGATACACCGGCGGCTCTATGTTTGCCAATACAGTGACAGTTCCTTACGCCCAGTTCCTCGGGGCAAACGGTGCTCCGACAGCCCGCATCGACAGGCTCGACGACGTTTACAGCCCGATGGGCAGCGGCTGGCAGATCATCCATCCGGCGGGAGGCACATGGTATGACGTGGTTGCGAAACAGCTCACGAAAGAGGCAGACGCCGACATCGAAATCAACAGCGTCAACATCACCGACGACAAGATCAGCATCGATGCAGACGTGAAATATGCCTTCAACTGCACCGACATGAACCTCAACATCCTGACGGCAGTGGTGGAAGATAACCTGAACGGAGTCCAGAACAATGTGTTTGCGTCATACCAGCCTGAGGATGCCGGCGACATGAAGGACTGGGCAATCGGCGGCCCATACAGCGGCAATTACACGCCGTTCGTGTTCACCAACGTTTTCCGCGGCCTCTCCGACGACAACCGCTTCAACGGCGTTCCGGGCTATCTTCCCGCCACCATCAAGGCTGGCGAAACCTATCCCGTGCAGGTAGAGATGGCAGTACCCGGCTCAGTGAAGAGAACCGACAACATCAGCGTGGTGATGGCAATCGTCAACGCGAACACCGGAAGGATTGTAAACTGCATAAGTTCCAAGAAATCCGGTGCGGTTGAAGGTATCGAACTGAACTCCGACGTGAGGATCTGCGTCGCAAACGGCTCAGTCAGAATCGACTGCCCGGGAGCGTTCCACGCCGACATACTCAGCATCGACGGCACCTGCATCGCAACCGCCGATGCCTGCGAGAGCACCGAGATCAACACCGGGCTCAAGGGCGTGGCGATAGTGCGCGTGGTGAAAGACGGCAAGGCTGTGGTGAAGAAACTTGTATTCTGAAAAAGACTGTATCAATGACAGATAGAGCCCCGGGAGGCATAAACCTTCCGGGGCTCCATAAAAAAACTTCAGTCTGCAGCGTTATATAATAGGAATGGTTTCCTCTTAGGAGTCAATCGGACAGATGTCGGATATGACAAAAACCTATAAACTGTTTAAAATTCATAAGAATCAATCAACACTTAATATAACTTTTATGAAAAAAATCTTTACATTGCTTTCAATCGCCGCTCTGGCATCGGCAGGCGCCAGCGCAGCCGATTTCCTCTCCATCAAGGTCGACGGCACAGAAGTTAAAAACGGAGATGTCGTAATCTCCAACAAACTCGAGGTCGTGGAATTCGAAGGGATAGTCTTGAACTGGGAACTTAAACCTGACTTCACTATCGAATCGAAAGAGGGCGCAAGCTATTGGCTTACCATCACCAACGCCGGAGAGACCCCATTCAGTTATTGCGGCGTTTCGGGAGCCTCCACCAACACCATGATGTGCCAGACCCTTTCGGCAGGACAGAGCTGGACCGACGAGGGAGATCTCGATGCCTCAAAGGCATATAAGATTACCTACGATTATCAGCATCTCGATCTGACGAATATCCCTGAATCATTGGAATGCAAGGGACATTTCAAAGTCGAGGCAGAGGCAGACTCCGGCGAGCAGGCTCTTGAATTTGACGTTAATCTTGTGTATCCCGCCGAGGGAGGTTCCGTTGACGGAATTGCCGACGAGGGCATCACTCTTATTGTCGGCAACGGCCGCGTGGCAGCATCCAACGGCACACCCGTAGAAGTATGGACACTTGACGGCGCCCGCGTGGCAAACGAAGGTCTCAATGGCGTATACGTGGTACGCGCCGGCGGAAAGGTTGTCAAGATTGCAGTGAAATAACCAGCGGTCACGAAATTTAAAGAAACGAGATATAGGCGGTTTGAACCTATATCGCATCAAGATTGTTGAAATTGAGTCGGAACGCCATGCGTCCCGGCTCAATTTCTTTTCATAAACCTAATCTTAAATATTATGACATACGAGGAAGTAATGAAAGCGCCGGTGGTATTGATGGAGTTTTACGCCACCTGGTGTCCCCACTGCCGGCAGATGGCGCCTGTGATGGACCAGATAAGGGAACTGCTCGAAGGGCAGGCTCCGGTGGTGCAGGTAGACATAGACAAGGAGCGTCAGCTCGCGGATGATTTCGAGGTTGAGGCTACCCCCACGTTCCTGATATTCAAGGATGGAGAAGTGGCGTGGCGCCACAGCGGAGAGATGGACGGCAACCTTCTGCTCTCCAAAGTTCAGTCTTACCTGTAAACAAGCCTGTACGCATGTCGGCACCAACTATATTCACACGATTTCTGAAGGAACTCGACGTGCCCCACACGGCATCGTATTCCGACACTCAGTTCCATACAATGACATTCAAGTCGCTGTATGGGCTGTCGCATCTCCTGACGGAATATGGCGTGAAGAACGAGGGAATCAAGGTCGGGGACAAATCGGAGCTTGTGAAGATAACGCCTCCGTTTCTTGCCCAGACGCTTCCCGGCACGTTCGTTATCGTCACCGACATCGACAGGGACTCCGGGACTGTGACATACGACACCTACGGAGAGATGCAGACTGTAGACACGGAAGACTTCGAAAAGGCATGGAACGGCATAACGCTGCTTGCACATCCCGACGCGAAATCAAAAGAGCCGGACTATGGCTCCCATCGGCTTGCGGAGACAGTGACGAGACTCTCGGACTATGCCCTCGCGGCCGCGGCAATAGTGGTCGCCGCCTATTTCTTCATCACCAGAGATGTATATGCCCATCCATCGACGGTATTGATAGCGGCACTCGACTGCTTCGGACTGTATCTCTCATATATGCTGATGCAGAAATCGCTGCATATCAAGAACGCCGCGTCTGACCCGGTATGCCGCATACTGGAGGAGGGAGGCTGCGACAGGATAATGGAAGACAGGCATTCGAAACTGTTCGGAGTCTTCTCCTGGAGCGAGGTCGGATTCGGATATTTCGGCGTGTCGCTCGCCACCCTTCTGCTGTTTCCGAATATGTGGCCGGAGCTTGCGGTGTGCAACGTGTGTTGCCTTCCATATACGGCGTGGAGCATCTGGTATCAGAAATTCAGGGCTCACCACTGGTGCACTATGTGCGTAGGTGTCCAGGCGACGCTCTGGCTGCTCTTCTTCTGCTATCTCGGCGGCGGCTGGCTACGCGAGGGATTTCCGCTGCATGGAGACCTCTTCGTCTTGATGGCGGTGTATGTGGCGGCGGTGCTCGCGCTCAACCTTGCTGTAAGAATCCTCATAAAAATTCCGAGAAATGAAAACAATCCCGACACCTGACCTGAAAAGCGGCGTGACTCTCAAGCCCTGCGACATGAACCGCATACATTTCGCCGGAGACAGCAGCCCCCTGACAGCGAAAGAGATATACGACATGGTCGAAAAAAAAGAGTAGAAACTCGAATATTTTTTTACAATAATATTTGGATAATTCAACCTTATGAGTTATCTTTGCGTTATAAAAACAAAGGAGGAACAGAGGTTCCCTACCGAGAGAGACAAAACCCAAACCACATCAAAGCAAATTGGGAAACTCATCAAATTAAAATGAAATACCGAGACAACCTGTCGGATGCAATGGCGGGCCCCACACCGCAAGGTGTTGCCACTCCGGTGGCGCAGGCGGATTACAAAGTGCCGGCAGACCTCAAATCCTGTCAGTCGGAGTTTCATCACAATACTTTGATGTGGACATTATAAAGGAGGCTGAGGGCAGACTGCAATCAGCTTCCTTATTTTATATAGCATATATAACCCATCCTGGAGCGCCTTCATGAAGCGCTCGGAAAGCAAACAAAAATTATGAAAGACGTAAGACAAACACTTCTCGACCGGGTGTCGATACGCCGATATGAGCGCGAGACGATACCCGCAGAGACCATGGAATTCATCCGCGACGCGGTGAGAAACACTCCCACGAGCTACAACGGCCAGCAATTCTCCGTGATAGACATCGACGACCAGTCGCTGAAAGAGAAACTCTATGAGCTGACCGGGCAAAAACAGCTCAAGACCTGCAACAGGCTTCTTATCTTCTGCTCCGACTACAACAAGATTTCCCTTCTTGCCCGTAAGAAAAGACTGGAAATGCCGGCTATCACCGACACCATGGACGGCGTGACAATCGGAATCATCGATGCCTCGCTCGCCATGATGAGCGCTGTTGTGGCAGCGGAGTCATGCGGCCTCGGCTGCAACTGCGTGGGCTACCTGCGCACTGTCGACCCGAAGGCTGTGGCAGAAATGCTCAAGCTTCCCAAGGGAGTGTTTGTGGTCTGCGGTCTTGCGCTCGGCATACCCCGCGAGCACCCCGACCTGAAGCCCAAACAGCCGGCGGGGCTCGTATTCATGAGCAACCATTACCGTCAGGATACCGACGAGATGACAGCGGAACTTGCCGACTATGACGCGATTGTGACCGAATACAACCGCACGCGCTCCGGCGGCACCACCGCCAACGACTGGTGCGCCCACATCCTGGAATACTACGACCACGCCACCACCTACCGCATCCTGCAGTATCTCAAAGACCAGGGCTATGAGGTGAAGAAGTGACGCCACCCCCCAAGAAATCACAGACAGACTCAATACAAAATGCCGCGGCTCCCACAACGGGAACCGCGGCTTCTTTGATTATAGAGTCAGTAAAGATTACTTCACGAGAACGCGTACAGCCTTGTTGCCCTGACGCTTCACATAAATACCGGGCGCAAGACGGTCGGCATCGACACGCACACCCTGAAGAGTGTAGTAAGCAGCCTCAGCGGCCTCAACTTCGAGAGCCGACACTGCGGAAGGCGATGACGTAAATGTCACATATACCGGAGTCTCGCCCCACATCACGTCGATATTCATCTTGAGTTTGCCGTTCTCATTTGTGCCCTTGAGATTGACGTCCGCCACGATCATGCCGCCGAGCAGCTGCATGTCTTTCACGGAACCCTCATAGTTAACGACGCCACCTTCTTCTGTCACCTTGACGTTTTCCACTTTAATGTCGCCGAGCGCAAGCGGGCTACCACCCATCTCAAGCACGAGATTGGGAAGAAGAATGGTGCAGAGACCTTCACCTGTTGAAGTTATTTCAAGAGAAGAGGGCTGGTCGACAGTAATGTTCTCGCCGCCCATCGACACGTTCAGATAACCGGGGAAAGTCTCAGCGGCACCCTGTGCGTACAGGAGCTTCACATCATCGACAGTAAGAGTGTTACCCTCCTTTACATCGGATGCGGGAGCGAAATAGTCACCGGCAGATATTATGATGTTCAGCATCTCGGGAGTAGCGTCAGACTTATACTCGAACTTGCCGGAGAATTTCTTCCAGTCGGCAGACACCTCGGTGATCTCGCCGGTGAGAACAGCGATCAGTTCGGCGTCGTCGGTCTTGGAAACCTCACCGCCCTGAAGACCTGTCATGTCCATGCCGAGCACGCAGCGGTCGCGGTCGGTCATATCCTTGACCACAGGTTCGCCTGTCATATACACCACAGCGGGCACATCCTTCTGGGTCCAGTGTCCTTTCCAAAGATAAGCCACTACGGTAGACTTGACTGCATCCTCGGTACGGTTTCTATACATGAACTCGATACCTTCGGGACGACCGGTATACTGGATACCGCCGAAAGATCCGCCATCGGCGTTTTTAATCTCGATGCCGGTAAGACTGAATGTGGGATTGGCGGTAGACCAGCTTGTGCCGAGCGTGATATATGCCGGCACTATCTGCGACGCCATAAAAGGGTTGGCGGTATTGGTCAGTTTCACACCCGCCTCGCTTTCGAAACCCTCAACCTTCTCACCGACTACGGTGGAGCCAAGGCCGGTTGCCTCTCCTTCATAATACGAAGCCATGCCTGTGACATTTGATATGCACCATCCGGCAGGCTGAGTTCCCACCTCTACGGCACTTTCCTTGCCGTATACCGCTTCATCATCAGTGATATAAAAAGTCCAGGGCACACACGCGCCCCACTCACCCTCAAAACCGGGGTTCTCCAGCTGCTGAGCGTTTGCCGACGGCATACAAGCCGCGGCAACCGACATACAGGCAACAATCTTGTAGGTCTTTTTCATAAGAAAATTATTTAGATTATTAAATTATGCTTATTTAGACCACAAAATTATTCTTTTTAACTCATATAACAAAATAAAAGTCCCTTTTTGACCATAAATACAGCAATTGAAGCCAGCCGGAAAAGAAATGTTTAAATATTAATAACACTTTTTGAACAAAAGTTGTTTTTAATAGAGAAGCTTCCCGTGCAAGCGGTCCAAATAGAAACGACTTGTGAGCTTCCTAATAATTTGAATGATGAAGAATATAAAAAAAACAACGCGCGTGTTTTCCCTCCTTGCCATAGCCGCGACCTTACTCGGCTCCTGCATAAGGGAGGAACCGCTCAACGCAGAGTGCGACATCATAGGCGTCACCCTCCCGGATGACGAACTAAACAGGTCGCCCATCATCGGCAACAACCGAATAACGCTGATAGTGAAAAACAATGTGGACATCACCAGTCTCGCGCCTCAGTTCGAACTGACTCCGGGCGCGAGCATAGAGCCGGCAAGCGGCACGCGCCGCGACTTCACGCGGCCACAGACCTACACCGTGACCTCGCAAGACGGAGAATGGAAGAAGAACTATACAGTGGAAGTGCAACGCAACACCGAGATAAGCCTTTCATATTCTTTTGAAAAGGTGAAGGTCATCCGCACGAGCCAAGGTGGAAGCTATGATGAATTCTACGATGTCACCGTCAACGCCCAGACCCAGCAGACCGACACAATGTTCTGGGCAAGCGGCAACTCCGGCTTCGCTATGACCAACGGCACCGCCGGCCCCGACTCCTACCCCACTTTCCGCACAGAAGACGGATTCAAGGGAAAATGCGTGGAGATGGTGACGAGAAGCACCGGCCCCTGGGGCGCGATGGTCAAGAAGCCTCTTGCCGCCGGCAACCTCTTCATCGGCAAATTCAACGTGTCGATAGCGGTTGCTCATCCTCTGGAGGCCACACAGTTCGGGACACCGTTCTACAGCGTTCCGAGCTCCATCAGCGGCCATTACCGCTACACACCCGGCGAGACCTACGAGAAGATGAACGAAAGCGGAAAACTTGAGCCACAGCCGGAAATGACCGACGAGTGCAACCTCTACGCCGTATTCTTCGAAATCACCGACGGAATGGAATGGCTCGACGGAACGAACGTTCTTGCCGAAGACAATCCCAACATTGTGGCGGTGGCGCAGTTCTCGCCCGAGCAGCGAAAGGAGACTCAGGGATGGGAGTCGTTCAACCTCCCGTTCGTATTCCGCCCCGGAAAGGCAGTAGACAAGAACAAACTTGCCGCCGGCCACTACAGCATCACCGTGGTGATGTCGTCGAGCATCGAGGGCGACTACTTCTCAGGCGCAGTCGGAAGCCGTCTGCTCGTAGACGAAATAGAGATAACATGCCATTGAGATTCAACAGCAATAAAAAAATGAAGATATTCAGACAGATATTTTTCGCGCTGGCGATATTGGGGGCAATCGCACCATGCCGCGCGCAAAACGACCAGCCGGAAGGCATCATCAGTTCCATACGCCGCGGCCTTGAATACGAGGTCAACGCGGGAGTCAATTTCGGAGGAGCCTCACCGCTTCCCCTTCCGGCGGAGATAAGGAAAATCAACAGTTTCAGCCCCCATCTGAACCTTCAGATAGGAACCACGGTCACCAAATGGATACTTCCCGACAAGAAATGGGGAGTGGCGGTCGGAATGCGACTTGAGACCAAGGGCATGGAGACCGGCGCCACAGTGAAGAACTACGGCATGGAGATAATCCAGGACGGCAAGAAAGTGTCGGGCAAGTGGACGGGCAACGTGCGCACCAAATACGTGTCGCAACAGCTCACTTTTCCCCTGACCGCAGTCCATCAGTTCTCGCGCAGGTTCAGAATGAACTTCGGGCCATATTTCTCATACGCCTTCAGCAACAATTTCGACGGATATGTATCTGATGGATACCTGCGGGAAGGAGACCCTACAGGCAACAAGATAAGTTTCGAAGGCGACGCCCGCGCCACCTACGATTTCGGCGAAGAACTGCGCCACTTCCAGTGGGGACTGCAGTTAGGCTGCTCCGTACGGGCACTGAAGCGGCTGCAGGTCAACGCCAATCTTGAATGGGGACTCAACGACATCTTCAAGTCATCGTTTAAGACGGTGACCTTCAACATGTATCCCATCTATCTGAACGTAGGCTTCGGCTACGTGTTCTAATACTATCTTCTTCCGCCTGCCTTCTGGCGAAGCTGCCTCATCATGGCCATCGGATTCTTCATGCCTCCGGTGGCCATTCTCATCATCTTGCGGGTATCTTCAAACTGCTTGAGCAGGCGGTTGACATCCTGAAGCGAGGTGCCGCTGCCCTTTGCGATGCGCTGGCGACGTGAGGCGTTGATGATCTCAGGGTTCTTGCGCTCGGCGGGAGTCATTGAGCAGATGATTGCCTCGATGCCCTTGAAGGCGTCATTGTCGATGTCGATATCCTTGATAGCCTTACCTACTCCGGGAATCATAGATGCGAGATCCTTGATGTTTCCCATCTTCTTGATCTGCTGAATCTGCTTGAGGAAGTCGTCGAAATCGAACTTATTCTTGCGAATTTTCTCCTGAAGGAGCTCCGCCTCCTTCTGGTCGTAGATTTCCTGGGCACGCTTTGCGAGCTCCACAATGTCGCCCATTCCGAGAATACGGTTTGCCATACCCTCGGGGTTGAACTCCTGGACATCCTCCATCTTCTCGCCGATACCGACAAACTTTATCGGTTTGTCAACGACAGCCCTGATGGATAGAGCGGCACCGCCACGAGTGTCGCCGTCGAGCTTTGTGAGGATTACGCCGCTGAAGTCGAGACGGTCGTTGAAAGCCTTGGCAGTGTTGACGGCATCCTGACCGGTCATGGAGTCGACCACAAAGAGGGTCTCGTCTGGGTTAAGCGCCTTCTTGAGAGACTCGATCTCGTCCATCATCTCGGTGTCGACCGACAGACGACCGGCGGTGTCGACGATGACAAGATCAAGCTTATTGTCACGTGCATATCTCACGGCATTCTCGGCAATGGCAACGGGATTCTTGTTGCCCTCCTCGGAGTATACCGGCACGTCGATCTGCTGCGCGAGCACCTTCAGCTGCTCGATAGCGGCGGGACGATACACGTCGCCGGCCACAAGAAGAGGTCTGCGCCCCTTTTTCTTAAGCCGGAGGGCAAGTTTTCCGGAGAAGGTGGTCTTTCCGGATCCCTGGAGACCCGACATCAGAATCACGGCAGGTTTGCCGGTAAGCGAGATCGGTGATTCCTCGCCGCCCATGAGTGAAGTAAGTTCGTCGTGAACTATCTTCACCATAAGTTCCTTCGGCTTCAGAGCGTTGATCACATTCTGTCCCAGAGCCTTTTTCTTGACCGTATCGGTGAAATTCTTTGCCACCTTGAAGCTGACGTCTGCGTCGAGAAGCGCCCGGCGCACGTCTTTCATGGTTTCGGCAATATTTATCTCGGTGATTCGGCCTTCACCCTTAAGGATTTTAAACGACCGCTCGAGTCTTTCTGAAAGATTGTCAAACATATTTGTCGTGATGTCTATGAAATTATGGGGTATTACCCTCTTCTATAATTGAAGTTATTTAAGCAGATTTGTCGCAGTGTCGGGGAAAACGACTTTCGGAGAGAACGTCTTTGCCTCCTCGGGAGTCATTGATGCATACGCGATGATGATAATGATATCTCCGACCTGAGCCTTGCGGGCGGCGGCGCCGTTGAGACACACGACACCGGAATTCTCTTTTCCGGCAATCACATAAGTCTCGAGTCGTTCGCCGTTGTTGTTGTTGACTACCGACACTTTCTGTCCCGGCAGGATGCCGGCGGCGTCAAGGAGTGCCGAGTCAACAGTAATGCTACCGATATAGTTTAGATTTGCCTCTGTGACATGCACACGATGTATCTTCGAGGCGAGCATTTCAATTTGCATTTCTCAGAAACTGAATTATGTCTATTTAGACCCCATCTCACAAAAAATGTTAATGCAGGGGCGGACGGTTTTTGATGCAGTTCAGCAAGTTGAGGAAGGAACGATGCGGGCATCGTGACCGACGAGACTTGGCTGAAATGCGCAAAAAGCGGCCGGACCGGTTCATATTTATTTGTGAATGGCATTTATTGTTAATATGTTTAAATTGTCATGATTAATCGTCAAAACTTTCTGTCTCGCAGCTTCCGGTCATCTTCGACCTTTTGGTTCAGTCACATAGCCCGCTATGCTCCTTCACCTGCAAGGCCGAACCTGACCGAAATCTGCGACCCCTGCGTTAACATTTTTTTGTGAGATGGGGTCTATATCTAATGTTGTCGATAAGCCTGACTTTGCCGCAATAAACAGTTATGCAGCCGACGATGTCGGGCGATTCGGACCATTCCTCCACCGGAAGGAGGGTTCTGCCGTCGACGATTTCGAAATATTCCACCTCCATGTGCGGGATTGCGTTGATACGCTCTACCACAGTGTCGTGGGTAGCGCGTACCGAATGCTCGCGCGCATAGTCCACGCTGTATGCGAGTGCCGCATGGATTTCGGGAGCCACCTTACGCTGCTCGGGGGTGAGGAGCGCGTTGCGCGAAGAGAGGGCGAGACCGTCGTCGGCCCTGCGGATAGGCACCGCAACAATCTGCACGTCGATTTTCTCGGAGGCCACCATGTTTCTGATCACGGCAATCTGCTGGAAATCCTTTTCGCCGAAATAAGCCCTTGTGGGGCGGCAGAGGCGGAACAGACGGCTCACTACCTGCGCTACGCCCTGGAAATGCCCGGGACGGAATTTACCTTCCATCACCTCGGCGGCAGTTCCGAGGTCAAAGACATGGTCGGAGGCGGTTCCCTCCGGATACATCTCCTCAACCGAGGGGGCGAACACCGCCGAAGCGCCGGCGGCGGCAAGAAGCCGGAAATCGTCTTCCTCCTTACGGGGATAGGTGGCGAGGTCAGTGGGATTGTTGAACTGGGTAGGGTTCACAAACACACTGACGATTGTCACGTCATTTTCTTTCACCGCTCTGTCGACAAGAGACAGGTGGCCTTCATGAAGCGCGCCCATGGTGGGCACGAGCCCGATGCTCTTTCCATTGTCGAGCGACCTCGACACGAGAGTCACGAGGTCGCTGACAGTACGTATTATCTGCATTGCTCTATCAAAATTTAGGGCACAAACCGATGGCGTTCCGGAAGGAGGATGCAACAGTATCAGTCCTCTTCGGAAAGCCCCATGCCCGTTTCAACTTGCAAAGTTAATAAATAAGTGACAAACAGACCAAGCAAAAAAGACAAAAAACCACTTGAGTTGTTAAAAAAAGAGAAAAATGGCTCCGCGACGTGTCTCAGTAGGCAAAAAGAGGGGCGTCGAGACCCCGAAATTCGATTTTTTTTTGTAATTTTGCAGTCAGGCATTGTGAACCTGCCTTTTTTCATTTATAATATGGCCAAGAAAAAATTTTTATTTGTGGCGCAGGAAGTGGCACCCTATCTTCCGCCTGAAGAAATATCGACATTAGGAAAAGAAGTAGCCACCGGTATACACAAGCGAGGATATGAGGTAAGGACCTTCACCCCGCGATGGGGCACTATCAACGAGCGCCGCAACCAGCTGCATGAAGTGATTCGCCTGAGCGGGCTCAACATAATCATAGACGACAACGACCATCCGCTTCTGCTCAAGGTCGCCAGTCTGCACCCCACGCGGACACAGGTCTATTTCATCGACAATGATGACTACTTCCAGAAGCTTGAGAGCGACGAAGACGCAGTGGGAAGCAACCGTCCCGACAACGACGAGCGAATCATCTTCTTCACCCGCGCAACGATAGAGACCGCCAAGAAACTTCAGTGGGACCCGGCAGTGATTCACTCGCAGGGATGGATGTCGTCGATGACCCCGGTATATCTGCGTCAGCTCGCCGACACCGTACCGTTTGAGGAATCGAAAGTGGTATACACCGTGCTTCCCGGCGAAATTACGGCGCCGATCGACCCGGGATTCTTCCGCCGCCTGAAGGAGGAAGGAGTAAGGGAAGAGTTCCTCGCCCGATATGAAGGCATGGAGCTGAACACCGAGTTGCTGCACCGCATGGCTATCGACAACTCCAACGGAGTTATATTCATGACCGACGAGCCGGCTCCGGCGCTACTCGAGGCGGTGAAGGAGCGGGGCATCCCCTACATGACGAAGGAAGAGGCGGAGACCCTCGAGGCCTATATAGACTTTTACGACAAACTTTCAGCCAAATGACACCATTCCACGCTGCAAAAAAGATACTTCCCGGCATGGCCGCATTGCTGGCGTTGTGCGCTACATCGTGTGAAAACGAAGTGCCCAAGACCGGAGGAAGCCTTGCCACCGGCGAGGTGCAGATAGCCCTTGACTCCCTGGTATGGGACGGCACCAAGCAATATATCTACCGAGGCAACGACTCAGCGCTCGTGACCTGCCCGAAGATTGAGTATCAGACAGAATACCGCGACGAGATAGACTCCCGGAGCACCACCAACCTCATCGGGCGCATCAGCGTACCGGAATACGGCGACCTGCGCTGCTCGTTTGTGAGCCAGCTCATGAGCACCACCTCGCTTGCCATCCCCGACACCATCCCGCTGGAGCAGATAGACTCGATGAAACTGGTGCTGAGCGTACCCCGCGGACAACTCACCGGCGACTCACTGGCGCCGCAGCAGCTGCGCGTATACCGTCTCACCAAATCACTGCCCAAGGACATCGACAGCCGGTTTGACCCTACGACATACTATTCAAGCGAGTCGATTCTCGGCAGCAAGAGCTACACGCTCTCGGCGCTCGGCATGAGCGACTCCATATATACGAAGCTCAGCTACATCAACATCGACATACCGATGACGCGCGAGATGGCTCGCGATGTAGTGACCGCATACCGCACGAATCCGTCGGTGTTCGCATGGCCCGAGAGCTTCGAGGAATATTTCCACGGCATATATGTGGAGCCGTCGTTTGGCCGCGGATGCGTGGCGAACGTGGCTGCCACCAACGTACTCCTGTTCTATAGCTACAAGACTCTTGTCAACGTTACGGAAAAAGACGAAGACGGCAACGAGACCACCAAGCAGGAAGAGCAGACCAAGAGCAGTGCTGTAGGCGTTTTCGAGTCTTCACCGATAGTGCTGAGCAGCAACAACATCAGCTATCAGCCCTCGGCATCCCTGCAGGAGATGGCGGCGGCAAACGAGCCTATTATCACGACGCCCGGCGGCTACCGCGTGAGGATGCGCTTCCCCGCCAAGGAACTTATCGACATCTACCGCAACTCGAATTCAAGACTCGCGATAGTCAGCGGTCTGACATTCTCTATCCCGGTGGAGGAGATAAAGAACGACTATGGTCTGACGCCACCGCCCTATATGCTGATGGTGAAGACCTCCAAGCTTCAGGAGTTTCTCGACACGAATCCTCTGCCCGACAGCAAGGACTCATTCTATGCCGTCTACAGCGAGTCGACAAAACGCTATTCGTTCTCCTCGATGCGCAACTATATCCTGGACCTTATAGAAAACGGATATACAGAAGAAGACCTTGACTTCACGCTCATCCCGGCGAACCTGACGATCGAAAGCAATTCGAACAACAACAATTATTACTACTACGGCTACGGAAGCAGCAGCAGCACTTCCTACACAGTGACGAAGTGCACGCCCTATATCGCGAAGCCCTCGATGTGCCGTCTTCTTATGGACAAGGCGCAGACCGTATTCACCTATTCCACCCAACAGATGCAGTAATCATGAACTCCCTATCTCTGCTCCTTGTATTCAGTCTGCTACGGTTTATCACCGGAGAGGCCTCTGCTACATGCCACATCGGGAACCAACCACGTGAAAACGGCGCCACCCTCCTCTTCGCAGGCGATGCCATGCAGCATCAGGCACAGCTCGACCAGGCATTGATGGAGGGCGACGGGAAGAGATACGACTATTCGGAGTGTTTCCGCTGGATAGCACCGGAGATAACGGAGGCTGACTACGCAGTGGTGAATCTGGAGGTGCCTCTTGGCGGCGGACCGCGCTACAGCGGCTATCCCTGCTTCAGCGCGCCCGACAGTTATGCGCAGGCACTTGCCGACGCGGGCTTCGATATGATGCTGACCGCCAACAACCATTGTCTTGACTCGGGGATGAAGGCTGCGCGGCGCACGCTATGGGCGCTCGACTCGCTCGGCATCGACCACACAGGCACATTCCATGACGCAGCAGACCGAAGGAAGAAGGTGCCTTTCATCAAGGACATCAACGGCATAAAGTTCGGATTTCTCAACTATACCTACGGCACCAACGGTATACCCGCCAAAGACGGCATGGAAGTTGCGCTTATCGAAAAAGACCGCATAGCGGATGAAATGCGCCTCACGAGAGAGGCGGGAGCCGAGATTCTTGTAGTGACCATGCACTGGGGGATAGAATATGTATTGAGGGAAAACGCGATACAGCGAGATCTCGCCCGCTTTCTGATCGACAACGGTGCCGACATGGTGATCGGAAGCCATCCCCACGTGATACAGCCTATGAAGATGATGCGCGATGAACGACGCGGACAGGACGTGCCGGTGGTGTATTCACTCGGCAACTTCATCTCAAACATGAAGACCGGCGACACACGGGGCGGAGCATATATGCGCGTGAGGGTGGAGCGCGACAGTCTCGGAAAGGCTCGCGTGATGTGGGCTGACTACGACACCTTCTTCAGCGCCAAGCCGACCGGAAAGGGAAGCAACTTCACCGTGATTCCATCCCACCGCACAGACCTCATACCCGCCGGTCAACTCGCCCACTGGCAACTCTTCGACCGCTCGGCAACCAGGGTGTTTGACGCCGAAAACGTAGGAATCCCCCGCAGAAAGAAAGACACTAAAAAATAAAAAGAAATAAAATGAAAACCAAGATCGACACACCAAAAGCACCGGGAGCCATCGGCCCCTACAGCCAGGCAGTAAAGGCAGGCAACCTCATATTCGTATCGGGACAGCTTCCCATCAATCCGGCCGACGGCACCATGGGCGAATGCATCAAGTGCCAGACGCGCCAGAGCCTTGAAAACGCAAAGGCTATTCTCGAGGCTGCAGGCTCGAGCCTCAACGACGTAGTGAAGACCACAGTCTTCCTCGCCGACATGAGCCTCTTCGGCGCGATGAACGAGGTTTACGCCGAATATTTCAGCGCCCCCTACCCCGCGCGCTGCGCCTTCGCCGTGAAGGAACTTCCCAAGCAGGCTCTCGTTGAAATTGAGATGATAGCCTCCACCGCAGAATAACATCACATAATCTCCGACACCTACATAAAAGACGGCTCCCGCGAGCCGTCTTTTTTTATTCCTTAATTTACTTTATTCTGCATCGTCATCCACCTAAGCACTACCAATAACCTCGCAAGGATATTCGGCTCGTACGCCCTAATTATCAAACAGTTGTCGCTGTGTATTTTATGACACTCGAGCCGAGCAATCTCACAAACTTAAAAAAGTTGAATTGGCGGGGCTCGTCAAGGCTTACCGGGTGCGAGGAATTCGAATTCCTCGCACCCGGTTAAGTTAAAGACATTGCCCGAACCGAAGTGTGATCCATCCATGAAACTCCACCGCCACACCGTATTGAACAGCACCAACTGATAAGGACAACGACAGATAAGGCCGCCTGCATTAACTCCGCAAGCGGCCTTTTTCATTTCATATCATCCCATTACCTTTAGTCCGATGATTGAGAGAATCAGGGTGGTAATAAAAAAGATTCTCCAGAAAGTTGCATGTTCATTAAAAAACAGGATGCCCACCAACACGGCACCCACGGCACCGATACCAGTCCAGACGGGATAGACCGTGCCGATAGGAAGTCTTTCGGCGGCTTTAGCCATTAAAAACATACTAAGTGACAACGCACACAAGAAACCAATCCACCATAACGCCAATTCCTGTCCGGCGGCGGTTTTGGTCTTGCCAAGGCAGAAGGTAAATGCTACCTCCATAAGCCCGGCGAAAATCAGAATAATCCAAGACATAGTATTGAATCTACCTGTTCGAGGGCTGCAGCAATACCCGGCGTCTCCTTCTAAGGCAGTGCAAAGTTAGTGATTTTTTTCAAAAAAAACTATATGTTTACATTGAAGTTGTTTAAACTAATTTACAAATGATAAAAATTACATTGAAGTGTTAAACCCATCATTTTCTTTATCAATCTTCCGCCATCTTGCCGGCGTATTTTTCCCCGCTCATCGGTCACGATGCCCGCATCGCTCCCTCTTCACGTGAAAAAATCCGCT
>JAGAJP010000019.1 GCA_017626045.1 Muribaculaceae bacterium | reverse complement strand
TCATCTTTTTCAAAGAGGCGGTGTAACGGTCGAGCTGGCTTTCGAACAATGAAAAGAGTCTTCGGGATTCCTTTATTCCCTCTTCCCATTCGGCATGCGTTATCGTGCCGTTTTTCAACTCCTGATGAAGTTCGGACTCTCGTTCCGCACAAAGACGGGCTCCATCTCTTATCATCTTGAGAAGACGTGCGTGCCCTTCCTCAAACTCCTCCTTTGTCATGTCAGTTTATCCTGATGTTTGTAACTGCCAATTGGGTGAGATAGCAGATTTTTTGTCGAAAATCGTATGACTGGAGAAAAGACGAGAATCGTTCGGACTGATTTTAGTATTTGATTGTACAAGTCTATCATTTATACTGTCTATCGGTAGAATTTTTCTGTGTCAATGTGTATTCGGCTTTCTCTGAGCTGTAATGACAGGTGATTGGGGACGTCTTTTATCAGATATAATGTGTAGGTGCCGGGGAAAGAGATGTTTCCGGCATCTTCGCCATCATATTCGAGATGTATGGATGCATTGAGGTTGCCTTTTACTGTGAAGTAATCTTCTTCCTGATAGATTTCAGATACAGTATAGTCTTCAATTTCGTCGATATATGACAGAGAAGATAATGTGTCTACTTCATCTGGAGTACTTTCGCGACAAACTTCAAACAGCAGTTCGTGGAAATCAGGTAATTCGTCGGCAATTGATATGGTATGCCATGCTCCATCTTTTGCTATGTTGGAATTTATCCTGATTTTTTGAAGAGGAAGCCCATAAAGGTCTGACAAGTTTGATCTGAGGGTTGTCCAGTCAATCAACAGGTTGTCATGTTTGTCTCTGAGAGCAGGAAGGATGCTCTTGTTTGATAGTCTGATGTCTTCCGCCTGCAGTATGTTTTTCCAATCAGAATCCATAAGGTCAGAATGCCGGAGGATGAGATGAAATTTATGTAGTTCAGTCTTTCCAAGTAAATATAGGGGAGTTGAGTCATCCTTTGGAAGGAATTCCATGACAAAATTCTCGGAATCCTTATCCTGAATTCTGGATCTCATGCTTTCTATGTCGGTGAGCATTTCGGTGTCACCATATGGTCGGTCTCTCAGCTCGTCATTCTCATTAAAGTAAATCTCGTAATAGACTCCTCTCAGCAGATGGTTTTCATCTCCTGTTTTCATGAGCTCGAGATTGGAGACTTTGCTCAGGAACTGTTTGCATTGAGAACTTCCATCAGCAGCGCGTTTATAGACCACTCTCCCTAAATGAAACTTCTGAGTGCAAGTCAAATTCCTGTGATTCCTAATCAGCATTCCGAAAGCTTTCCCTTGCTCTATGGAGTCGCCGGAATCCAGCTTATTGATAATCTCAGATTCAATCGAATCCGGAGCCGGAGTATATTCGGAACGTTTGAAGGCTTCCTTATCGTAGCGGCGTCCATAATATGGGCTCAACTGTCCGTAGTTGAAACAAAAGGAATCAAGGAGACATGTATGCTCCCATGGATATTGAGAATATCCGGCTTGCTTGATATCGTTTCTGACTTTCTTGAATAGGAACTCAATTTCAAGGTTCTCTTCATGAATATGCGAGAGTAAGGATTTTGCAAATGGACTATTTGTCCCTTTCATTCCATCTTTGGCAGAGTCACCCGGGGATGTTGAGAACGCTATGAAGGTCTGGTACGGCAGTTTGCTGAATACTGTAGTTTTTTCACTCACGATAGCCCCCCTTGCATCTGAGTCACTCTTTAATCTGCATGCGTCTATGATGAGAATGTTCTTTTGATCGCCTTGAATGTTGAACTCCTTCATTATCTTATTGACAGCGATACTGTGTGCACGGGGCCTGATATCACCGTAAGATTCACAAAGGGGCGCATCTTTCATCAGTAGGCAATCCTCTCCATTGATTATTTCTCCGTGACCGGCAAAATAGAATACTACGGAGTCATATCCGTCTATAAGTTTATTTGCAACGTCATAGAATTTGGTGTTTGCCACGCTAAATGTGCAGTCAAGAAGTGGAATGACTTCATATTTCAGTGATTCCAACGCTTGCGCTATGTCGGTGGCGTCTTTTACTGCATTATTCAGCTTTTTGCGATATGCGTAGTCACTTATTCCTATGACAAATGCGAGACGTTTCATCAGATGATTAGGAGGTAAGTTTTTTAGCTGCTTTCGCTTTTATGGCTGGAGGCGCTGAGGGCACGAGCAGTCCGGGGACGGCTGCTGACGGAACGGGGTGTTAGGGGGCGGGCTGGATTAGGCGGGGGTCGATGGAGACTCGCCAGTCGATGCCGTTGTCGCCTACGAACTGGATGCGGTAGACTACGTTGTCTTCTTCTTTGGCTACGTTTTTGAATTCGCCTTGCTTGCCGCTGAAGATGCCGCCTACTACTTTGACACGGTCGTTTTCGCGTAGGGGGAGGGCGCCGGTGTCGGCTACCTCGTAGTCGGGGGTGAAGCGGGCGATGGTCTGCTGGAAGCGCTCGAACTGGGCACGGGCGATGCGGGCGTAGGGGGCGCCGGGACGGCCGGTGGTGGTGTAGCACCAGGCGAGGTCGCCGATGCGGCTGAAGATGCGCACGATGTCAGTGGGGCGCGTGCGGAAGAAGACTACGGCGGATATGAAGGGGCGGCTGCGGAGCACCACCTTTTTCTTTATTATCTTGGAGATTTCCTCGCAGGGGTAGAAGAGGGTGACGGGGGGCAGTGACGCCTGCTGCGCCTTGATGCGGCTGTCGAGGGTGCTGTATCTGACTCCGGGACGCATGCTCATGGCGTACCATCCGAGGGGGTTGACGAGGAATACGGACGCCACCTGCGAGTCGATTCCGGTGCGGCGGGCGGGAGAGACGTCGCGGGACTCGGCGAGCGCGAGCACGGGGATGCCGGCGGGGACATGTCCGCGGATGGCGACGACTTCGGATGCGGAGGCTCCGCAACGGAGGGCGGCGTATGCCCAGAGGCTTTCGACGGTGTCCGCGACGTTGTCGGCGACGGGGAGTCCGCGGCTGCGGAAGAGGTCGCTGAGGAGACGCTGGACGGCGAGCGATACCTGCCGGCGCGATTTTTCCGACTGCTGAAGGGGGAAGACGTATTGGCGGCGGGATCCGTCCAGGCGACGCGTGGCGATTGCCTGCGCCTCGGGGTCGGGAGAGACACCGCCTCGCGTGAGCATGGCGACCTCCATGACGGGGGTGCCTCCGGTGATGAGGGAGTAGAGGAGGAGGTCGGCAGCCACGGCTGTGGCGCCCTCGAGGCGGGGTGCGCTTTTGGTGAGGAGGAGTGTGCGTGAGAAGATCTCGTCGTCGATGCCCTTGCTCCAGAGGGATTCGCCTGACGACTTCAGGGCAGCCTTGACGCGGGAGAAAGCTTTCGTGGGGGCGCAGAGACCCTCTTTTACGGCGGAGCCGAAGAGGCTGCTGATGATGTCGAGGTATAGGATGGCGGTCTTGAGGGGAGTGCCGGAGAGCCAGAGGTCTACCATCCAGTCGGCGACGATGGAGTCGCGCCAGCATGGGATGTCGGCGACGGGGACGAAGGAAGGGTCCTCCTCTTCCGCCTCATCTGCCGTATCGGCATCGGAGGGAACTTCGACTGGGCTTAGGAAGCGGCCAAGGAAGGAGGCGAAGAGGGTGAGGGCACGGGAGTATCTGTCGGCGGTGGGGCCTTCGGGGATTGAGTCGAGGCTAAACCGGAGGTTTTCGAGTGCCTGGGCGAGGGGAAGATACTGATTGTCTGACTCTTGCGTCATGATGAAAGTTTACAGGATTGAAAAGTTCAGACAATTCCTGCCGACCCTCTGTTTTTTTGCTTAAAAAGCTCTAAAACGGAGGTTTCGGCTATGTATTTCTTTATAGACTCCACGGGTTGGTGAAGTTTGGTAGTTATCATAAACGCAGGTTATTCGCCTGATGTCAAGTGATATAAGGGGTGTTTGGCACCGTTTTTGCCGGCTTATTGCCGGCTTGTTTTGCAAAGGTAATCATTTTTTTTTATTTTTGCAAATGGAATTTGGGAATTGGGGACTTAGGGAGAGTGCTGGGGCTTTGGTGCGTGATAACTGTTGGGGGAATGGTGTTATATTTATAGGGGGAATTAGTAATTAGTAGTTAGTAATTGGGATGCGGTTGGGAATGGTTTTGAATTTTGAATTGGTTTTTTATGGAGATATATGATCTTAATGCGAGGGAGTATGTGGAGGTGGAGGGGGGAAGCACTCCTCTGAGCCTTCTGCGGGAGGGGCGCGTGAAGCTTGACTTTACGCCGATCTGCTGCCGTATCAATAACAAGACGGAGGACCTGCGGTTTCCGCTCTACAGTCCGAAGCAGGTTGAGTATCTGCCGGATACGAGCGAGAGCGGCAGGCGGGTGTATGTGCGGGCTCTCTGCTTCATGCTCTATAAGGCTGCCGCGGATATGTTTCCGGGAAGCCAGCTGCGCATTGAGCACAGTATCTTCAGGGGCTATTTCTGCCGGCTCCGCGGACTGAAGGGTGGCACTCCCCTCTCGCTGACGGGCGAGCAGGTGAAGGAACTGGAGGAGCGGATGCATGCGATAGCCGCCGCCGACCTTCCTTTCGAGCGTCACGAGCGTCTGACGTCTGACGTTCTGCCGACGCTCCGTCGCCAGCATCTCGACAGCAAGGTCCTTCTGCTGGAGACCACGTCGACGCTCTACACCACCTATTATACTCTCGGCGAACTCGCCGACAGTTATTACGGGGCGCTGCCTCCATCGACCGGCTACGCACCGGTGTTCGCGCTTCACCCGTATGCCGACGGTTTCATACTGATGGGCCGCGACCCACACGAGCCGTCGAAGCCCCAGGAGCCGGAGAAGCAGGACAAGATGTTCAAGGCCTTCACGGAATATATGCACTTCAACGATGTGATCAAGGTGCGCGACGTGGGGGAACTGAACATGTCGGTGCGCAACCGCACGGTGAGGGACCTGATTACGGTGGCGGAAGCGATGCACGAGAAGCAGATAGGGCGTATCGCCGACGACATAGTGGCGCGCGGGGCGAAGATAGTGATGCTGGCGGGACCCTCGTCGTCGGGAAAGACCACCACCACCAAGCGTCTCGCCATCCAGCTGATGACATCGCTCATCACTCCGAAGATGATATCGCTCGACGACTATTTCGTAGACCGGAAAGACACGCCGCGTGACGCTTCGGGCGACTATGACTACGAGAGTCTGTATGCGCTGGACCTTGAGCGTCTCAACAGCGACCTGACGCGACTGCTCGCGGGGGAGACCATCAATCTGCCCACCTACAGTTTCGAGCTCGGCAAAAGGGTCGAGAAGAAGCGTCCGCTGCGGCTTGAGGCTACCGACGTGCTGCTGATGGAGGGCATCCACGGGCTCAACCCGGAGCTAACGCAGTCGATAAGCCACGACACTATCTATAAGGTGTATGTGTCGGCACTGACGACTCTCGCCATCGATGACCACAACTGGATATCGCCCAACGACAACCGACTGCTTCGGAGGATAGTGCGCGACCACCGGTATCGGAACACGTCGGCACTTGACACGATACGGCGTTGGCCGTCGGTGAGACGGGGCGAGGAGAAGTGGATCTTCCCGTTTCAGGAGAATGCGGACGCCACATTCAACTCGTCGCTGATATTCGAGCTTGGGGTGATGAAGGAGTATGCGGAGCCGTTGCTGCGGCAGGTGCCGCATGATGTGGAGCAGTATAGCAATGCCTATCGGCTACTGAAGTTTCTGGAGTATTTCTATCCTATCGCTGCGGACCAGATACCGAGGACTTCTTTACTTCGGGAGTTTTTGGGGGGATCGAGCTTTCGGTATTAATTAGTAATTAGTAATTGGCTTCGCGACGCACGGGGACTTTAGGGCACGAGCAGTCCGAGCACGGACTGCTAACAGAACGGGTGCTTTTGTAGCGAGGATTTGTAAATCCTCGCTCCCGGTGAGGGACTTTTTTTAACTTTTAAGGCTTTTTTATGGGAAAGCGGATTGCTTTGATTGGGATTTTTGGGATGATGGCGGGGGCGGCTTGCTTGTCGGCTGCTAATGTGAATGTTATGGATTTCGGCGCTAAGGGCGACGGGAAGAGCGATGACGCCGCCGCCATCCAGCGTGCCATCGACGAGTGCTGGAAGACCGGAGGCGGCGAGGTGCGCCTGCCGGCGGGCCACGTGTTTATGGCGGGTCCGCTCCACCTTAAGTCGGACATCGACCTGCATCTCGAGCCTAACGCCGTGCTGCAGGCGAATCCGGACGAGTCCATATATAAGGAGAGCGCCTTCCGCGCAAACGAGGGCGAGGGGATGATGTGGATTTCGGGCGACGGTCTGAAAAACATCTCCATCTCCGGCACGGGACGCATCGACGGTAACGCCGTCGCCTTCATGGGGAAGGAACTCGACGACTCGTTTGAGCTGAAGCCGGTGACCACGTTCGACCCCCGGCCTCACGTGCTGACGCTGTTCGGATGCGAGAACGTGAGGATCAGCGACGTCACCATCGGCAACAGCGCCTACTGGACGGTACACCTTGTGGGGTGCAAGGATGTGGCGATCAGCGACATCTCTCTGCTCAACAACCTGAAGGTGCGCAACGGCGACGGCATCGACATAGACCATTCGCGGAAGGTCAGGATCACCAACTGTTACATAGAGTCGGGCGATGACTGCATCTGCCTGAAAAACCGGCGGGAGTTTGAGGAATACGGGGAGTGCCACGACATAACGGTGAGCAACTGCATCATGACGTCGCGCTCGTGCGCCGTCAAGATAGGGTCGGAAAACATGGACCGGATATCGAACGTGACTTTCGACAACTGCATCATCCGGGACTCCAACCGGGGTATCGGCATCCAGAACCGCGACGAGGGGAGCGTGGAGAACGTGACGTTCTCCAACATCATCCTCGACTGCCATCTCTTTTCGGAGGTATGGTGGGGACAGTCGGAGCCCATCTACATCACGTCGTATCCGAGGGCTGTGGGCAACCACAAGGACGCGGGATGGAGATTTCCGAAAGGGGCTACCAAGGGGGCGTGCGGGCCGGTGCGCGACATACGGTTTATCAACATCTTCGCCACGTCTGAAAACGGCATCTTCATCGGCTGCGACGAGCCGGGGAAGATTTCGGACATACTTCTTGACAACGTGAGGATTAAGAAGGTGAACGTCACGGACTATCCGAAAGGGCTGTATGACAGGCGCCCCTGCGACGGCGAGGGATGGGTCAGGAGCACCGATTTCGGGGTTTATAATGAGAATGGGGAGAGGATAACGGTTCGGGATTGTGAGTTTTAAAAAGTGAGACCCGCGCCTCGGGGGAGGCAACGGGTCTCGGGGGATAGGATGGATTTGGGGAGTAGCCCATAGCAGAGTCGAACTGCTCTTTAGAGAATGAAAATCTCTCGTCCTAACCGATAGACGAATGGGCCACGGTGCAGCATGCCGGGAGAATGATTACTTCGCGGCAGCTGTAAGCTTGTTGATGTAGATCTGCATGCCGCTGCAAAGGTTTGCGGCTTTGTTTTTCGAGATTACATTTTTACGGCCGAGGCGCTGGAGAAGAGCGCTTACCTTGTTGTAGGCAGCCTGAGCTTCAGCGGGGTCTTCCATTTTGCGGACTTTGCGGACGGCGTTGCGCGCTGTCTTAGCCCAGTAACGGTTTTCGAGACGACGTTTCTCAGCCTGGCGAATTCTTTTCAGAGAAGATTTATGGTTTGCCATTTCTATATTAGTGCTTTTTAAGCTTCGCCGCCTTTCCAGGGAAGCCCCATTCCGGACGGCTGAACTATAAATTATTAAATTGTAGCCCATAGCAGAGTCGAACTGCTCTTTAGAGAATGAAAATCTCTCGTCCTAACCGATAGACGAATGGGCCTGCCGTTTGCGCTTTTTAGGGCGCGTGGTGGTTTTGCGAGTGCAAAGTTAATACTCTTTTTTTAAATCACCAAAAAAAAGTGGAATTTTTTGTGATTTTGAGGGTTATTATTGCTATTAGTGGGCTCTGAGAACTCGGCGAACACGGAGAAGTCTGAGAACTCTGAGGGTTCTGAGGGCTCTTTGCAGGTGCTTTTGTGCGAGGAATTGTAATTCCTCGCCCCCAGTGAATTCCTCGCCCCCGGTGAGGGTTAGGGTTTGGGCTTCCAGAGGTAGAGGCGGTCGGAGGGGCGGACGCGGGCGGGTACCGGCATCGAGAAGCGGTCGCCTTTCTTTACTTCGGGGACAGGGTCGGTGGTGAGGCGCAGCTGCTCCACTGTGAAGATGAGGGCGCCGGTGGTAGGTCCGGTGAGTACGACCTCGTCGCCGGGCCGGAGGACACCGCTCTCCATCTGGAACTCTCCTACCCCGAGGCGGTCGTAGTATCTCACGCCCTTCGCCACATATTCCTTGACTCTTGTGCCGCTGCTGCCATATTTGGAACTCCACTCCCCGAGGCGCTGCCCGAGGTAGTAGCCGTCCCAGTATCCACGGTTGAAGACCTTTGCGAGTCTCGCCTCCCAGCCCTGCAGACGCTCGTCGGTAAACTCGCCGGCGCATATAGCCTCGAGGGCTGCGGAATAGCACTCCACCACCTCGCGGACATATTCGGGACCGCGCGCGCGCCCCTCGATCTTGAAGACGCGTACACCCGCCTCCACCATACGGTTGAGGAAATGGATAGTCTTGAGGTCCTTGGGGCTCATGATATACTGGTTGTCGATTTCCAGCTGGTCGCCGGTCTCCTTGTCGGTGACAGTATAGGAGCGACGGCAAATCTGGGTGCAGGCGCCTCGGTTTGCCGCCGAGTTCATCTGATGGAGCGAGAGGTAGCATTTTCCGCTCACCGCCATGCAGAGGGCGCCGTGGCAGAACATCTCGAGGCGCACGGGGCGACCGTTGGGCCCGGTAAGCCCCTCGCGCACGATAGCCTCGTGGATCGCCGACACCTGGTCGAGGTTCAGTTCCCGCGCCAGCACCATCACATCGGCAAACTGCGAATAGAAGCGGACAGCCTCGGTGTTCGACACATTGACCTGGGTGGATATGTGCACCTCCTGGCCTATGGAGCGGGCATACAGGATCGCCGCCATGTCGGAGGCGATGATAGCCGATACGCGGGCGGCGTGGGCGCGGTCGATAATCTTGTGGAGCAGCTCCATGTCGCCGTCGTATATCACGGTGTTGACCGTAAGGTATGTCTTCACGCCCTTCTCCGAGCAGCGGAGCACGATCTCGTCCATGTCGTCGGCGGTGAAATTGGCGCTCGAGCGAGAGCGCATGTTGAGACCCTCGATGCCGAAATAAACAGCGTCGGCGCCCGCCTGGAGAGCTGCGGCGAGGGACTCCCAGCTCCCCACGGGAGCCATTATCTCAAAATCTTTTCTTTCCATAGTTAGTCTTTGTCGGCGATATATATCGTCACCACGCCGAAGGTCAGCGACTTGAAGAGAGGATTGGCGAACCCGGCGCGGCTCATCATGAGGGTCATGTCGCGCCTCTGCGGGCAGGCGGCAATCGACTGGGGAAGGTATGTATACGCACGGGAGTCGCGCGACACGAGCCTGCCGACAAAAGGAATGACATGACGGGAATAGAGTCTGTATAGGGCTCGGAGAGGCTTGGACGCGGGCTCGGAAAGTTCCACCACGCAAATCACGCCGCCCGGGCGCAGCACGCGCCTCATCTCGCGGTAGCCGTCTTCCAGACACTCGAAATTCCTCACGCCGTAAGCCACGGTCACGAGGTCGAAGGAGTCGTCGGGAAACGGGAGGTCGAGGCAGTCGCCTTCGATGAACTCCACCGAACCGCCGGCACCGGGAGCCTCCTTTGCCATCTTATCGCGCGCGATAGCCAGCATGCCGGGGGAAAGGTCAATGCCGGTCACCCGCGCCTCGGGGAGCATCCGGTGGATTCGGAAAGCCACGTCTCCCGTGCCGCACGCCACGTCGAGCACCCGGCGGGGCGCACTGTCGGCTCCGAGCCTACGGAGCGCCATGCGGAGCGCGCGGTCGCGCCAGAGGCGGTGGAGGCCTCCGGTCATCGCCGTGTTCATGAAATCGTATGCCGGGGCGATAGAGTCGAACATCTCCCCCACCTGCTTACCCTTCGCGTCGGTATCGTTGTAAGGCTTGACAAGCTCGGGCGACTCCATCATTCGATATCCTTAACGAAACAGCGGCGGCGCTTGTGGAGACGGTTGGGGAAAGCCTCCCACTGGTTCTGCACCTTCGAATTGCTCTCGAGTTCGGGGTTTGACTCCGCGCACTTGAAACCGTGGGCGATATACGCCGGGATAAGGTCCTGGAAGAGGAGAGCGTTTACTCCCTTGCCCTGATATTCTGGCTTGATAGCCACGAGGAGAAGGTCGACGCGGTCGTTTTTGCCCTTGAGTCCCTTCAGGAGATGATACCAGCCGAAGGGGAACAGCTTACCGCGCGACTTCTGGAGGGCGCGGCTCATCGAGGGCATCGATATGCCGACACCCACGAGGCGGTCATCCTTATCGGCGATGAGGGTCACGAGGCTGAGGTCGAGGAGCCCGAGGTAGATGTCTATGTAGTGCTCGATCTGCCTGTCGGAAAGCGGGGAATACTGATAGAGGTCCTCGTATGCCTCGTTTATGAGGTCGAAGATCGCTCTGCCGTATTTCTCCTTTATTTCCTTTTTGCTTTTGAACTTCAGAATCTTGAATCCGAACTTCTTCTTGACAATCTCGGCGATGCGGCTATGCTTCTCGGGAATGCCGTCGGGGACATCCACGAGATACTCCACCCAGTCGGAATCCTTTTCGAAACCGAGCGCGTGCATGTGCTCGGGATAGTATGAATAGTTGTAGATGGTAGCCATCGTGCCGAGCTGGTCGAATCCCTCCACGAGCATACCCTCATGGTCCATGTCGGTGAAACCGAGAGGTCCGATCACCCTCTTCATACCCTTTTCCTTACCCCACTTCTCCACGGCGTCGAGGAGAGCGCGGGACACATCTATCTCGTCGGTGAAGTCGATAAACCCGAACCGCACGTCTTTGGCACCGGTCTTCTCGTTGACCTTCGAGTTGATGATTGCTGCCACGCGGCCCACGGGAACGCCGTTTCGGAACGCCATGAAGCAACGCGCCTCGCAGAAATCGAAAGCGGGGTTCTTCCCGGGGTCGAGGGTGTCGACGTCATCGGAAATCAACGGCGGGACGTAGTATGGATTGTCGCGATACATATCGACCTGAAACTGAGTGAACTTTCTCAGGGCTGGCCTTGTGAGGGGTATTTCTTTAATTTCAATCATGAGGGTCAGGGATAGAATTATCTTAGGTTAAGCCAAATGAGTATTCCGAGCATCACCACGATAAAGGCAAGTAGCCAGACCATGATGGAAGTCAGGCTTCTTCTGCTGAGCGCCATCTTGAGCTGCTGGATGTTGTCTATGTTGCCTTCGGGGTCAGCTGCCTTACGCGCCACGCTACGCAGGCGCGGGAGCGGCTCGGGGAGATTGTCGAGCACCTCGTTGATAAGGCGACCGTAGTCGATTATATCCTGCTTGGTATCCTGCGGCGCGAGACGGTCGCGGTGGTCGTAGCCGACATTTGTCAGCTTCAGGTTTTCGTTATACTCCGTGAAGATAATGTTGTCGGGAGTTATGGGCAGGTGCATCACATGGTTTTCCTGAATATACTCGAGCGCGTCGGGGAGCTGGGTCTCGAGGCGCTGGATAATCTTAGGGGTAAGGCGCTTCTCGTCGATAAGGCGGCGCAGGGAATATCCGTAGGCATCATCGGTGACGATACACATGCCTATGCCCGGCACCTCCTCGAAATCATTCACCATCACGATATTGGCATGAGCGAGATTGTATCTTGTGTCAAACTCCTTCTCGATGATGGCGCGATATTTGGGATCGTCGCGAAACTGCTTCTTGAGAGCCTTGAGCATAATCCACTTACCGTGTTTCTTGACGGTATATACGTCGTAAAGCTCCTCCTCCCATTCGGGCAGAAGCGTAAGATCCGACCAGCGGCCCGAGGGGTCGCTGATCGGAATCTTTTTTTCTTCTTTGCTTATGTACACCTTTTAAGAATTGAGAATTTAGAATTGAGAATTTAGAATTCTGTTTTAGTTGATAATGTCGAAACCGGTGTATTTACGGAGGCATTCGGGGACTATGATGCCATCGGGGGTCTGGAAGTTCTCGAGGAGGGCAGCCACGATGCGGGGGAGAGCGAGTGCGCTTCCGTTGAGCGTGTGGCAGAGATGAATCTTCTTGTCGGCACCACGGTAACGGCATTTGAGGCGGTTTGCCTGGTAAGTCTCGAAGTTAGACACCGAGCTCACCTCGAGCCAGCGCTTCTGTGCGGCGCTGAAGACCTCGAAATCGAAAGTAATTGCCGACGTGAAACTCATGTCGCCGCCGCATAGGCGCAGGATGTGCCAGGGGAGACCGAGTTTTTCGAGCAGACCCTGCACATGGTCTTTCATCTCCTCGAGAGCCGCGTAAGAATCCTCGGGGCGCTCGATGCGCACGATCTCCACCTTGTCGAACTGATGCAGGCGGTTGAGACCGCGCACGTCCTTGCCGTAGCTGCCCGCCTCGCGGCGCCAGCACGGGGAGTATGCGCAGTTTTTCTTGGGGAGCTCAGCCTCGGGGATGATCACGTCGCGATAGATGTTGGTGACGGGAACCTCTGCGGTCGGGATGAGATACAGGTTGTCGAGATTCACGTAATACATCTGTCCCTCCTTGTCGGGGAGCTGACCGGTGCCGTAGCCGGAAGCCTCGTTGACCACAAACGGAGGCTCCACCTCCACGTATCCGGCAGCCCACGCCTCGTCGAGGAAGAACTGCTGGAGCGCACGCTGCAGGCGGGCGCCCTTACCGATATAGAACGGGAAACCGGCTCCGGTAACCTTCACGCCCATCTCGAAATCGATGATATTGTATTTCTTCGCGAGCTCCCAGTGGGGAAGGGCGTCGGCCGGGAGTTCGGGAATTACGCCTCCGGTCTTCTCCACCACGTTGTCTTCCGCGGTGAGACCCTCGGGCACACCCTCGTATGGCAGGTTGGGGACAGTGAGGAGGAGTTCCGTCATCTTGTGCTCGCACTCCGCGAGGCGGTCCTGCAGCCCTGCGGTCTCGCCCTTTATGCGCGCCACTTCGTTTTTGGCAGCCTCCGCCTCCTCTTTCTTTCCATCCTTCATAAGGGCGCCGATAGACTTCGCCAGCTTGTTGAGACGGGCGGAGTCAGCCTCGGTCTTCTGCTGGAGGGCGCGACGCTCCGCGTCGATCTCGAGCACTTCCGTTATCACAGCCCTGCCGTCAAAGCCCTTGACCGCGAGCCTGCTGATCACAAACTCGGGATCAGCCTTTATCACGCTTAACTGTAACATCTAAATCAAAATTGAGCATTCAACATTCAAAATCACTGGAGCAGCTGCTTGACCACCGCCTGGATAGAGCGGCCGTCGGCACGTCCGGCGAGACGCTTTGTAGCGACACCCATCACCTTACCCATCTCCTTTGCGGAGGAGGCACCGGTCTCGGCGATGATGGCGCGGAGTTCCTTCTCGAGCTCCTCGGGCGAGAGCTGCTTGGGGAGATACTCCTCGAGCACGGCAGCCTCGGCGAGCTCGTTGTCGGCGAGTTCCGCGCGGTTGTTTTCCTGATAGATCCGGGCGCTTTCCTTGCGCTGCTTCACCATCTTCATAAGAATCTTCACAGCCTGGTCGTCGGATAGCTCACCGTTGGCGCCGGGCGCGGTCCTGGCTTCAAGAAATTCCTTCTTGGCTCCGCGGAGCGCCTCGAGGCGAACTTTCTCGCGGGCTTTCATTGCGGCCTGGATATCGGCCGACACAGTATCAAAAAGCGACATTTCGTAAGAGTTGTTAATTGCAAGCGGGGATAATCCACTTGCTGATTGCGATTCAAACTGCAAAAATAACTGATTTTAGTGTGTTTTCCTAATTTCCGGGGCATAAATTTGCAATAATCCCATAATTAAGTTAAATTTGCACAAAAATAAGCGGTGCGTCGGGGAATCCGGAAAAGGTAAACGGGCGTCGCGCCGGAAAAAGAAGAAAGAAACAATCAAACGCAAAGACAATGTTCAGGATTGAAAGCAAACGCAACCTATCAGCCAACATCACGGAGATGAAGGTTCACGCGCCGCGAGTGGCGGAGTCGGCACTTCCGGGGCAGTTCGTCATCGTACGCACGGACGAATACGGGGAGCGTATACCGCTCACCATCTGCGACTACGACCGTGAACAGGGCACTGTGACGATAGTGACCCAGAGCATCGGCGTCTCAACCGACAAGATCAATTCCCTGAATGAGGGAGACAGTTTCGCGGACTTCGCGGGCCCGCTCGGGAAGCCTTCGGACCTCACCGACCTCACCGATAAGGAACTGGAGGGTCTGCGGATTCTCTTCGTGGCAGGAGGTGTCGGGACGGCACCGGTGTATCCGCAGGCGAAATGGCTGAAGGAGCACGGCGTCACCGCCGATGTGGTGATCGGAGCCAAGACCGCCGACCTCTTCACATACGTCGACGAGATGAAGGAGGTAGCCAACGTGCATCTCTGCACCGACGACGGAAGCGCGGGGTTCCACGGAATGGTTCCGGCGCTGATGGACGACCTGATGGACCGTCAGGGAAAGAAATATGACCGATGCGTGATCATCGGCCCCATGATCATGATGAAATTCGCCACCCTGTGTGCGAAGCGTCATGACCTTCCTGCCGTGGTGAGCCTCAACGCCTTGATGGTGGACGGCACCGGGATGTGCGGCGCCTGCCGCGTTACGGTAGGAGGCGAGACACGCTTCACCTGCGTGGAGGGACCGGAGTTTGACGCATGGCTTGTGGACTTCGACGAGGCGATGAGGAGGCAGAACCTCTTCCGCAACAACCCGAAGACCAATCCTGAAACCCATAAATGCAAATGTCATGGCTGAAAGAATACCAAGAGTGCCGGTGAGGGAGCAGGATCCCGCCGAGCGCGCCACCAATTTCAAGGAGGTTTGTTACGGCTACGACCGTGAGGAGGCGCTGAAGGAGGCGTCGCGCTGTCTCAACTGCCGGAATCCCCGCTGCGTGGGGGCTTGTCCGGTGCATATCAGCATACCGGAGTTCATCCACGCGCTCACGGAGGGCGACGAGGCGAAAGCCGCGGAGGTTATCTCGAGAGACTCCTCGCTTCCGTCGGTGTGCGGTCGCGTCTGTCCGCAGGAGACCCAGTGTGAGGGAAGCTGCGTGCTGGGCATAAAGGGGGAGCCGGTGGCAATCGGCAAGCTCGAGCGGTATGTGGGCGACTGGAAGATAGCGCACGCGACAGGAGAAAAGACCACCGTGGCACGCAACGGCAAGAAGGTTGCGGTCATAGGGTCGGGCCCGGCGGGACTGGCATGCGCCAGCGACCTCGCCAAGTGGGGCTACGAAGTGAAGGTGTTCGAGGCACTCCACAAGCTCGGAGGCGTATTGGTCTACGGCATACCGGAGTTCCGACTCCCCAAGGACCGGATAGTGGAGAAAGAGATAGAGTCGCTGAAACTTCTCGACGTAGAGTTCGAGACCGATGTCATAGTGGGTCGCACCACGACGGTAGACCGTCTGCTCGACGAGGAGGGCTACGACGCCGTCTTCGTGGGCACGGGAGCCGGACTTCCGCGCTTCATGGGCATTGAGGGCGAGAACCTCAACGGAGTGTTCTCCGCCAACGAATATCTCACACGCGCCAATCTGATGCACGGCTACGACAGCTGCTACGACACCCCTGTGTTCGATGCAAGAAAGGTAGTTGTGGTGGGAGGCGGCAACGTCGCGATGGACGCCGTCAGGACGGCAAAGCGTCTTGGGGCGGAGTCAGTGATTGTCTACCGCCGGTCGGAGGCAGAGCTTCCGGCGCGCAAGGAAGAGGTGCACCACGCCAAGGAAGAGGGCATCGAGTTCCGGATGCTCACCAATCCCGTCAGGGTGCTGGGGGATGAGAAAGGCTGGGTTTGCGGCATCGAATGCGTGGAGATGACGCTCGGAGAGCCCGACGAGAGCGGCCGCCGGTCGCCGATAGAGAAAGAAGGGAGCAACTTCCGGATAGACTGCGACGCGGTAATCATGGCACTCGGCACGAGTCCGAACCCGCTGATCAAGTCCACCACCAAGGGACTTGACACCACGCGCAGAGGGTGTCTTGTGGCAGACGAGGAGGGACGCACCACGCGCCCGGGAGTCTTCGCCGGCGGCGATGCCGTGACGGGAGCTGCGACCGTAATCCTCGCAATGGGAGCGGGGCGCAAGGCGGCTCGGGCTATACATGAATACTTGATCAATGCATAATTCATAATGCATAATTCATAATTCACGATGCATAATTCCTGCCGAGTCGCGAAGCCAATTATGCATTATGAATTATGAATTATGAATTAATAAAATATTTTGAATGTCACTTAAATGCGGAATAGTCGGACTTCCTAATGTGGGGAAGTCGACGCTTTTCAACTGTTTGAGCAACGCCAAGGCGCAGAGCGCCAATTTTCCGTTCTGCACCATAGAGCCCAACGTTGGCGTGATTACCGTGCCCGACGAGAGGCTCAACAAACTGGTGGAGATGTGCAACCCCAAGAGCACGGTTCCCGCCACTGTGGAGATCGTGGACATCGCGGGCCTCGTAAAGGGCGCCTCGAAGGGCGAGGGCCTCGGCAACAAGTTTCTCGCCAACATCCGCGAGACGGACGCCATCCTGCACGTGCTGCGCTGCTTCGACGACGACAACATAACCCATGTCGATGCCACCGTAGACCCGGTGCGCGACAAGGAGATAATAGACTATGAACTCCAGATAAAGGACCTCGAGACGGTAGACTCGCGCCTCGTGAAGACCAAGAAGGCGGCTGCCGCCGGCGACAAGGCGGCAAAGACGCAGGCAGCAGTGCTGGAAGCATACAAGGAGGCTCTCGAGGCTGGAAAACCGGCGCGCAGCGTGCAGTTCGAGACCAAAGACGAGCAGCTCTTCGCGCGCGATCTCTTCCTGCTCACCAACAAGCCGGTGATGTATGTCTGCAACGTCGACGACGAGTCGGCGGCTACGGGCAACGCCTATGTGGAGGCTGTCAGGAAGGCAGTGGAGGGCGAAGGCGCCCAGATTCTCGTGGTGGCAGCCAAGACCGAGAGCGAGATCGCGGAGCTTGAGACCTACGAGGACCGACAGGAATTCCTCGAGAGCATCGGCTTGACCGAGTCGGGCGTGTCGCGCCTGATACGCGCCGCCTACGCGCTTCTCGACCTTCAGACCTACTTCACCGCCGGACCCGACGAGGTGCGTGCATGGACCTTCCTGCGCGGCACAAAGGCTCCCCAGGCTGCGGGCATCATCCACACGGACTTCGAGAAGGGCTTCATCCGCGCCGAAGTCATCAAATATGACGACTACGTCTCGCTTGGCAGCGAGAACGCAGTGAAGGAAGCCGGCAAGATGGCTGTGGAAGGCAAGGACTACGTGGTGTGTGACGGCGACATCATGCACTTCCGCTTCAATGTCTGATTCCATCCAAGGCAACAAGTACATAAAACGTCTATTCATCTTAAAAATGGATAGACGTTTTTTTCGATTGAGCCTATTCCATTATGTCATATAAGGCAACGAAGACAAAAAGCACGACCCCGTAAAATACCCCCCTTCCTCAGCATTACCCATAGCTCCTAAGTCTTAGATCCCCGCATAGCCCGCTTGCGGGCGTCTCCAGAGATCCAAAGCTATTGTGGAATAGAAATCGACTCTGCGAATGAATTCAGATAGAGGAAGCGAGGTCGGCTCTTTTGAGGCCGTTGTCCTGCATATAGCCTATAAGGGTTACGGCAAGCTGACGCGACCAGCGGAGCCAACCTGCATTTTCCTTGCGCCATGCGGCTTCTTCTGCAAACCGCGGAAGAGTCTCGCTCTGATGTTCCTCCAAAAATTTAATTGCCTTGCTTGCCATAATATTATTCATAGCCGATTTTAACTAACCGTAATAATCGGCTGACCGAAGAAGGAGGAAAGCATGGCGAGAGTAGCGATGGTGAAATTATGCTGACCGCTCAGCCATTTTGTGATTTCGCTCGGACGGCGTCCGAGTGCATCGGCAAACTGTTTCTTCGATAAGCCACGTTGCCGCATAAGGGCATCAATGCGGTCGGATATTTCAAAAGAGAGGTCGACTTCTGCCTGAACGTTTGCCGGAATTGGACCGAGCATCTCTTCGAGTGTCTTGGAAGTACGCTTCATAGCTCAAATATATTGTCGGTTTCTATTGTCGATTCTGTAATATTCACGTTGCCGTTGGCTACTTCCTGTCTGAGTAGTTTCTCGAATTTTTGCAAGGTCATCACATATCCATTAAGGAGAGTGTCGTCTTCATATCGCTGAGATGTTTTCACTCCTCCATTACCCAATACGAGTATCTTATCTGACAAGATCACGAAGAAACTGCAAAGTATAGATTGTGCAGTTCTCGCCGTCTTGGATAAGATATAATTCCACTTCGCTCATGGTCCTGTATATTGGCGTTTGATATTATAACGCAAAGGTACAACAAATATTTCACTTAATGGTGAAATAAACATGTATTGTTTTTCAAATCATCATGCTATTCGACATCGGGCAATACATTCAGTTGCTCATAAACCCGGAATCGGGGCTGATTGAAAGCGGCGCAGAACTGCCTACAGAATGCAGTGGCAAACGGTTCATCGTGCCTGTCGCCTCCTCATACTGGTTAACCAATCGGTCAATCATACAATGCTCAAGTAATTAGTTCATCTTGATTCGCAGTCATTCATAAATCCAATTCCTTCCAAGATTCATAAAAAACCTCCGCATCCATCGGGACGCGGAGGATTTTTTTATTCATATTTCGAGGTTATTTCTCGCGCATGAAGATCTGGATGGGGGTTCCGGAGAAGTCCCACTTGGCGCGGATCTTGTTTTCAAGAAACCGGCGGTATGGCTCCTTCACCCACTGGGGAAGGTTGCAGAAGAACACGAATGTGGGGATAACGGAATCCTTCAGCATAGTGACGTATTTGATTTTCACAAACTTGCCCTTGTTGCTGGGTGGAGGTGTGACGGCAATCTCCTCGAGCATATATGTGTTTAGCTGAGATGTGGGAATCACTCGGCGGCGGTTTTCATACACCTTCGCGGCTGTCTCCAGCACGTTGTATATTCTCTGCTTTGTGAGCGCGGAGGCGAAAATCACCGGGAAGTCGGTAAACGGCGCGAACTTGTTTCGGATTGCCGTCTCGAAGCGTTTCTGAGCCTCGAGGCTTCGGTCTTCGGCGATGTCCCACTTGTTGACACACACCACGAGCCCCTTCTTGTTTTTCTGGATGAGGGAGAAAATGTTGGCGTCCTGCCCCTCGATGCCACGTGTGGCGTCGATCATCAAGATGCAGACGTCGGATGCCTCGATGGCGCGGATTGACCTGATAACCGAGTAATACTCGATATCCTCGTTGACCTTCTGCTTCTTGCGGATTCCGGCAGTGTCGACGAGATAGAAGTCGAAACCGAATTTATTGTATCGGTGATAGATTGAGTCGCGGGTGGTGCCGGCGATGTCGGTCACGATGTGTCGCTCCTCGCCGATGAAAGCATTGATAAGCGAGGATTTTCCGGCGTTCGGCCTCCCTACGATGGCGAACTTGGCGATGTCCTTGTCGGCGTCGTCATTGTCGGGAGTGTCCGGGAAATCCTTGATCACCTCGTCGAGAAGGTCGCCGGTTCCGGACCCGTTGGCAGACGACACCTCCACGGGGTCACCGAGACCGAGGGAATAGAACTCGGGCACATTGTATCTCGAATCGCTCTTGTCTTCCTTGTTGGCGACGAGAATCACCGGTTTTTTACTGCGGCGGAGTATAGCCGCCACCTTGTCGTCGAGGTCTGTCACACCCACGGATGCGTCCACCACGAAGAGAATAACGTCCGCCTCCTCGATAGCGATGTGCACCTGCTTGTTGATTTCCTCCTCAAACACATCATCGGAGTTCACCACCCAACCGCCGGTGTCGACGATAGAGAATTCCTGTCCTTCCCAGTCCACCTTTCCATACTGGCGGTCGCGGGTAGTGCCCGAAGTGTCGTCTACGATTGCGGCCCTTGTCTGCGTCAAACGGTTGAAGAGTGTGGACTTACCCACATTCGGCCGCCCTACAATTGCTACTAACTTGCTCATAGTTTTATTTAATTCATAATTCATAATGCATAATGCATAATTGGCTTCGCGACTCGGCTGGAATTATGCATTATGAATTATGCATTATGCATTGATTAAGCATTATGCATTTTATTCAATGTATCCGAACTGGCGAAGCTTGCTCTCGCGGTTTCGCCAGTCTTTCTCCACCTTCACGAAAAGCTCGAGATAAACCTTCTTGTCGAAAAATCTCTCGATGTCCTGACGGGCCTCGATGCCGACCTTCTTGATTTTCTCGCCACCTCTTCCTATGAGGATTCCCTTCTGGGAGTCGCGCTCCACGTATATGACCGCCATGATGTGGATAGACTTCTCCTTCTCGTCGAATTTCTCCACGAGCACCTCCGCGGAGTAGGGAATCTCCTTGTCGTAGTTGAGGAGGAGTTTCTCGCGGATGATTTCGGTTACGAAGAAGCGCATTGGCTTGTCGGTTAGTGCGTCCTTACCGAAGAAAGGTGGCGACGGGGGCAGAAGCTCCACAATTCTCGCCTTGAGGTTGTCGACGTTGAAATGTTCCTTAGCGCTGACCGGGAAAATCTCGGCGTTGGGGAGACGCTTTTTCCAAGCCTCCACGAGAGCCTCGAGCTCGGTGTTGTCTTTCAGGAGATCCACCTTGTTGATGACGAGAATCACCGGAATAGTCTCCTTCGCCACGCGGTCGAGATAGTCTTTGTTTTTCTCGGGATCTTCCACCACGTCGGTGACATAGAGGAGGATGTCGGCGTCGGTGAGTGCTCCTTCAGAAAACTCGAGCATCGACTCCTGCAGTTTGTATTTTGGCTTCAGCACTCCCGGAGTGTCGCTGTATACGATCTGGTAGTCGGGGGTGTTGACGATGCCCATGATCCTATGTCGGGTGGTCTGCGCCTTAGAGGTTATGATTGAGATACGTTCGCCCACGAGGTCGTTCATAAGCGTGGACTTACCCACGTTGGGGTTTCCCACGATGTTGACGAAACCGGCGCGATGATTTTCAGTTTTGATTTCTTCCATAATTGTTTAAGTGTGTTTTTCGGCAAAAATGAAGCTGTTTGGCTTCAAGGTTAAAGAATCAGAAATTGGTGAAGGAGAAAGGGAGCAGGCTCTCGACGGATGGAAAGATGAATGACTCCTCGTCGCCATAGAGAATGACCTGAATGGGGCCGTGGAGGTGTTCATATTCGAGGAGTGCCTGCCGGCATGCGCCGCAGGGAGAGATGGGCTTTGCCTGAAACGGTGCGGAGTCCTCGCAACCCTTGGGAACGATTCCGATGTTGCGGGCTGCGATGGCGATTTTTTTCATCGGCATTCCGGGGTGCGTCGCGGACGCGTGGAAACAGGCGGTTCGTTCGGCACATAGGGATGATGGGAAGGCGGCGTTCTCCTGATTGGAGCCGCAGGCGATGGAGCCGTCTGCCATCCGGATCGCGGCGCCCACGCAAAAGCGTGAGTAAGGAGCGTAACTGGAGTAGGTCATCGATTTGGCCTTCTCGATCAGTTCGCGGTCTTCGACAGGCAGTTCCGCCGGGTCGACGGAACAATATGTTATTTCTATCTTTTTTTCCTTCATGAGAAATTACTTAAGGCAGGTTCTAAAAATATCTCGGGAAATACCCGAAAACGGCATCGTCAGAGACAACCGTCTTATAGTTTAACAAATTTTTTCGTATTTCTGTAGGTTAATCAATTGCAAAAATCGCAAAATTGTATTACCTTTGCATCGTGAAAACGTCGCCGGAGGGCGTCAGACGTATAAAGTCGCCTCTGTAGTTCAACGGATAGAATAGAAGTTTCCTAAACTTTAGATAGGGGTTCGATTCCCCTCGGAGGTACATTGAACACCCCTTGTCGCTATCATTGCGGCAAGGGGTGATTTTTCACTTACCTGATTTTACTTCCTTGATTTCACTTCCTTATATGCACCTTTCCGTTGCGGATATATGGGAGTCCGGGCTCCGGAGAGTTGATTCTTCGGCCGTTTATGTCAAAGAGAAGATCCCGATTTTCGTCAGAAGCGGAGACAGCGTCAACAGAAAGACCGGGGAATTCCTTCTCAATGAAATTAGTGAAGTAATCCCATCCGGGTGCTTCGCTGTAAAGTTTGCCCGAACCCATCGGCACATAGACTGGAATATCCCGTGGGAATCCGGTGAACACCGGAGCAAAATCAAGAACAGCATCCTCGTTGATGCATTCAGGCGGAACAGGAGCCATACATGTGATTTCCCTTAGTTTGGGACAATAATCAAATGCACTGCATCCAATAGTCATGAGTGCGGCAGGCAAAGTTACTTTTTCAAGCTTAACGCAACTCCGGAATGCATCATTTCCTATAGACTGCACCTTATCGGGCAATGTTATCTCTACAATTGCTGTCTCGTAGAAGGCACCTTCTCCAATCCGTTCTATTCCCGCCGGCAATTCAATTGAGCTCAAAAGATTGCAAAGATCAAAAATTCCGTCGGGAAGATATTCCAGGGTCTCCGGCAGTCGAACATCCTCCAGGCTTCTGTTGCCATAGAACTGATATCCATTCCGCGCCAGCATACAACCGTCAGGGATATAAATACTTTTAAAATTAGACCCCTCGAATGCCATTCCGCCCATAGCCTCGATTCCCTCCGGTAGCTCTACCTCCGAGATGGGGCAATGGTAGAATGTTGATTGACCGATAGCTCGAACTGAAGACGGAATCCGTAGAGTCCCTTTTAAATCATAACACTGATAAAACGCCTGTGTGTCAATTAACTCAAGACCTTCATTGAAAGCCAGAGCTTCAGTGGTCAGGCGTATGCAATCACTGAAAGCTGCAACGCCAATTGTCCGTAATGTCGTCGGCAAATCAATATCCACGAGAGATATGGCATACGCGAACGCACATCTTCCTATCTCTGTCAGTCCCTCAGGCAAAATAATCTTTTTTAAGTGTATCGTGTAAAGGGTCACAAACTGGGTGTCAGGCACTTTCTGCTCGTTCAGATGAAAAAATGCGTAATCCGGTATTTTGCCATCTTGCAAAACTGCCTTTTCCAGGTTGACCACCTTAAGAGAGCCATAAAAACTCGACTCCCATATAGTATAGAAATCATCGTCGTTTAACGGACCCTCAATAGAAATAGAGTCTATCGTCAGCTTAAGGACTCCGAGTTCCGAGTCGAGAGTACCGGGAGTCGACATGACGATATGCGCGAATTCCGTTTTTTCTGATTCCTTCGACCCTCGCGTCCCGCATTCCGGCCTTGGAATCAATCTGATATTGTCAAGCTCCGTTACATCAAGACCCGGAATTTCACTTAACGCTTCAGGCATATTAGCATTCGACATCTTCGCGGCACAGCAAAAAACGGATGCCAACACAGCCATTACTGCAATCAATCTAAGTTTCATAATAATTATCTTTTAAGGTTAATCACATCTATCTGAAAGCCAAATTTACATCTTTTATATCACAAATACAAATATTTTCGTAATTTTATTAAAAAAATTACATTTTACGAGATTTTTCGCCCTATTTGTGTGCGTCCCATAAAAGAAACGCACACTTTAGGCAACCTCTATGTTTATAATTATATGATTGCCATGCGGATGCAATTCTGCCACATCCACTCCGTTGCCAGGCATAATAGCGTTCTGACAGATTGGCATACAACGGCTATGCCGGCATAATAGGAGGGTGGAGTTTCCATGTGCGGTTGGTTTTAAGGTTAGACATGTTAATTTATAGGCTGTTTAGATATAAGTTGACAGGTTCACTCGCCTATAAGAGTCCCGACATATGTATTGTCATTATCAGTTTCTACACTGATATTGATTGATCCGGTCATCATACCTACGTAGCACACAAACTCAAGGTCCTCGGAACAGACATCAGTGTAACTGACAATATTGCCGCCGTTTTCCACATATATATCTATAGAGCCTTCGGAGTATGCAAAATTCAATTGAACTGACTCTCCGTCATAAGAGCAATATACAACCTGACGACTCGGACATCTCGGACGTCTTTTATGGTTAAATTTGCCATCCTGCCGTAGGATTATTAAATTTTCCTTTGGCTTGGATGGAGTGGGATTCTCTGCCAAAAGTAAACTTTGGGATGATAAAAGCATCATCAGCAAAAAGAATTTTATCTGCTTCATAATACAAAAGTTTTTTATTTGCAAAGATAATCATAATTATTTGAAAATTTGCTAATTTTGAGACCTTTAAAATTCCTCACATGGCAGTTTATACATTTGTATCTAAAGCACTTAGCAAGGGGCAAGGAATCTAAAATTCCTCACCCCTTGCAACGGTCATGAATCGGCCCTTTCCGACCTCTCAAAAACAGTCTAAGCTGAGTGATTTTTCAACTTCTCAACGAATAAATCCTTATCGGGAGCATCTGAAGCGGCAATCCTTTTTATCAACCGCTCCCTCTTTAAATAGAATAATTTATACTTAATCTTCATCAATAAACATATCGTTCTGACAGAAAAACCAGCATAAACAAGTGAGATAAATGTATAGTCATCTTCATTGAGTTTTTTGCATTCATTTCTTAACTTAGACATAATTTCCCCCATATATCTATTGACCATCTCTTCAATATGAGCAATACTCTTTTTAGTCTGAAGATTTTTTAGTTCCTTCTCAATATCGTTCAATATGACAGTTTTCAGTTTGTCTGATTCGGAAAGATTGAAATATTCATTGAAAAGCGAATTTAAAATTTTCCATCGGTCCTTAAACAAATATTCTATTGCTTTCGAATTTTGTAATATCAAAGCCGATTTCTCATTTAGTTTTCCACTCAAGTCTTCTATAGTGGCTGTCATGCTCTCTTTTTCACGAGTAAGAATGACTTTTTCCTTAACCATTAAATCATTTTTCTCTTTGAGATGAATTAGCTCCGCTATATTGGCTTCCAGTTCCATTCTATGCAGCTTTGACCGCTGTCTGTTTATTAGAATAATGGCTGCTATCACCAACAAGGCTATTGTTCCTGCCGAATATAGAATCAATTTCAATTCTTTTGATTTGTTTTTCTCAATCACAGCCTCCTCAAAATAAAAATCACGTTGCACACCTGCCATCGACTCACTGAGTATATTTTCGGCTATAAGGCTCTGAAGTTGCAGGAGTGAATCAGTCAAAGAAACTGCGTGCTCATAATTTCCGGAATTCTTTGCATTCATATATGACGCGTACATTAGATGAGCCCTCTCTCCTTTATCAAGATCATAAGCATCCGCGCCATCAAGCAAAATCTTAACAGACTTCAATGAATCTTGCAGGCTCAAGATTCGGCTCTTCACGATAACGTTTTCTATTGCACTTTCTCTTGAGAAATCATTATCCAATATCGCTAACTGACCGGCAGAGATATCTTCTAATTTCTCGGAATTAACATACGCTATTGCACGAGGATACATTATATAGTCAAGAAGAGCCGAATCACGCGGTTGCTCCATATTACATACATTCCAAAGGCTGTCAAGCAAGCATACAGCACGCTCTATATCGCAGTTAAGGTATATCGTCGCAAGGTCGCAGATGGCATATCTTTGGTTAGAAATCCTGCCGGATTTCCCAAAGTTTACTATTGCCTCTTTAGAATATTTTTCCGCTTCCGTGTAATTATATACATTGAAAAACGTATCGCTGATCATTTCAGAAGATTTGGCTATCCAATACCAGTCATTTGATTTTTTTGCAAGTTCATACGACTTCAAAAAATACCTCATTGCCTCGCGCTCATGTCCGGAATCATACAAAACCATTCCTTTATAAAAATAAGCCCTTATCGACCAGTTTCCGGATTTTACGTCTTTCAGACCGGCAAACGCCGCATCCACAAGCGAATCCGAAAGAACAGGCTCACCGGTCTTTATCCGCGCCTGTGTATATAGAAGAGCAAAATATGGATAATCCGAGCTACCTAGACTTTCGCTGTCTACATTATCAAGGAGCACAAGTGCGCTGTCCGGATTATCTTCCATTATATTTTCTGCAAGCATAAGATCCGCATTTCTATGATGAGAACAACTCACTATAACAATGGCACTTAAAATAAGTATAAATATTGGGATTTTAGAATATGAAATCATGAATAAGTATTTTTTACAGTTATGAGGCATGTCTCGTTAATATTTTTACACCACATTATAAAAAGTCATATCTCATTGCAAAGATAACACTATTTTTTGTAATACAATGATGAATAATTAAAAATTACAACTGTTAGAGCAGAAGCTTCATAGACAATACCCTATTCTTCTGCAGGTTAACCTGCATTATTCATACTCGCTTCTTTGCAAAAGAGCCGCAATTCGATTTTGAACGGTGCCGGAGATGGGAGTTCGGGTGATGAGAAATCAGCTGATGGAGGTTCCGCTGATGGGTATTCAGAAGATGGAAAGGGCTGCACCCGGCATGGGTACAGCCCTTTGTATGATTCAGGGATGAGGGTTAGCGAACCACTTTGGTTGCCTTGCTGCCCTGACGGCGAATGAAGATGCCGTTTTCGGGGTTTGCAACGCGAACACCCTGGAGGTTGTAGTATTCAACAGCGGAGTCAGTTGCTGCCTCGATACCCTCAACGCTGCCGCCTTCACCGACAACCTCGAGCTTGAAGTCAGCAAACGGGTTCCAGTACTGAGCGGGAGCGTTCGCGTCCTTACCGAGACCAACCCATACCTTGCAGGGTTCAGTCACCTCAAACTCTACATACTGACGCCACTTCTCAGGATTGTTGACGAAAGCTGCCGCAGACTCGCGCTCTAAGCCGGAGTCATCCCAATTGGGCACTACATTCTTAACCTCGTATGCGGGAACTATTTCTGTGCCTTCAGCAGTTCCGCGAGTCTCGTTCTCAGGCATCTCGGCATAGTTGCCCTCGCAGATTTCCCATGTGCCCTTGAGACGGGTATACTTCACATTCTCCTCCAGCATTTCGATTGAAGTGCCAAGGCTTGCGGGCTTCTCAGCCTCAAAAGAAACGTAAAGATAAGCGTTGGTTTCGAAGTCTGTATCAGAGTATGCTTTTGTTTCATACCACTGTTTCGGAGACTTTTCCACATCCTGAAGTTTCCATTCGCCCTTGCAGGAGATAATCTTGCCGTCATAGTTGCCGGCACCGCCGTAGCGGAGGAAAGTGAGGGCGGAGAAACGGTACTTGCCCGCGGGAAGTTCAACCTGCTGGCCGAAGTTGTAGGGAGAAGCGTTGGTCTTGCGATATACACCGCCACGCTTGTTGGTGTCAGGAGTCTTTACCTTTCCCTCGCTGTTGTTCATGTCCCAGCAAGCAGCCTTCACGTCAAGACCCTGTGCGAAGTCACCGTTGGGGATTGCCACCTCTCCGTTGGGGCCGACAAGCTTGAAGTTGTCGAAAGCAGACCATTCGTCGTTGTAGCAGCCGGTGTTGCGGATACCGACCACGAGATCGCCTCCTTCGTGCTTGAACGAAAGGGTGTTGACATATTCACCGGCGGTAAATGCTGCGTTTGCCTCCTCAAGGCTGTTGGGAGCGGTCTCGCGGCCTTCGAAAAGGCCCTTCACTACCACTTTGTTGTCGCCTGCATAGAGAACTGTAGTGTTGAGCTCGGGCTTGCCTGTCTGGTTTGCCTTGGCGAAATCGTTGTTGCCGCAGCGATAGAATGCGTTGGCTGTAAGAGTGTAGTCACCGGCGGGAAGGTCGGGAAGCACCTGATAGAGATTGAAAGCTCCACACCATACCTCTGCAACGCCGAAATCGGTTGCAGCGAGGGCACCCTGCCAGTTGGGGAGGAATGCGGGGTTCTGCATATACTGACCGGTCACGTCTTTCCATGACTCGGCTGCGCCTGCCGCCAGCACGATGGCGGAGGCTCCGAGCAGCAGTGTGCTGCGTTTCAGGTTAAATTTTACCATAATAGTTTTTAAGGTTGAATATAAATGTTGATATTGAAGTTATATCTTGCGGCGGATCCGGCGTAAACCGGCGTCCGCCGCATTGATATCATAGTTGAAAAAGTGTCACAGTCCGGCATATCCCGGGTTCTGCTTCCAGTTGAGGTTGGTCTCGAGGATACCTCTATGGATAGGCATCAGGCGACGGTTGGGATCCTTCACGCCCTCGCGCTCCACCCAGTGGAACTGAGTATGCTCCTCGTTGTCCCAAACCTTGTAGCGGTTCTTCTCGCCCCAGTCATCCTCAAACATTCCGGCGCGGATGAGGTCGTTGCGGCGCCATGGCTCGAGGATGAACTCACGCGAGCGCTCGTCCATCAGGTCTTTCATCGTGAAGTCTCCCGTCACGTCGGGAGCACCGGAGCAGCGACGCACCTCGTTGACGAGTTCCGCCACAGTCTGACCCTTGGGGTCGGTTCCGCCGCGCATTATGCACTCTGCCTTGGTAAGCAGAATGTCGGCATAGCGGAATATCGGGCCGTCGTTTGCCTGCTGACGATCCCAGAGCGTATAGTCTTCCTCACGCGGAGGATACTTGAAGCAGCGGGCACCCTTCTGGATGTTGAGCAGGGCTATGCCCTTCTCTATGTTCGCCTTGTTTGCCTTCGGAAGCGCCTCGTCGCCGAGCGAATAGATCGAGCCGTCGTCGAAGTCGAAGTCTGTATGATATGTCAGCTGTCCGACTTTTGTCTTCTCATTGCCCGGCACAGTGTAGATATACACCGGCTGGTCTGTCACCTCATAATTCTTGTCAAATGCATACTGAGGACCCTGGAGAATGATCTTGTTACGCTCGTCACCCGGCAGGTTGAAACGCGCAACAGCCTCTTTTGTCAATACGGTCTGTCCGGCAACTGACTTGGGATTCTCCCATCCCAGACAGTAAGGACGGCAGAGACCGTCTTTCTTGAAACCAAACCAGCGATACCATGTAGTGGTGCCGTCTTTCTGAGTCTGGGGATCCACATTGAGCGCATAGATGAAGTCCTTTATGTGGACTCCGTTGTCGGGATAGAACTTCTTGCGGTAGCCCTGTCCCACCTCGAAGATTCCGCAATCCTGGATTACGTTACACCATTTGATGCATTCGTTGAGTTTTTCATTTGGGGTATCGCCGGTCACGGTGGTGATGTCGTTGGTATAGACACCCCAGTTGAGATAAAGCTTCACGAGGAGTGCGGCTGCCATCCAATAGTTGGGCTTGCCATAGGTCGAGAGGTCGTTTGCCTTGCTGAGGCCACCTTCCTGACCTAAGATTTCGAGAAGCTCGCTCTCGATCCATTCCGCCACTTCCTTGCGGGGCGAGCGGTCGATTGACTTTCCTTCCTCCACGGGACGAGCCATGATGGGGGCGTCGCCATAGAGCTCCATCATCCAGAAGGTGTAGTATGCGCGTATGGCGCGAAGGGGAGCCACCACGGGGTCGTTCATGTCCTCTCCGCCGTAGGCAAGGATTTTCGTGTTGGTATAGTTCACGCCCTGAAGGCAGCCCTCGATGATGCGGGTGCGCCAGTTGTCAAGGTCGAGCGAGTGGATGGAGGCGGCGAGATACCTGCCGTCGTCGAAGTAGTTGCCCACTCCGAAGCAGCATCCCATCACTTCGTCGCCCTGGTTTACGACACCCTCGTTGAAGTCGCGTCCAAACCATCCGTGCAGATAATAATAGCAGCCGTTAAACTCACCCTCCACCGCTATGGGGTTGTCGGGGAGCTCGGTGTATCGGTTGTTTATTTCGGTGTCGAGGTCAGTGCAGGAAGCCATGCCCGCGAGGACCGCGCCGAGAGAAAGATATTTAAAAACTGATTTCATTATTCTCTAAACATTGCTAAATTAGAAATTGATGGTAGCACCCACGAGAATCTGACGGGTACGCGGATAGTGGTCAGAGCGGGTGTCATGACCCGGGTCGAGTCCGCCGAGACATATCTCTGGGTCGCGTCCGCTGTAGCCGGTGATGGTGAAGACATTGTTTGCCGTCACATAGAGGCGGATGTCGTTGAGCCAGCCGTTGAAGCAGTTGCGGAATGTATAGCCGAGCGAGATGCTCGCAAGCTTGAAATAGCTGCCGTTCTCAAGATAGCGCTGCGACGGATAGTGAGCCAGACCGTCGGTAGGCTTCTGGTCTTCCGCCACCGATGCCATCACGTTCTTGCCCTGAGAGATCGAACCCACATAAGAGAAATATGCGTGGGGCTCGTTGAAGATCTTCTGACCGAACACTCCGGTGAAGAAGACATCGAGGTCCCAGTTTTTCCAGTTCAGTCGGTTGTCCCATCCCAGAGTAACGGTAGGCTGGGCGTTGCCCATATACACGCGGTCGTCCTCGCCCGGTTCCATAGTGGTGGCGTAGGTGCCGTCTTCGTTGAGTATATGGTTGCCGTCTCTGTCATATCTATAGAAGGTGGAGATACCCTGGTCGTTGTATCCTGCCCAGTCCCAGAGATAGAAGGAGCCGATAGGCTTGCCCTCCACAATGCGCTGCGTGTTGCAGCCCTGGCTCAGGCCCGGGAGATGCGGGTCGTAGCGGTTGAGGACACCGGCGTTGAACTCGCTGTTGGATACGCTCACCACCTTGTTGTCGTTGTGCGAGAAGTTAAACGAAGTGTTCCAGGTGAATTCCCTTGTCTGCACCGGGTATGCCTGAATCATGAACTCGACGCCCCTGTTGCGCATCTTGCCCACGTTGGCGGTCATCTTGTCGACAGGATAGATGGCGGTAGAGACAGGATATTCCCATATCATGTCTTTGGTATCCTTGTTGTAGTACTCGATCGTACCGCCAATTCGTCCGTTGAGGAAAGAGAAGTCAAGACCGATGTTGAGCATCGTGGTGGTCTCCCACTTGAGGTCGTCGTTGACGTTGCGCGCGGCGGTGAGTGTCTTGTAGGATGTCACGGCGCCGGTCACGGGGTCAACATAGTCGAAACGCTTGATCGGACTGGTGACATCATAGTAGAATCTTGAGGTATAGATATTGAAGCCCTGTGCGTTTCCGCTCTGACCCCAGCCCACGCGGAGCTTGAGGTCGCTGAGCCATGAGTTGTCTTTCAGGAAGTTTTCCTCGGATATTCTCCAAGCCACGGACGCGGAGGGGAAGGTAGCCCACTTGTTGTTGGCGCCGAAGGTAGAGGCGCCGTCGCGGCGCACTGCAACCTGGAAGAGATATTTCGACATCAGCGAGTAGTTGACACGGCCGTAGAACGATATCATCTTCGTGTGGTCCATCAGTTCGCCCCATACAGGGTCGGTGTCCCAGCTGTTTGCCATACCGATATTGTTCCAGCCGAGCGCGTCATCGTAGAAATTATATCCTTTGGCACCGAATCCGTCGCCGTTCTTGTGCTCTTCCCAGGAATATCCGAGCATCACGGCAAGTTTATGGTTGTCGCCGAACTCCTTGTCATAGTTGCCGTAGATTTCCATCAGCTTGCCCCAGTTGTCCTTAACCCTGCGCTCAGCCTCGCCGTGGCGAGTGTTGTTTTGCGACTGGGTGGAGGTGTAAGCCTTATAGTGGATGTTTTCTGTCTCGTATGCGAAGTTTCCGTTGAGGAAGAGGCCGTCGATAATCTTGAAACTTGCCTTACCGGTAAACTGCAGACGCTTCATTGTTGACATCGACTTGTTCTCGTAGATCAGCGACATCGGGTTGTAGTTCTGCGATATTGTCTTGTCGGAATACCAAGAGCCGTCCTCGTTGCGGACAGGCACGAGCGGAGAGTAGTAATACATTCCTTCGTACACTGAGCTGCCCTCGATGTTGCGGGGCACGCCCCATTCCTTACGGATGTTGCCGTTGATGCCGATGCCGAGAGTCAGACGGTCTTTGAGAGTCTTGGTCTCCACATAGGCGCGTCCGGTGAAGAGGTTGTTGCCGACACCCTTGATGATGCCGTCGCGCTTCATATAGTTGAGCGACACATTGTATGTAGTGCTCTTGCTGCCGCCTGAAATCGACACGTCATGATTGGTCGCGAAACCGGTGCGCTGCACTTCTTTCGCCCAGTTGGTGTTTTCGCCTCGGTCGTTGGGGATGTTGATGCCGTTCTGCTCGGCATAGTCGCGGAGCTGGTCGGCAGTCATCATCTTATGGTCGTTGGCGATTTTCTCCCATGCCACATAACCGGAGTATGTGACGCGCGCCGGACCTTCGGAGCCGCGCTTCGTGGTCACGATGATGACGCCGTTGGCTGCTTTCGAGCCGTAGATGGCGGTGGCGGAGGCGTCGCGGAGCACGTCGATGCTCTCGATCTCACTCGGGGGAATGAGGTTCAGGTTAACGCCCGGAATGCCGTCGACCACATAAAGAGGAGAGGCATCGCCGCTGAGGGTAGACGCTCCGCGGAGAGTCAGGGAGTTGACACCGCCGTTGGGGTCGGAGTTCTGCACCACCACGAGTCCCGGCACCTTTCCCTGCAGGAGCTGTCCGGGATCGGTGTAGGCGCCCACATTGAGGTCTTTGGAGTCAACCGTGGTGATGGAGCCGGTGAGGTCCTTACGCTTCATGGTGCCGTAGCCCACGACCACTACCTCCTCAAGAAGAGCGTTGTCTTCGGAAAGCACGATCTTGAGGTTGCTTCCCTTTACTTTGACGTCTTTCGACACATATCCCACGTATGACACCAGGAGTGTCTTGCCCTGCTCGACATCGATTGAGAAATTTCCGTCGACATCGGTGGCTGTACCGTTGTTTGAACCGGCCACCATCACGGTAGCGCCGATGAGCGGCTCGCCCGAGGTGTCTGTGACAGTGCCCTTTACGACTGCTGCCTGCGCGGCTATGCCACACAGCATAAACGCCAGAGTCAGCATGGCCCTGAGGGCAAGCCCGACAAAGCGTTTCGATTTCATGTCTTTAGTCTGCATTAATCGATATGTTAGGTTTAAATAAAATTGTTTTTATAAAGAAATAGATTCTCTTATTTACAAATAAAGTTGATTCTACACATTTTGCGCAAAGATACAAATAAAATGTCAAATATTGAGCATTTTATATTCAAAAATTTTTGATAATTTTAAATTTTAATAATGTTAAAAAACGTTTAAGAGGCTTAAACCGATCTTTATCGGATATAATCGACTATAATTCCGACATATAGCCATCCATATCTTGGATTTTTTGACTCATAAATTAGCGTTTGTATGTCCATGGGTGCCTAATGTCATTTCATGATTCGGTTTTTTTTAGTTAATTTTGCAAAATAATAACGAAACCGCATAAATCATGAGCAAACTTGTCTCTAAGCAATACACCGTGCCTTTCATCCTCATCACAAGCCTCTTTTTCATCTGGGGCTTCGCGAGAGCGGTGCTCGACGTGCTGAACAAGCATTTTCAGGAAATGCTGCACATCTCTATCGGTCAGTCCACACTCATTCAAGCCACTACCTATCTTGGCTATTTTCTGATGGCGCTTCCCGCCGGCATCATGATAACCCGGGTGGGATACAGGAAAGGCGTGGTGGCGGGTCTGCTGCTGTTCGCGCTCGGCGCCCTCCTCTTCATCCCCGGCGAGAGGGTGATGTCTTTCGGGATGTTTCTCCTCGCGCTCTTCATCATCGGGTGCGGACTTGTGATTCTGGAGACAGCCGCCAATCCATACGCGGCGGAACTGGGCGACAAGGCGACGGCGGCGAGCCGCCTGAATCTGGCGCAGTCGTTCAACGGCCTCGGCTGCATCCTCGCGCCTGTGTCGGTAGGGGCGTTCCTCTTCTCGTCGCCCGAAAGCAGTGTCGCCATTCCCTACGGCATCATGGGAGCGGCGGTGTTGGTGGCGGCGCTCATATTCAGCCGTGTGCGGCTGCCGGAAATCAGCGACAGCGGGCATGAGGCAGCCGTGACTGTGGAGGAGGAAGAGAAAGGACTTGCAGCCACCATACGGCAGCTTTGGTCGTCGCGACGCTTTCGCTTCGGGTTCCTCGCCCTCTTCTTCTATGAGATAGCGGAAATATCCATCAACAGTCTCTTTATCAATTACGCTACATCCGACGGATGGATGGACAAGACAACTGCTTCGATAGTGCTGTCGTTTGGCGCTCTCGGGCTTTTCATGCTGGCTCGCGTGGCGGGAAGCATGGTGATGAGCAGGATACGGTCAGAAAAAGTACTGCTGATATGCGGGGTCCTGACTGTGGCGGGGGCTCTCCTTGTTGCCGCCGACCTTGGATGGGTGTCGAAAGCCGGTGTCTTCATGTGCTATGCCTTCGAGGCAATCATGTTCCCCACCATCTTCGCCATCACTATTGTGGGAGCCAAGGGAAAGGCTGTGAAGATAGCGTCTTCATTCCTTATGATGACGCCCATCGGAGGAGCCGTGGGAACAATGCTTATGGGTGAGGTAGCCGACCTGACTTCCATGTCGACGGCGTTCCTGGTGCCCGCCGTTGGCTATGCGTTTGTTTTGGCCTATGCTGTTAGGGCAGTAAATAATAATTAGTAGTTGGTAATTCTTAATTCTTGATTTTTATATGAAGCTTACCTGTATAGGACACATCACGCTTGATAAGGTCATAACACCTCGGTTTACCGCCTATATGCCGGGAGGCACTGCATATTATTTTGCGAAAGCTCTGAAAAACATAGACCTCGAGAGCTTTCGTCTGGTCACGTCGCTCGCGGCGAGCGAGATGCACGAGGTAGAGAGACTGCGCTCGGAGGGTATTGACGTTACGGCGATTCTGTCGCGCGAGTCGGTATATTTTGAAAATAAATATGGGGTGGACATGAACGAGCGCACTCAGCGGGTGCTCGCCAAGGCTGATCCCTTCACTATCGACAATCTGTCGGAGGTAGAGTCAAACATCATCCATCTCGGCACTCTTCTCGCCGATGATTTCAGTCTCGATGTCATCAAGTATCTGTCGGAGAAAGGCACCGTGTCGGTCGACGTGCAGGGCTATCTCCGTAAAGTGGAGGGGGAAAAGGTGGTGGCTGTGGACTATGAGGATAAACTTGCGGCGCTACCTTATATAGGAATACTGAAGGCTAACGAGATGGAGATGGAGACGCTGACCGGCACTTCGGATCCGCATGAGGCGGCGCGGATGCTCGCCGACTGGGGAGTGAAGGAAGTGGTGCTGACGCTCGGCGACAAGGGGTCGCTGATATATACCGACGGAGTATTCCACGAGATACCGGCATTCCCGGCGAAAGACCTTGTGGACGCCACGGGATGTGGCGACACCTATATGGCGGGCTACCTCTACCGCCGGAGCCGTGGAGCGGACTGCGACGAGGCGGGAGCTTTCGCCGCCGCCATGTGCAGCATCAAGCTCGGCAGCAAGGGTCCCTTCTCCGGCACCCTCGCCGAAGTGCAGTCCCTGACAGGAGTCAGTCTTTAAGACAGCCTATCGGCACCACATAGACGCCGTCTTCCCGCTGATAAGCAAATTTCCCCACAGCTGTAAGAATCATCATGAAATTGTATGAAATGTAGACGTTTCATTGCTACCACTCGCTCAGTCGGCACGTCGCGCCCGGAGGGAAGTAAGAATTTCGCGGAGAGTGCTGTTTATTAATTAATTTTTAATTTTTATTTAATCATGATTGGTATTTCAAAAATATTGTTTAAATTTGCATTTGAGTTTAACAATATTTAAAGTATCAGTCTATGAAGAAAATTTTATCTGTAGCTGTTATGGGAATTGCGGCACTTGCCGCAACTACGCAGAATGCCGGCGCTGCGGCTCCCGTCAATGACTTTGTGCCGAAAGTTGAAAAGACATTCTTTCAGGAATTGTGGGACAACGAGATTGAGGGCATGACCACTCAGGTAAGGATCGAAGTCAGGTTTGACGAGGATGTATGGTGGGTTTCCGGAGCATCCAAACACTGCTACGTCCTCGACAAGGATGGAAACAAGTATGAGGATTGGAAACCTGATTTCGCAGGAGCGGCATCGGACTATGCAGTCTTCTACTACTGCGTAAACGGCATCAACAAATATGAGGACGCCGATTACACACTTGTGATTCCCGAAGGTCTTTACGGCAACCCCGCATGGCATAACGACAACACCACCGGTAGAGTCAACCCTGAGCTCCGCTACGACTTCAACGTATGGAAACTTGCCGGGCAGCCCCGCGAAGACAAGACTGCTTATGACTTTGCTCCTTTAGCCAGCAGCTATGAGGTAGTGGAGACAAGAATCAACGGTCAGAAGACACTTGAACTTCAGCTCGCCCTCGACTTTGCGGAGCCTGTGGCAATCCACAAGAACATCGACGACAAGTGTAGCGTGCGCGACTCGGAAGGCAACTCGCTTCAGGAAGCTAAATTGCGCTACTGGGTAGACGAGACCAACCCCAACAAGGCATACATCGGTCTGCGCGGCGTTGACCTCAAGAATTCCGTCAACTACACCATCAGCGCATGGATCGGCGCTTTCGGAACCCTCGAATGGGAGAAGGAAGAGTACTGCGAGGGTCATGCATCTCCGGAACTTGAATATGTTGTAAATCCTTCCGGAGAACCAGTCATACCTGCACCTGTGGCAGACTTTGTTCCTGAGGTGCAGAATATGTTCTATCAGGAGGTATATGACCAGGAGCTGGACGACTTCACATCCCAGGTGAGGATCGAGGTCAAGTTTGACGAGGATGTATGGTGGGTTTCCGGAGCATCCAAGAATTGCTATCTTCTTGACAAGGATGGCAAAGTATACGAGGACTGGAAGCGCGATTTCGCAGGATCCGGCTCTGACTATAGCGTCTTCTACTACTGCGTGAACGGCCTCAACAAATATGAGGACGCCGATTACACACTTGTGATTCCCGAGGGTCTTTACGGCAACCCCGCATGGCATGGAGATCCGACCAAAGGCAGGGTAAATCCCGAACTACGCTATGAGTTCAACGCATGGAAGCTTGCCGGACAGCCGCGCGAGGACAAGACCGCCTATGACTTCATGCCCGCATCAAGCACCTATGAGCTCGTAGAAACCAGAATCAACGGCAAGAAGACACTTGAACTTCAGCTCGCCCTCGACTTCACGGAGCCTGTGGCAATCCACAAGAGCATCGACGACAAGTGTAGTGTACGCGACTCGGAAGGCAACTCGCTTCAGGAAGCCGTATTGCGCTACTGGGTAGATGAGACCGACCCCAACAGGGCATACATCGGTCTGCGTGGCGTTGACCTCAAGAGTTCCGTCGACTACACCATCAGCGCATGGATCGGCGCTTTCGGAACCCTCGAATGGGAGAAGGAAGAGTACTGCGAGGGTCATGCATCTCCCCAACTCATCTACACTGTCAATCCAAAGGTAAGTGCAGTTGAATCAGTCAATGCATCCGACGACAGCGACACTCCGGTATACAACCTCCAGGGTGTACGCATGAATGCCGACAAACTTCAGAAAGGCATCTACATCCGTGGCGGCAAGAAGTTTGTAGTGAAATAAAACAACATTGACCCACAGGTCAGACACTAAAAAGGCGAGGCGGACCATCATCCGCCTCGCCGCTTTAATCGATAAAAATCGACCCTCTCAATTTTCCTCATATACTATTATATATACTTAACCTACAAACATTTAAAACGGGTGAAGAATTCAAAAATTCCTCACCCGTTTTTGTCGTGTTGAAACCACTAAAAATCTACGCTGAATGATTTTTCAGTTTTTCAACAAATATAGATAAGTGAATCGGATTTTATACACATACCTGTTTTCACCTGAGCCTGAGTGTAAAGAAGTGCAAAATATAAAAATTCCGATCTGTCGAGGTTTCCGGTATCCATATTGTCAAGGATTACAAGTGCACTGTCGGCGTTTTCCTCCATTATCCTTTCGGCAAGCAAAAGGTCTGCCTGCCGAAGGTCTGAACATCCTTCGGTTATGACAATACTTGCTATAAGTATAAATAATATGATAATTCTTATTGACATACCTTCAGTTATCAATGCAGGGGTGGAATTTGTTCCACCCCTGCATCATTAAAATTACGCCATAAGATCACATGACGATCTTCACGCTCTTGCCGCCGATGGTGACCACGTATACGCCGCGGCTTTCCGGACGGAAGGAGATTTCGCTGCCGGTGCCGAGGTCATGGCTGATGCCTGACGCTGTGCTGACAGTCACATTCTCGCCAGCTGCGTTGGAGATAAGGATCATGCCGTTGTCTACCCTTACGCCTTTCGCACCGTTTTCCACAAGCCTTACGCCGGATGTGTTGCCCACATAGTCGTAACCGCTGTATTCAGACACTGCCTCGCCGTCGTAATTGCCCTGCACATCCGTATGCATCCTTACCGCCTGGGCGCGCTGATAGATATCCTTGCCTATGGCACGTTCCGGCACGTCAAACTCGAATGAGGTCGGATCAAGAGTCTGCTCCGCAAGCTGCCAAGTGCTGAAGAAGAACGGATCGTCGAAATATTCTCCTTCCTTATATTTCTGCATGATGAGGATATTGTCGATATAGAGGTCACCGAAGGAGCCTACGCCGAAGAAGCCGATTTTTGATTTCTTGCTACCTTTGGTGAACGATACCGAACGGTTCTGCCAGTCGAAGTTAAGGTCACGGCAATAAGCAAGTTCCACCTGCTCATAGTCGCCTATCTCATCGTTCCAATTGAAAAGGGCGATCGCGCAGGAAGCATAGTTCTCAAAATTGATGTCGTATGCCGCTGCAAGATCCATGCTGATTGAAATATTTCCTCCGTCTTTAGAAAGGTCAAATTCCGGAGACACCCAGCATGACTGCTCCTGCCAGTTGGATGCCTCGTAGAAGAACGGACATAGGCAGAGATAGTCCTTATAGATCATGAAATTCTCGCCATACCAGCCCTGCTGGTTGATGTCGACAGGAAAATACAGCGTTGCTATCTTGTCGTCGGCAGGATTCTCCTTGGTATACTCCTCGCCGAAACCATAGGAAGGATGCGTCCAGTCCGTAAACTTCTCGTCTGTCACTATAAACGGACCGTCGCTCTCGGCGACACGGCGCACTGACGCCGAATAGTTGTAGCCAAAGGCAGACAGTACCTCTTCCACGCCTCCTTCATACGTAAGATTCTTGTCATCGATAAGCGTGGCCTTACGCATCACCGGAGAGACTATGTCAAACAGTTCCACATTCTTGGAAGTAAGAGACTTATACTCACTGTTGACTGCCTGCACATTGTAGTAATAGGTATCATCGAGATTGGAACCCTCCACTTTATAGGAAGTCTCGGTTGTCTCCGCATTGTCGGCAAGCGTCACAAGGTCACCGTAAAGGTCATAACACCATACGTTGACCAGATATTTGTCCGCGTTTTCCACCGGATGCCAGTTGAGCACAAACGAAGACTCTGTGAAATCGCTGTGGCGGCGAACCACCGGAGTGTCAAGATAGGGATCAAGGCTATACATCCTCACATCGTCGATATACATTCCCCCCGACATACCCTGACCTACGATATTGCAGAGGGTAGACTTGCCGGCTCCCTGAAACACAAGGCGGAAAGTGGTCCACTCCGTAGTGATGTGCTCATAATCCATAAACGTCTGTTCAAACATATCCCATGTCGGACTCATGCCGTTGGTCTCGGCGGTCTCCACTATTATCATGGCTGGCATCATCGGATTGCTTTTTGCCTCCTCGGTGACCTTGACCTTGAACTCGACAACGAAAGTTCCGGCGTTTGCCGACAGGTCGATCCAGGGCGTGCTTATCTTGCCCTGCGGCATATCCTGACTGAAGGGGAAATAGAGCATTCCGCCTGCCGGAAACGCGTTGCCGACACCCCAGTTCTTGTTGTCGCTTGAGATATATTCCGGCTTCATGTTGTTCCAGGGATACTTGAATTCCGGATTCTCTATCGGATTTCCCATCTCGTCGCGAAGAATAGCACCAGTCTCCGGATCGGTCATCCACTGCTGAATGTCAAGGATTGTCGTGAGATCGGGATTTTCCTCTGAGCCAGTGATGAGTTTTGAAAAATCCTCCTCCACCTGAAGCGAGAGCTCTCCAATTTTGTCTACCTCTGCATTGCCGTCATTGGCATATGCCAAAACCTTAACGGGACCTTTCTTTGCATCGCCTCCCGACGTGAAGGCTGTCACCTTTGCAGGCTTTGCATCCTTGCCGCGGAAAGTGCCGTATTTTTCAGGAGAAATGCCTGTAGGTCCGATTGCCGACAGGGAAAACGCCGCGCCTACAAAAAGAGTTGTTAACGCTGCCGAATAGTTAAATTTTTCCATAAGCTTGATATTTAAATGTATAACGCTCTTTTTTAAAAAGACCGGTGTTTTCGAAAACACCGGTCTTTTAATGTCTTCATTCTGAATGGAATTCACGAAGTTTATTGATGAAGCCGGAGCTTGCCTGCCTTGCGCATCACAGGAGCCTTCTCGGGGGTGAAGTCAAACGACTTAAGCGATTTCTTCGCCGCATGTCTGGCAGTGATGCCGGAAGACTTGGATGCAGGCTTTCCTGTCACGCCGGGATCACCCTCGGGTTTCTCAGGAGTCGTGAACCTGACCTCCGTAACATCGCCCCATACGCCATCGGCGTTCTTGGCAGCCGCGATAGCCACGCATTCCTTATTGGGATCTATCTGGAAATCGGTTACGATAGGCTCAAAGAAGAACCAGTTAGCCATATTGGGCATCGGTGGCTCGCTTCTCAGATTGTTTTTGATTTCCTCTGCATTCTTGTCATAATCTTCGGCAATCCATACTCCGAACCTATAGCACCAGCTCTGGTCGTTGGGGGTGAACTCTACATACTGAGAGGGCTTCATCTCTCCACCCCAGTCGGCATATTCATATTCAAGAATCTCGATATCTACGGCAGCCGCCCCCGAGCCGCCCTGCGACAGGGTGCTTACCTCGATAATCTTGTAGTCGGCAGGAGTACCGTTCACATCTGTTGCCACATAGTAAACCTCATAGTCAGTGTTCGGATCCATGTCTTTCCATTCCTTAACCTGCTCACCCTTCGTCTCAACACCCCAACTCATTATAAGGTCGGTCATTGAAGTAAGGCCCATCCAGGGACCGAACTGTTCAAGCTGGCTCTCTAATGTTCCCTTTTCGCCTGCCACACAGTAATAGGCATCCACATCTTCATTGGGAGTGAACTTTATCTTGAACGATGTAAGCTGGCTCTCTACCACTTCCGCCGTTACCTGAGGATCGCCTACCAGTGCCGGCTTGGGAGTGGTGAAGGGAACCCTGACCACACCGTCGTCGATGCCGTAGCCGTCTACGCCGACGGTCACAAGAACATAGTCGGTAGCCGGCTCAAGTTCTATCCCGGTCATCTCGCCCCCGATGAAATCCTCATACCAGGTGGAAGGATTGCCGCGGTTGACCACCGTGATCACTGCGAGATCGTCATACTGGTTTGCGGCAACCGCAGGAAGCACATTGATTTTAAAACCATAGCAGTCAGGAGTTCTTTTCACTGTCACATTCAGTTTGTCGAGTTCCACGCTGTTGATCTGCACGTCTGCCTTCACCTCGCCGTCGATCCTCGCGAAAGAAAGCTCATCCACCCGGTCGAGCACATAGCCGGACATATTACCTAACGTGTTTTTGAGCAAAAGGCGATTCGGAGCCTCTTCGGTCTGTGAGAAAACCGGAACGGCACACATGAGTGATGCCAAAAATATTGAAAGTTTTTTCATTTCTTGATAAATTTGATGTTATTGTTGTTGATACTGAGGATATAGACACCGACAGGCAATGCGGATACATCTACGGTCTCCCCGGTCCAGCCGGATATTTTCATCATCCTTGCTCCCGACATGGAAATCACGCATAGATCTGCCGGAGCTCCGTCATGGCCGCTCACCTCCAGATTGCTATAGACTGGATTCTGACGCAGACCGAGGCTATTCCGTGTCTGAAACTCTTTCACTCCCGAGCCCTTACCGAACGATATTGCCTTCACATCCTGATAAGGGAAAAGCACTGCTTCCGCTCCATCGTTGGCTATGCTTACTCCCGACTTGGCGAAGGTAATCTTGGTGCCAAGATTTAAAGGCACTTCTATCACCTTGTCTTCAGCATCCCTGACCTTCACCACACTGTCGGCAAAGAGCGGGAAAGACAGAGCAACGATGCATGACGCCACAAATAGTCTTATGTGTCTTTTCATACTTGTTGTTTGTTTTGTTGTTTATAAATAAAATAACTTTACAAAGATAATACTATTTTTTTATATATTCACAACTTTTTAACATATATGAGTTATATATTTTTCTTATTCCTATTTTCCGTAACTGAAAAATTGAAACATTCCAAGGTTGGATAAAACATGCCTGTCTGTCTCAGACTCACTCACGGTCGCTCAGACCCCATACCGCAAAAATAAAACCTCTATGAAATATAAAACTTAGGCGGCTTAAATTGTTATATAATTGAAGTTGTTTATACTTATTTCCTTGTTAAGATTTCGTCAGGTTTTCGAGCGGATTCTTTCACACGAAGAGGGAGCGATGCGGGCATCGTGACCGATGAACGGGGAAGAATACGCCGAAAAGATGACGAAAGAAACTACTTTTATTAATCTGTGGATATTTAATTATGAAGAAATATATACATTGCCTTATGGCGACAATGATGATGCTGCCGATGCTTTCCGGATGCGGATATGTTGACTATGATGGCTGGGATCCCGAGCCTCCCTACGGCTGGGACAATACTTTCTGCGACCAGGACCTCACGGGATGCTGGCAACTTTATCAGATAAACTCCGAATATGTGTCGGGCGACGCCGTCAATTTCATGCAGTTTAACGGCGACGGACGCGGCTACTACTATTATTACGACCGCGGCTACCGGGAAGAAGAAAGGATCGCATACTGGTGCCAGCGCAGCGTGAGCGGCTCGTCGGCACTCCAGGTAAACATACAGTATGAGTATGGAAGACCCTCCACAATGAACTATTGGTTTACCGACAGATACACCCTCTGGATGCAATGGCGCAACTCCTACGGAGTGCAGACCTATGTCTACAAGGAAGTGCCGAGAGCGCCTTGGTAATTCTAAATTCTAAATTATTTTTTTTTGCCAAAATGGCAAAAAATCATTAATTTTGTCTTCATGAAGGATTTCACTGAAGAAGACATAGAAAGAATCGAAAATATGGTGGATAGCGGTGACTCGGCAGGCATACTGCACGAGATCTCCGACCTGCATCCCGCCGACATCGCGGAGATACTGCGTGAACTGAACCTCCGGCAGGCGGAATGGCTTTTCAACCTTATTGACGACCAGGAGAAAAAGGCAGATGTGCTGATGGAGCTCGACGAGGAAGACCGAAAGAAACTCCTCGAGCACATGCAGCCGGAACAGATCGGCGAGTTTATCGACAAACTCGACACCGACGATGCCGTTGACCTAATCCAGGAACTCGACAAAGAAGACCGGGAGGAGGTAATCCAGCATATCGACGACATGGAGCAGGCAGGCGATATCGTTGACCTTCTCCAATATGACGAAGACACGGCAGGCGGCCTCATGGGCACCGAGTTCATATCGGTCAACGAGAACTGGTCGATGCCCGAATGTCTAAAGGAGATGCGACGGCAAGCAGCCGACCTTGACGACATATACTACGTCTATGTGGTCGACGACGACAACCGTCTGAAAGGAATATTGCCTCTAAAGAAGATGATCACCGACCCATCGGTGTCGAAAATCAAGCACGTGATGCAGACCGACCCTGTCACAGTGCATACCGAGACACCCATCGACGAGGTAGCGATAGATTTCGAGAAATATGACCTTGTGGCTATGCCGGTCATCGACTCGATAGGACGACTCGTGGGTCAGATCACTGTCGACGACATCATGGACGAGGTGCGCGAGCAGTCGGAAAGAGACTTCCAGTTGGCTTCCGGTATATCGTCGGACATCGATGCCGGCGACTCTGTATTGGCGCAGACAAAGGCCCGCATTCCATGGCTTCTCATCGGAGTGGTGGGAGGCATCATCAACTCCATCATACTCACCGGCTTCGAAGCACAGATAGCGGCGGTAACGGCTCTCGCAATCTTCATACCTCTCATCGGAGGCACCGGCGGAAACGTCGGAGTGCAGGCATCGGCCATCGTGGTGCAGGGTCTCGCCAACGGACGTCTGGAGATTAAGGACGCCTGGAAACAGATAGGACGCGAGACACTCATATCCCTTCTCAACGCCCTCATCATCAGCGGCGCAGTGTTCATCTACGTGATGCTAACCCAGCCGCGACTCTACGCAGTGTCGCTCGCTGTATCCCTATCGCTCTTCTGCGTGGTAATCTTCTCGAATGTGTTCGGAACCTTCGTGCCCCTGACCCTCGAGAAACTGAAGATCAATCCCGCCCTCGCCACCGGACCCTTCATCCAGATCATGAACGATATCGTGGGTCTTCTAATCTATGTGGGAATGTCGATTTGGATGCTCAGTTTCTTCCCGATGCCCAAGTGACCGAAAACATACCCTATTGTAAACAAGCATAAACAACCTCAATGTCAAAGATTGTCGAAACTCCTCTCATGAAGCAGTATCTCGAGATGAAGAAAAAGCATCCCGACGCCATACTTCTCTTCAGGGTCGGAGACTTTTACGAGACCTTTTCCGACGACGCCATAACGGCGAGCCAGATACTCGGCATCACACTCACGCGACGCGCCAACGGCTCGGCGCAGTCGGTGGAACTCGCCGGATTCCCCCACCATGCCCTCGACACCTATCTGCCGAAACTCGTGAGAGCGGGCAAAAGAGTCGCTATATGCGAGCAGCTCGAGGACCCCAAGATGACGAAAAAACTCGTAAAACGCGGCATAACGGAACTCGTCACCCCCGGCGTGAACACCAACGACTCCTCTATCGAGGGAGCCGAACACAACTATCTCGCGGGCATCCACTTCTGCCGCAACGGCAAGGGTATGGCAGTGAAGGCGGGCATAGCCTTTCTCGACATCACGACAGGAGAGTTTCTCGCCACTGAGGCAAGCCCCGAGGAAATAGACAAACTGATGTCGGCATACGCCCCGAAGGAACTCCTGCGGATGAGTGGCACGCGCGAACTCTGCCAGAGCCTCATAAGCCACAAATGTCCCACCTACGACCTTGAGGACTGGGTATATACAGAAGACTCCGCACGCGAGCGACTGCTCAAGCAATTCCAGACATCCTCCATGAAGGGTTTCGGCCTCGACGACATGCCCGCGGCGCTTGTGGCGGCATCGAGCCTGCTCCACTATCTGGACATCACCGGCCACACAAACACATCCCACATCACTACCCTCTCGAGAATAGACAGCGACACTTTTCTGCGCATGGATCCCTTCACCCTGCGCAACCTCGAACTCATTTCCTCCGCCAACGGCTCAAGAGGACTCACCCTCTTCGACGTCCTTAACCGCACCATCACCCCCATGGGCGCGCGCCTGCTCGGCAATTATCTCAGCTTCCCTCTCCTCGACCCGGAAAAAATCAACCGCCGGCACGAGAAGGTGGAGTTTTTCTTCCGCGACACAGAGCGTCGCGACGCCGCCCGCGACTGCATGCACTCCATAGGCGACATGCAGCGACTGATAGGAAAAACCGCCAACCGCCGCTCGGGTCCCCGAGACCTTATTTCGCTCTCTTCCGCCATGGAAGGATGCATGAGGCTGAAACGCCTCCTCGCCTCCGCCGACTGCGACGAGATACGACGCATGGCAGACGACATGCAACCGCTCGAGCCATATATAGCACTCATAAGAAGCACTGTGGCAACCGACGCTCCCGTGGCAGTAAACAAAGGAGGCGCTATATGCCGCGGTGTGTCGGCGGAACTCGACGAATACCGCGACCTGCACTGCAACGCCCGTGCGGCTCTCGACGCCATCTGCGCCCGCGAGATAGAGAAGACCGGCATATCATCTCTCAAGATAAACTACAACAACGTGTTCGGATACTATATAGAGGTCCGCAACACCCACAAAGATAAAGTGCCAGCCGAATGGATAAGGAAGCAGACGCTTGTCAACGCCGAGCGATATATCACGGAGGAACTGAAGGAATTCGAGCATAAGATAATAATGGCGGAAGAGAGGATAGGCGTGCTCGAGAGCGAGATATTCAACCGCCTGCTCGACCATCTCGCCGAAGTGTGCGCGCAGATGCAGAAAAGCGCAGCCATCGCCGCCGAGACAGACTTCATCCTCGCAATGGCAGACGTGGCGGCGGCATACGGCTACGTGCGCCCGGTGGTGGATTCAGGCACCGAACTGGAAATCAGGGAGGGAAGACACCCCGTGATAGAACGGCGTCTCCCGCCCGGCGAGCCATACGTCTCCAACAACGTAAGGCTCGACTGCGACCACGACCAGATTCTCATGATAACAGGTCCCAACATGAGCGGTAAGTCGGCTCTGTTGCGCCAGACTGCCCTTATTGTCATTATGGCGCAGATGGGCTCGTTCGTTCCCGCCGAATCGGCAAAGATAGGCATCGTAGACAAGATTTTCACCCGAGTGGGAGCATCCGACAACATATCGTCGGGCGAATCCACCTTCATGGTGGAGATGAGCGAGGCGGCGGCGATCCTCAACAATATGAGCGAACGCTCCCTGATTCTTTTCGACGAACTCGGCAGAGGAACCTCCACCTACGACGGCATATCGATAGCATGGTCCATCGTGGAGCATATACACGAAAACGGCAGAGTGCGGCCGAAGACTCTCTTCGCAACCCATTATCACGAACTCAACGAGATGGAGAAATCATTCCCGCGAATCCACAACTGGAGTGTATCTGTCAAGGATATAAAAGGGAAGGTGGTCTTTCTCCGCAAACTCGTGAAAGGAGGATCGGAGCATTCTTTCGGTATCCATGTGGCGAAACTCGCCGGAATGCCTCCTTCCATAGTGAAGAGAGCCGACCAAGTGCTCCGCAAGCTGGAAAGCGCCTCGCAGCAAGACGGCAGCAAGGGAGTGGACGCCGTGGCTAAAGGCACCCTCGGCGACATCGCCGCCAACCGCGACGGCTACCAGCTGAGTTTCTTCCAGCTCGACGACCCCCTGCTGAGCCAGATACGCGACAGAATCCTTACTCTCGACATCAATAACCTGACCCCTCTCCAGTCGCTCGGAGTCCTCAACGACCTCAAGTCGCTGCTGACAGGGAAGTAGAATTAGTAATTAATAATTAGTAATTCTTGGTTTGTTTGGGTGTCAGAGCCTTTGGCTCTGCCGCTTAGTGTAATAGTCTAAAATATAAGCAAAAAATGCTTTCCCTAATCATAGCCTTAGCATCGCTTCTCGGATATGTCGACACACGAGTCGGCACCGCCGAAGCCACCACCATGACGGCGGGTCTCTTCGGAAAGGGCTCCGAAGAGCACGGACAGACCATCCCCGCGACCGGAACACCACACGGCATGAATCTCTGGACACCGCAGACGCGAGACACGGAGCAGAAATGCATCGCTCCATATTATTACGCCGACACCACGCTGCAGGGTTTCCGCTGCAGCCACTGGATAACGGGCGGTTGCACCCAGGATTACGGCAGTTTCACCATAGCGGCTCTCGGCGGAAGCCTGCGCACCTCGCCGGAAACCCGCGCCACTTCATTCTCTCACGAATCCGAGACCGCCCGACCCGACTTCTATTCAGTAACGCTTCCGGATGAAGATGTCAAGGCTGAGATGACAGGTCTTTCGCGCAGCGGCATCTTCCGCTTCACATACGGCTCAGACGGCATCGGACACCTCGTGGTGAACGCCAATTCCGACGAAGGTGAAGGATGGGTGGAGATAGACACGCTCAGGCACGAGATAAGGGGCTGCAACCCCGTGCACCGCATATATCAGGGCTGGGGCGAGCCGGCGGGATTCGCCGGATGGTTTGTGGTCCGGTATCCCGACAACCTTGACATAACCGACATAGGCGCATGGCGCGGAGACGAGATATTCCCGGGAGCCACACGCGCCGAAAGAGCGCCTCAGACCGGAGTCTACCTTTCATTCCGCCGGTCGAAAGACATATCGGTAACTATAAAGGCAGGAAGCAGTTTCACCTCTATTGACGGAGCGCAACGCAATCTTGAATCTGAGATTCCACACTGGAATTTTGACGAGACACGCGAAAAGTCAGCCGCAGAATGGAACAGAAAACTCGGCAGCATAGAAGTAAAAGGCGGATCCGACGATGAGCGTGGAATGTTTTACGGAAGCCTCTGGCGTGCCTCCCTACTCCCGAGAGTGGCAAGTGATGTCGACGGCTCATATATGTCGTTTGCGGGTTCAGGAAAAATTGAGAAGATGCCCGAAGGACGCGACTATTATGACGACTATAGTATGTGGGACACCTATCGTGCCGTGCATCCGCTCATCACCCTTATAGATCCAGACAGGTCTGCCGACATGATGTATTCGCTGGTGCTGAAGGCGCGCCAGGGGGGCTGGATGCCCATCTTCCCTTGCTGGGGCAGCTACACCGCTGCAATGATCGGAGACCACTGCGCGGCGGCAATCGCCGATGCCGCGGCGAAGGGAGTCACTGACTTCCCTATTGAGGAGGCTTATGCCTTTCTGCTCAGGAACGCTTTCGAATCCCCGGCTGACCATAGGGAATATACCGACGGCAAAGGAAGACGGGCACTTGAATCATATCTAAGATACGGCTACATACCCTTGGAAGACGGTGTGGAGGATGCATTCCACAAAAACGAGCAGACATCCCGCACTCTCGAATATGCCTACGATGACTTCGCACTATCTCGCCTCGCCTCCCTTCTCCGCCATAAGAAAGACGCCGAAATATTGGCAAGACGGTCGCAAAACTATAGAAACGTGATAGACCCCGAATTGGGATATGCCAACGGACGACATGCCGACGGCTCATGGGCAGACAGTATAAATCCCTTTACCTTCAATTCCTTTATTACAGAAGGAGCCCCGTGTCACTACACCTGGTATGTGCCGCATGATCCGGAAGGTCTTATCCGTATCCTCGGAGGAAAGAAGAAAGTAGAGATGAAACTCGATTCCCTCTTCTCTCACAAACGCTATTGGCACGGCAACGAGCCATGCCATCAGATTGCGTATCTCTACAATGCCGTGGGGCGTCGCGACAAAGTTGCCGCACAGATACGCCATATCATGGATACCGAATACAAAAACATTCCCGGCGGACTTTCCGGCAACGACGACGCGGGCCAGATGTCGGCATGGTATGTATTTTCGGCAATGGGCTTCTATCCCGTATGTCCCTCGCTGCCCGAATACTGGTTCGGCTCTCCCCTCTTCGACCGCATCATAATCCGGCAGCCCGACAGCAGACACTTCACAATAGAGAAGATATCCTCTGAAACCAATCATCCGGATCCAATGCTTGACGGCAAGAAAATGAAATCATACAGACTCCCGCATTCAGCAATAACCGAAGGAAAAACCCTTCGCTTTTAACCGTACCGGGGGCTATATAAAAATTGGGACGCACGGAGTAGTGCGTCCCAAAATTTTTATCGGTATTTATTCAGACATTTTATCTGATAACCTTTACGGCTTTTCCACCCTTGCGCATGATGAAGATACCGTTTTCAGGATTTGCCACACGCACACCCTGGAGGTTGAAGTATTCAGCAGGTGCGTCTGTAGTCTCGATGTCTGCCACGCCTGCACCCTTTTCTACATAGAGTGTGGGAAGAGCGTGAGTTATCTCGGGATAGATACCGTATGAGTTATATTTTTCATCATACTGCAGTGTCTTTGCCATAAGCACATTGACAATCTTTACACCATCTGCGGAGAAGTCAACAGTCCATGTGAAACCTTCCTCAGGAACGTCGCTTACCTGGTCTGCCACATTGAAGGAGTTGTAGGTGCCCTTCATGTAGTAGTAGCGGCCGTCAACACCCTTGATATGGAATGTCTTGTCGCCGGCGTCCTCAAAGGTGAAGCCTATCTTTTCAGTAGAAGAGAAGGAATCGCCTTCAGCTACGTCCACAACATTAAGATAACCAAATTGCTTTTCAGCGGGAATAACAGTGGCAGCCTTGGTGCCGGTAACGATAGCGTAGGTCTTGCCTGCCTCCACTGTGTAAGCCTTCTCATAGGCGGTAGGCTCTGCGGGAGGTGTCACTTCCGCGCCTAATTCGTATGCGGTAACGCCCTTGAAACCGGGAACACCGAAATACTTCTCTATATTACCTGTGAGAGTTGCCTCTCTGCCGAGATTGCCGGGATTATCCTTAAGGTTGAGGGCTGTGCGCACGTCGCCTGAAGGAAGCTGAACGGGTATGCACTTGCTGCTGTCGGTTTCGCCTGCAGCATCGGCAAGTATAAGGTTGGTTGCAGATACATTCTCGCCCGATGCTCCAAACACTGCACCTTCGGCATATTTCTGACCGTCTACATATCCAACAATATAACCCTTCACCTTCTGATTAGCAACCTTGGCGTCAGGACCCAGAGCGATAATCTCCGCTACTGAATAGGTCTTGGTCTCGGGAACCTCTATTGCGGAAGGATTGAGTTTCACGTCGGTCACACACCATGTGGCGTAGTTGGCGTCTTCAGAAGCATAATAGCGGAAGCCTACATAGACCTTGCCTTTGTATGCGCTGAGGTCGATGTTGCCGCTCTCAGCCCACTGGCTGTAGCCGCTTTCGGGAGCTACGGCGAATGTAGCCTCGAGTTTTGTCTTGGTGGCGGTGACAGGATCAGTAGAATCAAGCACGTATGCCTCAAATACGGTTGTGGTGGAGCCGTATCCGTTCACCTGAGTGCGGAATGAGAGCACCTTCTCGGCAGCCTTGTCCATATCCACGGCGGGAGATATCAGCCATGCCTCGAAAGGAGGCTCGGTGCCCTTGTAGCCGGTCATGGCGGCGTATGTCACATCACCGAATTTTGTTGCATAAAACGCCTTGTCGCCGGAAACCTTGACATTTGTCCAGCTTTCGGGGATGTTGGCGAAAGTCTCGTTGAGACCTTCAACCGCCGCACCTGTAGAAGCAGAGGGAGCCTCGCCAACCCACTGGTGCCATGAAACGTTCTTCAGACCGTTGGCGCTGAAATACTTCTCGTGGCTACCGCAAAGAATAACCTCATGACGGAAGTTCTGCGGGTTGTCAACAAGATTGAGAGCTGTACGCTCATCACCTTTGGGAAGCTGCACCGGGATGCAGTATGCCACATCCTCCTCCGTAGAGCTTCCGCCGAGAAGAATGTTTGTGGCATTGTTGCAGCCGTCGGCTGTGAACTTCGCCTCATTAGAGCTGCCGGTGGTGTCGTAATAACCCACGATGTAGCCCTTCACATACGTATCGGGAACTGCCTCGGCAGGTATTCCCTGCTCGAGAAACTGGTCAACCGACAGAGGATTCTCTTTGCTGCCTGCGTTCTGAGCTGCTGCAGAACCGAATCCCAAAACCGCACAAAGCGCGAGTAAAGTCTTTCTCATAAAGATTCTATTTATAATTAAAAAAACAAAAAACTTCTATTTTACGCGTATGGACACCTTATCTATATAAAATAACAAATTGCTTAGGTGGTTTGATTAGTGCGGACGTTGCAATTTGCCAATTTCTTCCGTAATTTTCCAAAGTGCTATTCCACCGCTTACCGCCACATTGAGGCTATGCTTCACGCCGTGCATGGAAATCTCAAGGATGACATCAGCCATTTCCACAATGCGGCTGTCAACTCCGTCCACCTCATTGCCTACCACCAACACATATTCGCTGCCGCCGCGAGCGGTAAATTCAGAGAGATCAATGCTACCGTGAGCCTGCTCCAGCACGCATATCGTCTTACCCTCCGCCTTCAGCCTCCGACACTCCTTGACAGCGTCGTCTACATGACGCCATGCCACGGAGTCTTCCGCGCCGAGCGAAGTCTTGGATATCTCCTTATGCGGAGGAACACCCGTAATGCCCGCCATCACCACCTCCTTCACCAAAAAGGCGTCGGCGGTGCGCAGCAACGACCCCACGTTTTGCATAGACCTTACATTGTCGAGCAATACGCAAAGCGGAAGCTTGGGAATCATCCTGTATTCCTCCACACTGCAGTTGGTGAGCTCTGCGAGACTTTTCTTATAATTCATAATTTTTTATTTAATGCATAATTCATAATTCATAATGCATAATTGGCTTCGCTACACAACAGTAATTATGCATTGTGCATTATGCATTATGAATTGATTAAAGCGTCGCGAAGCCAATTATGCATTGTGCATTATGAATTATGAATTGATTAAGAGAGTTCCAGCATCCTCTCAATAGGGCGGACCGCCTTGGCTGCAATTTCCGGATCCACCTTTATCTCGGGATAGCCGTCGCGCAGACAGTCGCGCACCTTCCGGAGGGTAATCATCTTCATGAAGTCGCATTCGTTGCACTGGCATTCCGAGTCTTCCGCCGGAGCCGGCAGGAAAGTCTTTTCGGGGCATTCGCGACGCATCTCGAAAAGAATGCCGCTTTCCGTCACCACTATATATTCCTTGGCGGAGTCGGAACGCGCGAAGTCGAGGAGCGCGGCGGTGCTTCCCACCTTGTCGGCAATCAGCTGGAGTGGACGGCGGCATTCCGGATGCACGAGCACCTTCGCCCCGGGATGCTCCTTCTTCATATCTATTATAGCCTGGAGCGAAAAACGGTCATGCACATGGCATGCGCCGTTCCACAGGAGCATACTGCGGCCTGTCACCGAATTTATATATTCACCGAGATTATGGTCCGGACCGAAAATGATCTTCTCATCCTCGGGGAGCGACTCCACAATCTTGCGGGCATTGCCGGAAGTCACCACTATATCGGTGAGCGCCTTCACCGCCGCCGATGTGTTGACATAGCTTATCACTGTATGGTCGGAATGCTGACTTACGAATTTCTCAAACTCCACCGGGTCGCAGCTGTCGGCAAGCGAGCATCCGGCGGAGGCGTCCGGTATCAGCACCGTGCGGTCCGGACAGAGGATCTTGGCGGTCTCTCCCATGAAGTGGACACCACACATCACAATGACCTTCGCGTCGGTCTTCTCCGCCATTCTCGCCAGCGCCAGAGAGTCGCCGATGAAGTCGGCAATAGCCTGCACCTCGTCGCGCTGATAATAGTGCGCCATTATTACGGCGTTTTTCTCTTTCTTCAACACCTCTATCTCTTCGGCGAGCGCCTTCAGTTCCGGGGTATTGAGAGCCTTGGATTTCGAATCCATTTGTTTTTCTTTTATGGTTTAAAAAATTTATTTCATTAAAAAAATCAACAACAACAATAAACCCTGTAGATAAATGTACATTACTTTTTCCCTTTAAATTTGCAAATCCGGGTTATTGCGCTTTTGCATAGGTTTATCTACATGTTGTTGAAATGCAAAACTCTGATAAATCGAAGTGATGCGGTGTTTGTCTACACCCTGTAGACAACTGCAAAGTTAATAAATTCTTCTTGAAAACATGTAGAAAAAGGGTGTAAAAATTGTTCAGAAACGATAAGTTTCCGTGTAGATAATCCATCTTGTGGTGTCGATATCTTCTTCCGGAGAAAAGGGGGTGTGTCATGCCTGACGAAAAGAGGATGGTTTTTCTACACAAATAGCACGGTTTTCGACATGTTTTTGACACTTATCTACAGGTTGTCTACACCCTCTGAAAATAATGTCACAGCCCCATAAAGGGGGTAAAAAATGTCCGTAAACAGTCGGTATGTGTCCAAAACTGCAAAAAATGGGCTCAATGTTTGTGTAATAGTAGAAAAATAACTAACTTTGCGGTGCAATTGAAACGCGCCATAAGAAATGAGTGAAAAAAACAGGTTTCTCATCACTCTTCCCGCGCTCGGCGAAGGCCATCACGAGCTGGAGCTGAAGGCAGACACCGGATTCTTTGCTTCCCGCGGATGTGCGGAGGTATTGGAAGCCGATGTGACGGCATATATAGACATCGACGTTCGCCACGGCGCCTATGAGATAGGCATCACGTGCCAGGGCAGCATCAGCATCCCGTGCGACAGATGTCTCGAGCCGATGCCTCTCGAAGTGGACGAGGACTACGACGTCACTGTGAGATACGGAGAGGAATACGAGGAGAAGGACGACACTATCGTCATCCCGGAGGATGAGACGGTATTTGACCTTTCGCCGCTTGTGGCAGACACGGTGTTGCTCAGTATACCGCTGAGGCATGTGCATCCCGCAGGGGAATGCAATCCCGAAATGGTGAAGATAATGAAGAACCATACCGCGGAGGAATCCGATTCCGAAGATGGTATATAATATATAAGGAAGAAAACAATAACCGTGGACGGCTCCTCTTTCCCGCTCATCAAGGAAAGGGGGTAATGCTGTCTGATAAATTTTGAATAAAAATGGCACATCCTAAACGTAGACAATCGCACACCCGCACAGCGAAGCGCCGCACCCACGACAAGGCGCTCATCCCGACACTCGCCATCTGCCCGAACTGCGGCGCATGGCACGTATGGCACACCATCTGTGGTGAATGCGGCTATTACCGTGGCAAACAGGTTATAGAGAAAGCAGTGATGTAATGACACACGCAGCAATCACAGGTATAGCCTCCTACGTTCCCGACGACATTCTCGACAACGAAATGCTGTCGAAAATGGTTGACACCAACGACGAGTGGATTACCACCCGCGTGGGCGTCAAGGAGCGCCGTATCCTTAAAGATGAAGGCAAGGGCTCGAGTTATCTCGGCATTCAGGCGGTAAACCGTCTGATGGAGGAGTATAATATCGACCCTTCGACCATCGACCTGCTGATATGCCCCACATCCAATCCCGACTATAGATTTCCGTCGACGGCTTCGGTCATCGCTTATGAATGCGGCCTCAAGAAGGCCTATGCCTACGACATCCAGGCTGCGTGCGCCGGCTTCCTTGTGGGAATGCAGGACGCGCGCGGTTACATCACCTCCGGTCTCTATAAGAGAATCATTGTGGTGTGTGCCGAGAAGATGAGTTCGATGACCGACTATCAGGACCGCCAGACCTGTCCGCTCTTCGGCGACGGCGCAGCCGCCGTGCTCGTGGAGCCGACAGAGGAGGAAACGGGAGTGATGGACGCCGAGCTCCATGTGGACGGCAGCGGACTCCCCCACCTGCTGATGAAGGCGGGCGGAAGCGTGAAGCCTGCCTCCGTGGAGACGGTGGAGGCTCGGGAACACTACGTATATCAGGAGGGCCGTGCTGTCTACAAGCATGCTGTGGTAGACATGTTGCGCTCGTCGCTTACAGTGATGAACCGCAACAAGCTCAACGCCGACAATCTTGACTGGTTCGTGCCGCATCAGGCAAACCTGCGCATCATCGAGGCTATCGGCTCACGCATCAAGTTGCCGGAGGAAAAGATCCTCGTCAACATCCAGAAGCGTGGAAACACCTCCGCGGCATCCATACCCATCTGTCTTGACGAATACAAGCATAAGCTCCACAAGGGCGACCGAATAGTTATGACTGCCTTCGGTGCAGGTTTCACCTGGGGAGCCATGTATCTTGTATGGGCTATATAGACTGAAGAATAAAGATAAAGGGGGAAATTCCGGCAATAAGGAATTTCCCCCTTTTTTTGGCCACTACCAATTAGACCAATTAGACTAACCAATAAGACCAAAAAAAGCCTTCCCAGCGGGAAGGCTTTTCTAAAAAGGTTGTCGGTGATTAGCCGTTAACTTTCTTCATGTGTGCGATGAGGTCGAGCACCTTGTTGGAGTAGCCGATCTCGTTGTCGTACCAGGAGATTACCTTCACGAAGTTGTCGGTGAGGTAAACGCCGGCGTTTGCGTCGAAGATAGAAGTGCGGGTATCGCCGAGGAAATCGCTTGAAACCACAGCGTCTTCAGTGTAGCCGAGCACGCCCTTGAGTTCGCCTTCGCTTGCTTCCTTCATGGCTGCGCAGATAGCCTCTTTTGTAGCGGGCTTCTCAAGCACGCAGGTGAGGTCTACTACAGACACGTCGAGAGTAGGAACACGCATCGAGATACCGGTGAGCTTGCCGTTGAGGGCGGGGATAACTTTGCCTACAGCCTTAGCAGCACCTGTGGAAGAGGGGATGATGTTGCCGGAAGCGGCACGACCACCGCGCCAGTCCTTCATGGAGGGGCCGTCTACAGTCTTCTGGGTAGCTGTTGTGGAGTGAACGGTAGTCATGAGGCCTTCCTTAAGACCGAACTTGTCGTTGAGGACCTTGGCGATAGGTGCGAGGCAGTTGGTGGTGCAGGAAGCGTTGGAAACGAACTGAGTTCCCTTAACGTAAGAATCCTGGTTAACGCCGCAAACGAACATGGGGGTGTCGTCTTTTGAAGGAGCGGACATAACAACATACTTAGCGCCTGCCTCGATGTGGCCCTGAGCTTTTTCCTTTGTGAGGAAAAGACCGGTGGATTCAACTACATATTCAGCGCCCTTTTCGCCCCAGGCGATTTCCTTCGGGTCGCGGCAAGCGGAAACTTTGATTTCCTTACCGTTTACGATAAGAAGGCTCTTGTCGAGATCGTAGTCCACAGTGCCGTCGAATTTGCCGTGCATTGTGTCATACTTCAGCATATATGCCATGTAGTCTACGGGGAGAAGGTCGTTGATTGCAACAACCTCGATGTCGTCACGCTTTGTAGAAGCGCGGAAAACAAAACGACCGATACGGCCAAAGCCGTTGATACCAATCTTTGTCATAATCAATGTCTATTGTTTAACTATTGGGTTAAGTTTTTTATATTTACCTGTGTTTCAATCTATTAATGCGCTTATCGCGACTCTTTCAGCGACTCGGACGCATTTTTGCCTGTTTTACGGTGCAAAGATAGCAAAATATTTTGGTTATTCATCTATATTTTAGAATTTTTTTTAATTAGTAATAAGTAATTAGTAGTTAGTAATTGGCAAACCGCGTTTGTTTCCCAGAGGAGAAGATTTTAGCCGCGTTTGTCCCTTTTAAGGAGACAAATCAGACAAAAACCGTTTACTTTAAAGGAAATTTTATTATATTTGTAAGAGCTTGCCGGCTGGTGTGGGGCATTGTCTTTGTCATGGGGAGGATGGCGGATGGAATGAAAAATGTAAAAAACTTCTGTGAATGTCTAAATATTTCAAAATTAATTGTTAATTTTGCACAAGGCTTTGTTTTATAAGTGTCGCGCCCGGAGGTAGCTACCTCCACGCATCCAAGCGCGTCGCGTAGCCAATTATGAATTATGCATTGTGCATTATGAATTAATATAAGGTTTATGGGAAAATTTTTATCAGATTTCAAGGATTTCGCCCTTAAGGGTAATGTGGTGGATATGGCTGTCGGTGTTATCATCGGCGGAGCTTTCGGAAAGATTGTGTCGTCGCTTGTCAACGACATCATCATGCCGGTGATTGCATTATGCACAGGAAGCGTCAATTTCACCGACCTCCATGCGGAGCTCCGTCCTCAGGAACTTGACGCGGCAGGCGAGGTGATTCGCGAGGCGGTGACTTTCAACTACGGCATGTTTATCCAGAATGTGGTGGACTTCATCATCATCGCGCTCTCGATCTTCGTGGCTCTCCGCGTCATGATGAAATTCAAAAAGAAAGAGGAAGAGGCTCCCGCCGCTGCACCCGAACCTACAGCTGAGGAAAAACTCCTTACCGAAATCCGCGACCTTCTGAAGGAAGAAAAAAAGTAATTAGAAAGCAGTAATACAGGTAATGAAGAATTTCAAGAGAACGCTCATCACTTCTGCCCTCCCCTACGCCAACGGTCCGGTGCACATAGGGCATCTCGCAGGCGTATATGTTCCTGCCGACATATATGCCCGCTATCTAAGGCTCAAGGGTGAGGAGGTGTTTTTTGTGGGTGGCAGCGACGAGCATGGCGTACCCATCACTATCAAGGCTAAGAAAGAGGGTGTCACGCCGCAGGACATAGTAGACAGATATCATTCTATAATAAAGGATTCATTCGCCGAACTGGGCATCTCCTTCGATGTCTACGGACGCACCACCTCGGAGACTCACCGCAAGACGGCATCCGACTTTTTCCGCCGTCTTTACGAGAAGGGGGAGTTTGTGGAGAAAACATCCATGCAGCTCTACGATGAGGAGGCGGGCCAGTTTCTCGCCGACCGTTATGTGACCGGCACCTGCCCTCACTGCGGCAACGAGAAGGCATACGGAGACCAATGCGAGAAATGCGGCACATCGCTCAACGCCACCGACCTCATCAACCCGAAGTCGGCGCTTACCGGCAATACCCCGGTGCTGAAGGAGACTTTCCACTGGTTCCTGCCGCTCGACAAGTGGGAGCCGCGCCTGCGCAAGTGGATTCTTGAGGAGCATAAGGAATGGAAGCCCAACGTCTACGGCCAGTGCAAATCATGGCTCGACCTCGGTCTTCAGCCGCGTGCCGTGAGCCGCGACCTCGACTGGGGAATCCCCGTGCCTGTGGAGGGCGCCGAGGGAAAGGTGCTGTATGTATGGTTTGACGCCCCCATCGGATATATCTCCAACACCATAGAGGCTCTCGGCGACGGATGGGAGCGCTGGTGGAAGGATCCGGAGACGAGGATGATACATTTCATAGGGAAGGACAACATAGTGTTTCACTGCATAGTGTTCCCGTCGATGCTGATGGCAGACGGAACCTACAATCTTCCCGACAATGTTCCCGCCAACGAGTTTCTGAATCTTGAGAACGACAAGATATCGACCTCCCGCAACTGGGCGGTATGGCTCCACGAGTATCTGCGCGAGCTCCCCGGCAAGCAGGACACGCTTCGCTACGTGCTCACTGCCAACGCTCCGGAGACCAAGGACAACAACTTCACATGGAAGGATTTCCAGACTCGCAACAATTCCGAGCTCGTGGCGATACTCGGCAACTTCATCAACCGCGCCCTTGTGCTTCTGCAGAAATACTATGGCGGGAAGGTGCCTGAATGCGGAGTGCTGACACCGCTCGACACCGAGATGATGGCTGACACCGAAAAGGCGGTGGCCGCTATTTCCGCCAACCTCGACGACTTCAAGTTTCGCAAGGCTCTTGAGGAGGCGATGCAGGTGGCGCGCATAGGCAACAAGTATCTTGCCGACTCCGAGCCGTGGAAACTGTGGAAGACCGAGCCTGACAGGGTTGCCACAATCCTCAACCTGTCGGTGCAGCTGTGTGCACAGCTGTGTGTGGTGTTCGAGCCCTTCACACCGTTTATGAGCGGCAAACTGAAGGAATGGCTCGGACTGCCTGAACTGAAGTGGGACATGGCGGGAAGATTCGACCTTATAGCGCCGGGCGCCCAGATAGCCGCTCCTGAACTTCTATTCGAGAAAATTGAGGATAATGTCATCGAGGCGCAGGTTGAGAAACTCAAGAAGGCACGCGAGGCGCAGCTTCTTGAATCGTGGACTCCCGAGGCCGTAAAGGCAGAGGTGGATTTCCCGACGTTTGAGAAACTTGACATCCGTGTCGGAAAAGTTCTTGAATGCGCGAAGGTTCCCAAAGCAGACAAGCTGCTCCAGTTCCGTATCGACGACGGAATGGGAGGGCGCACCATAGTGAGCGGAATCGCGAAATACTACAATCCCGAAGACCTTGTCGGCAAGGAAGTATGCTTCATAGCCAACTTCGCGCCGCGCAAGCTCAAGGGTGTGGAAAGCCAGGGCATGATCATGAGCGCCGTGGATGCCGACGGGCGCCTGGTGGTGATCGGACCTCAGGGAGAGGTGCGGCCGGGAGCCTCGGTCGGATAATTCATAATGCATAATGCATAATGCATAATTGGCTTCGCGAGGTGTGGTGGCTTCAGGCAGTGTTAATTATGCATTCTGAATTATGAATTATGAATTATGCATTATAAATAAATTGATATTATAGAGTTAAGTGTATTTTAGCGGTCTTGACTGCAAGAGAAATGCAGTCAAGACCGCTTTTTAAGATTTATTAAGGATTGAATTTTGGAGGAAAGGGATATTTGATATAACTTTGCAAGTGTGATAGAGATAAATATCAAGTTTAAATTTTCAATACTCAATTTTGAAAAATGGCAAAGAAGATAGTAAAGAAGGCTCCGGTGGGCCGGATCGACGATATGGAAGCCAAGCGCAAGGCGCTTGACGTGGCTATGGCACATCTGGAGAAGGATTTCGGGTCAGGCACCATCATGCGGTTGGGTGATGACTCCGTTCAGGACGTGGAGGTGATACCGACCGGTTCCATAGGTCTGGATTACGCTCTCGGAGTAGGTGGACTTCCCCGTGGCAGAATCACCGAGATCTACGGTCCGGAGTCTTCCGGTAAGACAACCCTCGCCATCCATGTGATAGCCGAGGCTCAGAAGATGGGTGGCATATGCGCGATTGTGGACGCAGAGCACGCCTTCGACCGCTTCTATGCGGAAAAATTAGGCGTGGACGTCAATAATCTATGGATAGCGCAGCCCGACAACGGCGAGCAGGCACTCGACATAGCGGAGCAGCTGATCAATTCCGGCGCGATAGACGTCCTCGTGGTCGACTCCGTGGCTGCCCTGACTCCGAAAGCGGAGATAGAGGGCGAGATGGGCGACAAAAACGTCGGTCTCCACGCCCGACTGATGAGCCAGGCCATGCGCAAGCTCACCGGCACCATCGCCAAGACACGCACTTGCTGCATCTTCATCAACCAGATAAGGGAGAAGATTGGCGTGATGTTCGGTAATCCGGAGACTACCACCGGCGGCAATGCCCTGAAGTTCTACAGCTCGGTAAGGCTTGAGATCCGCTCCAGCGGTTTCATCAAAGACGGCGAGCAGGCAATTGGCCGCACAGCCAAGGTGAAGGTGGTGAAAAACAAAGTGGCGCCTCCTTTCATGAAGGCTGAGTTCGAACTTATGTTTGGCGAAGGTATCTCGCGGGTAGGCGAGATAGTGGATCTCGGCGTGGAGAACGGCATCATCCAGAAGTCGGGCGCATGGTTCAGCTACAACGGCAGCAAACTCGGACAGGGGCGCGACGCCGTGAAGCGTGTGCTCAAGGAAAACAAGGAACTTGCCGACGAGCTTGCCGACAAGATTACCGAGAAGATGAATGCCGACCGCGAGGCGCGTCGTCCGATGGGCAATCCGTTCCTTCCGAGCGAAGACAGCCGTGTGGTGAAATCGGAAGACGAGGGCATGCCGGAGATTGGAGACTCTGACGCTCCCGACACGGGAGAAGACCTCTTCGGCGATGACTTCGCACTGTAAGACACAATCCTAATTTAACTATACCCAGAGAAAGAGGAGGACGCATCATAATCCCGCGCCCTCCTCTTTCTATAAAATTAGGGGGAGTGCAACCTTCGCGGCTGTACTCCCCCTACTCTCTTATTATTCTATATTATATGAGATTGCTTTCGGTTTATTGTGGCAATCCGTTTTCCCATTCGGGAGTCTGCTCAACACCAAAACCGGCGTTGATTTCGTCTGCCGGGATGGGGAAGACTACGTTGCTGAAGTCAGCATCTGCAAATGTGAATGCGATGTCCGGAGCCTTGTAGGCGTATGCGTTTGATTTCACACCCCAGCGACGGATGTCGAAGAGACGGTGTCCTTCCTGGAAAAGCTCTCGGGCGCTCTCATCCCTGAGGAACGAGAGGAGGTCGTCTTTTGTGGCGGGAAGATCATCGACCGAAGTGATGGCGAGATTACGCTTCGCCACTACAAGAAGAGCGGATTTTGCTTTGTCGAGATCTACGTTGGAGCCGCGCAGATTTGCCTCAGCCTTTATCAGGAACATCTCGGGAGCGTTGATGAGGTAGTTGGTGGCATACGCGCTGTTGCCCATTGCGTAGCAACCGAACTTGCCTCCGAGGAATTCCGGTGCCACCGGATTGTTGTTGGGGACGAAATCCATGATTGAGTTTCTTACGTCCTGCTCTCCATATTTAGAGAGGAGCCAGGGGCTTGCGCTGTAGTCATAGGTAGTGAAGAGTGTGCCGCATGAGTTTGCGCTCCAGTTGTCGGTGGCGGTGATGGCGAGGGCAAACATCGATTCGGTGTTGGATGCTCCGTAGTTGTAGAGAGCCTTGTAGCCTGTCGGTGTATAGGTCAGAGTCTCGATGCCTGACTGTGCGATTGCCATGTCGGCCATTTCCTCAGCCTTTTCGAAGTTTTCAAGATAAAGGTTCACGCGAGCCGAGAGACCGTAGGCAGCGGCAAGATTGAAGTAGAAGAGGCTTCCGCGGTCGCCGTTGGCCTCAAAAAGACGGATTGCCTCGTTCAGGTCCTTCTGTATCGCCGCATAGCAGTCGCCGACCGAGCTTCTCTCGATTTCCTTAAACGCGGGAACCGGAGTGTCGACTATTACGATGCCGGGCTGCGAGCTGTAGTCCTGACCGTTGACCTTCACCTGATGGCCGAAGATGTTTACCATCACGAAATTGGAATATGCGCGGAGGGCGTATGCCTCGGCGGTGTAAACGTCGAGTTCCTCCTTTTCCTCATCCGACAGACTTTCGCGGATTTTGCCTGCTGCATCAATGACACGGCTTGAGTGGTCCACCACTTTATAACCGTATTCCCAGATGCCTCCGAGCACTATTGACGTGTCCTGGAATGTGAACTGGTAGATGTCGTTCTCGTGGCTCGTTTCCTGGTTCCAGTATACGATGTCGGAGGAAAGGTCTCCGATTACGGTGGCATAGTTGCCGGCGAAATAATACTGGAAGAAACGGTAGTATGTTCCGTTGAGGGCATTGCCGATATTTGCCACGCTGTTGAGGGCTGTTGTGGAGTCAATGCCGTTAGACATGTCTGTCTTCAGGAATTCATCGCCACAACTTGTGAGCGCACCTGCTATCAGGAGAGTGCCCAGTGATTTGACTAATATATTTTTCATTTTATTGTTTTCTTTAGAGTTCTACATTGATTCCGTCAGAATACAATCTGAACGCCGCCTGTGAATGAGAATACGGCAGGATACTGCCATGCTATTACGCCGGATGAATAAGTTTCCGGATTATATCCTACGAAGTCGCTTGCAGTCCAAGTGTGGACATTGTCCATATTGATGTAGAAGCGAACCTTTTCCATCAGCGCCTTCTGGGTTATCTTCTGCGGCAGTGTGTATCCTACAGTGATGTTGCTGAGACGCAGGAAGTTTCCGTTCATAAGGAATCGGCTGCTGTGTTGCGAAGAGCTGTAGTTGGGGTCGCCGTAGATATACTGGGGATATTTGGCGTTCTTGTTCTCAGGTGTCCAGGAGTCTGTGGCTACGCATTCGAGAGGTGTCATCATATCCATGCCCCAGCCGGTGAAGCGGTGGCCTGAGTCGTATACCTTGCCTCCGAGGCGGTAGTTGAATGTGAGGGAGACGTCGAAGCCGTATCCGTCGGCGTTGAGTCCGAACGCGCCGATTACCTTCGGGTCGGCACTGCCTACATAGCGTTTCTTAGCCTTGGTGTATACGTCGGTGGTCTCGTCGCCTGTCTCGTTGAGGTAGTAGAGAGCCTTTCCGGTCTCGGGATCCACACCGGCGTATTCCTTCATCTTGAACTGGCGGTAGGGACGACCTTCCTCTATGATGGTGTATGTGCTCTCGATAGTTCCATTGGCAAGCTTGATGACCTTGTTCTGGTTGAACGTGAGGTTTCCGAAGAGGCTTACGTTCATATCATTGTTCTGGAACACTATGCCGCGAAGTCCGAGTTCCACACCGCGGTTGCGGATTTTGCCGATGTTCTGCCATGTGGAGTTGAAGCCTGTGACGAGCGACAGGGGCACCTCGAAGAGTGCGTCGGAGGTGTCTTCGTTGTAGTAGTCGAATGTCACGTTGAGTCTGTTCCAGAGATTCAGGTCGAAGCCTACGTCAAATTTCTTGGAAGTTTCCCAAGTGAGGTCGGGATTCTCGATTCCGCCGGGAACCATACCGGGCACCTGGTTGTAGTTATAGCCTGCGGTGTAGAATCCGCGAGAGGCGTAGAGCGAGGGGAGTGACTGGTTGCCGACAGTACCGTAGGTGATGCGCACATCGGCGTTCTTGATTACGTTGTTGTCTTTGAGGAATGCTTCCTGAGCTATTCTCCACTTGGCGCCAACCGACCAGAAGTTGCCCCAGCGCTTGTTGCTGCCGAAGACGGAGCTTCCGTCGCGACGGAACGATGCTGAGAGATAGTAGCGGCTGTCGTATGAATAGTTCGCGCTTCCGAAGTATGATGCCAGACGTGAGGATGACTCATAGTATTCGTTGCCCTGGTCGGAGCCTGCGGTTGCCATGTTGCGCATTCCGTCGGCTGCAAACGGGAAGTCGGATTTTGCGAAGTAGTCGTAATGATACTCATAACGCTGCATTTCCTGGGCGATCATGACATCAAACACGTGCTTGTCGGCAAACGTATAGTTCCAGCCGATGAGGTTGGTCCATGTAAGGGTGCTTGACTGCGAGTTGTATTGCTGGCCGAGGCCGTTGTATTCCATGCCCTGGGGATTGTAGATCGCGCTCCAGTAGTCATACTGGCGCTGGTTCATGATGTTGACACCGAAATTGGTCTTGACATAGATTCCGTAGGGAAGGCTAACCTGCAGCCAGGGGTTGGCGTTGAGGGTCTGGTTGGTCACGCGGCTGAGGTCGCCGAGGTCCGGATCCTGAAGTGCCAGAGGGTTATAGTTGGTGGCGTTGGCATATTCGCCGTTTTCGGTATAAACGGGGTCAAACGGAGTCATTGAAGACATAGCCGCAGTCACGGGAGCCGACATCGAGCCGCCTGTAGACTGTGAGAACGAATTATTCTTATTATATGAATACTGGGCGTTAACACCGCCGGATATCCATTTGTATTTGCTGTCTACATTGATTCTGCCGGAGTAGCGCTGGTTGTCGGAGCCGACAATGATACCGTCGGTGTCAAGATATCCGAGAGAGAAGTAGTAGTGGGTGTCGCCGGAAGCGCCGGATACCGATGCGTTGTATTCCTGATAGTGTGCGGTACGGGAGATCACGTCCATCCAGTCGGTGTCGGTGACTCCGTCCCATCCGAAGTATTCGTCTTTCAGGAAGGAGTATGCGCTCTCGGTGGTGTAGTCGTTGGGATAGCGCGCCACAACTCCGCTGGTAAACAAGTCCATCGCTTGCTTGGAGTTGGCGAACTTCATGTTGTTGTTGGCGACTTTGGAGAAACCCTGCTTCACGTCGAGTGTCACATTGAGTTTGCCTCCCCTGCCCTTCTTGGTGTTGACGATGATGACGCCGTTTGCCGCACGCGAGCCGTAGATGGCGGTGGCGGAAGCGTCTTTGAGCACTGTTATCGACTCAATGTCGTTGGGGTTGTAGGCTGCCATCGGGTCGAAATAGTTGTTGGTGTCGCTGCTCATGCCGTCGTAGTCGGAATTGACCGGCATACCGTCGATCACGTAGAGAGGCTGGCTGCTGCTTGAGAGCGATCCCATGCCTCGCACATATATCGTACCGTACTGTCCCGGCATTGATGTGGAGTTGTTATACTGGATACCTGTAACGTTTCCTTCAAGAGACTTCACGAAGTTTGCGTCGTTCTTTTTCTCCACTATGTCGCCGTCCATAACGGAGGCAGCTCCGGTGAAGGCGGCGCGTGTTGTCGTTCCGTATCCTACCACGACGAGTTCGTCAAGGTTGTTGGTCGAATTCCAAAGGTGAACCGCAACATTGTCTTGTACGGGAACCTTCTGCGTCTCCATTCCAATATAGGAGACAACGAGAGTCTTGGCGTCTGCCGGCACATTTTTCAGGAGGAAATTGCCATCGAGGTCAGTTGAAGTTCCGATCGATGTACCTTCCACCATTACAGTAGCGCCAATCACGGGGAGATTGTCTTCTCCCGAGTAGACGTGTCCTTTGACGGTGCGCTGTCCCAGCGCCGATATCACTACGACCGTCATCAGAGCCATTAGTGTAAGCAATCTTTTCATATAAATAAAATTTAATAAAACATTATGGTTATGTTTGAATGTCTTTTTTACCTGTTTTTACTGTTATTCGCGTTTTTGTCGTGCAGTTCCCACTGCAAAAGCCTTTAACATAAAAACAGAGTTTAGTTAAAAAAGTTTATTATTAGTCCAT
>JAGAJP010000018.1 GCA_017626045.1 Muribaculaceae bacterium | reverse complement strand
GTTAAAATCGAGTCAGCCTGGCTGCGGAGCGAAGGAGCTTAGCGAGCTAAGCGACTGAGCGACAATGCCGGGATGGCCGATTTTAGCCGCAGTTATCATATCAAGACCTTTATAGTTGCTTTATACATATGTCGTTTAATTTTTCTTAGCTACTTATCTTTCTCTTACAACATTTCACTACCTCAGAATGTTTAAAACGGACTTTTAGCATGTCTGCCACATCATTATTCTCAACTGATTAATAATAAACGGACATGACATTTCGTTATATAACTTTAGAATTATTTCACTTATTAAGAACTAATTGGTGAAAACAATCATTTTGTTCAATCCCCTATGCACATGCAGAAATTATACTATTTGTTTATATGTGTAGTGCTCATGTTGGGCACGGCATCCTGCCATAAAGACGAACCGAAACCTGAAGAAAAACCTCAGGACAGGACAATACTGATATACGCTGTAGCTTCCAACAATCTTCAGTCTTATCTTGTATCAGACAAAAAGGAGATGATCGATGCGGCGCCGAGTGTGAAAGGACTCGGAAAGAATGTGCGCGTACTGCTATACAATGTCGCATCCAAGAACTCAGCGGAAGCCACCCTTTCTGAACTCCGACAGAATGCCACGGGGACCTGGGATTTCGAAACCGTAAGGTCGTACGGGCGGGATGTATTCTCTACCGACCCTAAACGCATGACACAGGTTTTCAATGACGTTAGGGAAATATCACCGTCTCAGAACTATGGACTTATCTTCTGGTCGCACGGCACCGGCTGGATTCCTAATTTCTCCGACCACACCGTTCCGGAGCCCGCCGGGAGAAAACGCAGTTTCGGCACCGATACATTCGGATCCGCTACCGACTATTGCGACATTCATGAGCTGGCGGACGCCATTCCCGACAGAATGTTTGATTATATATGGTTTGACGCCTGCTACATGATGGGCATCGAGGTGGCATATCAACTAAGAGACAAATGCAACTTCGTCGCAGGATATCCCACCGAAGACTGGAATCCCGGAATGAACTACGACAGCACGCTCCCGATGCTCGCCACAGCAGACCTCGCCGGAGCCGCGGACTCATTCTTCCATTATTATTATGACTCCGATATGTCTGTCACAGTCACAGTGGCGCGTACCGAGGGTCTTGGCAAGCTCGCGGAAGCGGCGGCAGCGATATACGCCGCCGGTGAGCGACCGCAGACTTCCGTAGGCATGCAGAACTACAGCCGCCTGATGTATGGACTCTATGACTTCGGACAGTTCACTCGCGCTTATCTTGACGGGAATGGAGACAACGACTCAGCGCTCGAGGAAGAGTTTCAGAACGCCCTGTCCGACATACTCGTATATGCCCGCTGCTCGGAAACGGACTTCAACGGCAGGGATTCCTACGACCCGGAAATATACTCCGGTTTCTCGTGCCATTTTCCCAATTCAACCAACACTTCGCGCGAAGAGTATTACAAGAAACTTGACTGGGCGCAAGCCACACATCCATAAGATTTTCGATAAGATTTTCGAGCATTTTTATTCAGCATTTGAAAAAATTTTACTAATTTTGTATCGGTTTAGCTGTCAAGCTGCTGACACTGACGCTCTCCATTTTATCTCAATGTGAAGAAGTAACAATGAAGAATATAAGAAATTTCTGTATCATAGCCCATATAGACCACGGCAAATCCACCCTTGCCGACCGACTCCTTGAACGCACCAATACCATCGCCGCAAAAGACATGGAGGCTCAGGTGCTCGACGACATGGAACTGGAGCGCGAACGCGGCATCACCATCAAGAGCCATGCCATTCAGATGAATTATGAACTGAATGGGGAGAAATACGTGCTGAATCTTATCGATACTCCGGGACACGTGGACTTCTCCTACGAAGTGTCTCGCTCCATAGCCGCATGCGAGGGTGCCCTGCTCATTGTAGACGGTTCACAAGGCATTCAGGCACAGACCATATCCAACCTATATATGGCGATTGACAACAACCTCGAAATCATTCCCGTAATCAACAAATGCGATCTCGAGAGCGCGAATCCTGACGAGGTTGAAGACCAGATAGTGGATCTTCTCGGGTGCGACCGCAGCGAGATAATTCGCGCTTCCGGCAAAACGGGAATGGGAGTGGATGATATTCTTCAGGCGATAGTGGAGCGAGTGCCGGCACCGAAGGGTGATCCCTCCGCGCCACTTCAGGCACTTATATTCGACTCGGTATTCAACCCATTCCGAGGAATAATCGCCTATTTCAAGATAGTCAACGGCTCGATACGGACTGATGACTTCGTGAAATTTGTAAGTACCGGCAAGGAATACCATGCCGACGAGATAGGAGTGCTGAAACTTGACCTGTCACCACGCAAGGAACTCTCCGCCGGCAATGTCGGTTATATCATATCCGGCATCAAGACATCCCGGGAAGTGCGTGTCGGCGACACCATCACCCATGTTGAGCGTCCCTGCGACAAGGCAATCGCCGGCTTTGAGGAGGTTAAGCCAATGGTCTTCGCCGGTGTGTATCCCATCGATCCGGAAGACTTCGAAAACCTTCGCGCGTCGCTCGAAAAGCTTCAGCTCAACGATGCGTCACTCACATTTCAGCCGGAATCATCGGCAGCGCTCGGATTCGGTTTCCGCTGCGGATTTCTCGGACTTCTGCACATGGAGATTATCCAGGAACGGCTCGGAAGAGAGTTCAACATGGATGTCATCACCACTGTGCCAAACGTTTCATATCTTGTATACGACAAGAAAGGAAACAAAACAGAGGTTCACAATCCTTCCGGACTCCCCGATCCGACACTCATCGACCACATTGAGGAGCCGTACATCCGGGCAACAGTGATAACAGCCGCTGAATTCATCGGCCCGATAATGACTCTATGCCTCGGTAAGCGTGGAGAACTGATAAAACAGGAATATATCTCAGGCAACCGCATGGAGATAACCTTCGACATGCCTCTTGGCGAGATAGTGATAGACTTCTACGACAAACTGAAATCAATCTCCAAGGGATATGCGAGCTTCGACTACCATATCCATGACTTCAGAGTGTCGAATCTTGTGAAACTCGACATCCTCCTCAATGGAGAAAGCGTGGACGCACTTTCCACACTGACACATGCCGACAACTCCGTGAAGTTCGGACGCCGAATGTGTGAGAAACTTAAGGAGCTGATTCCGCGCCAGCAGTTTGACATCGCCATTCAGGCGGCGATAGGCACAAAAGTGATAGCCCGCGAGACAGTCAAGGCTGTGAGGAAGGATGTCACTGCCAAATGCTATGGTGGCGATATAAGCCGAAAGCGCAAACTCCTTGAAAAGCAGAAAGAGGGAAAGAAGCGCATGAAGCAGATAGGGCGCGTGGAGGTTCCGCAGAAAGCATTCCTCGCCGTACTAAAACTCGACTGATAATAAACATATAAATCTACATACCATGAAACACCTTAAGCCCCTTGCTTGCAGACTCATCGTCTGCTCATTCATCGCATTTACAGTTGCCTCATGCTCGAGTGACCCGAATCCAGTAAACTTTATCAAGACAACGGGAGAGAAAGCTTTCGTAACCCTCGACCTTTCAGTGGAGGCCACACGTGCAGAAGATTCAAATGCCACAACTGAGGAAACAAATGTATCAAAGGTCAGTGTCTATATCTTCGGTGATGATGACAAACTTGAAAAGATACACACGGACCTTACAGTGACAGGCAACAAGATTGATAAACTGGAGACTACCTCCGGGTTAAAGACCATCTATGCCGTAGCGGCAGGATCTGTAGCGGAAGTGACGGAAGGAACAACCACATTGTCAGATTTCGAGACTGCAAAAATACCCTCGACAATCGACAAACTTAAGACATCATCAGGATTCCTGATGATCGGGAAAAGTGAGAAACGGAAAGTCGTAAAGTCATCAACCCAGAATGCAATGCCTGCGTCCAACAGTTTCGCAATTCAACTCACTCGCGCAGCCGCCAAGGCTCAGGTAATAGAGAGTTCATCGCTCAATTCAAATTCCGCCGACATCGGATTTAGAATAACCATATCACACTTCGCAATCCGTCAGACTGCGAACAGCTTTCAACTTACTCCAAATGAAACTGATTTCCAGACATTCACTGACGAAGGCGGGAACGGAACCTATGACTGCTACACAATATCATCCGCAGAATCCAACGATGGCTTTATAGCCGCACAAAACACACTTTCTCCGGACAAATGCGTTTATATGCCTGAAAACATTGTGAAGAATCCGGTCACCGGAAACACGACATACCTAAGCGTCAAGGTAATCATGTCTCCTGAACAAAGGTATTCTTTCGCATCCGGTGCCTCCAAACCGACAATCGATGAGAGCAAGAAGAATCAAGGAGCTACGACTTATTATGTTGTAGGCATTATCGACACAGAAAACGGATTTGCCGACTATACCATCGGAGAGGACAACAAGGTAATGTGCTTTCATGCAGAAGATGATGCCGACAGATATAGAGATGCTCTGAACGGTGGCTCGCTTAGTGCCTTTACGGTCTCGGATACGGACGAGGCAATGAAGATGCCAAGACATACAAGGGCAGCTAATTTGACTTACAAAACAGTGACGTTTGCGGCTGCTGAAGCCTATTATCGAATCAATATAGCCAAGAGTGAAGGAGAAAGCAAGAAATATAGGGTTGATAGAAATACTTTCTATAAAATAACAGTAAATTCTGTCAAGACTCTCGGATTTCCTTCGGAAGATATGCTTCGTCCTACAAATCCTGAAACAAGTCTTGAGCTGAATCCATCGACATGGCTTGACGCTTCTTTCGATATAGTGCCATGGAACAATGTTGAGCAAAACGTAGACCTTTAATTTACTGAGGTATTCAGAGAGCCATCTTAGGCATGAGGACTCCAATCCTGTTTTTTATCGCATTGCTGATACCGATTATATTTATGGTCGGGTGTAGCGATGATATCAGGCAGACGGATGTATCGCGTCCGTCTGCCGACGGTATACGCCTGTCATATTCTGTTGCCAATCTCTATACTCGGGGAGAGACATCGCCGGCATCAGAATCGGTTATCTCTGACGCTTATCTTTTGTTTTTCTCCGATTCAGGGAATTTTGTCGCATCTGTCCATGCCTTGAAAGACTCGGACAATCCTGAATGCCTAAAATTTGACCTTCCGGAAGGGCTTAAAGAGAATACTACATATTCGCTTGTGGCTCTTGCAAACGCCGATGAATTCACTCCATCCGGATTCAGCAATTACAGTTCATATCTTGAGTCATTTACTGAAACGCCTCTAACACAAAATGATTCGCGTCTTCTGCTCCAATTCGGGTCTCCGATGACACCAACGACAATCTCGCTCCTTCCAATGAAGGGAAACGCTGACTTCAGTTTTTCAAATACGCCAACCGGCGTAAAAATAAACAGTGCGATCAGGTTTGAGAGGATAGTAGCACGCATAGACCTCATCAACGCGGTTAAGGAAGGATTCGAGATTCAGGGAGTGGGGCTTTGCAACTGGCGAGACAGTTACTCACCTTTAGTGGAAGGGAATAATGCGGCAGGAAAACTAAACGGCATTCTATCCAAAGACGGAGAAATTTGCATTTTCGAGGATTTTCCTTCCGGAGAAAATGCGGAAAAAGTCTCATTGGCACCGGCATTCTACTGCTTTCCATCCTCTTCTGAAAAGGCAGCACCCGGAGATGAAACTACCACTGCCCTGCTGTTGAAAGCCCGATATTCTCTTGATGAAGCCCCTTCTTTCTATAGAGTGAACATAGGAGAATCGGGACTTCCGACGGAATTGAGAGGAAATTACTGCCACAGAATTTCCATAAACTCGGTCAAAGGAAGTGGCAAACCAACTGCAAAGGAAGCATACGAATCGAAAGAAGATTCTCCGGTAGAAGACACCGATTTATCAATCGAACCAATACCGGACGCCGCCGATTATTCACATTTGGTATCATTTGAGCCGGCGACACCAACAGCTCATGGCAAGATCGTGATAGACGGATTTGAGCCGGAGTCGTTCAATTCATTCATTGACCTGAAGTTTTCTGTCAAGGCAACCGAAACTTCCGCATCAGATCTGTCAGTCGTCACTGATATGGAATGGCCTCTTGAGGGCTCTCTTTCAAGCGAGCCATATAAAAAGAAATATTTCTATTGTCCGGAATCGTTTACCGACAAGTCCGTGGTAGATGAATCCAACACCTTCACCACTCCCGCCACATTTACACTCCCCGAAGACAAGACCTTCTATATCTCTGTTGGAGCCATGGCACCCGACGACCCTGCCATAAAGCGCACCCTCACACTCTCATCAGGCGAGAATAAAGTCGTATATGATTTGGAAATCCGTCCCCGCCCTGTCATAATTGATGATGTGATAGTGGAAGATGACAAAGGAAATAGGTATTTAGTCGCAGATAGAAATATACTGGACTATACAACATATAAAGATCTAAAATGTTGGAATGATGACGGCACGAAGACCCAAGCATATCATTATTGTTCTTACGGAGCAATGAAAATTCCTTTCAAAACCCAGAATGATAATTTGTCTGAATCTAAGGCATCCGAAACCTTTCATATCGAGATGCTTGGAGTTACTCGTACATATACAAATCGATCTCAAATTAGAGATCGATTTGTAAATCGGTGGAGAAGTAGTAGTTGTAATGACCAGGCGAATTGCTCCTCTCCATTTTATGATTCAGAAAACATAAAAAAATGGGGATATGTCAACAATACAATTTTTGATGCGATAAAATCAAAAATGTGCGTTTCTAAATTAAGGATGTTTATTGTATCTGATATAAACGCCTTATCTGATAATAATATAATTCCCATATCTTGTTATTTCCCATTTTTTATAAATAACAATGATGATTCCATGACACTAAATGATCAAAATATTGGTCTATTTTTTCTTGGATCCTTAACCAATTCCAATAGCTATACATTCAGCAAAATAGCATTTGGCTGTGTTAAAGATACTATTGTAGTTGAAGATATCTCTAGTACATCAAACTATGGCTACGCTCGGCCGGCAAGGATTCTGACAGATGACGAATACAATAACTATCTTAATAATTATCTTGGATATGACAAGCCCTTAAAACTAACACCGTGCAAACCTGATATCAGAGAGTGACCAAGAACTTTTTATTACATTTCATTGTATTTGTAAATGAGTGACTGGATATATAATATTTTGATAAGATTAGTCATGCCTCAATCAATAATTAACTAAAAAACAATAACTCAATCAATATGGCAGCAGAAAAGACAGAGACATTAACCCAGGGATGGGATTTACTGAAAGGGCTATCGTTTGAGGATGCGATAACTAAGATCGCCAACTCTTTTGTGGATTTCGCGTTCAAACTGGTGATAGCTTTCGTGGTATTCTATGTGGGACGTTTCATAATCCGGAAACTCAATCAATTCCTACACAATGTATTCGAGAAGAAACACGTAGACGCATCCCTTTCAACATTCATTCTATCATTCACACAGATACTTCTATATTTCATACTGCTTGTCACCATAATCGGAATATTGGGCATAGAGACAAGTTCCTTCCTCGCCCTCTTTGCTTCCGCCGGTGTTGCAATCGGTATGGCACTGAGCGGCACACTTCAGAATTTTGCCGGAGGTGTCCTGATTTTGCTACTTAAACCTTATCGAGTCGGTGACTACATCGAGGCGCAAGGATTTGCAGGGACTGTCAAGGAAATCCAGATGTTTCATACCATCATCACGACACCAGACAACAAGTCTATCCTAATACCCAACGGTGGACTCTCCACGAGCAGCATCAACAACTACTCCCGGGAACCGAAACGGCGAGTGGACTGGTCAATCTCTATTCAGTATGGCGATGACTTCACCAACGCCTCACAGCAGATATTGAAAATTCTTGAATCTGACAGCCGTGTGCTGAGAAACAACCCCGCAGAAATGCCTTTCGTTGGAATTTCCAATCTTGCCGACAGTTCGGTGGTGCTTACTGTCAGAGCCTGGACGGCAAGCTCCGACTACTGGGGAGTGTATTTCGACAACTATAAGCGTATGTATGCCGAACTTCCCGGACTCGGGGTCAACTTCCCCTATCCGCAACTCGATGTACACCTAAAACAGGAATAAAAGCATCCTATTACCGGACAACGCATAAAAAAGTATTGCTGTCAGCCAGACATCTGACAGCAATACTTTTTATTTCAGTTAATTTGCTTTGGCATGAATACGTGCAATATCGGACTTTGTCAATCCTAACATATTCATGATTACTTCATCAGACATTCCGGACGCTATCATATTCATAGCGGCAAATTCAAGAGCCTCTAATTTCCCTTCGGCCCTACCTTCGGCCCTACCTTCGGCTCGACCTTCTTCTCTACCTTCGGCCCATCCTTCTTCATACATTTCCTTTCGCATATATTCCCTTCCGGCCTCCACAGCACGAAGTTTTTGCAGCGAATTGGAGTATGTAACATATTCTTCGTTTGCCATTAGACCCGTATCCGATGCTTCAAAAAGATCATCGTATTTCCCACTCTTGTAAGCTTCACTATTCTTATCCATCTTGTCCATATTCTTTATAAAATACATAAATCTTTCAATCTCTGTTTCACATTCATTCCATGTCCTGCTACCAAATTGTCTCAGAGACAAGAAGAATATACGCAACTTATCAGTCAACACATCGCCAGTCTTAACATCCGACACAGCCATCTCATGAATCATCGCCTTATTCAACCCCTTCAGGTCAAAATCTGTGACAACTATTGAGATTACCGGTTTAAGAATGTAGGTCCAGCCACGTGTTCCTTGACTCGCAAGAAGTTTTGCTGTATAATATAACACTCGATCCTCAAATGGTTGTTCATACTCATTCTGCATTTCAAGTATGAAATGATGCTCTTCGTTTTGGGATGTGCAATATATGTCGTATATAATCCGTTTGCCGTCACTATCAGTTCCAAGCTGCTCTTTGTCATGATAAACGACATCTGTCACTTTGATTGAGTCACCAAGCAAGGCATTAAGGAACTTAATAACAACAGTCTTGTATTTAGGTGAGCCGAAGACTCTCTTAAAGCCATAGTCGGTCTGAAGATTGATAAAAATTGTTTTTTCAAGCATAAGAATTGTTTTACCCCACTAAATTAATAAAAAAAACGTTTAAAGCAAATTTTTTGAACAACAATCAACAAAAATCCACCGTTGCATGATGTCCTGAAAATATTCTTTAGTTCTTTTTCAGGAGGCGGAGTAGTTCATCGCCGTACTCGGCACGTTTTCTTCGTCCTATGCCCGGTATGGACATTAATTCTGAGACAGTCTGCGGAAGAATGTTGGCAAGAGCAATCAAAGTTTTATTGCCAAACACCATAAAGGCGGGAACATCAAGTTCTTCAGCCTTGCTTCTACGCCACTTCACAAGTCGTTCGTAAACTTCCGGATTCTCAACGTCATCGCTGATAGCTTTCTTACCCGAGTCGGAATTACTGCCGCCAACTGTATCCTTTGTCCATTTACTGTCTACAGCAGACACCTCCCGACGCAACTTAAGAAATTCAGACACACTCAGCTGTCGCTTCAGCGCCTCTTTCATGAGGGTATCCTTGAGGCGCGACTCATATTCCACAACCTCCAGAGCCTCAAGAAATTTCTTTTTTGCCTCCTTATTGTCAACTTCCTTCGGTATGCCGGCAAGGAACTCGAAAACCGGAAACAGCTCCCTTAAGAAATATGAGCAACCGGCACTTATGCGTTCCTGAATTCTATTTTCGGGGGTGTTTTCCACCACCATTCTGTGCAACTGCTCCTGAAAGCGCATCGACACATCCACAAGATTCTTGACGACAGTATCCTTTATTTCGCCAAGACGAGCCGTAACCTTGGGAAAAGCCATAGAATGGCTTACCTGCATCGTGCGATAAAGCGACTCAATGGCATCCCGCAATGGCAACAGGTCTATTAGATCACGCAACAATCTAAGCCGAAACTCCAACTGCAATGATGAAATCCTTGAGGTATCAGCCTGACGAGAAGAGCAACGAGTAATGTAATCAGTAACCTTATTGTCGCAAATTATGGAATTCGGCGAAAGAGGGCGCTCGAGCACGAGTCCTTCAAGACTTCGGCAACGACTTAGCGCCACATAAGTCTGACCATGGGCAAATGCTGAAGAGGCATTTATAATGGCTTTCTCAAATGTAAGCCCCTGACTCTTGTGGATGGTGATTGCCCATGCAGCCCTCAGCGGATATTGCGTGAACCTGCCGACCACCTTCTCCTTCATTGACTGCGACTTTTTATCGACCTGATATTCCATGTTTTCCCAGGTCTCTTTATTGACAAGGATAGGTTCGGCATATTCCTCAGATTCTACCAGAATCTTTCCATCGCCGGAAATGCTTCTTATCTGACCTATCAACCCATTGTAGTACAGATGTGAGCCACTCGAGTCGTTTCTCACAAACATAACCTGTGCTCCTACCTTAAGAGTGAGCTCGCGATCAGCCGGATACAGAGTGTCGGGAAACTCACCCTCTATATCAGCCTTAAACACATAAGCCTTTCCTGCAAGACTACGCATCCTTTCATCGTTGTGCTCGCGTGCCTGAAGGTTGTGGGTCATAAGATGGATATATCTGCTGCCTTGTGGTGGCAGGAAGCCCGGCACATAGCGGGAATTGAGACGATTGATGACACCGCTGTCGGCCCTGTTCTCACGTATGGCGTTCAGGATTCCAATAAACTCTTGATCTTTCTGCCTATATACTTTGGTGAGCTCAATGGTCTCGTAGGGAGTCTCCTTTAGCAGAAGACTATCGAAAAAATAAGGCGACCTGTAGTATTCACTCAGCATCTTCCATTCCTCATCCCGCACCACGGGAGGCAACTGCTGCAAATCGCCTATCATCACAAGCTGGACGCCGCCCATCGGAAGAGCCGGATTGCGATACTTCCGCATTTTGCTGTCTATTGCGTCAAGAATATCGGCACGCACCATACTTATCTCATCGATCACTATCATGTCGAGAGAGCGGATAACCTTTATCTTCTGCTTGGAATAGCGGTCAAACCGCGAGGCTCCTCCAGACTGCCCGACACCTGGTATGAAGGGAGACAACGACAGTTGAAAGAAACTGTGGATTGTCATACCCTGGGCGTTGAGCGCGGCAATCCCCGTTGGAGCAAGCACTGCGATGCTCTTTCGGCTCTCTTCCTTGAGTCGTCGGAGAAAAGTGGTCTTGCCTGTACCAGCCTTTCCGGTGATGAATACGTTGGCACCGGTCTCCTCCACGAGCCGCCATGCCAGTTCCAGTTTGTCGTTGTCGGTTTTATTCACGGTCTCTCAGTTTTAACACGACCGCAGACAGCCGAGCCATCATTAGTCGATTAGATTCAACCGCAAATTTACTGATTTTCTTTTGATTTTCCAAATTTTACATAATCACGCCAATAAACCGGAATAACGCGCACCTCGTCTTTGGCTCCATCAGGGTAACTGAACCATAACCTCAGAGGTTCCTCTCCGTCGGGAATATATGTCACGCTGACGCCGGTGGAGTCGCCGAAACAATATACGCTCAACTGTGCCGAACCTTCACGATGCATAGTGCCGGTAAGAAGAAGATCGGGATTTCCTCCTGTTTTTCCGGCATCTTCAAATTGCATGAGACGATAGGAATCGCCACTGCTATCAATACGGAACAATTTGCCGCCTTCTCTTTCAGTCATGGCGGACACCGGCGACCATCCCTCGCGATATTCCGGGTTAAGAGTTTCCAGTTCCTCTCTTGCCAGAATAGAGCGAAGACCTTTCTCAGCCTCAGACTCGTATGTGACATACTGCACTCCCCCATCATACCAGACATACTCTCTGCCGGGCAAAGTCCATCCCCTCCATCCGAAACATTCCCAATCGTCGGAAGAAGCATTCTTCATGACTTGCCGAAGCGAGTCATCAACCATTACAGGAAAATAATCCACCATCATAGCGGAATCCTCTATTGCGCGTAACGGATATGGACGCGGTAGCGGATAGTCGCACATTGAGGCAAAAGCAGAGGCTTTTCCCTCGGCAATTGACCGCATCAAGCCATCCAAAGCCTCCTCTGTGAGTGAGTCAGGCTCCTTGTCTTTTCTACCATGGTCACTGCACGCCGTCACCGGCAATACCGCCAGCAGCATTAATGAGAGTGCTGTCGTTTTTACTTTTTTCTTCATTGTCTTGAGTAATTTCTTCCTTCATCTCCGTAATCACAGATGGATTCTTTATAAAAAGAGAGGCAAGTTCAGTCTCCCTCCTTGTCTTCAGTTGCTTCAGTTGCTTGCCTCTGTATCGGCAGTGTGCCAGATACGAAGCCTCTATATCGCGGTTACCCGCCTTCAGTTTTGAAAGGACGCTTGACTTGGCAACCACTCCCGGTCCGCAGTTATAGGCAAGCGCCGCAAGAAGGAGGCTGTCGGCGCCATACTCTCTGTATTTGGCACACAGCTTTGCATAGTCGTCACGAACCAGCGCGTCTGCCTGCTCCTCGCTGAGCACTTTCCCTCTCTTGAATTTTTCGCCCGGCATCACCTTATGTCCATAACCTATATATGGCCAATGTCGACTTCCGCACATTCCTTCAAAACGCTTTATAATGCCAATGGCATCTTCAAAAGTTGGAGTCTTCTGCGTCGCGGACTTATCCTCTACGACTGCAAAGATCACCCCGAGAGCCAGAACCAGCGCTATAAATGTTAAAATAGTTTTTTTCATAGTATTATTTTTTCAGCCTCCCCTCAATCACAGATATTCGTGACTTGGAAGTTTCCAAATCAATAGAATTCCTTCAATCTATATTTTACTACACTATATCAACGAATGAAAAGTTACATTGTTTTCACAAAACAAAATACAGTGTCTAATTTGTTATAATGAATAAGGGGAGGAGTCACCAAAATCCTTCCAAAAAATTTTACTAAATTCAAAAAACGATGAACAAACAGGAATTTAAGAAAGGTGTGGAAGCCGCAGGAGCGTCTATCTGCAACGAAATGATGTCTGTATATTATAATGTGCCCGGAGTGGACCGCGACAAAATAGCGTCAGCCGTAGCAAAGGTGCTTAAGGCAACTGCTATTGCAAAATGCAATGCAAACATTTACTTCGACCGCGGACCCAAAGGGTTTGTAGACATGAAGGAATACAGAAAAGCCAAGTCTGAATTCTTCAAAAAACTGTTTGCCAAAAACACCGAAGACTTCAACAAATCCATTTCCGAAGCATTGAAGGACTTCAACGAAGCAGTGCCCCAGTCGGTGAAGGATGCCAACAAGGCATGATTCAATCTAATAAACCAGCAAAAAAATGAATATCTGGAGACTCGCACTTAAGATTACCGGCTGGACATTCAACATCAATGTGCCAGTATATGACAAATGCGTGATCTGCGTGGCTCCCCACACGTCAAACTGGGATTTCATTCTCGGACTGGCGGCATACAGTTCAGTGGGAAGGAAAGCGAATTTTCTGATGAAGAGTTTTTGGTTTTTCTTCCCCCTGAAATATCTCCTTAAGCACTTCGGAGGCATTCCTGTGGAACGATCGGGCAAAAAGCACTCCGGCTCGCTTACAGAGAAGGTAATTCGCCTTTTTAAAACAGAGCCATACGTTAACCTCGCCGTAACGCCGGAAGGCACCCGAAGCGCCACAGAAAAATGGAAAACCGGCTTTCTCTACATAGCATACGGAGCAAATGTACCGATTCTGCTTGGAGTCATAGACTACAGCCGCAAGCATATTCTTATCGACCGAACATATACTCCGACCGGCGATGTCGACACCGACATGGCCGCAATAAGAGATTATTATTCCCACTGGCGTCACGCCGCAAGGTATCCCGACAAGTTTATTCCCTAACATCATTATAATGAGCGACCTTAAAGTTTGCCTCTTTCCCCAGACCATTGTCTGGAATGACAAACCACACAACATTAAGACACTCGAAGAAACAATTGCTCGTGTGCATCCCGCAACCGACCTGCTGATTCTTCCTGAAACCTTTTCCACCGGATGTCCGTATGGCGACAAAGAGGATATACGCCCTTTGGCAGAGCGCAATACCGGCGAGACCATCGACCGAATAAAGGCTCTGTCTCGACGCTATGGCATGGCGATAGCCGGAAGTTATCTTGCCGACACCGGAGGACTGCTTTACAATAGAGCTTTCTTCATCGAGCCTTCGGGCGACGAGACATTCGCCGATAAGCGTCATCTCTTCTCCATGGCAGGAGAAGACCGCATACTCTCGCCCGGCGACCGACGACTAAAGGTGAGATTCCGCGGTTGGAATATCTCTATGGTCGTATGCTATGACCTGCGCTTTCCGGTTTGGTGCCGCAATCGCGAAAATGAATACGACCTTCTGATAGCCGTAGCAAACTGGCCGGAACCCCGAATAGAGGCTTGGAAAAAACTCCTGATGGCTCGCGCGATTGAAAACGAGTCGTACGTTTGCGGAGTAGACTGCACCGGAACTGATTCCAAAAACATTTCCTTCGACGGCACATCCATGGCAATAGATTTTAAAGGCAACGACATATCGGTACCAGATCCCGACGGAAATGGACTGATATACTCCACCCTTTCTCTCTCAGCCCTGGAATCATTCCGGCAGAAATTCCCGGCATACCGGGATGCCGATCCGTTTGCCATCCTTCCCCTCGACAAAAATTAAGCAATCTGCTAATCTATACATTATGAAACAATTAAACATGCTGATGGCTTTCATAGCCTTCAGCCTTACCCTCGGTGCTTATGGAAGTCCCCGAGAAAAATTCAATTTCAACAGCGACTGGCTGCTGAAAGTGGGCGACAGTCCTGACGCCCGCGAAAAGTCATATGACGACAAAGACTGGAAGAAGGTCACTCTTCCCCGAGCTTTCAATGAAGACGAGGCTTTCAAAATACCTATCGCGCAGCTTACAGATACCGTAATGTGGTATAGGAAGCATTTCCGACTGCCAAAAGAGGCAAAAGGACAGAAAGTGTTTGTAGAGTTTGAAGGAGTGCGCATGGGCGCCGATTTCTATCTAAACGGACATCCGTTAGGGTTCCACGAAAACGGTGTGATGGCTGTCGGTTTTGACCTCACTCCCTACATCAACTATTCCGGCGACAACGTGCTTGCCGTTAGAATCGACAACAGCTGGGCATACAGAGAACGGGAAACAGGTCAGAGATACCAGTGGAACGACAAGAACTTCAACGCCAACTACGGCGGCATTCCCAAGAATGTATGGCTGCATACCACCGATCATGTTTATCAGACCCTTCCCCTATACAGTAATCTCGGCACCACCGGAACATACATATATGCCACTGACATCAATGTAGGATCTAGAACTGCCGTGATTAATGCCGAGAGCGAAGTCAAAAACGAAACAAAAAAGGCTGTATCCGTAGGTTACGATGTTGAAGTTATCGATGCCGACGGCAAAACTGTTGGCTCTTTCAGCAAAGCTCCCGTAAAGGTTGCCCCTGGTGAGACTGTGACCCTCGCCGCATGCGACACCATCTCCGGCCTTAACTTCTGGAGCTGGGGCTACGGCTACCTCTACGATGTCAAGACACGCCTATCCGTCAACGGCAAGGCTGCTGACGAAGTAACTACAAGAACAGGATTTAGGAAAACCCGCTTCGGCGACGGCAAGATATGGCTCAACGACCGCGTGCTCCAGATGAAGGGATACGCCCAGCGCACCAGCAACGAATGGCCCGGAGTCGGGATGTCGGTGCCGGCATGGATGAGCGACTACTCAAACGGGATGCTCATAGACCACAATGCCAACTTCTTCAGATGGATGCACGTGACCGCATGGAAACAGGACGCTGAGTCGTGCGATCGCGTGGGTGTCATGCAGATGCTGCCTGCCGGTGATTCGGAAAAAGATGTCAACGACCGCAGATGGGGACAGCGTGCCGAGCTTATGAGGGACATGATAATTTATTTCCGCAATCATCCGAGCGTAATTTTCTATGAGAGTGGCAACGAATCGATATCCCGCGACCACATGCTTGAGATGCGCGCCATACGCGACAAGTATGATCCCCACGGGGGAAGAGCCATCGGATCCAGAGAAATGCTTGACATAAGGGAGGCTGAATATGGCGGCGAGATGCTTTACGTAAATCTTAGCGAGCATCACCCCATGGTGCAGACAGAATATTGCCGCGATGAAGGACTCCGCAAATATTGGGACGACTGGAGCTATCCTTACCATAAGCACGGCGACGGGCCACTATACCGTAATGCCGATGCAAGCGCCTACAACCAGAACCAGGACCAGCTCGCGATAGAGATGGTGCGCCGCTGGTATGACCTGTATCGCGAACGTCCGGGCATGGGACGCCGTGTAAACTCCGGTGGAGCGAAAATTATATTCTCCGATACCCAGACCCACTGCAGAGGAGCGGAAAACTACCGTAGAAGCGGTGTCGTGGATGCGCTGCGCATTCCTAAAGATGCTTATTACGCCCACAAAGTGATGTGGAACGGCTGGGTCGATGTCGAAAACGACGACACCTATATTATTGGACACTGGAACTACAACCCCGGAACGGTAAAACCAGTATATGTAGTTTCCACCGGCGACAGTGTAGCCCTGTTTGTCAACGGAAAACCGTATACCGACTTCAAGCGAGACTATGAGTTCCTTTTCACATTCGACAGCATTGCATGGGAACCCGGTAAAATAGAGGCTGTGGCGTTTGACAGGAATGGGAAAGAGACAAGCCGATTTGCACACACCACTGCCGGGGAACCGAAAAATCTGAAACTTACTTTGATGCAGGGTCCTGAAGGCACTTATGCCGACGGCGCCGACATTGCCATTGTGCAGGTAGAGGTGACCGATGACAAGGGACAGCGTTGCCCTCTTGCCAACGACATGGTGAAGTTCACACTCGAAGGTCCCGCTGAATGGCGCGGAGGCATTGCGCAGGCAGATGACAACTACGCTCTGGCAAAGAGCCTGCCGGTGGAATGCGGCATCACACGTGTGCTCGTGCGCTCTATCCCGGAAGCCGGAAAGGTCACATTGACTGCCGAAGCTGAAGGTCTCGGCAAGGAAAAAGTTGAATTCAACACTATTCCGGTGGAAGTGAAAGACGGTCTTAGCCGACACTATCCGGCATTGGCGCTGAAGCCACGATACGACAGAGGGCCTACACCCGCGACTCCCTCATACAGCGACAAGAAAATCGATGTACGGGTGAAAGGGGCAAAAGCCGGATGTAATCAAGAAAGCGCCGGCAACAGCTGGGACGACAACGAACTTAGCGAATGGCGCAACGACGGCCGCGCCGAAACCGCCTGGATAACCTATGAACTGGAACGCGAGGCAGAGATAGACGACATCAACATCAAGCTTACTGGATGGCGCCAGAGGTCTTATCCCCTCGAAGTGTATGCCGACGATGAGCTTGTATGGAGCGGCGACACCCCGCGTTCGCTTGGATACGTGCATCTTGAGACTCGCCCCGTGCGTGCGCGGAACATCACGCTGAAACTGAAAGGTACTGTCGTCAACAATGACGCGTTTGGCCAGATTGTGGAAGTCGTGGAGCCCGCTGCGGGAGAACTTGACCTCTTCAAGGCAAAAGATGGTGACAAGACCGGCAACGAATTGCGTATTGTAGAAGTGAATTTCCTTGAGACACTCAACAAATAAGATTTATTCATATTTTCTGTATACAAAAGGCGGCGTGTCGATGAGACGCGCCGCCTTTTGTATACAGAAAAAAACTTGTCAGAACTGATAGCCTATACGGGCTTTGAAGGCAGGGGTTTCTTCGCGAAGCTTTAGGAAAGTGATTTCGGGCAAAGAGCCGTCAGGATTACGCGGTGCAAGAAGCTGCGCTGGATCGAGGCTTTCGAAGTCTGCCTCGGATATTGCTATATTTCCGTCAAAACTGTTGGACGACAATGTGGAAGATTCTCGGCACAGATTGACGCAGAATTCTCCCGGGCGACGCGGTTCCCACGCTACATTTGAGCACAAACTGTGTCCATATCCGGGCACGTCAACTGCCTCAACGGCTGATTTCCGGTTTACCATGTTGAAGTTGCTCGGATCCCGGAATGAGGTATTGTTCTCAAAATCGATTCCACCCAGATGATGATTGGCATAAAAACCTTTGTTCTTGTTGCCATAGGATATGCAGTTTCTGACCACGTTGCGCGGTATTTCGCCGGGAGCCTTTGCCTTGGGCTTCATTCCATAGCCTCCGCATTTGAAACCGGTGCCGTCCCCGCGCGACACAAGGTCGGCATCATAGCCGTTTTCCCACGCCCAGCAGTTTTCTATAACCACTTGCGAACTGTTGTTTATCAGATCGAAACCGTCATCGCTGTTTCGCCATGCCCGACAGCCTCTGATAACGTTGCCGCTGTATCCATTGTCCTTAAAATGGAACCCGAAGCCATCGCAATTGCCGCCGTATCCGCCACCCGACACGGGGTCATAGTTGTTATAAGCATCGCAATTGAGAATCAGATTGTCGGACCCTCGCACTGCATACACTCCGATACCCATGCCGTCGTGCATGTTAACTTGCTCTACCACACAATTGTTTCCTCCGAATATGCCGACATTTATGCTTTGGGAATGTCCGGTCTGAGTGACCTGGATTCCGGTGATGTCAAACCCCTTGAGGTGCCAGTAGTCGCCGGTGAGATAGAATGCCATCACGCGCGAGTCGGGTTTTACTTCTGAAAGATCCACTACCGCCCTTTCTCCGGGATATGATGTGATGGTGACAGGCATGTCGGCCGTGCCCTTGACGTCAAGACTGAAAAGGACGCTATAAACGCCTTCCGCACCCTTAAGCATAATTTCGCTTTCCTTAGGCCTGTGGACACCCCCTTTCAGATAGATGGACGTTCCGGGCTCCGCAGCCTCAATTGCCTTTCGGAGAGTCTTGAAAGGGTTCTCACGACTTCCGACAGCATTGTCATCGCCGGAAGGATCCACGTAATAAACGGTGCTCCATGCCGAGCTGTATGCCAATGCGGTTGCCGCCATACAAATAAGAATCTTTTTCATGATGCAGAAATGTTGTTCACTGCAAAATTAGCAAAAAAATACTTAACCGCAATAAAAAAAGCATCGGCAATCGATAAGAGGAGAACTGCCGATGCGCCAATCGTATTACTTTCCGGTGGAATCGGGAATAAGTTCGAAGCCCGAGGCGGAGAGCCAGGTCCCCTCCCACATGCGCATTGGGGTCTGGTTTGTGACTCCATAAGTCAGAATACTGTCGGAACCGACGGTGATGTTGCTTATCAACACCTCCGACCATCCATATCCTCTCTCCTCGTTGGCTTTCACAATTCTTTTAAGATAACTGCGGTCCGGCCGAGTTTTTGCGGTATCAGCATCAAGTGCGATCTTTGCATCGCTCCAGATGGAGCCACCTCTGCTGCCGCACACCGGAATAGGTGTAAACATCTTTTTGCCGGAACCGTTGACGGCGAATATTCCCGCGCCCTCTCCGTTGGTGCGGGCTGCCGCCTTTATGATGTATCTTCCCGGAGCAACCTTTAGAGTGCGTGTCACCGTATATGCCATGTCCATTCCTCCCTCACCGTAAGCGTTCAGATACCTGACTGAACTGTCGCCGGAGAAATGCTCTCCACTGTCGGTGAAACATGAATCCACGTTCTCTCCCCTCTCGATTGTCCATCCCGCCTGCCGGAGATATGAAAGTTCCCTTTCCTTCTTTTCGGCTTTTCGTTTGGCGTTTCTGATGGCAACCCTTTCGGCTCTTTTTTCATAAGGCTCCGTATGCAGAATACTGACATTACTTATCATTTTAGTCCAGGAAGCAGAAAACACAATAAGCGTTATCACCCACATAGCGACACATGAAATCCGCAGAGGTGTGCTCAAGGCATTGATTCTCCCTACTAAGTGAAGAAGGAAATGCATTGCGAGGAAAAGGGTCATTCCTACGAGGATCAAAAGGCTCACGCCGCAAACCCAAAGCAGCCATACAGGGTTGCTGTCGTATACTTGGAAAAGCGGGAAGTCTACTCCGAGAATGTTCGAGAGGTCGCCCCAAGGAGCTGCGAGCAGACTCACGATACCTATAAGAAGCACAACAATCGCTACGAAAGACGCAAGGAGGAGTAGGATGCATACCGCGTAAAGCAAACCCTTTAACACTGATTTCATGGCATTTATAAAACCATTGCTAAGGCCCTCGCTCCCGTTGCAGCTTATCATGTCGCGGGTGGAATTTAGAAACTCATTGCAAAGACTCGACACATTCACGGGCTTTCCCTTCATCTGCAGACGCTCGGCTGGAGTTATGGCAAGCGGTATGCTGATCCAGCATATTATGTAAAGGAGAGCAATGATGCCATAGGTAGGTATCAGCAAAATTATGGCAGCAAGGCGAAGCCACATGGGGTTTATGCCTAAATAGCAGCTTATACCGGCGCATACTCCTCCCAATATTCGATGGTCGGGATCACGGAAGAGTCTTCGCTTCACGTGACTCTTCTCTTCGCTCTTCTCTTCGTCCGGTGCGCATTCATCGGAAGACTCTATATTTTCGGAAATCTCCATACCCATCTGCTCCGGGCTTCCAATTCTTTCTATTATGTCTTGAACATGCTGGATGCTGATTGCCTCCACCCCGTTTTTCCGCAGTTCCGCCATCAGTTCCGCCACCCGCGCCTCGATATCATCGGCTATTTCCTTGCCGTCAGGCTGTCGCGAGAAATAGTCGCGCATGTTGATGATATAGCTGTTGAGCATTGCGTATGCATCTTCATCGATCGGATATAGGGATCCGAATATGTTCACAGTGATGTTACGTTTCATAAGTCTTTAGTTTTCGAGATGAATATCTTTTTCTTCTTTTATTATTAATATGGAATTCCTGATGCTTTCCCATTCCGAGTCAAGCCGGGCTACGAACTCCTCGCCCGCCCCCGTCAGCGCATAGTATTTCCTGGGAGGACCTTGTGTCGATTCCCTCCATTCATAGCATAGAAGCCCTTCGTTTTTGAGGCGTGTGAGGAGTGGATAGAGGGTGCCCTCCACCACAATCATGTCCGCCTCCTTTAGACGGCTGATAATGTCGCTGGTATACGATGCTTCCTTTCGGAGGATCAGCATCACGCAATACTCCAGCATGCCTTTTCTCATCTGTGATCTGGCGTTGTCTATATTCATGGATTTATCAGTGTTTGAACTTTGATGCGGCAAAATTAATAAAAATTTTAGTACCATGCAATACAAGGTACTAATTTTTTAGAATTTGGGATTGGGCAGACTAATATCCTCGAGCCTCGAAGATGTATGTTAATGTTTTTTAGGATCTTTGGGATTGCTTGGATTTGTCGGACCTGTCAGACCCGTCTGACTTGTCGGACCAGTCGGACTAGTCTGACTTGTCCGACCAGTCTGATTCTGGTTGCGACATGCGGATCTGGCTCGGAACATCTGCTCCTTGATGCCGCCTTGCTCAAGGAATTGCTGTTGTTGCCGATCGATGAGTCTTTTAAGCATATAGGTGGTCTGGTTAATCAGAGTAATGCAAAGATTACAGTACTCTTCGGCGTTTAGCTTCTGGGCAAGCTGTGTCGGCGCCCGCATGAATTCATTACTCCTGAGATATTCTCTTAGTCGAACTGTCCTTGGGTGTTCCTTTCCCCATTGCGGTAGGCTATTCTGCCTTAGATAATCCTCATAATCAAGCAACAGTTCCTCAAGAGAGGCTTTCGCGACATTTGTCAGCTTGATTTCAGTTTCTTTAGAAGTGCGGGATGCCTCGCTTCCCTCTGCAATATTCTGCTTGCCGCTTCTTGCTGCCTGTTCTATCTGGTCGCGTGTACGGCTGCCATGGCGAATAAATTTCTCGGCAAAAATCATCGTGAGGTCACAGATGATCTCAGCAAGACGGAATGCTCTCAGTTTGCGGTAGCCACCGGCAGAAGGAAGAAATGTTTTCATGATTAGACTGTATAATTTTGGCATATATGCCAAATGGATGAATTTGATTCTCAATTACAAAGATAGCACAATTTTCTGAGATGTAAAGAATAAAGTCTAAAGAATTTTCTAAAGCTATAGCATTAAGCCTCATCCGGTAAATGCAAGTAGTAAAGGAATTATCTGATTTGCAGGATCTTTCAGGTGAATCTAATTTGTCTGACCTGTCGGACGAGTCGGACGAGTCAGACAGGTCAGACCCTGAATACGATAGGCGGATGCAGGGCCACTGAAATCAAAAAGCAAAAATTTTCAGGATTTTAACTTGTTTCTTAAAAATTTTTATTAACTTTGCGATTGCAGATCGCAATGTGGAAGCCCCGGTCTGGGGTAAAGCGGAGCGGGATGTAGAGATAATACATTAAGAAAGCGTTTATCCGCGCTGATTCTTGACGTTCTGAAATGTCTCGCAAACTTTCTGTCAAAGTCAAGGATTGAGCAACGGTAGATGCCCGTGGTATATGGTTATCCTGCCTCCGGCATGATATTTCGGGAGAAATATAGCCGGACGCATCGATTGCATATACAGGCGTGGGCTTCTGCGTTGCCGTCCGACTTTGACAGGGCAATGCGAGAAGCCTCAGAACGTAGGACGGTAACAGATACAGATTCCTACGCTTTTTCATTTACTTACCTAACGCCAACGAGGGGAAGACCGAGGCGCATAATCCATGTCTTATTGATTATGTGCACTGACAATACTCCTGAAAATAACGGCAAGACCGAGAATTGCAATATCAGAAACGTCTTTATGGCAAAGATGGCTCTACTGGTACCTATACCCAGAATGCGCCGTTGTTATCGAGAAAAGCTCACGCAAGAGTTGCCAGAAGATGCGCCATTCGTGCATCATCTGAACGCATCATTCAAGTATGGCTATTACCAGGATAAGCAAGATAAGCAGAATAGCCCCTTATTTTTTACTTACACCTCCCTATATGATGGTTGCAAGAGCCAAGAGCGAAACGTGGGTATCACCCCCTATCTGTTGAGATACCGCATTGGTCGAAAAGGAGTGCACAATTATGCCATAGTTCTTATTGTGACGGTTGACAAATATTTTCACAGCGGCACTTGTCCAATCTCCGAGCATGAATGGTGTACACCTTATGATTTAGTATATTTAAGGAAAGCAATTTATGAAACAGGAGATCGCGGACTAACCTCCTCTTATGATAATGGCAAGGAGGAAATGCACGATTGGCTGAGATCCATCATCTGTAAAGTGTCGGGATTGAAACCAAAGAAAGTAGACTTGACGAAAATTATCTCATCAACCAATATCACGTTTCTGGGAATCGACAATCAATTGAATGATGTCAAAAAAGTCAATCGAGCAGTGAAAAGTCAATACTATTCGCCCGATCAGTATAAGACGATAGACCAATTTCTGTCCGTTAATTTTTCTAAAGAGAATATTGGTCCCGATTCTGATCAGGATAAGCTTTCCAATACTACTCATGCTCAGCGTTTCATATATGGATACCTGCGGTGTAATGATAATTTTATGCAGTTGCATGCCAATAGCGTACGCCCAGCTGTCAATTATTTTTATTCCAACAATCGGGTTGAAGGTTATTGGGCTGTGGAAGACCACATCCTCTCTGTTAAGGTCGCGTCGCCTTTTGTAAATGTCGAAGCTAATGAAAGGAAAGAACAAATCTTGGATAATGGGTTGGAACGCACCCAATGCCTCAAGGAATTATGCGTACTGAGCATGCTTGACAGGCAACTTGAACAATTCAATAGGAGTCATAGCGAAATGAAGCCGCATGAAATCGAACTACGGCGCGCGCAGATCGCCGAATATTTCAATGAGCGCATTTTGAATGTGTGGGAATTGGATCACCGAATGGATTACTTCATGAAGCGTTTCAAATTAGACAAAAGATTCAGGCGGCTTCTGGATGTGGCAGTGCCGCGCGTGAACGCCCGTAACGTGACATTCTCCCGCATTGGCTCTATTATAAGTTGGACTATAACTTTTCTTTCACTCATTATTGCAATTCTTACACTCATAAAAGAATAAATTTATGGAAATGAACACACTCATTGTTTTGGCTTTTCTCGGTATCTTATTGCTTATTGCAATCCTTATTGTCTTGGTGATCGGCTGTCTGATCCTTAAGAGTATTCATAAACAAAATGAATAATGGCAGGTCGGAAGATATATCATCTGATGATTGACCGCTTTTTTCCCTCCGGAACTGTGGATTCCACGGGAAATTTCAAGGGTGGAACTATAATGGATATAATCAGGCATCTTGATTATATACATGGTCTCGGCATGTCAGGAATAATGCTGACACCTTTCTTCAAATCTGCGGCTTATCACGGATACCATACTATATCTTTTGATGAGGTCGACCCTCATTTCGGAACATGGGATGATATCGCATGCCTCATAGCCGAAGTTCATCGCCGCGGAATGATCATTGTGGCTGATTTCGTTGCCAACCATTGCCATTCATCCTCATCTTTGTTTACCGAAAATTGCAATTCCGATTGGTTTATCAGGGATTCTGATGGGAAATATATCTGTTATGCCGGAATCTCCGAACTTCCGATGTTTGACACAAACAATCCGGAAGTAAGCGATTTCCTTACGGATAAGGCCGAGCATTTGTGCCGTATGGGGTTTGACGCCCTACGTCTTGACCATGCCGCCGGTCCATCATTTGAATTTTGGGAAAAATTCCGAACCAAAATAAAACGGAATTATCCCAATGTGGAGTTAATAGGGGAAGTATGGGGGAGTCTTGATTTTTGCCCTCGCAAAAAACTTCGCTTCGCCTGTAATAAACTTTTGTTCGGGGCTCAAGAAGCGCGTCAGATGGAATATGTGGGAGTGTTAGACGGGGTTCTTGACTTTCGATATCGGGAGATTTTGTTGGAAGCCATTAATAATCATGAATCATTAACTAAAAATGGGAAACTATATGAAAAAGTAAAAAGACACTTCAGAAGATATCCATCGGATTTCAAGCTTTGGCTATTTCTTGACAACCATGATCTAAACCGCATATTGTTTGAGTGTGGTTTTGACAAGGATACTGTCACTAAAGCAATCCGATTTACAGAACAATGGCAAAAGCCGTTTTTGATGTTCTATGGAACAGAAACAGATATAACAAATACCAAATCAATATTCGACGGCACTCCTTATGCCGATGAGCGCGTAAGGATTCCGTTGACACAAGTAAGGAGAAAATGAATAGTATCAAAATTTTTAAGAGGTGTGTATCCATCATGATAATGCTTTGGATACCTGTTATGATGTTTGGTCAGGATGCCGAGCTCTTGAAAAAAGCAGAAGCCGGCGATGCTTGGGCTCAATATAAGGTAGCAAAACATTTTCTGCCAAAAACCCACTCAATAAGTGAGGAAGGAATGTCATGGCTTATAAAGTCCGCCGAAAACGGCGTTCCGTTTGCCCAAACAAGTTTGATAAATGCTTATGAATTTGGCTGGTATGGACTTGCGGAAAATGATGAAAAGTATGTTTATTGGCTTAAGAAATGTGCTGAGAATACCAATATTTTTACCACTATTGATATAAATGACATTACTTGGGCTCAATATGAATTAGGGAAACTTTATAAAGACGGGAGAAAAGGTCTCCCAAAAGATGAATATGAATATCTTAGATGGACTAAGAAAGCTGCAAATAATGGATATATGTCTGCCTGTTATTCTCTTGGACTTCATTTTCAGAAAAAAGGAGAAAGAGAGGAAGCCATATACTGGCTTAAGAAAAGGATGGATTTATATTGGGATGAGAATCATGAAGAGGATGAATTTTGTGCTAAAAGTCTTCGTGAATTGAATGTTTCTTACCATCCCGGTAGTTCAAAAAGATCATCTTCCGGCTCAAGCATAGCGGAGAGCAGTTCCTCTTCCTCTACATCGTCAGACACTCCGTTATTCAAAGGCACATATACAATTTCCGGAACCGGATACTCCGCGATGGGTCAGATTAACGGCATTGAGGCACCCGGTCAAACAGTGGAAATATACAGGGACTATATAAAGGTCAATGGAAGTAAATGCAAACCGACCAAATACTATGGCGAATGGACATGGTATGATGGCGGATGGTACGGCATATATGCAGTTGGACCCGGTTATCAGATGAAGAATATCATTCAAAATCCATACGGGGACGTATATTTGCCGATGTATCTTGAGGATGGATCCGAATACGCTAATCAAAGTGGCTCCACATACGATTCCTCCGGCTATACAGGAGGTAGCAACTCAGGAAACAGTTCTTCCTCCACGTTTGATTATGAATCACAGTATCGAAGATATGAGCGACTGGCGCAAGGTGCCTACAATTCACTGACTACATTGGGGTCACAATACAACAATAACGGACAGATATCCGGAACAATCGGCAATCGTTCAAACATTGGAGGAAATGTCGTGACACTTAAACGAAATCTTCGCGATGCCCAAAAGAATATGCAAAGGATTCGAAATGAGGCGTCACAACATGGCGTGACAATACCGCAGTCTTCATGGGAGACAGCAACAGTTCAATAAAACTGTCCCATTGAACCGGATAAAGCGGTTTCAGAATAAGAAAAAGCTCAAACCTTTGAAGAGGCTGTGTCATTACGACACAGCCTCCTACATATAATGGAGCTCCTGTTGGGGCACAAATGCCTGAGCTACAGTATGACAAAGCACAGGCAATCGTTTTAATTGATAATAGAAATATTCCGTTTAACACGATTACTTATTTTCATAATGCTCAGGAATTAGATGTCTTAATATTTCATTATGAGACATTAATTATCGGCTGTCCGAAGAAGGAGGAAAGCATGGCGAGAGTAGAGATAGTGACATGAAAAAGGCGCACAATAAGCTGCGACATCAGCCGCGTAAGGCCGCATCACAGCATCGCGTTCAAGAATAAAACTGCCCGGGTTCATTTTTTCTTATCCTTGGGAGGAAAAATGAACTCGCGTGATTATCTTAAAAATTCAGCTATCTGCGCTTCGCGTTCAGGCGAAAGGCATGGCGTTGGCAGTTTGCCGTTACGCTCTGCTTCCTCAATGAAAGCTCGTGCAGATTCACCTGTCAGCACAGGTGATGAGTTGATTGTCATTGCCATATCAGATTCTGTTTTAGAGTACAAAGTTACAACAATAAAACAAAATTTGCAAATATCTGATTGCTAAATTATAAATTTACATAGCAATAGTGTTTGCTATTCAAAGGCGCCGGTGTGGGAGAGCACGCTCCGCGTGTGAAGTGGACAATCACTGAGCTTCGGTGTCGCGCTCGGAGATCGCTCCCTCCATATCGCCCAATCATGTTGTCTAAAAGAATTGTTCCGTCGAAGGTACAATTATGCGAATTGTTCCTTTGAAGGTACAATCGAGTGAATTGTTCCGTCGAAGGTTTAATTTGAGAATTTAAACAAGAGCGTCATCGAGAATAATTTGTGTGTTGGTATATTTTTTGTAATTTTGTAAGGAGTTCAGAGGATTAGTGTAAAGTCTCAAATTTTAAGATTGATATGCCTACAATGAAGTATGCAGATGATGAAACATATAGGCGAGTTCATTTCCTTATAGAGGATAGAGAAGTTGAGAGGTATACAATAAAGAATAAATATCTGAACTAAAGTAGTATGAAACCAATGAGAAAGGCATCCGGAGAGAAGGATGCGGAGTGGGCATTTGAAGTTTTCGACAGGGCGCCATATGTCACTGTAAGCATGGTTCGTCCTGACGGCACGCCTTACGGTCTTCCTCTTTCACTCGTCAGAAAAGACCGCAGGACGTTCTATTTCCATTGTGCCGCAGAAGGCGAGAAAATAGATTGCCTCCGGGCAAACCCGACGGTGAGTCTTTCCGCCGTCAGCAAATGTACTCCCAAATTCGAGGAAGAGAAAGGCAACTATACCGAATACTATCACTCGGCAATAGCCATAGGCAGGGTAGAGGAAGTAAAGGATGATCAGGAAAAGATAGAGGCTTTGCGCCTTCTATGCCAGCGGTTCTTGCCCAAATACATGGATCATTTCGATGAAGCTATCGCCCGTAGCCTCTCACACACCACCATAATACGCATTACCCTCACCGAGCCTCCTGTCGGCAAATGCAAGCCGTGAGGCAAATCAATGTTTTTTAGTGCCTTTGGAAGTCGGGTAGGCTCTTTTGCTTTTGCTTTTCCGGCGTATCAGGTCCAGCTCTTCCATCGTATTTTTTTCTCACGCCGAGCCGCAGAGTAGCAGAGCCTCAAAAATCAAAAGTAGGAGTCTCTGCTTCTCTGCGCCTCTGCGTGAGAGATAAAAATGCCCAGATACTTTGTGCGCATATTATAAGTACGCCCAGATAAGTCAAAATTCAAAATTAAAATTGGTCAAGTACGGAAGTGAAAGTTGGCCAAGTGCGGAAGTGGTAAGTGCTTTAGTGTTGATTCTTATATAGTTGGAGGTATATGAGCTTTTTGAAAAAATGAGTGAAAAAATAGTGTCCGTTTTTCGGTCTGCGAGACCGGACATTTTTTCGATATGAGAACAAAGGGGGCGGGGAAAGTGTTAAAAATTATAAAGCAAGCTTTGGATGCTGCTTATAAACCAAACTGTTTCATAATGACAAAACACACAAGATCTCTGAGAGATAACTGATATATATGAAGAAATCAATCATTTGGCTGCTGACAGTGGTCATGGGCATAACATTCTGCGCTCTTCTCTATTTTCAGATAATGTATCTTGAGAATATGATAAAGATGCGCGAATCACAATTTTCAGAGAGCGCGATGCGCGCTCTTTACGGCACTGTAGGACTTCTGGAACGCCAGGAGACCCTTCATTTTCTTGAAAAAGACATAAACATGCTCGACCGGTCTTATGGATCCGACGAGCGCGGACTCGGCTCCGGAACCATGCTGATGGCTCAGCCTCAGGCTGGACGAGGCCCGATCATCACTTTTCCGCAGCCAACGGAAAACGTCGCCAAACGTTATCAGGACCTGCAGGAAACAATCAAGAACCAGTATATTTACCAAAGCGGTCTGCTCAACGAGGTCATACTCTCCATTTTATACGATGCATCCCACCGTCCGGTGATGGAACGAGCCGATTCCGCATTGATAAGAAACACTCTGACCATCGAGCTGGAGAACAACGGTCTAAGCGTGCCATTTAATTTCGCTGTAACCGACAAGAAAAACATCATTTACTCCACTCCCGGTTATGATCCGGACATGAACGAGAAGCAGATGTATACAGCCCGTCTGTTTCCAAACGCCGACAGCCATTATGAACTGAAAGTGGAGTTCCCAACAAAATCCAACTACATCTTTTCATCTGTCAGGTTCGTAATCCCGACACTCGCTCTGACACTCCTGCTGCTTGCCATTTTCATTTTCACGATGATTCTTGCCTTCCGCCAGAAAAAACTCGGGGAAATGAAGTCTGACTTCATCAACAACATGACCCACGAGCTGAAAACTCCAATATCCACAATATCCCTCGCAGCCCAGATGCTCAACGATGACTCGGTGAGGAAATCGCCCGAAACTCTCCATCACCTTTCCGAAGTCATCAACGCCGAGTCGAAGCGACTTCGCTTCCAGGTTGAGAAGGTGCTTCAGATGTCTGTGTTTGACAACAGCAACAATGCCATAACGCTTACTGCCGTCGATGCCAACAAGATTATCGCCGGCGTAGTATCTACCTTCAAGATCAAGGTAGAACGTTTCGGAGGCAGTCTGAGATTCTACAACGGAGCCGACGAGGCGACGGTGATGGTTGACGAGATGCAGTTTACCAATGTAATCTTCTCTCTTTTGGACAATGCCGTGAAATACCGCAATGAAGAAGTTCCTCCCCAGCTTGAGGTAACTACCTCCGATGAAGAGGGCAACCGTCTGCGCATCAGCATCCGCGACAATGGAATCGGCATGAAGAAAGAAGACCTTAAGAAGATTTTCGACAAGTTCTACCGTGTCCACACCGGCAACCGCCACGATGTGAAAGGCTTCGGTCTCGGACTCGCATACGTGAAGAGAATGGTCTCCATTTTCCACGGCACAATCGGAGTGGAGTCGGAATTAGGGAAAGGCTCGACCTTCACCATCACGCTCCCGTTAAAAACTCGTGGCGATGAGGAAGATTAATCATTTGCCATACAGTAATTCCGATGTCAAAAATGAAAAAATATCATAATATAAAAGGAATATTCGCAATTTATACGTTAATATAATTGAGAAGTTGTTAAATACGAAACAATAATCCCTAAGATATAAAACAGATATGGAAGAAAAAATTAAAATACTCTTGTGTGAGGATGATGAGAATCTTGGCATGCTCCTCCGCGAATTTCTTCAGGCAAAGGGGTTTAATGCAGACCTCTATCCTGATGGAGAAAAGGGCTACAAGGCGTTCCTTAAAGGCAAATACGACCTTTGTGTGCTTGATGTGATGATGCCTAAGAAAGACGGGTTCACTCTTGCTCAGGAAATAAGGAATGTCAACAGCGAAGTCCCGATTATTTTCCTTACGGCTAAAAACCTTAAGGACGACATTCTGGAAGGTTTCAAACTCGGAGCTGACGACTACATCACCAAACCATTCTCTATGGAGGAACTTGTGGTCCGCATCGATGCCATTCTGCGCCGTGTCAAAGGTAAGAAAGACCGTGAGGTCACGCTCTTCAAAATCGGGCGATTCACTTTCGACACCCAGAAACAGGTGCTTGTGTCGGAGGATTCGACTCAGAAACTCACCACTAAGGAATCCGAGCTTCTGGCGCTCCTCTGCTCTCACGTCAACGACATTCTGGAACGTAACTACGCACTGAAGACAATCTGGGTAGACGACAATTACTTCAACGCCCGTTCTATGGATGTATATATCACCAAACTGAGGAAACTGCTTAAGGCGGATCCCGCAATCGAGATCATAAACATTCACGGGAAAGGCTACAAACTGATAGCCCCGGTTCCAAAAGAGGAATGAAAGCTGACTCATGAAAATACTGTATGGTATCTACCAGTGGCTGATAGCTGCCCCTCTGTTCATTGTGGCGACCTTCCTGGCCGCCATAACGACTGTGGTGGGATGCTCTTTGGGAAGCAAGGCGTTCTGGGGATATTGGCCGGCTCACTACTGGAGCCGTTTCTGCTGCTTGATCGCCTGCGTCAGGGTAAAGGTCATCGGCCGTGAAAACATAGACCCGAAAACGTCTTATGTATTCACCGCAAACCATCAGGGTGCTTTCGACATCTGGTCGGTATACGGCTATCTCAACCACAATTTCAAGTGGATGATGAAGAAAGAACTCGAAAACATCTTCATGGTAGGATGGGCTTGCAAATGTGCCGGCAATGTATTTGTCGACGACTCCAACATCGCAGGCATCCGCCATACGATAGAGGAGGCGGAGGAGCAACTCAAAGACGGCATGTCGCTGGTGATTTTCCCTGAAGGCAGCCGCACATGGGACGGAAAGATGATTCCTTTCAAGCGCGGGGCTTTCATGCTGGCTGCGGAGTTCCGGCTTCCGGTGGTCCCGATCACCATCGACGGGTCTTTCAGGGTTATGCCCAGATTCACATACATCATCCACCCCTACACCATCACAATCACAATCCATAAGCCGATATTGCCGGGTGAGAAGGGTTTCAATACAAAGGTGCTGATGGCTCAGTGCCGGGATGCCATAGAGTCAGCGCTTCCCGACATCGACAAAGGTATATCGGCAGGTGAACGAATACAATGAAGCTGTCTAAACTTCAATCTTAACTGAAAAACATGCTACAGTATATAACCGACAACAAAAGCCGCCGAAGCGTAGAAGACCAGGTGAAGGAGGTCCTGAGCGCGGGATGCGCCTGGATTCAGCTTTCAGTCGACGGACTGCAAGAGTCTGAAGTGCGCCGAATAGTGGAGAAGATAATGCCCGAATGTGTGGAACGCCAGGCATTTCTGACATTCCGAAATCATGTGGAGCTTGCCAAGGAAATAAATGTGGGAGGAGTCGTGGTGAATCCTGCCGACGTGTTTCCGTCGCAGGCCCGCGCCACCCTCGGCGCCGCTGCCATCGTAGGTGTGGAGGTGCACGATTCCGACCAGATTCCTTCACTCACAGGACTCGACATCGACTATGTGGCAATACGTCCGTTCCGACACATTGATGGATGCACATTGACTCCTCTCGGCATCGACGGAACAGCCGAGATATGCCGGTATATGGAAAACCGGGAACTCGAACTTCCACGCGTGGCAAGCGGAGGCGTGACATTCAACGACATCGCTCCCCTAATGGACGCCGGATGCAACGGAGTCGCCATGTCGGAAGCCCTGGCAGACGCGCCCGACATTGCCGCCGAGACCGCCCGCTGCATCGAACTCCTGAAAATATACGAGCAGCGTGAGCAGGACAAGCTCAAACAAAACGGTTAACCGTATGTTTAATATATCTAAATTTAATCTTCTATGAATGCACAACCCAAACTTCCCTATGCGCCCGACTCTCTGGCGCCGTTCATTTCCGAACGCACGGTAAGCCTGCATTATGGAAAACATACCAAGGCTTATTTCGACACAACACAGTCACTGATCGAAGGAACGGAATATCAGGACATGCCGCTCGACGACATTGTCAGGAACAGTTCCGGAATTCTATTCAACAACGCCTCCCAGGCGTGGAACCACGTATTCTATTTCTTCACCTTCGACCCCGAGGGTGCACGCGAGCCGGAAGGCGCTTTCCGCAGGAAAATCGAAGAGACTTTCGATTCTGTGGAAAACTTGAAGGAGACTATGAAAGAGGCTGGGAAAAGTCTCTTCGGATCCGGATGGGTATGGCTTTCTGCCGACAGCCGAGGCAAACTCATCATCACCCAGGGCAAGAACGCGGAGTCGCCACTCACCGAAGGGCTGACACCGCTCCTGACTATCGATGTCTGGGAACATGCCTATTATCTCGACTATGAGAACCGACGCGCCGATTATATCGACGCGCAATGGAATGTGATCGACTGGGCTATCGTGGGCCAGCGATACAACAATCTATTCGAAAACCTCTGACGGATGGCGGTTTCGAAACATCTGACAGATGGCAGACTTTATTGACAACATGCAGGAGGAGCGTGCCGCCGCGCGCTCCTCCTTAGATATTTTTGGCTTGATAATTGTTATATGTTAAGGATGAATAGGGAAACATAGAGTAAATTAATAAATATGACAAATCTTTCAGACGTAATAATCAACGCTATTCAAGACAAGAAAGGACACGAAATCAGCGTGCTTGACCTCACGAAAGTCGACGGGGCGCCAACCGGCAGTTTCATAATTTGCACCGGCAACTCCACGACGCAGGTCAGTGCGATAGCCGACAGCGTGATGGAGGAAGTACGGGTCAAGACCGGTGAAAAACCCGTCAACTACGAAGGTTACCGCAACAGCCAGTGGATTGTAGTGGACTACGGCGACACTATGGTGCACATCTTTCTACCCGACACCCGCAGTTTCTACAGAATAGAAGAACTCTGGAGCGACGCTCCCTGCACCAGAATTCCCGACCAGGATTAATTCAACCGATTAAGTAAACAACCTCAATATAACTATGGGACTGATTCCAAACAAGAACAGTAACCCCGGAAAGAAATCGATGTTCGGCATGTACTGGATGTACCTGCTCATCATCGCTTGCCTATTCGGGCTATATTATTTTCAAGACAGCAGCCAGACAAAAAGCGTGGACTGGACAGAATTCGAGGCCGCCGCGAAGGCCGGTGACATCTCAAAAATCGAAGTAGTGCCGGAATCCGGCGTGGCGGTAGGTGTCCTCACCAAGGCTGGCGCGAAACGTCTGAAAATGGACCGCGAAGGTCAGGGTCCTGATTCCGAAAAGAGACTCAAGACGACTATTCCAAGCAGCAATAAGATCCAGGACAAGATTGATGTCTGGAATGAAGAACTATCCAAGGAAGGGAAGCCCGAGATTTCTGTGAAATATGAGAAGAGCAGCGATCTGATGAAGATTTTCTGGTATTTCGGTCCCATTATACTTTTTATCGCCATCATGGTCTATATGTCGCGCCGAATGAGTGGCGGAGCCGGTGGCGGTGGAGGCATTTTCAGCGTCGGTAAATCGAAGGCTCGCATATTCGACAAAGACAACGGCACAGACGTGACATTCAAGGACGTGGCAGGTCTCGCCGAGGCGAAAGTCGAGATTGAGGAGATTGTCGAGTTTCTCAAGAATCCACAGCGATACACCGAGCTCGGCGCCAAGATTCCCCGTGGCGCGCTTCTTGTCGGCCCTCCGGGCACCGGTAAGACTCTTCTCGCCAAGGCAGTTGCCGGCGAGGCGGGAGTGCCGTTCCTGTCTCTCTCCGGCTCGGATTTCGTCGAGATGTTTGTCGGTGTCGGTGCGGCTCGTGTAAGAGACCTTTTCAAGCAGGCAAAGGACAAGGCTCCTTGCATTGTATTCATTGATGAGATTGATGCCGTGGGCCGCGCGAGAGGCAAGAACCCCAACATGGGGAGCAACGACGAGCGCGAGAACACTCTCAACCAGATGCTAACGGAGATGGACGGATTCGGCTCGAACAACGGTGTCATTGTGCTTGCGGCAACCAACCGCGCCGATATGCTCGACAAGGCGCTCCTGCGTCCCGGAAGGTTTGACCGTCAGATATATGTGGATCTCCCCGAACTCAGCGACCGTGTGGAGATTTTCAACGTCCACCTCCGCAATATAAAGGTAAACTCCCGCCTCGACGTGGAGCAGCTCGCGCGTCAGACTCAGGGATTCTCCGGCGCCGACATAGCAAACGTCTGCAACGAAGCGGCTCTCATCGCTGCGCGAAACAACAAGCAGGCGGTGGAGTGGGATGACTTCATGGCTGCGATCGACAGAATCGTGGGCGGACTTGAAAAGAGGTCGCGCGTGATTACTGACGAGGAAAAATTCGCCATCGCCACACATGAGGCAGGACACGCCACCATCAGCTGGATGATTGAATACGGCAATCCCCTCGTAAAGGTAACAATAGTGCCAAGGGGAAGGGCGCTCGGAGCTGCCTGGTATGCTCCCGAGGCTCGCCAGATTATCCCCACTCAGGCACTTCTCGACACTATGTGCGGGATGCTCGGAGGAAGAGCCGCCGAGGAGGTTTTCCTCGGACAGATCGGAACCGGAGCCTCCGACGACCTTGAAAAGACTACCAAACTCGCAAGAGCAATGGTTATGATGTATGGCATGAGCGACAAGCTCCCCAATGTGAACTACAATGACTCCACAGGCCAGGAATATGGCTTCACAAAGCCATACAGCGAAGACACCGCGAAGATGATCGACGATGAGGTGATACGTATCATCAACTCGCAATACGAGCGCGCGAAAGAGATTCTGAGGGAATTTGCAAAACAGCACAACGAAATCCGTGACCTCCTCGTGAAAAAGGAAGTCATCTACCACGATGATGTCCAGGCGATCCTCGGCCCCAGGAAATGGAAAAGCCGCACCGACGAAATCATCGAAATCAACCGGAAAGAGGAGCAGAAAAAAGCGGTGGAAGCTGGTGATAACCACTCCGGCGACACCGATGCCGGCACTCCCCCGCCGTTCGTTCCCAAAGACCGAGTTTGATTCATTACCAATTAAGCCCACGATGGGTCGTGAAGTCCTGACCGAACTTCACGACCCGTTGCTTTTTTTGTTCGTTATTGCGGATTTCTTAACTAATTTTAGACAAACATCCGATTAAAAAATGAATTATTGGCAAAAAATTAGTATATTTGCACTCTAATTTTGAAATGAAAAACAGATAACAATATCAATGAACAGCAAAATGAAGACAATTTCAATCTGCACGCTGCTATTGGCATGCGGTGGCCTTTGCATGACTTCATGCAAGGGAGACAACCAGACGGGACAAAAGACCGCGCCTGAACTCGCAACTCTGACTGTTAGCGAATCTGACGCTGATCTCAACACCAACTATCCGGCGACTCTGCACGGAAAGAACGATGTGGAAATTCGTCCGCAGATCACAGGTTTTCTGACAAAAGTACATGTAAAGGAAGGACAGAAGGTCGCCGCCGGCCAGCTTCTTTTCACCATCGACCAGGTGCAGCTCCAGGCTGCCGTTGACGCCGCAAGGGCCGCTGTCGCTGTGGCGCAGGCAAACGTCAACACCGCCCAGACCAACGCCGACAACAACAAGATTCTTTTCGACAAGAATATTATATCCGGTTCCGCTTACCAGACAAGCGTTGACCAGCTCAACGCTGCAAAGGCACAGCTCGGACAAGCAAGGGCAAACCTGACCTCAAGCGAGAAAAACCTCTCCTACACTCTCGTCAAGGCTCCGGCCTCCGGAGTGGTCGGCACCATCGACAACAAGGAAGGCTCTCTCGTGACTCCTCAGACGCTCCTCACAATGCTTTCAAACAACGGCGAGATGGAGGCTTACTTCTCAATGACCGAGAAGGAAATTCTGGCGCTCACCGACAACGGCCGCCGGAGCATGACTCAGGTGCTCGACTCCCTCCCCGCGGTGCAGCTCAAACTCGCCAACGGTGAAATCTACAGCCAGCCGGGACGTATCATCTCCATCTCCGGTGTGCTCGACCCCGCCACCGGCAGCGCTACCGTGAAGGCGGCTTTCGCAAACCCCGACGGTATGCTTCGCAGCGGAAATACCGGACAGGTACTCCTCCCGAGCATCAACAGAGGTGTGATTACCATTCCTCAGAAAGCTACTTTCGAGCTTCAGGACATGAAATTCGTATATGTGCTCGGCGACAGCTCCAAAGTGCACCAGTCTCCCATCGAGATCGACACCAAGAGCGACGGCGTAAACTACATTGTGACAAAAGGCCTGAAGCCCGGTGATGTCATTGTAATCGAAGGTGTAGGCTCTACAGTTAAAGACGGCATGGTAATCACGCCTAAAAAGTAAGACAGACTCATGAGACTTGACAGATTCATAAACAAACCGGTGCTGTCGACGGTGATTTCTATTTTCATCGTCATTTTCGGTGTCCTGGGATTATCCGGACTTGCCATCGAGCAGTATCCCGACATCGCTCCGCCCACCATCATGGTGAGCACCAACTATACGGGCGCTTCCGCCCAGGCAGTGCTCAACTCCGTCATCGCCCCTCTTGAGGAGCAGATCAACGGTGCTGAAAACATGGACTATATGGTGTCGTCGGCTGCCAACAACGGCTCGGCTTCCATTCAGGTATATTTCAAGCAGGGCATGGATCCCGACATGGCGGCGGTCGACGTCCAGAACCGTGTTGCCAAGGCGGCGGCTTATCTGCCTGCCGAAGTCAACCAGGTGGGTGTGATCACCCAGAAGCGCCAGAGCTCCATGCTCATGGTTATGGCGCTATACGACGAGACCGACACCTATTCAAGCCAGTTTATCGACAACTACATGCTTATCAACATCATCCCGGAGATCAAGCGTGTGTCGGGCGTCGGTGACGCCATGGCTTTCGGTGCCGACTACTCGATGCGTATTTGGCTCAAGCCCGACGTGATGGCTCAATACGGCCTGATGCCGAGCGACATCTCTGCCGCCCTCGCCGAGCAGAACATCGAGGCTGCCCCCGGTGCCTTCGGCGAGCAGGGAAACCAGACGTTCCAGTATACCATGCGCTACAAAGGACGTCTTCAGAACGAGAAGGAGTTTGAAGACATAGTGATCCGCGCCACCAAAGACGGCGAAATCCTTCGCCTCAGCGATGTCGCCGACATCGAGCTCGGTAAGGTAAGCTACGGCTTCGGTAGCCGTGAGGACGGACATATCGGTTCTGCGGCTATCGTGTTCCAGGCTGCCGGATCAAACGCTACGCAGGTAATCAAGAACATCGAGAAACTGCAGGAAAACGCCCGCAAGAGCCTACCCCAGGGCCTGAGACTCGAGACCACCATGAGCGCCAACGACTTCCTCTTCGCTTCAATGCATGAGGTGTTCAAGACTCTTATCGAGGCGTTCATTCTCGTGTTTGTGGTGGTGTTCATATTCCTCCAGGATTTCCGCTCCACCATCATTCCTATGATTGCCATCCCCGTGGCGTTGATAGGCACATTCTTCCTCCTCTTCATATTCGGATTTACCCTCAACCTCCTTACCCTCTCCGCTCTTGTGCTCGCGATTGCGATTGTGGTCGACGACGCGATAGTGGTGGTGGAGGCGGTGCATGCGAAGCTCGACGAGGGCTACCAGTCGGCGCGCAAGGCTTCCATCGACGCTATGAGCGAGATCGGCTCGGCTCTTGTGTCTATCACTCTCGTGATGATGCTCGTGTTCATTCCCGTTTCGTTCCTTCCCGGCACTTCGGGTATCTTCTACCGACAGTTCGGCCTCACGATGGCGATGGCTATCGGTCTTTCGGCACTCAACGCGCTTACCCTCTCCCCTGCCCTGTGCGCGATATTCCTGAAGCCACACAAGAAGGAGGGCGCGGAAGACGACCCGCTTAAGGAATTTGAGGCTGACGGAACAAAGACCGAAAACAAGGAGAAGCAGGGTTTCATCAAGAGATTCTTCTATTGGTTCAACGTGTCGTTTGACGCGCTCCTCTCGAAATACAAGACCGCGACTCAATGGTTCACCCACCACAAGGCTATCTCATTCGGAGTCGTGGCTGCATCCATCGCAGTGCTCGTATGGCTCATGAGCATCACCCCGACCGGACTTGTGCCCACCGAGGACACCGGTACAATCATGGGCGCCGTGACGCTTCCCCCCGCTTCCTCGCAGGAACGCACTCAGCGAATCATGGACGACATCGATTCCATCATCGGACAGATTCCCGAGGTCGACAGCCGCACAAGCATCACAGGCTACTCATTCATCAGCGGTAGCCAGGGTAACACTTACGGCTCGTTTATCATCAAGCTCAAGCCTTGGGACGAACGCAAGAAGCCGGACCAGTCCGCGTCGGCTGTGCTTCAGAGACTATACGCTATGTGTTCCGGAATCACCGACGCAAGCGTGATGTTCTTCCAGCCGCCTATGATTTCCGGCTACTCCGCCACCAACGGCTTCGAGCTCAAGCTCGAGGACAAGACAGGCGGTTCGCTCGACAAGTTCTTCGAGATTTACCAGAAGTTTATCGGCGCGCTCAACCAGCAGCCGGAGATTCAGATGGCATACTCAACCTTCAACCCCACCTTCCCGCAGTATCTCGTTGAGATCGACGTGCCGAAGGTGAAGCAGGCGGGTCTGACGCAGAATGCAGTCCTCTCGGCGCTTCAGGGATACTATGGCGGTATGTACATCTCGAACTTCAACAGTTTCGGAAAGCTTTACCGTGTGATGATGCAGGCATCCCCCGAGGCTCGCGTAAGCCCCGAGACCCTCAAGCAGATCAAGGTCCGCAACGGCAACGAGATGGCGCCGATCGACAACTTCGTGCACCTGAAGCGAATCTACGGCCCTGACGTCATCAACCGTTTCAACATGTTCACCGCCATCCAGGTCACCGGTACTCCCGCCGAGGGTTACTCTTCGGGTGAGGCGATCGCCGCCATCAACCGCGTCGCCGAGGAGACACTCCCCACCGGATTCGACTTCGAGTTCTCCGGCATGACACGTGAGGAGGCTTCGGGTGGCAGCGGCGGAACAGCCACTGTCTTCCTTCTCGTGCTCGTGTTCGTATACCTCATCCTTTCGGCTCAGTATGAAAGCTACATTGTGCCTTGGGCGGTTATCCTCTCGATTCCGTTCGGACTTATGGGCACCTTCATCTTCGCCAACATGAGGGGCATTGACAACAACATCTATCTCCAGATCGCGCTCATCATGCTTATCGGTCTTCTTGCCAAGAACGCCATCCTTATCGTGGAGTACGCTCTCGACAGACGCCGCACCGGCATGAGCATCACCAAGTCGGCAATCCAGGGAGCCGTAGCCCGTCTGAGGCCTATCCTCATGACGTCTCTGGCTCTCATCATCGGCCTTCTGCCTATGATGTTCGCCGCAGGTGCCGGAGCCAACGGCAACCAGGCGCTCGGAACCGGTGCCATCGGAGGTATGCTCATCGGCATGATTCTACAGGTGTTGATTGTGCCGGCTCTCTTCGTGGCGTTCCAGACACTGCAGGAGAAATTCACTCCGCCGTCATGGTCCGACAAGGACAATTCAAAGATCAAGAGCGAACTCGAACAATATACGTTAAACAGAGACTGACCCGATGAAACAACTAATAAAATACACCGGAGTGGCACTGCTGGCGCTCTCTTTGAGCAGCTGCCACATCTACAATAAATATCAGCTGCCCACCGACAACGCGGTGGCTGCCGACTACAGGCAGGCTGTGGAGAATCAAGACTCCACAGGCCTCGCCTACCTCGGCTGGCACGACATATTCACCGACCCGATTCTCCGAGGATATATCGAGGAGGCTCTGGCGGCAAACAATGACCTTGACAATGCGCGCCTGAACGTGGAGATTGCCCACGCACAGCTGCTCGGCGCAAAACTCTCCTACCTCCCATCGCTGGCGCTGACGCCGAACGGCGGCTCCGCTTCCTACGGCGGCAGCCACATGGACTGGAGCTACTCCATTCCGCTTGCCGCGAATTGGGAAATAGACGCGTTCGGAAAGATTCTGAACCGGAAGCGCGGCGCCAAGGCTTCGCTCGAGCAGACTCAAGCCTACGAGCAGGCGGTGCGCTCTCAGATCATTACGGCGGTCGCCTCTACATATTATTCACTCGTGCTGCTGAACCGTCAGCTCGAACTCACCAAGACAACCGCCGAGATATGGAAAGACCAGGTGGAGACCATGGAGCAGCTGAAGGCTGCCGGCACCACCACCGAGGCGGCGGTGGTCCAGAGCCGTGCAAACTACTACAGCATCCTCTCCACTATCCCTGACCTCGAGCAGCAGATTGTACTTGTCGACAACAGTTTCTCGCTCCTTCTCAACACATATCCCCGCCAGTGGGAAGTTGGAAAGGACCTGACTCTGACTCTCCCCGCCGAGGCGTCGTCAGGAGTCCCCATGAGCTATCTCGCCACACGTCCCGACGTGGCGGCGGCTGAGCGCGCGCTCGCGACGGCTTTCTATACCGTCAGCTCCGCACACGCTGCCTTCTACCCGTCGATCGCCATCTCCGCGCAGGGTGGTTTCACAAACCTTATAGGCTCGATGATCATGAACCCCGGAAAATGGTTTATTCAGCTCGCCGGTAGCCTTACAGCACCCCTGTTCTCCAGAGGCCAGAACATCGCCCAGCTGAAGGCGGCGAAGGCGCAGCAGCAGCAGGCGCTGAACAACTTCGAGACCGCCGTAATGTCGGCGGCGGCTGACGTCAGCGACGCTCTCGTGAGGATTGCCAAGAGCGGCGAGAAGAAGGTGCTCGTCGACATGCAGGTTGAACAGCTCGAGAAATCGGTGGAATACACCAACGAGCTATTCATCCTCAACCATCAGACATCATATCTTGAAGTGCTGACGGCAAGAAGCAGCCTCCTGCAGGCGCAGCTCGCGAGCCTCGGCTGCTGGCACGACCACACTTCCGCTCTCATCAGCCTTTACCAGGCTGTCGGCGGTGGAAGATGAAAAACTCACTTAACCTTGAAATCGAAACTAAAAATTCAAGTATTATGAATAATATATCACCTTTGGCATTCGTGCATCCGGAAGCGACTCTCGGCGACAACATCACTGTCGGGGCGTTCGTATACATCGACCGGAACGTGGAGATCGGCGACAACTGCTTCATCCACTCCCACTCGAGCATTCTCTCGGGCGCGAGAATCGGCAAAAACAACCGCATCTACGAGGGCTGCATCATCGCGGCAACTCCCCAGGACTTCCGCTGGAAGGGCGAGGAGTCGTTCGTTGTCATCGGCGACGACAACCGCATCCGCGAGCATGTCATCATCAACCGAAGCATCCATCAGGGCAAGGCGACGAGAATCGGCAACGGATCATACATCCTCGCTCAGTCCCATATCGGACATGACTCGAGCATAGGCAATATGTGCGTGCTCGGCAACGGTGTGAAAGTGGCTGGCGACTGCGTCATCGGCGACTACTGCATCCTCTCGTCGGGGGCTCTCGTTCACGAGGGCTTCGAGCTCGGCGACTGGGTACTCGTGAAAGGCGGCTGCCGCGTAAACGGAAATGTGCCCCCTTATGTGGTGATGGCACACAACCCCATCGCGTACTTCGGCGTCAACTCCTATGTGCTCGGCAAGAACGGAAAGAGCAACGAGATCATCGACGACATAGCCAAATGCTACCGCCACATCTATCAGTCGCAGATCGCGCTCAACCATGCCTGCAAGCGCATTCTCGAGGATGTCGCGGAGTCTGACGAGCGCAACAGCATCCTCCGGTTCCTGAAGCGCCACAAATACGACATCGCCGCGCGCCAGTCGATGCCGGAATTCGAATGACCCCAATCCCCTGTCGATATTTAAATGTCCACTCCTTCCCGAAGGCGTGGACATTTTTATTCCCGAATAAATGAGTCGAAAATTTGGATTGTCGGGGATTTTTCAGTAATTTTGAAGTCTGAAACAATGAAGTTGTTTAAACCTATTTCTTTATTAAGATTTCGTCAGGCTGCCCAGTGGATTTTTTCACGTGAAGAGGGAACGATGCGGGCATCGTGACCGATGAGCGGGGGAAAATACGCCGGTAAGATGGCGGAAGGTTATTAAAGAAAATGAAGGCTTAACACTTCAATGGATTTTTTATCATTTGTAAATAAGTTTAAACAACTTCAATAACAAGATACACAAATATAAGAATTATGGAAATTGATGGAAAAATCATCCTTGACCTCGGGATGCAGCAAGGCACTTCGAAGGCGGGCCGCGACTGGAAGAAAAAAGAATGGGTGCTCGAAACCTTCGGACAGTATCCCAGGAAAGTGAAATTCCACATTTTCGGTGACAAGGCAGACACTATCCAGCTTGAGGTCGGCAATTCCTACACACTCTCTATCGACGTGGAAAGCCGTGAATTCAACGACCGCTGGTATACCGACGTAAGCTGCTACGCTGCACGTCCCTATAACCCCGCGCAGCAGGGAGGCTACCCGCAGCCGGGCGGTTATCCGCAGCCCGGAGGCTACCCGCAGCCCGGAGCATATCCCCAGCAGCCTTACCAGCAGCCCGCCGGATATCCCGCACAGCAGCCCGCGCCACAGCCCTTCGGAGGCTCGGCATTCCCCGGAGCGCCCGCTGCCGACACCTTCCCCGCCGGCGACGCCAGCGACGACCTCCCCTTCTGATTCCAAATCCCGAAATCCAATCCCATAGAAGCCTCCCCCACCGGGAGGCTTCCATATTTCCAACCACTGAGGCGCGGAATTACACCGCGCGCAAGGAATTTCTATCGCTCCGAGCTTCCCGACCCCTCCAACCCCTCAGACCCCTCCGAGTTCTCACAGTTCTCAGAGCCAATTCTCAATAATACTTGCAAGATACGAAGATTTTTTGTAATTTTGCACTTTGGAATAACATCATAAACAAGTAACAAAGTTGTTTAGGCAACATGGAAAATAAAAAAGAATTGCTTTTTGAGACAAGCTGGGAAGTTTGCAATAAGATCGGCGGCATCTACACCGTCCTCTCCACTAAAGCCCTAGTCCTCAAGGAGCAGTTTGGCGACAATCTCGTGTTCATCGGCCCCGATGTCTGGACCGACGATTCCCCCTCGCCATTCTTCACAGAGAGGAAAACACTCCTCAAATCTTGCCGTAATCTCGAGTTCCCATACGGCATCACCATCCGCGCAGGGCGCTGGAATGTTCCCGGGTCTCCCGCTGTCGTGCTCGTGAAGTTCGACGGTGTTTACAGCATCCTCAACGATGTGTATGGCGAGATGTGGAGAATGTTTGGCGTCGATTCGCTACACAACTACGGCGACTATCCCGAAGGATGCGCTTTCGGTGTGGCGGCGGCTATTGTCATGAAAGGTCTTGCTGCCCATCTCGGATTCCCCGACAGGAATGTGCTCGCCCACTTCAACGAGTGGACAACCGGCATGGGACTCCTGTGGCTACGCAAGATTATGCCCGAGGCGGCAAGCCTCTTCACTACTCATGCCACTTCCATCGGCAGGTCTATCTGCGGAAACGGCAAAAACCTCTACGAATATTTCACTGCTTACAACGGCGACCAGATGGCGCGCGAGCTTAACATGGAGGCAAAGCACTCCGTGGAAAAGGCCGCGGCATGCAACGCCGACTGCTTCACTGCCGTAAGCGCCTTGACAGCCGACGAATGCGCTCAGCTGCTCGACATGCGTCCCGACGTGGTGACCCCTAACGGTTTCGAGCCGGACTTCGTGCCTGCAAAGGCTAAATACGACAGGCTGAGAACCGAAGGCAGACGCCGCCTGCTCGAGATAGCCGAAAAAATGACCGGACGGAAATGGAGCGACGACACCCTGATCGTGGCAACTTCCGGCAGAAACGAATACCGCAACAAAGGTCTCGACGTATTCCTCGACAGCATGGCGAAACTCGGCAGAACAGGAGCGGCTGCCGCTCGCGACATCCTCGCGCTCGTCCTCGTGCCCGCATGGGTCAGGGAGCCGAACGGCGACCTGCTCATAAACCTCGACCAGCATGGTTCCCTAAGCGTCTATCCCGACTGGCTGACTCATCGCCTCAACAATGAGGACTCCGACCCGGTATGCCGGCGTCTGGCACAGCTCGAGGCGGAGGGCGCATTGGGAAAGACCGGACTCGTCAAGACTATTTTCGTGCCGTGCTATCTCGACGGAAGCGACGGCATCGTAAACATCACATACTACGACCTGCTGCCGGCTCTCGACATCACAGTGTTCGCGTCATACTATGAGCCCTGGGGATACACCCCGCTCGAGAGTGTGGCGTTCGGTGTCCCCACGGTCACCACCGACAAGTCCGGCTTCGGACAGTGGGTGGAGAGCGATGTGGCGAAGGCTCGCGTCTCCGACCCGATGGACTCGCTCAGGAAGACAGGCGTGGTGGTGGCTCCCCGCGACGACTCCAGCTACTGGACCACGGTGAAGGAAATAGCCGCTACCATCGCGGAATACTCCCGCGCCGGCGCCCCCGACGTTCATGCCGTAAGGAAGGCTGCGACGGCGACTGCCGCGCTCGCCGACTGGAAATTCTTCGTGGAGAAATACGACGCGGCGTTTGAAATCGCTATCGGCAAACGAGACCTCAGAATCAACAAATAAGAAACATTGATACTAGTATTATAATTTATGAAACTTCAAGTAAGCAAAGCCAACCAGCCTGTATGGCGCAATTTGGTGGTATCGAATTCTCTCCCCAAGAAGCTTCGTCCGCTCGAGGAAATATCCAAAAACCTCTGGTGGGTATGGAACAGCGAGGGCAAGAACCTTTTCCGCGACCTCGACCATGACCTCTGGCGAAAGACCGGTGAAAATCCCGTGATGCTCCTCCAGCAGCTCAGCCACGAGAGATATCAGGAAATCCAGAACGACTCCCTCTGGATGGACAGAATTGAAAAAGTCTACAGTTCTTTCAAGAACTATATGAAGCAGCCCATGCGCAACGACCTCCCCTCCGTGGCGTATTTCTCCATGGAATACGGTCTCTGCTCATGCCTCAAGATCTATTCCGGTGGCCTCGGCGTCCTCGCCGGCGACTACATCAAGCAGGCGTCTGACTCAAGGGTCAACATGACCGCCGTAGGCTTCCTCTATCGTTACGGCTACTTCCAGCAGAGCCTCAGCATCGACGGCCAGCAAATCGCCAACTATGAGCCCCAGAACTTCGACCAGCTCCCCATCGAGCCCGTGCTCGGCGAAGACGGCCAGCCGATGATTCTCGAGGTACCCTACCCCGGCAGAATCATCTACTGCCACGTATGGCGCGTCAACGTGGGCCGCATGAAGCTTTACCTGCTCGACACTGACTTCGACATGAACTCGGAGTTCGACCGCCCCATAACCCACAAGCTCTATGGCGGCGACTGGGAAAACCGTATCAAGCAGGAATACCTGCTCGGCATCGGCGGTATATATATGCTCAACAAGCTCGGCATCCACACCGACATCTATCACGCCAACGAGGGTCACGCTGCGCTCCTCAACCTCCAGCGCCTCGTGGAATATGTGCAGAACGACCATCTCCCCTTCAACGTGGCTCTCGAAGTGGTGCGCGCTACTTCTCTCTACACTGTCCACACTCCTGTGCCCGCCGGTCATGACTACTTCGACGAGGGTCTCTTCGGCAAGTACATGGGCGAATATCCCGCGAAACTCGGAATCTCTTGGAGCGACCTCATGAACATGGGCCGCGAGAACCCCGACACCAACGAGAAGTTCTCTATGAGCGTCTTCGCGCTCAACACCTGCCAGGAGGCTAACGGCGTGAGCTGGCTCCATGGCGAGGTGTCGAAGAAGATGTTTGCCGGAATATGGAAAGGCTACGACCCCGCCGAGAGCCATGTAGGATACGTGACCAACGGCGTACACATGCCCACATGGGCGGCTTCCGAATGGAAGGCGTTCTATGCCGAGAAACTCGGCTCCCAGGTGTTCCACGACCAGAGCAACCCCGAGGCCTGGGAGAACATCTTCAAGGTAGGCGACGACGAGATCTGGAACATGCGAATGACGCTGAAAAACAAGTTCATCAACTTCGTGCGCCGCGATTTCCGCGAGAAGTGGCTCCGCAACCAGGGTGACCCCTCCGCTGTGATGCAGATTCTCGACAGGATCAACCCCAACGCTCTCATCTTCGGTTTCGCCCGCCGTTTCGCAACCTACAAGCGTGCTCACCTCCTCTTCAACGACCTCGACCGTCTCGCCAAGATCGTCAACGACAAGGACCGCCCCGTACAGTTCATCTTCTCCGGCAAGGCTCACCCCGCCGACGGCGCCGGACAGGGCCTCATCAAGCACATCATGGAGATCAGCCGCATGCCGCAGTTCCTCGGCAAGATCATCTTCCTCGAGGACTACAACATGACCGTGGCTAAGCGTCTCGTGACCGGTGTCGACGTATGGCTCAACTTCCCGACACGTCCCCTCGAGGCTTCCGGTACTTCCGGCGAGAAGGCGGAGATGAACGGCGTGCTCAACTTCTCAGTGCTCGACGGCTGGTGGTATGAAGGATACCGCTTCGACGAGAAGGCTGGATGGGCGCTCACCGACAAGCGCACCTTCACCGACCAGGCGCAGCAGGACAAGCTCGACGCCGCCACCATCTACTCGATGCTGGAAAACGAGATCATCCCCCTCTATTTCGACAAGAACTACAAGGGCTACTCTCCCGAGTGGATCCAGTATATCAAGCGCTCCATCGGCCACATCGCGCCTCACTTCACCATGAAGCGCCAGCTCGACGACTATGTCGCCAAGTTCTATTCTCCCGAGGCTAAGCGTGCCGCTGCCCTCAAGGCTCACGATTTCGCGAAGGCTCGCGAGATTGTGGCGTGGAAGGAGACCGTGGCTTCCAAGTGGGACCAGATTGAGGTGCTCTCCGTAGACTATGGCGACGCCGGCAACCAGAAGCACATCACCGACGGCGAATATACTGTCAAGTGCACTCTCGACACCAAGGGTCTCGGCGATTCCATCGGCGTGGAACTCGTGGTTTACGAGGATCACGACGGCGTTTCCGACTTCATGGGCACGAAGCAGCTCAAGATTGTTGCCGAAAACGGCCCCATCGTTGAATACGAGCTCAAGGACAAGTTCCTCGAGGCGGCTAACTTCCGCTACGCTCTCCGCGTATACCCGAAGAACGCCATGCTCCCCCACCGCATGGACTTCGCGTATGTCCGCTGGATCTGATATCCGTAATTGAATTGAATCAACTTCAATGATTCAATCATTATAAAAAGCGTCCTTCGGGACGCTTTTTTTATTTTTATGCTTTACAACATATAATAACTTTGCTGGGAATTGAAAAATTTTAACTAAATTGCGTCCGCTTTCGGGGTTCAACCCCGGAGGATGAGTTTGTCAACTTTGTAACCTATTAAAACCAAATATCCATGAAGGTCTACAAAACTAATGAAATCAAGAACATAGCGCTTCTTGGCTCAAAGGGTTCCGGCAAGACCACTCTTGCGGAGTCTATGCTTTTCGAGTGCGGTGTGATCAAACGCCGCGGCACTGTCGACGGCGGCAACACCGTGTCTGACTATTTCCCGGTGGAAAAGGAATATGGTTATTCCGTGTTCTCTACGGTGTTTGCCGCGGAATTCAACAATAAGAAACTGAACATCATCGACTGCCCGGGTGCGGACGATTTCGTCGGAAACGCATACACTGCCCTCGGCGTCACCGATATAGGCGTAGTGGCGGTCGATTCCGAATATGGCGTGGAGGTCGGCACTGAAAACATTGTGCGCACCACTGCCAAGCTCGGCAAGCCCGTGATTTTCGCCCTCAACAAGATGGACGGCGAGAAAGTGGACTACGACAACGTGATGGAGCAGCTCCGCGAGCATTTCGGCAATAATGTGGTGGCTATCCAGTATCCCATCAACGCCGGCCCCGGCTTCAACGCCATCATCGACGTCCTCCTGATGAAGAAATATGAGTGGGGTCCCGACGGTGGTGTTCCCGTTATCACCGATATCCCCGCCGAGGAGATGGAGAAGGCTAAGGAACTTAACGGCATTCTCGTGGAGGCTGCAGCCGCCAACGACGAGGGCCTGATGGACAAGTTCTTCGGAGATGAGCCGCTGACTGAGGACGACCTCCGCATGGGCATCCGCAAGGGTCTGGTGGAGAGGTCTATATTCCCCGTGATATGCCTCAGCGCAGGTAAGGACATGGGCGTGCGCCGCATGATGGAGTTCCTCGGAAACGTCTGCCCGTTTGTCGACGACATGCCGGCCCCCGAGACTGTCGAGGGCGAGGCTGTGAAACCGCTTGCCGACGGCCCCCTGAGCGTGTTCTTCTTCAAGACTTCCGTTGAGCCCCATATCGGCGAGGTTTCGTATTTCAAGGTGATGAGCGGCACTCTGAAGGCTGGAGCAGACCTTGAGAACGCCAACCGAGGAGGCAAGGAACGCCTCGCGCAGATCTTCACCGTATGCGGCCAGATCCGCACCCCGATCGACGAGCTGCAGGCAGGCGACATAGGCGCGGCTGTGAAACTCAAGGATGTGCGCACCGGCAACACCCTCAACGAGAAGGGTTGCGACTATCGGTTTGACTTCATCAAGTATCCCGCTCCTAAATATATTCGCGCCATCAAGCCCGTCACCGAGAGCGACGCCGAGAAGCTGGCAGGCATCCTTACCCGCATGCACGAGGAAGACCCCACATGGATCGTGGAGCAGAGCAAGGAACTGAAGCAGACCCTCGTAAAAGGCCAGGGTGAGTTCCACCTCCGCACCCTCAAATGGAGGATTGAAAACAATGAAAAACTCCCCATCACGTTTGAGGAGCAGAAGATACCCTATCGCGAGACCATCACCAAGGCGGCTCGCGCCGACTATCGCCACAAGAAGCAGTCGGGAGGCAGCGGACAGTTTGGCGAGGTGCATCTCATCGTGGAGCCTTACACCGAAGGAATGCCCGAGCCCGACACCTATAAATTTGGCAATCAGGAGTATAAGCTCAGCGTGCGCGACAAGCAGGAGATACCTCTCGAATGGGGCGGCAAGCTGATTGTATACAACTGCATTGTGGGCGGCGCCATCGACGCGCGTTTCATCCCCGCTATCGTGAAGGGTCTCATGGACCGCATGGAGCAAGGTCCCCTCACCGGCAGCTACGCCCGCGACGTGCGCGTAATGATCTACGACGGCAAGATGCACCCGGTGGACTCCAATGAAATCTCGTTCCGTCTTGCGGGACGCAACGCCTTCTCCCACGCCTTCCGCGAGGCTAACCCGAAGATTCTCGAGCCCATCTATGATGTAGAGGTTCACGTGCCCGACGACTATATGGGCGACGTCATGAGCGAGCTTCAGGGTCGCCGTGCCATCATCATGGGCATGGACGCCGAAAACGGCATCCAGAAACTTCAGGCTAAAGTGCCTCTGAAAGAGATGGCGAACTACAGCACCGCCCTCAGCTCCATCACCGGAGGCCGCAGCTCCTTCTCCATGGAATTCTCCGGCTACGAGCTCGTGCCCGGCGACGTCCAGGAAAAGCTCCTGAAGGCATACGCCGAATCCCAGACCGACGAATAAAAAACTCCACTAACTTAATCCCGAAGCCCGGATCCCGCCCAGCAGGACCCGGGCTTCCGCCTACTGGGGGCGAGGAATTACATCAAAAGCACCAATACCCCCAAGCCAATGTTTGTATAGGTGTCAGAGCCTTCGGCTCGGGCACCTTTGTCACCGTTAAGCCGATTCCTCGGCGCCCCCCAAAAAAGAAATTAACATTTTTTATAACCTCCAAACTAAACTTTTCCATAGCAAAAAACTCTTAATAATAAAAACCACCATAATTATTCACCCAAAAACCGAAGAATTATGAAAAAGCTGATAATGATCCTGATCCTCTCCCTCTCGTTTGGCATCTGCGGAGTGTCTGCCAAAGACCACCACAAGGATGACGACTGGAAACACCGCACCGAAAAGCGATACGAGCGCCATCATAAAGACAAAAAACACAAAAAGAACAAAAAACACGACTGGAAACCCGGCCATGGCGGCTACTACCGCCCCACTCCTCCCCCGCCGCCAAGACCCCGCCACTATGCACCCCGCCACAAGAGATTTGATCCCGCACTCGCTTATGTGATAGGCACAGCAAACGTAATCTTCAACGGCATAGTAATGCAGGGAGTCAACATCCCCTCCTTCGTAGTCCTCGACTACGGCTACGCCCGCGACGCCCGCCACGTCTACTACTACGGCAAGAAACTGAAAGGAGCCGACCCCTACACCTTCCAGATTCTCCCCAACGGCTACGCCCGCGACGCCCACCACGTCTACTACTATGGCAAAAAGCTCTAACCCCCCACCGTGAGCAAGGATTTCACCGTGAGCAAGGATTTCACTGGGGGCGAGGAATTACAATTCCTCGCCCAAAAGCACCCTCTCCCGCTTAGCAAAGCCAATTACTAATTACTAATCCTCCCCCGCGCGAAGCCAATTATGCATTATGTATTATGAATTATGAATTAATTTAATGTCCCAAGCCGGCACTCCGGCAAGGGGCATTTTTGTTTAGCAAACATCACAATCTCTTAGGAAGAGATTTGCACTTCGGCCAAGCACCCGATAATCAAGACATTAGAAGAGACAAAAATCGCCATTTGCTAAACAAATCGCGGTTTGTTTAGCAAATGGCACTTTTTGCCCTAAAAAAATCATTTCGCTAAATGCCTAATCTTTTGGAAGTATCAGAATTT
>JAGAJP010000017.1 GCA_017626045.1 Muribaculaceae bacterium | reverse complement strand
TTTAAGCCAAAACTGAAAAAAACAAGATTTTGATAACAGGATAACTTTTTGACATACAGACATAGAAAAATTACCCGCTCCGGACTGAAGCGGGTAAGGGAGGATGTGCTCTTTATTTTAGTTTAAATGAAAGAGCCGTGGGTCAGGTCATGGATTTTTAGTAAATTTGTAGTTATTAAATCTCATGAATATGAAAATAACGGTACTTGACGGATACGGGCTGAACCCCGGAGACCTCTCATGGGAGGGGATGGCGAGGCTCGGAGACCTTACGGTCTATGACCGCACGCCGGCGGAACTGACTTTCGAGAGGTCGAAAGATTCAGAGATACTGCTGACCAACAAGACAGTAATCGACGGGAAGACAATCGAAAAACTGCCGAAACTGAAGTATATCGGCGTGCTCGCCACCGGCTACAACATAGTGGATACGGAGACAGCGAGGAAACATGGGATAACCGTCACAAACATCCCGGCATACAGCACCATGTCGGTGGCGCAGATGGTGTTCGCGCTCATTCTCGCAGTCACCAACCGCGTGGAACACTACACGGAAGAGAACCGCAACGGAAAATGGAGCCGCAATCCCGACTTCTGCTACTGGGACACTAAGTTGACGGAGATTTCCGGAAAAACCATCGGCATAGCGGGTCTCGGACACATCGGAAAGGCTGTGGCAGGAATAGCCCTGGCGTTTGGCATGAAAGTACTCGCCTACACTTCTAAAAGTCAGGAGGAACTCCCCGACGGAATAAAGAAATGCGATTTAGCTACCCTCTTCGCGGACTCCGACATTGTGACCCTCCACTGCCCGCTGACTCCCGACACCCGACACATGGCAAACAAAGAACGTATCGCCACAATGAAACAGGGCGCGATACTCATCAACACCGCAAGAGGTCCCCTCGTCGACGACCGGGCGGTTGCCGATGCCCTCGCGGAAGGGAAACTGCGTGCTTTCGGAGCCGACGTGATGACTACCGAGCCGCCCGCCGCCGACAACCCTCTGCTCAGCACTCCCAACGCCTACATAACCCCGCATGTGGCTTGGGCAACTGAAGAGGCGCGACGCAGGCTTATGCAGATTGCCACCGACAATCTCGCCGCCTTTATTGAGGGACGGAGAGTTAATATAATTTAGAATTTAGTAATTAGAATTTAGAATTAAAAGATTGAGGATTGAAAATTCTTGCTTCGAATTTTCAATCCTCAATTTTAAATGTTCAATTCAGAACGGAGGGGAATCAGATTACTCCCTGAGCCATCATGGCGTCGGCAACCTTGAGGAAGCCGGCGATGTTGGCACCCTTCATATAGTTGATGTAGCCGTCGGGCTGCATGCCATGTTCAACGCAAGCGTTGTGGATGTCGCTCATCATGGTGTGCAGACGCTGGTCTACCTCGTCGGCGCTCCACTGCAGGTGTTCTGCATCCTGGCTCATCTCGAGGCCCGACACTCCCACGCCGCCGGCATTCACAGCCTTGCCCGGGCAGTAAACAGTCTTGTTGGCGATGAAGGCATCGATAGCTTCCGGGGTGCAACCCATGTTGGAAACCTCAGCGCAGAGCTGTACACCATTGGCGATAAGCATCTTCGCATCTTCGCCGTTGAGCTCGTTCTGGGTTGCGCAAGGCAGCGCGATGTCCACCTTCTGCTCCCAGGGCTTGCGGCCTGCGTAGAATGTAGAGCCGGGGAACTTGTCGGCATACGGAGCGACAACGTCGTTGCCGGAAGCGCGAAGTTCGAGCATATATTCGATCTTCTCAGCGTCGAGACCGGCTGGATCATAGATATATCCGTCAGGACCGGAGAGGGTAACGACCTTCGCACCGAGAGAGGTAGCCTTCTTAGCGGCACCCCATGCCACGTTGCCGAAACCGGAGATTGCCACGGTCTTGCCGGCGAGCTCCTGGTTCCATACTTTCTTGAGCACATTCTGCACGAAGTAGATAGCGCCGAAACCGGTAGCCTCAGGACGCAGACGGCTGCCGCCGAAGCTCAGACCCTTGCCAGTGAAAGTACCGGTGTTCTCACGGGCGAGTTTCTTATACATGCCATACATGTAGCCAACCTCACGGCCGCCGACACCTATGTCGCCTGCAGGCACGTCGCGGTCAGGACCGAGATTCTGCCACAGTTCCATTACGAAAGCCTGGCAGAAACGCATGATTTCCGCGTCGCTCTTGCCGCGCGGAGAGAAGTCGGAGCCTCCCTTGCCGCCACCCATCGGAAGTGTGGTGAGCGCGTTTTTGAAAGTCTGCTCGAAACCGAGGAACTTAAGTATTGAAAGGTTTACGCTTGCATGGAAACGGATGCCGCCCTTATATGGGCCGATGGCATTGTTGAACTGCACGCGGTAGCCGATATTGTTCTGAACCTCGCCCTTGTCGTCGACCCAAGTCACACGGAAGGTGAAGATGCGGTCAGGCTCCACCATACGCTCTATGATGCGCGCCTTCTCATATTCGGGGTGCTGGTTGTAGACGTCTTCTACTGAAAGAAGCACTTCCTTCACTGCCTGGAGAAATTCTTTCTCACCCGGGTGCTTGGCCTCGAGACCGGCCATAATCTCATTAATGTTCATAGTGTATTGATTTTAAGAATTACCAATGAGGTTTATTACACATTCTTTAACCGTGAAACCGCAAAGAAAAGTTCTCTTTGAGGATTTCACTTGCAAATATAAATTGTTTTAATCATTCCACCAAAGATTCCGGCAAATATTTTTGGAAAATTTCCACATTTTCGGCAAAACATGCTGCATAACATAAAAATCTCATTTCATAGAGGCCGGAAAGACTACTATAGCTAAGTTAGCTACTATAGCTACTATAGCTACTATAGCTACCATAGCTATCTTAAGCAAGAAAAACCCCGGAGCCTCGGCTCCGGGGTCGAATCAGACAGACAATATCTTGAATTCACTTATTCGGTCACAAAGATTACGATTCTATTCCAGTTGTTCTCATCCGGATAAGGCTGCTCGGCGCTGCCCTCACCCTTGACGGTGACTCTGCTCGAAGAGATTCCGTACTTGCCGGTGAGTGCGTCTGCCACAGTCTGTGCGCGGCGAACGGAGAGCTCCTTGTTGTATTCGGCTGTACCGGTGTCCTTGTCGGCATATCCGACCACTGTCACGTTCATGTCGGGATATTCCTTAAGATACTGAGCCATGTTGTAGACATTGACCTCTTCCTGAGGCTCGATCACGCTTGAGTTGATCTTGAAACGTACTGTTGCGAGCAGCGGCTGGTCGGGGCAGTCAACGGTCTCTGCGACTGCGTCTGTGCGGTTGGCATTCTGAGCCAGAGCGGCTGCGAGAGCCTGGTTCGACTCGAGAAGCTCTGCACGAAGATTGTTGACCTCGCCGTTGAGGGCTGCGATCTGTGATGCTGTCATGCACTCGTTGTAGGTATCAAATCCTCTGCCGCCGATGTTGAAATTGAAACCGCCGAGAGCCGACACGTTTGCCTCAACAGCGCGTCCATAAGCACATCCGTTCCAGTTGTCGCCATAGAATGAAGCCCTTGCCTCAGCGAAGAAGTCCACATACTTGCAGAGACGGAAACGGAACTGGATACCTGCCGAAACGGGAACTGACCATGAACGTCTCCAAGGCTCGTTCTTGCAGTTGAGGATATTGGTGGCTGCCGGAGCACCTCCGTCGCGACCCTTGATGTTCCACATAAAGTCACCGCCGACACCGAAGAACGGAATCACACTGACAGGACGGTCGAAATCGACACCACCGAGAGAGTTGCACATATCCCACATGATCTCGAAGTTGAGGTTAACGTGATTGGCGCGTGTCCATCCGTCGTGAGGTCGTGCTGCGGTAGGATTATCCCAGTGGAGCACGCCGCCGAGGGCGTTCAGACGGAATCCTACGTATGGTGTGAACCAACGGCCAACGCCGAAATTGTATTCAGGGGTAATGAGACGTTTGTCGACTGCTTTCATGCCGTTGTCGATACCGATGCCGGACTCGACAAAAGGCTGATTTACACCGGCGCCAATCTGAATAAACCAGTTGTCGCGCCAACTTGAGCTATAACGGTCGGTATTGTCACAGTCAAACTCTGTTACGGATACAGCCTCTTCCGAGACTACCACGTCATCCTGGGCCTCCGCCATGATCGGAATCGCAAAGGATCCGGCGAATAAGGCAAGCAATAGATTGAGATTTCGCGTTTTCATAGTTAAATGGAATTGTTTTAATTAATAAATATTAAGGTTTGTTTTTGATAATAAAACGAGATACATGAAGTTTGGTTCACTGCAATTTGATATATTGCCGATTTTTGATTAAATTTGCACCATAATATATAAGAGGGGCGGCTGCCGGGCATCCGGAGCACCCTCTCAGTCAGGATGAGAGCAAGCAAAAGATACCGCATAAGCATCAGTGATGAATCGCGCCTGAGGCAGATAGCCTCGGTGTGCGTGCGCCCCTATATGCTCTGGATAAGTCTCGCCGCCGCCTTCCTTGTGATGCTGGTTCTGGCGGGCGCCCTGATTGTGGCGACCCCTCTGCGAACTCTTATGCCGGGCTACCTGAAGGAGGGTGAGAGGGCCGCAGCGGAAAAAAGTCTCCTACGCCTCGACTCGATAAGGGATGCCTACGAACGCAACAGTCTGTTTCTCTCCAACATCCTCACCGTATTTGACACCGACCGCACCCCCTCCGACAGCACGCTGACCACCATGCTTCCAAACGAACTGCCCCCCGACTCGCTGCTTCCGGCATCGCCCCGGGAGATAGAGTTTATCGACAGGATGAAAGACCGCGAGAAATACAATGTGGGCATTCTCGCGCCATTGGCAGCCGACCAGATGCGTTTCTACATTCCGGGAGCCGGCGCTGTCGTGTCGGAGCAGTCCCGGCAGTCGCTCAAGGCTCGGATAGTGACGCCTAAGGAAAGCCCGCTCGACGCCATAGCCGACGGCAGGGTGATATCGCTGCAGAATCCGGCTCCGGAAGGTGGCGCCGCAATAGTACTCCACCACGACAACGGCTTCGTGTCGCGCTATTCGCATATCGGCACTCCCACCGTAGCCCCCGGAAGCCATGTGGAAGGAGGCAGCGTCATAGCCCACGGTCCGCGCGGCGGCGCCACCGGCCCCGGCTGGTTTTATCTGGAAATATGGTATGACGGCACTCCCCTTGCCCCGGCGCGCTACATCGAGGGCAACGGCAACCGGCCGGCGGAAGAACCCTACACTCTCTCCGGACTGCCCATGGGCAGATAGTGACAGACAAATCAAATAAATACTCAATCTGAAGAAAAAAACAGAACAGCAATATGAGTTCAGTAAAAACTATAGCAGTGCTGGGATCCACGGGAAGCATCGGGACCCAGACACTCGACATAATAGCCGAATATCCGGAACTGTTTCGCGCCGGCGCCCTGACGGCGCGCCGCCAGTGGCAGAAACTTGCGGAGCAGGCTCTGACGTTTCGTCCGGAAATGGCGGTGATAGGCGAAGAGGAGTTTTATCAGCCTCTCGCCGAAGCCCTTGCGGGCAGCGGCATACGGGTGGCGGCAGGTCCGCAGGCGATATGCGAGGCAGCCGCGCTTCCATGCGTCGACACGGTGGTCACCGCCATGGTGGGCTACAGCGGACTGCTCCCCACAATCTCGGCGATAAAGGCAGGCAAGACCATCGCGCTGTCCAATAAGGAGACCCTCGTGGTGGCAGGCGAGCTCATCACCCGCCTCAGCCGGGAGCACGGCGCCGACATTGTGCCGGTAGACAGCGAGCACTCGGCAATATTCCAATGCCTCCAAGGAGAGTCGAAGGCGGAGATGAGCAAGATAATCCTCACGGCAAGCGGAGGTCCCTTCCGCACGCTGAGCAAAGAGAGGCTCGACTCAGTAACGCCCGGCGACGCTCTGAAACATCCCAACTGGGACATGGGGGCAAAGGTAACCATCGACTCGGCCTCGATGATGAACAAGGGCTTCGAGATGATAGAGGCGCGCTGGCTTTTCGACTGCCCGCCCGAGAGAATAGAGGTGGTGGTGCATCCGCAGTCGATCGTGCACTCGATGGTGGAATATCAGGACGGCAGTGTGAAGGCGCAGCTCGGCGTGCCCGACATGCACACCCCCATACGCTACGCCCTCTCCTATCCCCACCGTCTCCCTACAAAGGCACGCAAGATGCGGCTCGAGGACTACGCATCCCTCACATTTGAGCGGCCGGACCTCGACAAGTTCCCGCTTCTCGGCTATGCCTTCGAGGCAATCTCCCGAGGAGGCACCATGCCCTGCATCCTCAACGCCGCCAACGAGATAGCAGTTCAGCGGTTTCTTGAAAACCGCATACGCTTCACCGCCATGCCAGAAGTGGCGCGGCTCACCATGCAGCGCGTGGCAGTCAGCGACACTCCCGACCTCGAGACCTTGGTGGCAACCAACTCCGAGGCAAGAAAGGTGGCGGAGGAAGTGGCGGACTCGCTCGGCAGATGACAAGAAACAATTGACAAGAACATAACCCCCAAAAAACAAAACGACACAGAATTGGAAACATTCCTCATAAAGGCGGCGCAGCTGATATTGGCGCTCGCGATTCTCATAATCATCCATGAATTCGGCCACTTCCTGTTTGCCAGAATCTTCGGCATAAGGGTGGAGAAATTCTATATCTTCTTCGACCCCTGGAAAGAACTGTTCAAATGGAAGCCCGGGAAATATATCGGAGGTCTCGGCAGGCAGAAGAATCTCGGCAAGGGAGACGAAACGCCGGAATGCGCTGAAAGCGACTCTGACGGTAAGAAATCGGGATTCTGGAAAGACACAGAATACGGTATCGGATGGATTCCCCTCGGCGGATACTGCAAGATATCGGGTATGATCGACGAGTCGATGGACACCGACCAGATGAAACAGCCCCCGAAACCGTATGAATTCAGAAGCAAGCCAGCCTGGCAGCGACTTCTCGTGATGATAGCCGGCGTGCTGTTCAATTTTCTGCTCGCTATCCTGATATACGCCGGAATAGTATTCGCCACCGGCGAGCGCTACGTGTCGGTATCCGATGCCGACAAGGGTCTTGAGTTTTCCGGCGCAGCCCTGAAGGCGGGATTCCACAACGGCGACATACCGCTGGAGGCAGACGGAGAAAAACTTGACGGCCTTCCCTCCGAAGACCGCATGAGGATGATTCAGGCAAAGGAAGTGACGGTAAGGCGAGGCGACGGCACCGCCATCGTGAAAATTCCCGAGAAATTCATCTTCATGCTTGAGGAAGAGGCGAAAAGCGACACCGCGCAGATCAACTTCTTCACATACCGCATCCCCACACGCGTGACGCAGGTGATGCCGGGCGAGGGCGCGGCAAAGGCGGGCGTGAAGGAAAAGGATGAAATCATCGCCATCAACGGCAAGTCGACCCCGAGCCTCACCGAATTCCTCTCCACTCTCGAGGGGCACGACAACGAGACGATAGACGTGACTGTGGTGAGGAAGAACCTAAACGCCGCAGACACGCTGAACCTTCCGGTGACCCTGTCGGACAACTCCAAGATGGGCATAGGGCTCGAGATAGACCCGTCGGCATTCTTCAAGACCAAGGAAAAACGCTACAGCATCTTCTCCTCCATACCGCGAGGAATAGAGATGGGAACCGACCGGCTCACAAGCTATGTGAAGAGCATGAAGCTCGTGTTCACCAAAGAGGGTGCCAAGTCGGTGGGCGGTTTCGGCGCTATCGGCAGCATCTTCCCCGAGTCGTGGGACTGGATAGCCTTCTGGAACATCGCCGCGTTCCTGTCGGTGGCGCTCGCGTTCATGAACATCCTTCCGATACCGGCGCTCGACGGCGGCCACGTGCTCTTCCTGCTCTATGAAGTGATCTTCCGCCGCAAGCCGTCGGAAAAATTCATGGAATACGCGCAGATGACAGGAATGGCACTCCTGATACTCCTGCTTGTCTACGCCAACGGCATGGACATCATAAGATTCTTCTTCAAATAACGCAACCAATGAAAACAGTCATACTGAAAAAAGGGAAGGAAGAAAGCATACTGCGTCATCATCCGTGGGTATTCTCCGGAGCGATAGCCTCGCTCCCGGAGGGGCTTGAGGAAGGAGACCAGTGTGTGGTGAAGGGAAACGACGGCACGGTGCTCGGCATCGGCCATTACCAGATAGGCTCGATAGCAGTGCGCATCCTCGAGTTCGGAACCGACCGTCTGCCGGAAGATTTCTTCGACCGGCGCCTTGAGGAAGCGCTCAGGCTGCGCCGAACCCTCGGCCTCATCAGAGAAGACAACGACTGCTTCCGTCTGGTGCACGGCGAGGGAGACTTCATGCCTGGGCTCGTGATAGACATCTACGGCGACACCGCCGTAGTCCAGGCACACAGCCCGGGAATGCATTTCGAGCGCCGCCGCATCGCGGAGGCGTTGACCACACTTCCCGACGCAAGAATCCGAAACGTATACTACAAGAGCGAGACGACACTCCCCTACAAGGCAGGTCTCGACCCGGAAAACGAATATCTGATCGGAAGCTACGACGGCAACATTGCCACGGAAAACGGTCTCCAGTTCAACATCGACTGGCTGCGCGGCCAGAAGACCGGATTCTTCGTAGACCAGCGCGAGAACCGCGCGCTCCTCGAGAAATACGCCAAGGGACGCAAGGTGCTGAACATGTTCTGCTACACCGGCGGTTTCTCGGTCTACGCGATGCGCGGAGGCGCACAAAGCGTGGTTTCAGTAGACTCCTCCGCCAAGGCGGCGGCACTCACCGACGCCAACATAGCCCTCAACTTCCCGGGCGACGAACGCCACCGCACCTATGCCGTGGACGCCTTCAAGTTTCTCAACGAGATGCCAGACAAGGAGTATGACCTGATAATCCTCGACCCTCCCGCCTTCGCAAAACACCGATCGGCGCTTAAAAACGGACTCATCGGCTACCGTAAGCTCAACGCCAAGGCATTCGAGAAAATAAAGCCGGGAGGCGTGCTCTTCACCTTCTCGTGCTCGCAGGTGGTGACCCGCGAGGCGTTCCGTCTGGCGGTCTTCAGCGCGGCGGCGAAGTCCGGACGCCGTGTCCGCATCCTTCACCAGCTCACCCAGCCCGCCGACCACCCCATAGACATCTCCCATCCCGAGGGAGAATACCTGAAGGGACTCGTGCTGTATGTGGAATAGAAATAAAATCAACGATATATGACAGACTTTAAAATCACAATCGCCGGAGCGGCTCTGCTGCTCGGCTCCATGACATCTATGGCAAAGGAAAACCCGAACTTCGACTATAAGGTCGACCGGTTTGCAGACATCGAGGTGCTCAGATATGAGGTGCCCGGATTCAACAGTCTTACACTGCAGCAGAAGGAAATGCTGTATTATCTTTCCGAGGCTGCCCAGTGGGGACGCGACATCATCTGGGACCAGAACGGCAAATACAATCTTCAGCTGCGCCGCATCCTCGAGAAGATATATCAGAAATATGACGGCGACAAAAACAGCGCCGACTGGAAAGGCTTCGACAAATACATGAAGCAGGTATGGTTTGGCAACGGTCCGCACCACCACTACTCCAACGACAAGTTCACCCCCGAGTTCTCACGGGCATTCTTCGAAGAGAGGCTCAAGGGTCTCTGCAACAAGTGCGTGGGAGCAAAAGACGACAAGCAACGCGCGGAGATAGTAGCCACCATAACCGACTATATCTTCGACCCCGCCTTCATGCCGAAGAAGGTGAGCCTCGACTCGAGCGCCGACGTCATCGCCAACTCAAGCGTAAACCTCTACGACGGTGTGACCCAGCAGGAGGTTGAGGACTACTTCGCCGCCAAGAAGAAGCCGGGCGACCCCACACCTGTATCTTATGGCCTCAATTCCAGGCTTGTGAAGGATGCCGACGGCACAATCCATGAGCAGACCTACAGCCTCAACGGTCTCTACGGCGACGCCATCCGCCATATCATCTACTGGCTCGACAAGGCTAAGGGAGTCGCTGAAAACGATGCCCAGCGCGCCTACATCACCAAGCTCATAGACTACTACATCACCGGAGACCTCCGTCTCTTCGACGAATACTCCATCCTATGGGCCGAGGACACCGATTCCGACGTGGACTTCGTCAACGGCTTCATCGAGAGCTACAACGACCCGCTCGGCATGACCGGCAGCTGGGAAAGCTACGTCAATTTCCGGAACCGCGAGAGCACAAAGCGCACGAAGATCATCTCCGACAACGCTCAGTGGTTTGAAGACAACGCGCCTATCGACCCGCAGTATCGCAAGCCTCATGTGAAAGGCATATCGGCAAAGGCGATCAACGCCGTGATGCTTGCCGGCGACGCATACCCCGCCACCGCCATCGGCATCAACCTGCCCAACGCCGACTGGATTCGCGCTCAGCACGGCAGCAAGTCGGTGACTATCGAAAACATCACCGAGGCTTACGCCGAGGCGAGCAAGGGCAACGGTTTCAGGGAAGAGTTCGTAATCGACGCCCCGACACGCGAAATGATGGACAAGTATCTCTATCAGACCGACATGCTTCACACCGACCTTCATGAATGTCTGGGACACGCTTCCGGACAGCTCGCTCCCGGCACCGACCCCGACGCACTGAAGGAAAACGGCTCGACTCTCGAGGAGGCGCGCGCCGACCTCTTCGCCCTCTATTATCTGGCTGACCCGAAACTCGTGGAACTCGGCATTCTCGACAATCCCGAGGCATACAAGGCTGAATACTACCAGCAGATGATGAACGGCCTCATGACACAGCTCAACCGCATCGAGCCGGGCAACGACGTGGAGGAGGCACACATGCGCAACCGTCAGCTCATCGCGGCATGGACACTCGACCACGCCAAGAAGTCGAAAGCGGTACAGCTCGTGAAGAAAGGGGGCAAGACCTATCTCAAGATCAACGACTACAAGGAACTCCGCAATCTCTTCGGACAGCTTCTCAAGGAAATCCAGCGCATCAAGTCGACCGGCGACTATGCCGCAGGCAACGCCCTCGTGCAGAAATATGCGGTGAAGGTCGACCCGAAACTCCACAACGAGGTGCTCAAGAGATTCTCGACTCTCGACATACCTCCCTACAGAGGTTTCGTGAATCCGGTCTACACTCCGGAGTATGACAAGGACGGCAACATCACCGACGTGAAGATATCATACACCGAAGGATATCCCGAGCAGATGATGCGCCTGAGCCGCGACTATTCCGCACTCGGCAAGAAATGATGCTCCATACCACACCACCGAAAATGGAAACAGACGACCTAACCACCGCGCAGGGCATACGCAGACAGTTTTTTGCCCTGCGCAACGGTCTTCTCGCCGATACCCTGCGCAAGGGAGGCATGGACCAGAAATATATCTTCGGGCTTCAGCTTCCGCAGATAAAGGAGCTGTCGGCAAGGGTGCGCGAGGCTGTCGGAGAGAGCGACATCATGACGACGGTGCGCGACCTGTGGGCCGACCGTGAATGCCGCGAAGCGCGTCTTCTCGCCATCCATCTCATGGATTCATCGAAAACCGACATGGAGGAGGCACTCTCCATGGCTGCCAACATCCGCACCCGCGAAGAGGCAGACATCCTCGCCTTCCGCCTTGTAAGGTTTCTTCCGGAAGCCGCGGAAATCGCCAACCGTCTTGACCGGCAGGATTCGCCCTTACTACAATACGCAGCAGTGGCAATCCGCCGCTTCATACAACAATAACGAAACACATATCAGTTAAGTAACCATTCAAATAAAACATACATAATTCATTGAATATAAAATATTGACCCTCAACCGGCAATAATTATGAATTATGCATTATGAATTATGCATTATATAAAGTGCATTATGCAAAAGTACCTGAAAGCCTCAATACTTGCCGCTGCGGGAACCATACTCGCGGTGATGCCGGCGACAGCGGTAAAAGCCGATGCCGGCAATGACAATACCGCCGGAAAATTCGAGGCGGGTAAGGGGAGGTTCCTTCTCAACGGCGAACCATATAGCGTGAAGGCTGCCGAACTCCACTATCCGCGCATCCCGCGTCCATACTGGGACCAGCGTATCAAACTGTGCAAGGCACTCGGCATGAACACCATCTGCCTCTATACCTTCTGGAACGCCCACGAGCCGAAGGAGGGACAGTTTGACTTCACCGGTCAGAATGACCTTCGCGAATTCGTGAAGCTTTGCCAAGACAACGGAATGAAGGTGATTCTCCGCCCTGGACCGTATGTGTGCGCCGAGTGGGAGATGGGAGGTCTCCCTTGGTGGCTGCTCAAGAAGAAAGACATCCGACTGAGGGAAAACGACCCATACTTTCTGGAACGCGTCGACAAGTTTCAGAAAGCGGTCGCCGAGCAGGTCGGAGACTTGACGATAGACAAGGGTGGCCCCATCATCATGGTGCAGGTGGAGAATGAGTATGGCTCCTACGGCAAGGACAAGCCTTACGTCGCCAATATCAGAGACATGCTGCGCCGGAATTTCGGCAAGGACGTCACGCTCTTCCAGTGCGACTGGTCATCGAACTTCACCGACAACGGCCTCGACGACCTCATCTGGACCATGAACTTCGGAACAGGCGCCAACATTGACCGACAGTTTGAGAAACTGAAGAGCATAAGGCCCGACAGCCCGCTGATGTGCAGCGAGTTCTGGAGCGGCTGGTTCGACAAATGGGGAGCCAACCACGAGACCCGACCCGCCGAAGACATGATAGCCGGCATCGACGAGATGCTTTCCAAAGACATATCGTTCAGCCTCTATATGACTCACGGTGGCACCAACTGGGGACACTGGGCGGGAGCCAACTCGCCGGGATTCGCCCCCGATGTCACCTCTTACGACTATGACGCCCCCATCAGCGAGAGCGGTCAGATCACGCCGAAATACAGGCTGCTGCGCGAGACTCTCGCCAAATATCATGACGGGAAACTTCCAAAGATTCCCGCCACCGTCAAGCCTGTGGCGATAAAGGAATTCGGATTCAAGACTGTCGCGCCCCTCTTCTTCAATCTTCCGGAGGGAGTGAAAAGCCGCGACATCAAGACAATGGAGGAAATGAACCAGGGGTTCGGAAGCCTCCTCTACCGCACCACCCTGCCGGAACTTCCTTCCGGCGGTCTGCTCACAGTCAATGAGCCCCACGACTTTGTGCAGGTGTTTATCGACGGCAAGCTTGCGGGCACCATCGACCGTAGGATGGGAGAGAAAAACGTGATGCTGCCGCCGTGTGGCAAAGACACGCGCCTCGACATCCTCGTGGAGGCTATGGGACGCATCAACTTCGGGCGCGCGATAAAGGACTTCAAGGGAATCACCGACAATGTGACGGTGACAGAGAACCGAAGCGGCCACGACTTCGTGTGCGACCTCAAGAATTGGGAAATCTTCCCTCTGCCCGATGCCCCGGAATACTACGACAGTATGCAGGGCGTGGATATCGCCGGAGTGACACCCGACGCTGACGGACGTATGCCTCGGGGACTCTATCGCGGCACTTTCAACGTTTCGAAACCTTCCGACACTTTCCTCGACTTCTCCACATGGGGAAAGGGCCTGGTATATGTCAATGGTCATCCCCTCGGCAGAATCTGGGAGATAGGACCACAGCAGACCCTATACATGCCCGGATGCTGGCTTAAGAAGGGAGAAAACGAGATTATGGTGTTTGACATCATTGGACCGAAAAAAGCAGTGTCGGCAGGACTCACCGAGCCGTTGCTCGACAACCTGAACGTGTCGAAGCCCGCCGCACACCGCGAGGAAGGCAAGGCTCTCGACCTGAATGGAGTGAAACCCGCGCTTGAAAACTCTTTCGATCCGGGCAACGGGTGGCAGACACGCACATTACCGGTTCCCGCTACCGGACGCTATCTGTGCCTTGAGGCGCTGTCGTCGCTCGACGGCAAGGAAAGGGCGGCTATAGCCGAGCTTTATGTGCTCGACGCCAACGGCAACCGCCTGTCGCGCGAGCCGTGGACCGTAAAGTATGCCGACAGCGAAGACATCAAGAAGACCAACCGCAGCGCCGACAAGATATTCGACCTTCAGGAATCCACCGCGTGGAGCACCGTGAAAGGCGTGCCTTATCCCCACTGCGTGGTGATAGACCTCGGCGCCGAGCACACGGTTTCGGGCATTCAGTATCTGCCCCGCATGGAAAGCGATGTGCCGGGAGGTATCAAGGATTTCAGAATATATGTAAGCAAGGATGAATTCAGGCAGAAATAGCCTGACAGTAGGGCGTCAGTAACGGATAGGCGAGAAACGGTTGCCGGGAAGACGCTCGATGATTCCGTCAAACTCCATTTCAGACAGGGATGCCATCAGTTCGCTGATAGGCATCCCTGTCCTTTCGCGCACAACGTCGAGCGGAAGGGGTTCGGAGCTGAACCGTAGGAGGTCGTATAGTATTTTGTCGTTTCCTGAGAGTTCCGGAAAGAGATCGCGCTGTTTTGTCGAGACGTGGACGCTTTCAGGCTGCCAGCCGAGCATGGCGAGCATATCCGCGACATTTCCAGCCATCATTGCCTTCTGCGAGCGTATCAGGCGGTTGCATCCGGCGCTCATCTCGTCGCCCAGTCTGCCGGGGAGAGCGAATAGCTCCCGACCATACGACGATGCCACGGCGGCTGTGGACATGGCGCCACCCTTCAGCGCGGACTCAGCCACGATGACTGCGTCTGTAAGGGTCGCCACTATGCGGTTGCGCTCCAGGAAGTGGCTTCTATAGGGCTTGACACCCGATGGATATTCAGAGATGATAGCGCCGCCGTGGCCCACAATCGATCTGGCGAGGTCGCGGTTGACAGCCGGATATACGGTGTCGAGTCCGTGCGCCACCACGGCAACTGTCGGAAGACCCGCGTTGATGGCCGCCGTATGCGCCGCGGAATCGATTCCGAGCGCGAGACCGCTCACCACACAGAGCGAGGGGAAATAAGGCGCCAGATCGGCTATCAGGGCGTTTACATAGCCTGTGCCGTAAGCCGACGAATGGCGTGTGCCCACCACGCTTAGCATTTTTCCGGTGTTAAGGTCGGCGCTTCCGAGACGGTAGATGGTGACGGGAGCCTTGTCGATATCGGCGAGACGGAAGGGATAGTCTTCGTCGGTGATGGAGAAAGATACTATGCCGTGACGCTCCATGAACTCAGCCTCGCGACGTGCCCTGAACAGCGCCTCGTCGCGAACCATCTTGTCGAGACATGCGGCATTGTTCAGCCGCAGACGCTCGGCAAGGGAGACGCGGGACGCCGAGAAGAAATCGGCAGGCTCGACGCCGCACTCCTGCATGTGCCTTACAAACGCCGCGTTGACGCCGGGCACAAACGACATCGCCATTCCGAGGAGTCTCGACGTATCCATCACCCGTCAGTTGATATACTTGGCGAAGACTTTGGCAAGTTCGTCGCCGCGCGAGAGCTTGCCGTTTTTAAGCACCACCACGCTCACGAGTCCCTGGCATACGAGCTCGCCTCCCGGACGCATGATGTCCTGATGGAATATGAATCTCGGGCCCTTACGCTCGAGACGCAGACACGACAAGAAGGTGTCGTTGCCGCGAAGTGACGAGATATATTCGATCTCGACTTTCCTTACCACGGCGTCGAGACCCTGGTTGTGCATCTCCACAAACGAGAGGCCCGCGTCGCTGCAGAACTTATGGCGCGTATGCTCCATGTAATGGAAATAGTTGGCGTTGTTGACTATCTGCTCGCAGTCGAGCTCATAGTCGCGCACCTCCATCTCCATGATGAAGCAGTATTTCCTGTTGGTGTTCTTAAGAATTCTCATAGTTCAATTGTAAAAAGAAATCTGCGGGAACATAAAGCACCCTGAGGGGGGCGTCCACGAGATACAGCAGATAATAATTGAAATATCTCTTGACCTTCACCACTGACGTGTCGTAGACGGTAAGTCTGCCGCATTCGGTCCAGGACACGGGAGATGTCTCCTCGCCGCCGGCATCCTGATGAGGCTTGTAGAGCCTGACGAGGAAGCCGTTGAAGTGTCGCTCCACTGAATGCATGATGACGTTGGTCACTATGTCGGAGGCAAGAAGGTGATAGTAGTATGTAAACACGCAAATCGACGGTGTGATGGTCAGAAGCACCACAAGGGCGGCGACCACAGCCAAGACCTCACCGGTGGCAAGACCCGCGACAAGCGTCGCGACGCCTATTGATATGCTTGCCCACACGGGCCAGCCCGACGAGGGAGTTGCGATAATGTTGAAAAACACATCTTTTCCACTGACATTAAATATCTTAGGTCTATCTTTTATTAGAAACTGTGACATTGTCGTTTGAGGAGAAATAAGAGGAGTGATTATTTTTGAATTTTTTGTATACCTCGAGGTTCTGGCGGGGTATCGTCTGGAGATAGCCCGTTCCCTCTTTGTTTCGCAGCCTCGAGAGGTCTATATATTTGTCGCCGTTGTCGAAGTGTCTCGGGAAGACCTCGTCGCGTCTTTTCTTCGAGATGTCCGATGCCTTTGAGTGTCCGTCGGGCTGCAGGCCCCTGAGGTCGGGATGAACGCCTTCAGGGCCGTAGGTGACGGGATAGATATCGGCACAGGGAGGATATCCGAGTCCGGTCCACATCACGTAATCCTCGCCCGGAACGCCTTCTTTTGAGCCGCCGGAAGGAACTGTACCCTCGATTACTATCGTGGCGCAGGATTTGAACCTCGGGATGAAATCCTGGTCTATGATCCAGCCTGCCTCAAGCCCTTCCGCCATGTCTTTTCCAAACATATCGTGATAGAATGACCTTGAGAGGGTCTCCGTGAGCAGTTCGGGAGTAACAGACCGGGACGCGGCGGCAGGTTTCAGCAGGTGGAGTGCGTTTGCCTCGCGTACGAAACCGAAGCCCTCACCGGGACGGCCTGTGTGGCTGTAGTTTGTGCGCACGAGCATTCCGTCAGGAGCGTCGTCGAGATTGATTCTTACGAATGAATCATTGTTGGTTTCGAAAAATGCACCGGCTCCGGTAGCGTCGATGACACCGAAATTCGCCTCTACCCCCATCGGGCGCGGCAGTTTTCGGAGCAGTGAGTCGAAATCGTTGACGGTGCGACATTTGCGCAGGGCGAGAGTCATCACGAGACCTTCCTTGTCCATGTCTTTCTGAGGCACTTTGTCATCCTTTATGTTGTAGGAGGCTGTGTTCATGATGGCGAACCCCTCGCTGTTGAAGCCGGTCCAGCATTCCCGCAGGTTGCGGTCGGAGGCGTTGAAGAGACCTATGTAGCCGAATCCAGAGGCGTCCGGAGCCACATATTCAACCTTGTTGTCTATCGCCGATGTATCACGATGTTTCCACAGAAGAGGACGACCTGAAGGGTTCAGGCGGCCGCTGATTATAGCGCTCGTGCAGGCGCTCGCCGTTGCTATTGCAGCGACGAGAAAACAAACCGTTATTGCCAATTGTTTTTTCATTGACACGAAATTAATAAAAAAAATTGAAACTAACGAAAGAATATTCTTAAACTTACGTAAAAAAATAAAAAAGATGGAATTATTGCCAAAAGACCCAGCGATGCTGATGAGTTTCGTCAACATGAAACTCCGCGATGAATACCGGTCATTAGAGGACTTCTGCGATGCCTACAATGTCGACATCACCCGTCTGAAGGCCTCACTGGAGGCTGCCGGTTTTGAATGGATGCCCGGAATACGTCAATTCCGTTAAATCATGTTGTATTTGTATAAAATACGACCTGAAATCCAACCAAAATACATACATTTTCGTTTGATAGATACAAAAGCAATATGGCAAAGCATTCCCGGTTTCGGGAGAAAGTGAGAATGCGGTTTTAAGTTTAGTTAGATATAGTTTATAGTGGAATCGTGAAGGAGGGCCGCTGAGAAAGCGGCCCTCCTTTTGTATTGCAGTTTGGATTAGCGGCTTATGAGGAAGCCGAGGAGGATGAGGAGGAGGCAGATGATGTAGAGGATTACGGGGAGGGTGCGGGAATATCTGTGCCTGTCGGGCTGCGGGAGACTGTCTTTGGTCAGCTTTACGCCGGAGCGCCTCACGAAGCCCTGGAGGCTCGGAGGAAGCTGTCTTATCAGCTCCTCCTGCTCCATAATGCTGTCTGACAGGGTGCCGGCAGACGGTTTTCTCAATGAGGGCAGCGAGCCGGAAAGGCGCTGGCGGAAATAGCGGCAGATGTCAGGAACATCCTGCGCCTGCTCCCAGTCAGCCATCCCCTTACACCAAACATAGGTGTCGGGGCGTATGCCTTCCCTCACCACATCATCAAGTTCAAACGGGCCGACCTGACGGCCGTCTATCATTGCGAAATACTTCATTCAGAATTCAATTCATTGCCAAGCATCAAAGATTCGTAAGCGCTGGGTTGTTAAAGACAGTGGTAAAAACCCAAACGTTAGCGACAAGTCCGATGCCTGTAAGGACAAAGGATATGATGGTCAGAGTCTTACAAGTCGACCATGCGGATCTTGCGGTAACATTGTCGCCTATGCGCTCCGCATCGCGTGCCTTGCTTCCCTGAAGGATGGCGAAGATGCCGAGAATGCCTCCCACACACGACACAAGGAATCCGACCACAGTGGCGATAATCGCCAGTGTATACCAGTTGTTTGAGCTTCCGGTATTGCCATATCCGTAGCCGTTCTGATTGCCGCAGCCGTTCTGAGCACCGTAGTTTTGCTGTGCGCCGTAGCAGCTGCCGCCGTAGTTGCCCTGCGCCGGGGTGCGCTGAGCCTCCGGACGCGCATAGGTTCCGAAAGCGGACTCATTGTCGTCCACACGGGTTCGCGCCGCCATAATCGGTTCCAGTTCCGGCAATGTGTCAGCCCTCACCCAGTCGGCGAGACCTGCGGTCCATACGAGAGTCGAAGGCTCTATGTTTCTCACTCTGAGTTGCTCGAAAGAGAAGGGTCCCTCTCTTTTGTCGTTCACAACTATATAATATTCTTTCTCCATAACTGAGATGATCTTTTATCGAAGTTTACTACACTTCATTGGTATTGCCTGCCGGCATCACATATTCTTGCCGTGGCAGTTCTTGTATTTCTTACCGCTTCCACAGGGACACGGGTCGTTTCTTCCCACCTTCGGCTGAGCCTTGATCGGCTGACGCTGGGGCTGCTGCTGGCGGTTGACGTTCTGCGCAGCCTGACGCTGGGCGTTCTCCCCTTCGTATGTCTCCCTGGTAGTGGAATAATTGGCATACGGATTCGAGGAGTTGACGGGAGCGCCGTATTCACGGCGAATCTCCTGAGTGCGGGAATAAGCCGCCGCCTGCGCGTTTCTGCGCGCCTGGGCAAGTTGCTGCGCCTGCTGCTGCGCGAGCTGCTGGGCGTCACGCGCCGCCTCCTGTGCCTCACGAGCCGCCTTCGCCTCCTCATAGTCGGGAGCGGCGAGTTTGCCGCGCATTAGGGTTGCCACAGCCTTGGAGTTCATCTCCTCAAGCATACCCTTCCAGAGGCCGTAAGCCTCGAGTTTGTAGATAACGAGCGGGTCTTTCTGCTCGTAGCTTGCGTTCTGCACAGACTTGCGCAGTTCGTCGAGAGCGCGAAGCTGCTCCTGCCATGCATTGTCGATAGCCTGCAGAAGCACAGCCTTCTCCCAGCCCTTCACAATCGGACGGCACTGGTTGTCGTATGCCTCACGGAGGTCACAGCGGATGTTGAAGAAACGTCTGCCGTCGGTCACCGGGACACCCACGATACCGGCAGCGCCGCGTTCCTCCACAAACTCCTTGATATACGGCATAGCCGAAGTGGCGATTTTCTCGCGGTTGCGGTAGTATACGTTCAGAGCCTCCTCGGCGAGACGCTCGGTGATGTCCTTGCGGTCAGCCTTCTTGAACTCCTCGGCGGAGAGGGGCACGTCTATGGCGAGCGTTGAGCGCACGCTGTTTTCAAACTCCTCGTATTCGGCATACGACTCGGCGATCTGCTGAGCGGTATCGTAAATCATGTTGGCGATATCCGTACCGATTCTCTCGCCCTTGAGGGCGTTCTGGCGCTTGCCGTAGATGGCGGTGCGCTGGGCGTTCATCACGTCGTCGTATTCCACGAGGCGCTTACGGATGCCGTAGTTGTTCTCCTCCACTCTCTTCTGCGCCTTCTCGATGGAGCTTGTGAGCATGTTCGACTCAAGCATCTCGCCCTCCTGGAATCCCATCTTGTCGAGCATCTTGAAAATACGCTCGCCGGCGAAGAGGCGCATGAGGTTATCTTCAAACGACACGAAGAACACAGAGGAACCGGGGTCACCCTGACGGCCGGCACGTCCGCGCAGCTGACGGTCGACACGGCGCGACTCATGGCGCTCGGTGCCGATGATGGCGAGACCCCCCGCCTCCTTCACTTCAGGAGTCAGCTTGATGTCGGTGCCTCGACCCGCCATGTTGGTGGCGATGGTCACGGTGCCCGTCTTGCCTGCCTGCGCCACGATGTCCGCCTCCTTCTGGTGCAGCTTGGCGTTCAGCACCTGGTGGGGTATCTTGCGGAGCTGGAGCATACGGCTGAGAAGCTCGGAAATCTCCACCGAGGTGGTGCCCACAAGAACAGGGCGTCCCTGCTTCACCATATCCTCCACTTCCTGGATCACGGCATTGTATTTCTCCTTCTTCGTGCGGTAGACGCGGTCTTTCTGGTCGTCGCGGATTACCGGGCGGTTGGTAGGAATCTCAACAACCTCCATCTTGTAGATGTCATAGAACTCGCCCGCCTCAGTCATGGCGGTACCGGTCATACCGGCGAGCTTGCGATACATCCTGAAATAGTTCTGCAGGGTGATGGTGGCGTATGTCTGAGTGGCAGCCTCCACCTTCACTCCCTCCTTTGCCTCGATAGCCTGATGCAGGCCGTCGGAATAACGGCGACCCTCCATGATACGGCCGGTCTGCTCGTCTACAATCTTTATCTTGTTGTCGTCGATCACATACTCGACGTCCTTGTCGAATAGTGTATATGCCTTGAGAAGCTGGTTCACGGTATGCACGCGCTCCGACTTCACGCTGTATTCCTGCAGCAGCTCGTCCTTGCGCTGACGTTTCTCCTCATCCGACCCCTCCATGTGCTCCACCTGCGAAAGCTGGGCTGTGATGTCGGGGAGAACGAAGAACTGCGGGTCCTGAGTGGTGTCGGTAAGCACCTGGATACCCTTGTCGGTAAGCTCGATGCTGTGGTTCTTCTCGTCAACCACGAAGAAGAGTGGCTCCACTGCCACGGGCATCTCGCGGTTGTTGTCCTGCATGTATTTTTCCTCGGTCTTGAGGAGAATGGGCTTGATGCCCTCCTCGCTGAGGTAGCGGATGAGGGGACCGTGTTTCGGAAGGCTCTTGTAGACGCGGAAGAGCGCGAGACCGCCGTCTTCGAGCAGTTCCTGCGCGGTAAGGGGTTTCTTGCCCTCCCCTTTGTCGAACTTCTTCACCTTCTCGGGGTCACCGCTCATGGCGGCGGAAATCTTGTCCTTAGCCTCGAGCAGAAGCGCCTGGGCGAGTTTCCTCTGCGCCGTCACCACTTTCTCCACATTGGGCTTGAACTCGTTGAACATCTGGTCGTCGCCCTTGGGGATGGGGCCGGAGATGATCAGAGGTGTACGGGCGTCATCGATAAGCACGGAGTCGGTCTCGTCGACAATCGCATAGTAGTGGTCGTCGCGCTGAACGAGGTCCGAAACCTGTGTCGCCATATTGTCGCGGAGGTAGTCGAAGCCGAATTCGTTGTTGGTGCCGAACGTGATGTCGCAGCGGTAAGCGTCGCGCCTCTGGGGGGAGTTGGGCTCTGTCTTGTCGATGCACGCCACGGTAAGGCCGTGGAACTGATAGAGCGGACCCATCCACTCGGAGTCACGCTTGGCGAGATAGTCGTTGACGGTCACCACATGCACGCCCTCGCCCGTCAGGGCGTTCAGGAACACCGGAAGAGTAGCCACGAGGGTCTTGCCCTCGCCGGTAGCCATCTCGGCGATGTTGTTGGAGGTCTTCTCCCCCTGGAGTATGCCGTGGAGCACCATGCCGCCGATCAGCTGCACGTCGTAGTGCACCATATCCCACTTCGTCTCGTTGCCGCCGGCGATCCATGAGTTCTTATACACAGCCCTGTCGCCGTCGATGGTGATGAAGTCCTTGCCCTGTGCCGCCAGCTCGCGGTCGGCGTCGCTTGCCGTCACCTCGATGGTGTCGTTCTCGGCAAAACGTCTCGCGGTCTCCTTCACCACGGCGAAGACTTCGGGAAGCGCGGCGTCGAGTTTCCTCGCATACATCTTGTACATGTCTTCCTTCAGGGAGTCGATTTCCTTCCAGAGCGGCTCGCGCTTGTCGTATTCCATCGTCTCTATCCGGGTGCGGATTTCCGACATCTTGTCTTTGTATGTCTTCGACTCGCCGCGGATATCGTCGCGTATCACGTTTATTCTTTCGCGGAGCTCATCGTTGCTGATGCCGCGTATCTGTTCCGAAATAGGGTTTATTTCCTTCTGAAGGCGATTCCAGAGGGGACGCACCGCGCGCTCGCTCTGATCGCCGAAAATTGATTTAAGTATCTTGCCGAATCCCATTTTCAATGAGAGTTAATATTGTATTTGTTATACTTGATTTGAAATCTGTCCGAGCCCGGGGGCGCGACAAAAAAACACTTATAAAGCGCAAAGATAATCAAAATATTCGAGATTACCAAGTCAATGGGCGCGAAGCGGCTCCGTTGGGGCTTCTGATTCTCATCACCGAGCTCAGGGAGGGGGCTATCGTCACGGCGTCGACCACGCTGCCGATGGTGGCGGCGGGCACTCCGGGACCCATCAGGAATGCAGGAGTCGCGGGACACGCCTCGCGCACCTGGCTTGTAGTCACGGGGAGGCGCACGTCATCGGCAACCGTCCAGCCCGGCGCGAACTCAAGACGCAGGTCGCCGGCGCTCTTGGGGTCGATGCTTCTCGCCACCCGCTGCAGTTCGGGAGTGGTTCGGCTGATGATGTCGGTAAGCGACAACACATCGGTGACGCCGCTCATCCTCACGAGGAAATCGCGCGCGTCGCGGCGAACATCGGAAATGTTAAGCCCGTGCTTCTCCACCACCGCCGGGTCGAGATACACCATGTTCCGGTAACTTCCCTTCACATACTGGTCGTTGCCGTGAAGGGCGCTGAGATAGGAGTTGAGGAGCGACACCGCGCGCTTCATGGAGAATGTGCCGCTCGGGATGCGGTATCGGGCGTCGTCTTCCGCAGACTCGTCGAAATAACCGGTCGACGACAGGAAAACCAAGGCGTTGTCGAGACCCACATATTGCTTCACAGCCGCGAGCAGACGCTCTATCTGCGCGTCGAGACGGATATATGAGTCCTGGAGCTCAAGCCTCATGTCGCCGTCGGCACCGTATTTGAACGGAGACGCCGTGTATCCCACGTTGAGCATGTCGATGACATCGCCGCGCTGACCGAGCTGAAGAGTGCGAATGAAATCCACGGCAACGTCGGTCACTTCCGCGTTGACAAGCGCTGACTCCTTGAACTTGACATATCTGTCGCTGCTTTTCTTGGGGAAGGCGTGGCGGAAGGGGAAATATTTCTTCTGAGCCGGCACACCGTCGTATGAATCGAGAGGTCGCGCCGGGGTCCACACCATGGTGTCCATACGCTCCGCGAGCGGCGAACTGTAGTTGATGCGCGAGATGCCGGCGGGCACTTCCTTGTAATAGGTGGTGGTTGCCCACTTTCCCGACTCGTCACTGATCCAGAAGGCGCCGCTGCCGGCGTGTCCCGCCATGATTATCGCCTGCATGGGATCGGGCGATATGCTGTAGACAGCCCCGAGTCCCACTCCGTCGATAGCCACCTCGTCGCTGAGGGTTGAGAGGCGCAGTGCTTTAGGACTGTAGGTCTCGCTTGTGAAATTGCCTATCGTCTCCGAGTCGTGGAGCACCGGCAGGGGATGGTTGGAAGCCGGGTCATAGACCTTCTCGGCGGGAATCCCCGAAGCGGAGGCATAGTTGCCGGTATAGAGGATAGCCGTGGCGCTCGCGGGATCGAGCTCCTTGGCGTTGAAATCAACATTCTTGAGATACAGTCCTTTGTCTATCAGAAGATTGAATCCTTCCTTTCCGAAACGAGTCCTCAGGAAGTCGATATAGTCAGTGCGCAGTTGGTCCACCATGATGCCCACGACGAGTCTCGGTCTCGAGGGGTCAGCCATAACCACAGCCGACCAGCCGACGAGACTGCAAAGCACCGATGTCAACAGCCTTGTTTTCATAATCCTATTTATAAATTCTTTTAAAATAATATATCACACTCATCGCGAGCGGCATGGCGGAGAAGAGCATCGGCCAGACGGCAGGATTCGCCACCTGCGGAATAAAAATCCACAGAAGCGCGAGAAGCGGAGGCATAAGGGTGTCGTACCATGCAGCCGCCACTAATATTTTTCGCCATGACCTTACCCAGACGCCTGCGCCGAGGATAAGCTGCAGCGGGTTGAGCCATACGAGCAGCCAGTTTGGCGATGTCGCCTCATGACTGGAGAAGAACACGAGAAACGTGATGACGCATCCTGCCACACCCGCGAGCAGGAAGTACGCGGATATCCATACTCTCCAATATCGCCGGTATCTTACAATTGCAAATAGTGTGCCAAGACTGACCAGAAGCATGGCAAGTCCCGCCGCCATAGGAGTCAGAATCCATGGCGTAGGGGGAAGAGTGGCGTCATGATAGCCGGGGAAGATGACATTTGTCTCCTTCACCAACGGAGCTCCGCCGATTTTCGCCCGGGCGAGTTTCCATTCCAGCACCGGCGGCGCGAAGGTGTCCTCATCTTTTGCCAACGGATAGTCGAGTCCTCCACCAAGCGCGAGGTCTATGCCAAACTGATACCATGGATAGTTGCGGTGAAAGAAACGCATCTCGTCGCGAAAGGTGGGGAAAAGCAGTGTGTCGGGAAGTGTGATGCCACTGCCCGCAGCCTGAGTCACCCTCTTCCAGGGCCGGGTGGCACAGTTGTCGCGCACATAGTTGTAGCGGTAGACGCAGTTTTGCGGCAAAGCCTCTTTCTGAAGCATCGCCCGGAGTCTCCTCGCCTCCTCCTGAGTCAGGTTCAGCACCTGCTCCGAGACGCGGGAGCCCCGCATCACATAGACCGGCATAAAGCGACGGAAGTCATATCCGCGCACCATATAGTCGGTCTCACCCTTGCAGAAGCGGTAGATGAAGTTGGGCGATGTGAAGTCGAAGATTCCATAGTTCCATACGGAGTCCATCTCCGAGTTGCGGATACGCAGCGCGGCATGTCCGCAGAGCTCATAAACATCCGGACCCGGCGCGCATGTCACCACGCTCACTGTCAGGTCACCTCCTCCTATGGAGTCGGGCAAGACAGAATCGGTCCTCTCCCGGGCTGTCACGCCGCAGGAGAGGTAAATCAATATTATCAGGATTGCACAAAGCGATCTCATCAGAAATCGCAGTTGTTTGGATATCTGGGGAAGGGGATTACGTCGCGGATGTTCTGCATTCCGGTCACGAACAGCACGAGGCGCTCGAAACCGAGACCGAAACCGCTGTGGGGCACGGAGCCGAACTTTCTCGTGTCGAGATACCAGTCCATGCCGGCGAGGCCGAGTTCCTCCATGCGCTGCTTGAGTTTGCCGTAGTCTTCCTCACGCTGGCTGCCGCCGATGATCTCGCCGATCTTCGGGAAGAGCACATCCATAGCGCGTACAGTCTTGCCGTCGTCGTTGAGCTTCATGTAGAAAGCCTTTATCTCCTTCGGATAGTCGGTGAGGATCACCGGCTTCTTGAAGTGCTCCTCCACGAGGAAACGCTCGTGTTCCGACGCAAGATCCACGCCCCAGTATACGGGGAACTCGAACTTCTTGCCGCTCTCCTCGAGAATCTTCACGCCCTCGGTGTAGGGAAGACGCACGAAGTCGTTTTCCACCACGAAGTTGAGCCTGTCCACAAGTCCCTTGTCGAAATGCTCGGCGAGGAATTCGATGTCGTCGCGATTGTGTTCGAGAGCGTAGGAGATGCAGTATTTCACGAATTCCTCGGCGAGGTCCATGTTGTCCTCAATCTCGTAAAACGCCATTTCCGGTTCTATCATCCAGAACTCCGAGAGGTGACGCGGAGTGTTGGAGTTTTCGGCGCGGAACGTGGGGCCGAAAGTATAGATGCAGCCGAGCGCGGTGGCGCCGAGCTCCCCTTCGAGCTGGCCGCTCACGGTCAGCGACGCCATCTTGCCGAAGAAGTCCTGCGAGTAGTCCACCATTCCGTCCTCTCCCTTTGGAAGGTCTTCGAGGGGAAGGGTCGTAACCTGGAACTGCGCTCCGGCGCCCTCACAGTCGGAGGCTGTGATGAGGGGTGTGTGAAAATAATAGAATCCCTTGTCGTTGAAGAATTTATGTATGGCATACGCCAATGAGTGACGGATGCGGAGGACTGCCCCGAAGGTATTGGTCCTCGGACGCAGATGCGCGATTTCGCGGAGGAACTCGAGGGTGTGTCCCTTCTTCTGAAGGGGGTAGTCGGCTACACTTGCTGTTCCGTAAATCTCTATTTCATCCGCCTGGATCTCAATCGCCTGGCCTTTGCCCTGCGATGCCACGGCGCTCCCCTGCACATGGAGCGACGCTCCTGTGGTGACTTCCTTGAGCGACTCCTCGGGAATCTTGGCGAAGTCCACCACTATCTGCACGTTCTTAATCGACGAACCGTCGTTGAGCGCGATAAACGCGACATTCTTGTTGCCACGGCGCGTGCGCACCCAGCCTTTCACATCCACCTCCGAGCCGATGTATTTGTCGGGGTCGGAAAGCAGCGCCTTGACAGTTGTTCTCTTAATGTCTTTCATATCAAGTTGTTTATTCAAAAGAACCCATTCTCAGGAAGTTCACTTCCTCCTGCGTTAGGTATCTCCAGCGTCCGCGGGGGAGGTTCTTCTTGGTTAGACCTGCGAAATATACACGGTCGAGTTTTGTGACGCGGTATCCGAGATGCTCGAATATGCGGCGCACGATGCGGTTTCTGCCGCTGTGGATTTCGATGCCCGCCTGGTTGCGGTCTGTATCGTTGGCATACGAGATGGCGTCGGCGTGTATCTCGCCGTCGTCAAGCTGGATGCCGTCGGCTATGCGCTGCATATCTTCCTCCGAGATGTCCTTGTCGGTCCACACGTGATAGATTTTCTTCTTAACATATTTTGGATGTGTGAGCTTCGACGCGAGCTCGCCGTCGTTGGTCAGCAGAAGCACGCCGGTTGTGTTGCGGTCGAGTCTGCCCACCGGGTAGATTCTCTCCTTGCATGCGCCCTTCACCACGTCGAGCACTGTCAGACGTCCGTTGGGGTCGTCGCTTGTGGTCACACAGTCCTTGGGTTTGTTGAGGAGCACATAGCACTTGCGCTCCGGAGTCACAATCTTGTCATCGCATTTCACCACGTCGTCGCGGTTGATCTTCACACCAAGTTCGGTCACCACCACATCGTTTACCGAAACCTTTCCGGCTGCGATCTTCTCGTCAGCCTCGCGGCGCGAGCAGATGCCGGCGTTTGCCATAAACTTGTTGAGGCGGATCGGTTCGTTCGGGTCGATGTCGTCGATCACATAGTCAATCTGACGGGGACGCGGGATAAACTTCATTCCGGGCTTGCCGTTTTTCTGATAACCGCCCTGGTTCTTGCGGTAACCGCCTTGACGGTTGTTTTGCTGGCGGTTGTTGTAGCCGCCCTGGCGGTTGTAGTTGTTCTGGCGCGGACGCTGCTGGTATGTGCCGTCCTCCTGATTGCGCTGCTGGTAGTCGCCGTCCTGGTTGCGCTGCTGATAGTTGGTGTTGCGCTGCTGGTAGCCGTTGGGACGGTTGTAGCTGTTGTTTGTACGGTTGTAGCCGTTCTGGCGGGGACGCTGCTGATAGCCGCCGGTACGGTTGTAGCCGCCCTGTTGACGCTGCTGGTAGTCGCCGGTCTGCTGGCGCTGCTGATACTCGCCGTCCTGCTGCTGATAGGCGGGGCGCTCGCGGTGCTGCTGATATGCGCCGTCCTCGCGGGTGCGGTAATTGTTGTTGTAAGAGTTGTGATAGTTGATACGCGGACGGGGCTGAAAGCCTCTCTGTCCGAATTCCGGACGCTCGGTGCCGGTGTATGGCCTCGGCTGATAGGTCTGGCCGGCAGACTCAGTGTTTTCTGTGCTTGTCGGCAGTGCTCCGATTCTCGGTCGCTTAGATTTTTTTTCTTCCATTGTCTTGATTTTTACGGCGGCTTATGACATCTCGCCATCAATATATACGCCGCTGAGTGAGGGTTAATTGTGGTTTAAAATCGGGTAAATTTAAGGGTTGATGATTGTTTACCGGTGGACTTTTGTGAGTTTTATTGGTTTACACTGCAAATTTATAAATAATTTCTCAATTGCACAAGAGAAATTGAAAATTGTAAGCTAAGTAGCTAAGAAAAATTAAAAAAGGGAGGCAATGCTCACGCATTGCCTCCCCGGTAGTCTCATAGGATCGGACTCCTCCATTATTAAACCTTTAAATGTATTATAAATTATCCTTACTTGATGACAACTTTCGATGTACGTGAGCCCTGGCGGCGGATATAGATGCCGTGTGTGGGTTCGGACACCTTGACACCGTTGAGGTTGTAGTATTCCACCGGAGCGTCGTTGTCGGAAACCTCAACACCTTCGACTGCTGCGCCGGTGTAGTCGGTCACGTCCTGCTTTGCGCAGTTGAGCGACCTGCCCTTGGAGTCGAGAACAGCCACGATGATGCGGAGCTTGTTCTTGTCGGGAATCAGTTCGGGCTTGATCTTTGTGAGGTCGAAAGTGAAGCTGTGGCTCATCATCTCCTCAGCCTTGATGGTTTCGGGAAGGCTGCCGGAGACACCCTTCACGCCCTGGCTTGTGATCACCACATCGTCAAACATGAGTCCCTTCACCGAACTTTGACCATAGATACCGCCATGGCAGAAATTGTTAAGTTCCGGAATTACGCTTTCGTCCTGCGCATAACTTGCATAACTATTGTTCTGCGCCCATTTTTCACCGGAAAGTCCGTCGGAAACGAGAATATATGCGAGTTTGAAGTTTCCTGCCGCGTCTTCGTTACACATTACGTCGACATTCGCAGTAAGAGTATCGTCATTGTCCCAGATATGAGCCACTTTGATGCTCCAGGGGGTATACTGCTCGTTAATCGCCAGAATCTCGTCTACGATAGGAAGCATAGTATTGTATTTCTGAGTACCGTAATAAGGGTCTCCGCTTATGCTTCTGTCAAGAAAAGAGCCGGGAAAGCCGCTGACTGTGTTGGGATAGCTTGACATGCAGGTCATGGGGTCGCCGTTGTGGTATGCCGCAGTCACGAAAGCGGGATAATTATTCTTGATATGCTCGAGAGCGGCATATCCGCGGGTACACCATCCACACCATGTGCCGGTATACTCCTCGAAGAGTGCCTGATGCTCGGGAACGAACTTGAGGACGTTAAGTCTCATCGAGGCGGAACTGCCGTTTGTAGCCTTGTTCTCGACACCGTTCACTTTTGTCACTCTGAGCGAGATGTCTTCAGACAAGACGCTCTGCTGCGCCGGGATGACGACTGAAGCGTTAAACGCCTTGCCGAGGCGGGCGGGGACAACCTCCGGAAGGTCATAATGATAGGAGGAAGTTGCTCCGGCTACCGTTATTTCATAGTCTATAGATGAAACCGGAGCCGTTCCGAAAGTGGCGAGTACCACATCGACCGGCTTCTCTGTGTTGAGCGAGACATATGCCTCACCCGGCACTTGTGAAAAGCAAACCGACTCCCCGGAAAAGCTGTCAGACTGGAGTCCGACTGTAATGGCGGATGAATATCCCTGTTTTTCAGCCAAGTCTGTCCATTTCAGATACGTGCGAGAACTGTGAATCCAGAGTCCGTTCTCGTTCATGGGCATACCGATTCCGATAGGGTATTTTGTACCCGAGTCAAGAGAGGTGACATTGAAGGAATATCCCACATACGCGCCTTTGTCGGAGATAGTGAAAGTCTCGGGCAGTTCAATGCTGACATACCCGTTCTCATCAACAGTGGCGGGATATGACACGTCCGGCTTGTTGACCTTGCCATCAAGTGTCAGTTCTGTCGACACCCACACGGAAAGGTTATCATACTTCGCGTAGTCGTTGTCTTTCGTCTTGTTGAGGGGTGCCTTGATATATGCAACCCTGTAGTCCTTGAACTGGCTTCCCGGAAGGAAAATCGCCACGTCGAAGTTTTCCTTTTTTGAAGTGCCAAGATAGTCGCTGCAACCGTCTGCATAGGAGAACTCCATAGTATCCGCCGCGTTGCAGAGCATTGCGGGGAGAAGGAGTGATGCGAGTAGAATTTTTTTCATATGGTTTTGTTTAGAGTTGTTATCGTCAACTATAGTGTCGTCTTTGCCCGGCAATTCCGGGCAAAGACATCACTATAATAGAAAAACACTTTTTTATTTCAATTTGTTTTGGAGAATTTGGAAAGAATTGAAAAAATGATTTTTTATTGGGCTGATTGGTCTAATTGGTCTAATTGGTCTAATTGGTCTAATTGGTCTTGAGTCAGCGTGATTCTCAATTATCAATTCGGGATATCGCTTTGCGGATGCGGGCGAGTACTTCGGTCTTGGGCATCAGCTCGGTGATGTCAAACATGTGCGGGCCGCGGCAGGCGCCTACCACTGCGAGACGGAAGGCGTTCATTACGTTGCCGAGGTGGTAGCCCTTGGCGGCTATCCAGTCGAGCACTATCTTCTCGGCATTGGCGGAAGTCATGTCGTCGATGCCCTCGAGCACGCCGCAGAGCTCCTCCATGATGGCGGGAGTGTCTGCCTGCCATCTCTTCTTCACGTCTTTCTCGGCATACGAGGAGGGTGCGAGGAAGAAGAAGTCTCCCTGAGCCCATAGGTCCTGCACAAACTCGATGCGTCCCTTCACCATGCCCACAGCCCTTGCGATGTAGTCCATGCCGAAGTCATCGGCACTCTTGCCCGCCTCGGCAAGACGCTCGCGGAGCACCGGCATGAAGAGTTCGGCAAGCTGCATGTCGTCCATGCGCATCAGATACTCGTGGTTGAACCAGATGCCTTTCTTGTAGTCGAACTTGGCGCCCGCCTTGGAGCAGTGGTCGAAGGAGAATTTCGCGATAAGGTCGTCCATCGACATCAGTTCGCTGTCGTCGCCGGGATTCCAGCCGAGGAGCGCGAGGAAGTTCACCACCGCCTCCGGCAGATACCCCTTCTCACGATAGCCCGACGACACCTCGCCGCTCTGCGGGTCGTGCCATTCGAGCGGGAACACCGGAAAACCGAGTTTATCGCCGTCGCGCTTCGACAGTTTGCCGTTGCCCACCGGCTTCAGCAGCAGGGGCAGGTGCACGAACTGCGGCATGATGTCTTCCCAACCGAACGCGCGGTATAGAAGCACATGGAGCGGAGCCGACGGGAGCCATTCCTCGCCTCGTATCACGTGGCTCACCTCCATGAGGTGGTCGTCGACGATATTGGCGAGATGATATGTCGGGAGGTCGTCGGCACTCTTATAGAGAACCTTGTCGTCGAGAATGTTGGAGTTGATCACCACCTCTCCGCGTATCAGGTCGTGGACATGCACGTCCACGTCCGGCTCTATCTTGAAGCGCACCACATACTGGGCGCCGCTGTCGATGAGCCTCTTCACCTCCTCGGCGGGGAGCGTCAGCGAGTTGCGCATGCTGCCGCGCGTGTGGGCGTCATACTGGAAGTTGGGCTTTTCTGCTCGCGCAGCCTCGAGTTCCTCGGGAGTGTCGAAGGCGATATACGCCTTGCCGTCGTCGAGAAGCTGACGGGCGTAGCGACGGTAGATGTCGCGGCGCTCGCTCTGCTTGTAGGGGCCGTAGGCGCCACCTTCGCGCACACCCTCGTCGATGCCGATGCCGAGCCAGCGGAGACTCTCGTTGATATAGTCCTCGGCACCCGGCACAAAGCGGCGGCTGTCGGTGTCTTCAATACGCAGGATCATGTCGCCGCCGTGCTGGCGGGCGAAGAGATAATTGTATAGAGCGGTACGCACTCCGCCGATATGGAGCGGTCCCGTGGGAGAGGGAGCGAATCTTACTCGGGTTCTCATTTATTTTGAATTTTGGATTTTGGATTCTTTTGGAGAGCTATTATAGCTACTTTAGCTATCTTAGCTGTCTTAGCTATTTTAGCTGCTTTAGCGGAAGCGGTAGGCGTGGTGCCAGGGGGCGGAGAGCGGGGGGAGGAGAAGGGGGCGGAGGAGGTCGGCGGTTTCCTGGGGGAGGATGGAGAGGGTGGTCAGCCGGGCGGTCAGCGGCGTGTCGCCGGGACCGGTGGTGTACCACACCGCCATGAATGGGAGCGCCTCGCGGATCTCATTTTCCTTTACCTTCGAGTTCTTGAGATTGAAGAAATTCTTCAGTTTGGGAGGTTTGATGAAGTCTCCCGGATGCATCGGGCGCAGGGTCTCGTCGAAGAAGCGCACGTCGGTGTCCTTGGCGCCGTCATCGCTGCCGGTGGTGTAGAGGGTCATTATGACCTTTTCTTTTTTCACGAAGGGGAGAATTTTGATCTCGAGGGTGCTGACGGGCGTGACCTGCATCTTGAGGTAGTCGTCGGCGACCTGGAGAAAACGGCTCGAGCCTCCGAGGGCGTTGGGGGCGCTCAGGAGGCTGTCGGCTTGCTCGTAGTAGTCGATCATGTCGAGGCGGGTCGAGGGGCGGAGCATGTCGAGCACCTCGAGAGGGATAAATGCGAAGACTTTCAGGGCTGTCAGCTTATTGGGGTCGGACTTGTCGGACTGGTCGGACCTGTCGGACCTGTCGGACTGGTCTGACCGGTCTGTGAGCCCTGCTGCGCGGGGAGCCGGAGCGGCGGCGAGGAGAATCGCCGCGGCGGCTGCCAGGCGCAGGAGCGCCTGGCGCCATCCTGAGACATTTCTTTCTACCTTCATTTCTCTTTCAGTCTTCACTTTTCTTTCAGCCTTCATTTCTTGAAGATATCGAAGTTTCCGTTGTATTTGGGTTTCGCGGCGGCTTCGTCTGCCTTCTTCTTCCCTTTTCTGGAAGACTTCCCCTTGCCGAGCGACATCTCATAGTCGGTGCGGGCAGAGGGGGCGTCGGACTTCCGTTTCCTGTCCTTGCGGGCTTTCTTATCGTCTGCCTTGCGGCGGCGGTCTTTCGCCTCGCGGGCATAGTCACGCTCGGTGGCGAACTCCGCCCTCACCTTTCTGCCGAAGAAGTCGGCGTTGCGCAGGGCGTCCACCACACGGCGCGCATCTTTCTTCCTCACGTCGAAAAGCGTGTATTCCGGCATCAGGTCGATGCGCCCTATCTCGGGCTTAGCGCCCGGCACGGCACGGTTTACCAACTCCATAAGGTTTCCGGGGAAGAATCCCGCCGCCTTGCCGATGTTCACCATCAGGCGCTCGTAGCCCTCCTGTGCGGTACGGCGGTCCTTGTCGCCGCGCTCGTCGCGGCGGTCTCTCCCCTTGCGGTCGGAGCCTTTCCCCTCCTTGCCCTTGTTGTCGGGAGCGTTGAGGTCGATGTCGGGCATGTCGCGGTAGTAGTCGAGGAGACGGTTGAATTCCAGCGACAGCACCCTCTTCAGAAGGTCTTCCTCCGAGAGCCACTCCAGTTTCTTCCTGACTCCGGGCAGATATGCGCTGATCTTCTCCTCGTCTACCTCCACCCTTTCGAGGCGGTCGGCGAGATGATATATCTGCTTCTCGATGATATGGTCGGGAGTCGGCACCTTCCGGTATTCGAAAGTCTTGCCTATCCGCTTCTCGATCTCGCGGAGCTTACCCCTCTCGCGCGAGTGGATGATAGCCACCGACACGCCGGTCTTGTTGGCGCGTCCGGTTCTGCCCGAGCGGTGGGTGTACACCGCCGGGTCGTCGGGAAGCCCGTAGTTTATCACATGGGTGAGGTCGTCGACGTCGAGGCCACGCGCCGCCACGTCGGTGGCAACGAGCAGCTGCGTCACGTGGTCGCGAAACTTCTTCATCGCCAGGTCGCGCTGCGCCTGCGAGAGGTCGCCGTGGAGGCAGTCGGCGTTGTAGCCGTCGGCTATCAGGTTGTCGGCAATCTCCTGCGTCTCCTTCTTGGTGCGGCAGAAGATGATGCCGTAGATATCGGGATTGTTGTCAGCCACCCTTTTGAGCGCGAGATACTTGTCCTGCGCCTTCACCATATAGTAGATGTGCTTGACATTGGCGGATCCTTCGTTTTTGTTTCCCGCCACAAACTCCACCGGGTCGTGCATGAAATTGCGGGCGATAGCCGCGATCTCCTTCGGCATTGTGGCGGAGAACATCAGCATTTTGCGCTCTTCGGGCACATGCGAGAGAATCTCGTTGATATCGTCGATGAAACCCATGTTGAGCATCTCGTCGGCTTCGTCGAGGATTACGGTGCGCACATGGTCGAGCTTCACCACTCCCCTCTTTATGAGGTCGATGAGACGTCCCGGGGTCGCCACTATCACCTGGGCGCCCTTGCGGATGGCCCTTATCTGCGACTCAATGCTGCTGCCGCCATACACCGGTATGATGCGCACGCCGTCGAGATACTTTGCGAAGTCGGCGAGGTCGCCGGCAATCTGCAGGCAGAGCTCGCGGGTGGGCGCTATCACGAGCGCCTGTGTGTCGGTGGAGTCATAGTCCGTGCGCTGCAGCAGCGGAAGACCGAAGGCGGCAGTCTTGCCGGTACCGGTCTGGGCGAGTCCCACCACATCGCCCTCTTTCTCCAGGAGATGGGGAATCACCATCTCCTGGATAGGCATCGGGTGCTCGAAACCTAATTCCCCGATTGCCTTCAGCAAGGGGGCGGCGACACCCAATTGATCGAATGTTGTCATAAAATTTTGTGTTACTGGCGCAGTTTCTCTACGCGGGAGCCCGAGCGGACGATGAAGATGCCGGAGCCGAGAGTGCGCACATCGCCGCGCTTCATGCCGGAGCGCAGGAGAGTGCCGTCGATGCCGAAGACATCCACAGTCGCGTCGTCGGCTATCACGCCATCGACGCCGCCCTGTTGCTCAAACTCTTTCTGCGTCATTACCTTATAAGTCTCCACTCCGAGCTGCAGGATACCGGAAAGCTCCATGAAGGCATAGTTTCTCGGCACATAGTCGATCTGCGCCTTTGCGAATACGAGGCGGTCGCCGTCGGCGGCAAGCATCCTCATGCTCTCCTGATTGAAGGCGGTGGCGTTGGCGTGGGAGTCTTCCAGGCAGTCGAACCATACGCCTTTCAGCCTGTTGCCTTTGACCTCCGCCATATTGTCGGTCTCGCCCGGGGCAAGACGGTTGTCGGAGGCAAGAGGTCCGGCGCATTCCACAATCACGGGAGTGTTGGCGGGCACGGTGCCCTCAAGCTCCTCGATGATGAGCACACCCTGCTGGGCGTTCACCTTGCTGATGATATGGAACTTCACGCCCTCGGAAGCGGCGGTGACGGGGAATCCCGCCATGAACGGCGCGTAATACTTGCCGCCGGCGGTGACGGAAGGCGTCACTCCGAACCAGTCGGACTCGGACTGAGCGTCAACCGGGGTCATGAACCATTCGGAAGCCGCGCCGGGAGTGCCGGCTGTAATCCATTCGCCCTCTCCGGAGTCGGACAGGTATATTCTCGACGAGCCGTTGACGGCTGAAATGTTGAATGTCTGGCGTCCGTCGACTTTCTCGGCGGGATTGAACTTGGTGTAAGAGGAGAAGACGCGCGCGAAGGAAGTGCCCTGGGTCACGACGTCGCGCTCTGCCGCGCTCACTGTCGAGGGACCGGAGACGATGCCAAACACCGTGGCGGGGTCTGACTGAGCCTTGAGGATGTCGTTGCAGAGATGGAGCACACTAAGGTCGGGAGTGCCGGAAAGAGAACCCTTGGCACCGTTGAGATATGCGTAGCGCTTCGTGGAGGCGTTCTGCATCCTGTAGTATCCGGTGGGGAGCGACTCGTTGAGCGACGCAGCGTATTCGTCATACTCGGCAGCGGTCATCACGCGATATGACTCCACAGCCTTCTGCGAACTGCCGAGCAGCTTCACGTATGCCTGGTTGCGCGCCACGTTCTGTATGTCGGCGGGGGCGAACATCAGTTTGCCGTTCACAACCGTGAGGACCCTCATCGACTCCTTGTCATACGGGGTGACGTTCTCATGCCCGGCATCGGTGCAGTCGAAATATACGCCCGAGAGAAGGTTGCCGCTAATATCGGCGGGCTCACCCTCGGCTCCCACCACGAGACGGTTGTCGGCGGCAAGAGGCGCGGAGCATTCCACGATTACCGGAGTGCCCGACGGCACGATGCCGCTGAGCTCCTTGAGCACCATCACCGCGAGGTCGGTGTCGATGCGGCTTACTGTGTAGAACTTCATGCCCTCGGAATGCGCCTTGAAGGGGAACGACGCGAAGAAGGGATAGAAATACTTTCCGCCGGCGGTGAGGGTCGGCGCGATGCCGAAGTGGTTGTCGGCAGTCTCGGAGAGGGGATTGAGATACCAGAGGCGGTTGCTGCCGGAGGCTCCGGTGGAGGCGTCGCCGCGTTCCGCCGAGGAGGCGTCGGCATCGCCGAGATACTGTCCGGACGCCGAATGCATAAGGAATGTCTGAGCGCCGTCAACGGTCTCGCCGGCTGAGAGACGGAGGTATGACCCGAACGCCTGCTTGACGTTGGTGGTCTGCGACGAGAGGTTGCGCTCGCGGGGGTCGGCGGCGTCGGAGGGGAGCTCCATGTAGAACACCGTGGCGGGATCCGAGGATGCGCGGAGCAGACCGGAGAAGAGCTGCATGGCGTCGACGTCGCCGCCGGCGATATTGCCCTTGCTGTCTGCCATATATGCGTAGCGCTTGGTGCCGGCGTTCTGCAGGCGGTAGAAGCCCTCGCCGGTCAGACGGCTCACATTGTCGATATATGCGTTGTATTCCGGCTCTGTCATCACCTCGTAGGTATCTACGGCGGTCTCCGCACCGCTCAGGCTCAGGAATGCCTGGTTGCGGGGCACGTAATCATAACCTGCCTTGGCAAACACCAGCTTGCCGTTGCGCTCCATGAGGCAGCGCATCGTGTTGGCGTCGTATGGCGTGCGGTTCCAGTGGGTGGTGGTGCTATTGTCGAAGTAAACGCCCGAGAGGCGGTTGCCTGAATTGTCGGCGTAGCTGTCGGAGAGACGTATGTCGAGACGGTTGCCGCTCGGCTGGGTGCTCGCGCATTCCACAATCACCGGAGTTCCGGCGGGAATGACACCGTTGACCTCACGCACCACGGCGATGCCGTAGGTGGGGTCTACCTTCACCACCATGAGGAACTTCATCCCCTGGGAGCTTGCCGCGAAGGGGAAGCCGGCGAAGAACGGGTGGTAATACTTGCCTCCGGCGTTGACGGTAGGCGTCACGCCGAAGTAGCTGTTGTCGTCGCCCGGCGACACCGGGTCGATATACCAGAGGCGGTTCTCGCCCTTGGCGTCGACCGACGGGAAGCCCTGCGGGTCGTTGTTGTCGCGGAGGTCGCCGAGATATTTGGTGAATCCGCTCTTGGAGGCATAGGCATAGTAGGCGGGCTTGCCGTCGTAGTCCTTGCCCTGAAGGATCTTGAGGAAAGTGCCGAGGAAATCATAGAGGCTCGTGCCCTGGCCGCCGATATTGTGGTCATACTTGGTGCCGGGCACCTTCTGGAGGAGGAATACCGTGGCGGGGTCGGATACCGCCTTGTCGAAGCCGGAAAACAGCTGGAGGGCGTTAACGTCGGCGGAGGTGGTGGCGGCATCGAAGGAGCCACGGTTGTCGGTCAGATAGGCATAGCGCTTCGTCACCGCGTTGCTCACGCGGTAGAAGCCGTCGCCGTTGAGTTCTGCCAGCGCCGTGGTAGCGATTATGGCAGCGAATGCGGAAAGTAGAATTTTTTTCATAAGCGGAAAATTAACAAACCACATCCGTCGTGCATCTCATGACACGACGGATGTGCTATTAAGTAAACGCTGTAAATAAAACGAATATTGTGTCACAGCGTCCGTTTTCCTGTGGAAATATTATTCGCAGATGCAGATTGCAACGCGGTTGTCGACGGGATCGGAATAAGGCTGGTCCTCAGTTTCGCCCATGCTCTTGACAACGATGCGGTCGCTTGCGATGTTGTACTTGGTTCTGAGAGTCTTGGCAACTGTCTCTGCGCGCTGCTTGCTCAGACGGAGATTGATAGCCATTGTGCCGGTACCTTTGTCGGCATAGCCGGTGATGACAACCTTTGCGTTGGGATGGCTCTTGAGGAACTCAGCAACTTCGTTGACCTTGACCATCTCTTCCTTTGTGATGGTATAGGTGTTGATGCGGAAGAATACGTCACGGCGAAGGATTTCGGGCTTCACTTCCTCAACAACGTTGGTGACGGGAGCCTGCTCAACCACGCGCTCGATGATTCTCTCGATCACCTTGGGCTCTGCGGGTGCGGGAGCCTCGATGGTGCGGGTAGTCTTCTTATACTTAGGGCCGAAGGTGTACTTGACGCCTACGAGGCCGTTGAAATACCAGTCGGCGTTGCCTGCCTTCTTCGAGTTGTAGCCGTCGGGGAGGACGTTAGCCATGAACTCGAGGCCTACAGCCACGTGCTCGCTGACATTGAAGTTTACGTCAAGACCGAACTGGCCGAGGAAACGGGCCTTTGTGCCGTCCCAGATATACTCGAGAGCACCTGCGTGGTTGTTGATGAGGTACTGGTTTGTGGTGTTTGCCTCATTGTTGCTGAAGCCGATGTTGGCACCGATACCTGCGATGAGGTCTACGTCAACGAGACGGTTGGGGTTGTAGCCGCCGATGAGGTTTGTCATGTTGACAACAGCGTCAACGGTGGGAGCTACATAGTTCCATTTCCAGCGCTGGTTTGCAAGGGGCGAGGGGAGGTTGAGCGCGCCTTTCGACTGCCATGCGTTGACAGCGAGACGGGCGCCGATATAGGGGTTGAAGTTGTAGCCGCCGGCAATCTGGGCGTTGGGGCTGAAAAGATGTCCGAAGGACGACTCACCGAGAGTTTCCTGTCCACCGAACTGACCCTGGATATACCAGTTTGGAGTATATGAGTACTCGGTGACAGTCTCCTGGGCGAGGGCTGAGGCACCGGCGAAGAGCATGGCGCCTGCGAGCATTAATTTATTTATCTTCATAATTGAATTCTTGTTTTTGGGTTTGAGTTAGTTTTTTTAACCGGTCCGGGACCGGAGTCCCGGACACGGATTATCAAAAACTTATTGGACCTTGATGTAGAATTTCCTTGTTGATGTCACGCCGGAGTAGTCGAGACCCTGGTAAACGAGCTCGTAGGTGTAACCAGCCTTCATGCCTGCAGGCACATTGATCTTGAATGTGCGGCCGTCAAGCACGCGGTTGAGACCTGAGCTGTTAGCGTTCATGCGGGCGATGTTCTGCCATTCAGCGTCGCGAACAGAAACACCGTTCTCATTATAAACGTTAACGATAGCGGCATACTTCTTGAATGCGGGGCAGACAGTCTCAGCAGTATAGCTGGAGAGGAAGAGTGTGAATGCTTCGCCATTGCCGGAGAAGATTGTCGGGTCGTCCTTCACGCTTGAGAGGATACCGATACCACCGTTAGCCTTGTAGAATGCAGCAACCTGGAGGTATGCGTTCGGGTTCTTCAGGAAGTTGTTGATCTTACCTGCAACCTTGTTGTAAACGTCGATAACCTTGTTGAGTTTCTCGAAGTAAGGCTCAGCCTTGTCGGCAACATCATCAATTGTGGAGTTAATCTCACCCTTGATGTCGTTAATAACCTTATTGATCTGGTTAGAAACTTCAAGCAGAGTTGTATTAACTGCAGCATATACAGTTGCCTTCTGAGAGTCAGAGTAACCGGCACCATAAATTTCTTCAGCAACAGCGTCTCCTATTGCCTGATCAATAGTCGTAACAGCCTTTTCAGCGTCGTCAATAGTACCGGCAACTGCGATTGCCTTACCATCAACTGTCAGACCTTTGACAGTGAAGTTGATGCAATTTACACCCTCGCTAAATTCAATTGTCTCATACTTAACAACCTTACCATCAATTACAATATCAGCATTGACATTAAACTTGGCATCTACCTTGTCTTTCAACTGCTGGAAGAAGTTGTCGAGGTGACCGAAGGTCGGGAGCTGGTGGTCAGTGCCCTTGCCATAGAGGAACTTGTAGCTAAGCGGCTTCGCGGTTGCTACTGCGAGGTCGTAACCGGAAAGAACTGCGAACGATTTATCTACGTATGCGCCGTTTTCCTTATCCTTAACCTTGGCAATCCAGTCAGCGCGGAGTGCGTATGCGGGGAGGAAGCCGTCGAGCTGGTCATAGACAGCCTTGAGAAGGTTGAGGGCGTTGCGCTTCGAGAAGTCGTTGAGGATGTCCTTGGTGGCGTCCTTAAGACCCTGCTCGATAACTACACCTACAGAACCTACAGCCTCCTGAGTTGCGGGCATAACAACCTCAGCCTCGTAGAAGCCGTTGTCGGCACGTGTGTAGCCGAATGTGATTTCCTTGTCAGACTTGACAGGTTTGAATTCTACCATAGCCTTTCTTCCGGCGGAAGTCTCGAGAGAGAACTCCTTGTTTTCAGTGAGGTTGTGGCCGATCGGATTCAGAGTCATGTAGACAGTACCGAGAGTACCGTTGGTCTGATAACCTGCTTCATATTCTGCTGTCTGGAGGCTCTGGCTATTCTTCAGGAACGCGAGGTCAGCCTCGGTAAGAACGCAAGGCTCTGCATTGTATGTGTTCTCAGTGAGAGCGGAGGGGAACACAACGTCGTTAGCGAACTGGCCGTACCAGTCGAAGGCGATGTTTGAGCGAACGCCGATGGGGAGGCTGAAGTTGCCGAAGATCGGGTTGTCGACACCCTGAAGGATGATGCCGGTAAGAAGGTCGTTGACACGGTTGGTGAGCTCATTGAGTTCTTCCTGAACTTTTGCGAGTTCAACCTCAACAGCGTCGATTCTATCGCTGAGCACAGTGTAAACCTGACCGATCATCTCTGAGTTCTGGGCAACCTGCTGCCAGAGCTGATTGATCTCGTTCAAGAGCTCTTCCTTCACGCTGTCGATCTTCTGGTCGAGGGCAGTATACTTGTCCTGAAGGTCGGCGATGAGGTTCTCATGCTCGCGGAGAGTTTTGCCTACATTTTCGAGTTCCTTGTTGATGGCGGCGATAGCCTGCTGGTTGAGCTCGATCTGAGCGTTTGCCGCAGCGATATCAAGATTCAGTTTGTTGATGGCTGCGGTGTTGGCGTCAATCTTACCGTTGGCTGTGGTCAGATCGTTTGTAAGCTTGGTGATTTTGCCGTTCACTTCAGAGAACTTTGTCTCCATATCACTTCTGAGAGTGTTGATAAGACCTTTTACCGCGCCGATTTCAGTAGAGATCTTCTGCTCAAGTTCAGTCTTAAGAGCGGAAGTTTTGCTGTCGGTGTAAGCCTTGGAGTCAGACTCAAGCTGAGCTAAGCGCTGGTTGAGCTGATCAATTGTCACTCGGTTGGCAACCTCGCCGGCGAGCGACTGGAGGTCGTTCTGGAGTTTTGCGATGTCGCCGTCATTGGCTGTGATCTGGGCCTGGAGGTCAGCGATCTTGGCTGCGCAGTCTGCCTTGGCGGCGTCAATTGTAGCACGAAGATCATCAATTACCCCAGAAAGCTGGTACTGATCATACGCATACTCATGCTCGAAATCGTCCAGGTCGTCCTTACACGACTGTAGAGTTCCCACGGCTGCACATGCAAAGAAAGCCATGAATAACCCATAGAGAATTTTTTTCTTCATCTCTGGTAATTTTAAGTTATTGATTATTATATAATTTTGTTACGATATAAGTCAAAGTGGAATAGCCCCACCCGGGCATCTGCCAAACGCGGAATGCAAGTCAAGCTGTTCGGTCGCTTTATCTTCAATCGAAATTAAATGCAAAATTAATATAAAAATTTATATATTTTATAAAAATTAAACAAAAAAATGTTCAGATACACAAAGAATGAACAACCGCACGCCTTGAAAAGTTTAGAAAAAACTGCTCAAATCGGCTCAAAACCTCAATTTTCCGTTTCTTTTCATTGCTTTTCCCTTGCTTTGCTTCGATTATGCCTCCGCGCCTCGGTCTGACTCTATCAGGGCAAGAAGCGCCGGCAATGCCTCCTCGGCGGGAATGTTCTTATGCACGAGGGTCTTTCCTTTATATATAGAGACACGTCCGGGACCGGCGCCCACATAACCGTAGTCGGCGTCTGCCATCTCGCCGGGACCGTTGACGATGCACCCCATGACCCCGATCTTGAGTCCCTTGAGGTGGGAGGTGTGCCGCTTCACCTCGGCGAGGGTCTTCTGAAGGTCGAAGAGGGTGCGCCCGCAACTCGGACATGCTATATACTCGGTTTTCGAAATCCTAAGACGCACAGCCTGCAGGATGCCTAACGCCACAGCCGTCACCTCGTCGCGGGTGAATTTCTCCGACGCCACGATACCGATGCCTGAGGCGTAGCCGTCGAGGAGCAGGGGCGAGAAGTCGGCGGCTGCCTGAATCTGGAAGTCCTCCTTTTCAGTGGTCAGGAATCCCATCATCACGATGACGGGGTTCTTGGCACCGAGAGCCACAAAACGGTCGATCCAGCTGCGGATGGCACCGGGACGGTTGGCGTTGGAGGTGGTGAGCACTACCGGCAGGTCGTCGCCGAAGAGCTCCGGCTGCATAGAGGTGGACACATAATGCCACTTCTCGTCGAGCTCGAAGTCAAGACCCATAACGGAAAACTCACGGTAAGGGAGCGCCACGGCGTGGTCGCGCGCGTTGCCGGGAAGCACTGTCTCAGGAACCGGCACCGGTTCGTGACCCTCCCGCTCCAATATATAGTCGCGGAGTTTCAGCGCCACGGGAATCTCGCATTCCGGATCCTCGCTCAGCGACACGCGGATGGTGTCGCCGATGCCTTCCGACAGCAGAGTGCCGATGCCTGCCGCGCTCTTGATGCGGGCGTCCTCGCCGTCGCCTGCCTCGGTGACGCCGAGGTGGATCGGGAAATGCATACCCTCCTCCTCCATCTTCTCCACAAGAAGACGGACTGTGGCAACCATAACGGTGACGTTGGAAGCCTTGACGGAGATGACGATATTGTCGAAATCGACCTCGCGCGCTATACGCAGGAACTCCATCACCGACTCCACCATACCGGCGGGGGTGTCGCCGTAGCGGCTCATGATACGGTCGGAGAGGGAGCCGTGGTTCACGCCGAGGCGCACGCAGGTGGCGTGCTCGCGGCAGAGGTCGAGAAACGGCACGAGTTTGGTGCGTATGCGCTCGATCTCGGCGGCGTATTCCTCGTCGGTAAACTCGAGTTTCTTAAACGTACGGGCGGCGTCGACGAAGTTGCCTGGGTTGATGCGCACCTTGTCGCAGGTGCGCGCCGCCTCGAAGGCGGCGTTGGGATTGAAATGGACATCAGCCACGATCGGCACATCGCAGCCCATGGCGTGGAGCGCCTGCTTGACAGCCGCCATGTTGGCAGCCTCCTTCACGCCCTGCGTGGTGAGGCGCACCAGCTCGCCGCCGGCGTCGGCGATGCGCTTCGCCTGGCGGGCGCTTGCCTCGGTGTCGTTGGTGTTGGTGTTGCACATCGACTGCACGCGGATCGGATTGTCGCCCCCGATCTCCACGGAGCCCGCCTTAGTCACCGACGACCGGCGCCTTATATAGTTATAGCTTTTGGAATCCACAATTCTAAATTCTAAATACTCAATTCTCAATTACCTTCCACTCCACGCCGCTCTTGGTGTCCTTGACGGCGAAGCCGAGCTCGGCGAGGCGGTCGCGGATGAAGTCGCTGGTAGCCCAGTCTTTGGAAGCCTTTGCCTTGCCTCTCACCTCCATCAGGAGGTCTACGGCACCTTCCAAAGCCTTGGTGCGGACGCCGCTCTCAGTGTCAGACGCCCCTTCCACCCTTATGCCGAGAAGTTCCACAAGGAAGGTGTCGAAGAGTTTACGGAGTTTTTCGAGATCCTCGGCGGAGAGGGTGATGTTGCCGTCGGCCGCCTTGTTGACATAACTGCAGGCGTCGAAAAGATGCGCTATCACCATGGGGGTGTTTAGGTCGTCGTCGAGCGCCTCGTAGCACTTGGCGGCGAAATCCGGAAGCTCCACCGACGACTTGTCGGCAGGCTTGAGCGCGCGGAGACGGCGATAACCGTCGAGCATCTTCTGGAGCGCCTTGTCGGCAGCCTGGAGAGCCTCATCGGAGAAGTCGACGGTGCTGCGGTAATGAGCCTGCAGGATGAAGAAGCGTATCACCATCGGCGAATAGGGACGCGACAGCAGCGGGTGCTCCCCTTTGAAGAACTGCTCGAGGGTGATGAAGTTGTTGTAGCTCTTGCCCATCTTCTTGCCGGCGATGGTGATCATATTGTTGTGCATCCAGTAGTGCACGGTCTCATGACCCTGCGCCGCCACGCTCTGGGCTATCTCGCACTCATGGTGGGGGAACATGAGGTCCATGCCGCCGCCGTGGATGTCAAACTCCTCGCCGAGGTATTTCTCGCCCATGGCGGAGCACTCGAGATGCCAGCCCGGGAAACCCTCGCTCCAGGGCGACGGCCAGTGCATGATATGCTCGGGGGCAGCTTTCTTCCAGAGCGCGAAGTCGAGGGGATTGCGTTTCTCCTGCTGACCGTCGAGCACTCGGGTGGTGTTGATGAGATCTTCGATATTCCTGCCGGAGAGTTTGCCGTAGTGGTGGTCTTTATTGTATTTCTCGACGTCGAAGTATACGGAGCCGCAGCTCTCATAGGCATAGCCTGACTCGAGGATACGCTTCACGTATTCAATCTGCTCGATGAGATGGCCGGAGGCGTGGGGCTCGATGCTCGGGGGAAGCACGTTTAGCGCCTCCATGTCGTGATGGTAGCGGTTGAGGTAGAACTGCGCCACCTCCATCGGCTCGAGTTGCTCGAGTCTCGCCTTCTTGGCTATCTTGTCCTCGCCGGAGTCGGCGTCGTGCTCGAGGTGACCCACATCAGTTATGTTGCGGACATAGCGCACCTTGTAGCCGAGGTGAGTGAGATATCGGAAGAGTATATCGAAAGTGATGGCAGGACGCGCATGACCAAGATGCGCATCGCCATAGACAGTAGGGCCGCAGACATACATGCCGACCCTCCCCTCATGCAGAGGCTTGAATGGCTGCTTGATGCGACTGAGAGTATTGTAAAGATACATATATAATTAGTAATTAGTAATTAG
>JAGAJP010000016.1 GCA_017626045.1 Muribaculaceae bacterium | reverse complement strand
CCGCATGAGGCGGCTCGAACTTGTAGTTCTTGAAACTCTGATTTTGTCATAATTTTGGAGGTTACTGCTGGTGCAACCTTGCGATGCAAAATTACAACCTCGCTGCAACCTCCAAAAGGTGTACTTCAGTTAACGCTTACGAATCAGAATCGGTAGCCGATTTTCATGTTGAAGCAACTTGTGGAGCCGGCGTGTTTGGGTGTCCAGCAGAAAGCCTCGTAGCCAATGCCGCCATACCATTTGCCGAAGTTAAGACCGATCATCGGGTTTACTACAACCGCACCCCATTCGGTGTCTTCAGTATTAATTGCATATCCTATATCGAGAGAGAAGAAGGGTTTCAGGCTTCCCATTTTTCCATGAACGTCGCCGCGCACAAAGATAGGCAGAAGCGGAGCGTGGTCGAAATCCCACTCCTCAGTGATGCCGAAGCCGGCGCCGAGACCGAAGTTAGGGTGCATTTCTTCATAGATACCGGCCTGAACGTTGAAACGGCATGTTTCTCCTCCGGCGATTACCGGCTGGAATTCAAGGAAAGGACTGAGCGCCATTGCAGATAGGGATGCCGAGATCCCAACTAATGTCAATAATAGTTTTTTCATATCATTCAGTTTGAAAAATTACTAATTTTCCTTTATAACGTTAAAAACATGTGAACGGTTTAATTATTGGGGGAATATTTGGGTTGATTTATTGGAATCGGATTTGAATAGGCTTGATGAAGCATGGTGAAGCATGATAAGGTTTGATTTGGTGCTATTGTGCGAGGAATTCACTAGGGGCGAGGAATTCGGATTCCTCGCCCCCGGTACGCCCCCGGTGGGACAATACGCGAGGATTTGTAAATCCTAGCCCCCAGTACTCCCCGGTGGATATGGAAAGGAGGCAATGTCGGCTTTTAGGTGACATTGCCTCCTTGGGTCTTTATTTTTTTGGAGGCGGCTGGATGCCGCGCATTAATAGGATCCGCTTCTCAGGGGAATCAGAATTTGACTCCTGCGGTCAGGATGATCTGGTTGTTGGAGAGGGTTACCTTGGAGGTCGGACTCGGAATCTGCGGATTCAGGGGATCCGGGGTGTAGGCGTGGTATTGGCTGTTCATGCGTTTGTGGACGTATGCCGCGTCGATGAAGAAATTGTTGAAGTTGTATCCGAGACCACAAGTGTAATAGTTGGTGGTATTGTCCATCTTGTAGTTGGTCATGGTTCCGGAGGTGTATACCATCATGGAACCGTCTTTCGCTTCCTTTCTTACGGGCGACGAGACATAAGAATATCCGGCACGAACGCTGAAACGCGGAGTCACGCGGTATTCTGCGCCAAGGCGCAGGGTTGTCGTCGACTTGTAGTATGATTCGATGTCACCGTTTGTGGCTGCCCATGGATCGGTGTTTATGATAGCCGGGGATGCTTTCTTCATTCCTGCTCCGGGCGCATAGTATGGCCATTCCCAGTCGGGATAATAGTCATTGTCGTAGCCATAATCGTAGTAGCCGCCACCGCCGTCATAGAATCTCATCTCGTTGAACTTCTGCCATTCGAAATCGGCGCTGACAATCAGCTTTCTGCCAATCACACCGGCTGAGCTCACGGTGAGCTTCCATGGAGTGCGGAAGTTGTACGAATTGTTGCCCCAGTAACCGCCGTTGGTCACGGCATTGTTCTGCTGCAGGTCGGGAAGAGGCACGCTATAGTTGAAATTGGTGCCTGCGATATAGCTTTCGTTGATAGAATACCATGTAGGCGAAGCGAACGAAAGACCGACACGCAATTCCTGAAGCGGGCGATAGATTAGACCAAGCTTGACGTTGAATCCGGTTCCGCTTGCAGTGTAACGGTTCTGCATAGTCCATGCAGCCGAGCTGTTGGGGAGTCCGTCAGGATTGTCGACAACAGCGTTCTGCAACTGCTCACCCCACACGGAGGTCATAGCGTAGTCCATGTCGACAATGCCGAAGTCGATACCCCAGAACACTTTGTTGACGAAGTTTCCGCCGATGGCGAGGTTGTATTCGTTGACAGCGCCGGAAGTGATGACATCAAAGACGCCGGAACCGGAAGTGTTGTCGCCCCACTGCCCTATCCATTGAGGCTGATCCTCATCACCGGTAGGTGTAATGAAGTAGCTGTCATATCCGAGGATGGAGATCCAAGGAGCTTCGTATCCGCCATCATTGGGATTATATGGATCGAAAGAGTCGGTGGATCTGACGTCACCTACCGTGACACCTTCGGAGTTACATATACCGGCGATATAGTTTGTCAGTGAGTTATACAGTTTCGGGACAGCGCCGGAATATCTTGAATTGAAAGACGCCGCCTTATTGTATGTGAAAGCGAAGTTGATGTTTGGCATCACCGCATTAGCGAGATTCCAGCTCGCCACACCGCCGGCATTCTGAAAGAGAAACTTGGTATTGTTCTGCGAGTTCTTAAAACCTTGTGTCTCAGTGGTTGAATGCTGGAGGTCAAGATTAAGGGAGAAAGATACTTCGTTGCGGCGATATACACCGACACCGGCGGGGTTCACAGCGATTGCGCTGAGGTCGCCACCAAGCGCACCGAACGCACCGCCCATACCCATGAAGCGGGCAGTCCCCTTCATATCGGGCTGCGAAAAACGGTAGCCGTCAATAGCGCTCTGAGCCTGCGCAAACAGAGGAAGAGCGAGGAGAGATCCCAAGGCTATTAGGTGCTTTTTCATATTTAGAAATCATTTAAAATTTATTATCTGCGATGTCCGCGGGAAGAGCCGCCACCGGAACCACCGCCGCTGCGGTGACTTCCACCTCCGAAACTTCCTGAACCAAAGGAGCCGTTGCCGGTAGACCGTGTGGAATTATAGCTGCCACGGCTGTTGGTGGTTCGGGAGGAATTGTTGTAGGATCGGTTGGAGTTATTGTTAGACCGGTTGGTGCTGTTATAGGATTTGTTGCTGTTGCGGGTAGAGGAATTTCCTCTCTGGTTCCCGACAGTAGTACTGTTTGAACCGTTATAGCGGTTGTTTCCAGAGTTGCCGGAACCGGTGTAACGGTGTCCGTCGTTTCCTATATAATAGCCATTGCGGTTACCTGCGGCATTCTGCTTGTTTTGAGGAGCCGACTGATTGTAGCCTCCGCGATGGTTGCCGCCGATGCTCCACTTAGAACCGGAAGATGAGTTTCCGGAATTGCCGGGTCTTGCGACAGGTCTTCCGGAACCGCCGGGACGAGTGCTGCCGGCCCACCCTGCACCGGGACGAACCGGTCTGTTTCCGCCGGGGCTCCAGGTTGAATTAGGACGCCATACCGGACCGGGACCCCAAGACGGACCCCAACCCCAGGATGGACCCCAACCCCAGGACGGTCCCCAAGACGGTCCCCAGCCCCAGGATGGACCCCATCCCCATGAAGGTCCCCATCCCCAGCTCCAGGACGGCCCCCAATACCAGGGGTCATACCAACCGCCGATGGAAATGTTCCAGTACCATGGGTCATAGAATCCGCGGTAGTAAGGCCAGCCATAGGAATAAACGGGCAGGAACGACGGGGTCAGACCGTTGAACACAATCTCCACGTTTCCGTACGAATTCTCGAGAACATCAGCGAGGACATCGGAGTTGTCAAGCACAATTGTAGGGTTGTAATACTTCTGAATCTGCTGAGTATACACGAAGTCATCATCAGAGGCGGTCTTCGCGCCAATGGTGTCGATCGGTGAATTATAATACTGTCCCCTGAGATTGTATGTGTCAACGTCGATATCGCTGAAGTTTTCTATATAGTTGGAATTCTTCTTCGACGTTCCCGGTTTAGAGTCTTTCTTAGGGTTGAAATATATATCATCGACGTAATCGTCGGCAAAGACGGCTGAGGGGAGGAAAACTCCCATCATCAATGCCGCAAGGATGAATTTCTTAACATTCATAACGCTACTGTGTTAGTCTTTATTAATAATAGACAATTAATTCGGTATTTAGTTTAATCCGCTATTGTGAAGTTGAGAGTATAACGGAAAAAAGTCAGAATTTCAGATAAAACTCTCGGCAAAGTGACTTATAATCGTCGGTGGGTATTCCGGGAGAAGACTCGAGTGTAAGGATTGAATTTTGAATATCGACATGTCTTAGTCCGGTATCACGGAATTCGGTGTTTTTGAGGATGTCCTCAGGACTTGAGATGCGCCATTGGAGAAGAACTCTTTTCACCGGTTTCTCATGATTGCCTCTTACAGGACATTTTCGAAGCATTGTATATCCGGATGCCATCGCCTGATTTTCGATAGACACGGACATGTCGGCAGGTATAATCATCGCCAAGCTACCTCCGGGGTTAAGCAAAGACCCGGAGCCGGCGATAAGGGAAGCCGGAGAGAGTTCTGCCTGATGCCTTGCTTTCTCCCTGGGAGTGTCCGGGGAAGAGATGCCGGAATCGAAAAAAGGGGGATTTGAAACGATAAGGTCGAATTTTGGATTATCAAGCGCGGAGGGAAAGGAGCCGTGGACTATCTCTATCCTATCGTGCCAAGGGCTTGACGCGACGTTTTCCCTTGCTTCCTCCACCGAAGGAAGATCCATCTCAATTCCGGTTATACGAGCATCAGGCTGACGCTGCGCCATCATCAAGGCAATGAGGCCGCATCCGGTGCCAACGTCAAGAATCGACCGTGCACCGTCGACATCAGTCCATGCCCCGACGAGAACACCGTCGACGCCAACTTTCATTGCACTTCGGTGGTGCCAAAGCGCGAACTGCTTGAATCGAAACTGAGAGATGGTTTTTGACATAGATCACTTGTTGGTTTCACGGAATGATCAGCGGCGGGTCAGCGGCGGAAGAAATGCATCCACTATATAGTCCAGAACGTAATCCTCTGGAGACCCGCACACTGTGGCGACATCAAAGCGATAATAGAAATCAAACTCCTGCATTCGCAGATATGCGTTGGCTCCGCGCACCACATTCTTGATTTTTTCCTTATCTATGGCGTCGGCGGGATCGATATTCCTATCGGTCCGCGCCTTTACCTCTACAAAAGCAATCGTTTCGTCAATCTGAGCAATAATGTCTATCTCGCTTTTTGATGTCGCGGGGCGCCAATTGGTTTCGCGAACGGTATAGCCTTTGGCAATCAACCATTCGGTGACTATTCGCTCCGCCTGTCGGCCCCAGGCCAATGCGGACTCTTTTTTATTCATCTTTAGCTGACTGAACCAATTAGATTAATTAGACCAATTAGACCAACATGACCAATTAGCAATTAGACTAATCTCTCTTATTGGTCTGATTAAAAATGCCAATCAAAAAGCCTTGAAAGACATATCGAGTCCTTTGACGCTATGGGTGAGAGCCCCGACAGAAATGAAGTCGACACCGGTCTCTCCATAATCGCGGAGGGTATCGAATGTGATGCCACCTGATGATTCAGTCTCAACCTTACCGTTGACGAGAGCCACAGCCTCACGAGTGAGTTCCGGAGTGAAATTGTCGAACATAATCCGGTCCACTCCGCCAATTTCCAGTACTTTGCGGATGTCGTCGAGGTTACGGCACTCAACTTCAATCTTCAGGTGCTCCTTGCCGTGAGCCTTGCAGTATTCGCGCGCACGCTCCACCGCCTTCTCTATGCCTCCGGCGAAATCCTCATGATTGTCTTTGATGAGAATCATGTCAAAAAGTCCTATTCTGTGGTTTACGCCACCACCGATTCTGACAGCGTCTTTCTCCAGCATACGCATTCCAGGGGTGGTCTTTCTCGTATCGAGCACTTTTGTGTGCAGGCCCTTCAGTTTGTCCTGATACCGGCGAGTCATAGTGGCTACACCGCTCATGCGCTGCATGATGTTGAGCATAGTACGCTCGGCGATAAGGAGGCTTCTCACGGGGCCTTCCGCAGTGAAGGCGATATCTCCGGGATTGACTTCCGCGCCGTCATGAATCAGAACTGTCATTTTGATTGAAGGGTCAACTTTATGAAGCACCTTCTCGGCCACGTCCACGCCGGCAATTATACCCTTTTCCTTGACAATAAGTCTTGAGCGCCCCATGGCGTCGGCGGGAATAGTAGCGAGAGTAGTGTGGTCGCCGTCACCTAAGTCTTCGGCGAAAGCGAGGTCGAGGAGAGCGTCTATCAATTCGTCTTTGGTTTTCATAATTCAAAAATCTTTGCTATTTTTGCATGGAAAACACAAAGGTAATAAAAAAAATGGAAATAACACTAATAACTGTCGGAAAAACGACAACAGACTATATACAAACGGGAATAGACGAGTATTGCAGACGACTCAAGCGGTATGTGCCGTTCGCCATCAAGAGTCTTCCGGATGTGAAGAATAGCCGCAAGATGAGTGAGGAGCAACAGAAAGTGGCTGAATCCGCCATCATCCTTGGCGAGATCACGACGTCAGACTTTGTAGTGCTTCTCGATGAGAAAGGAGAGATGCTGACCTCCCGGCAGTTTTCCGAGTTTATCAGGAAAGGAATGGTCGGGGGAAAGAAAAGGATGGTGTTTGTGGTTGGAGGTCCGTATGGATTTTCAGCAGAGACCTACGCCCGCGCCGACGCCAAGCTGTCATTCTCGAGAATGACGTTCAGCCATGAGATGATTCGGCTGTTTTTTGTTGAGCAGTTGTATAGAGCCAATACGATATTACGTAATGAGCCGTATCATCATGATTAGGAATAAGACCCCATCTGCGTTAACATTGAGATGGGGTCTAAGTTTCTTAACTGTTCAGTGCCTTGATAATCTGATCGATCAGCGAGTGAGACTCAAGAAGATCCGGATGCTCCTCGAAGAACAGGCGTATCGCCTGCTTGATAAGTTCGGGACAATTCTTAGCGGCGTCTTTGGTCTTCAGTTCACGGCAAAGCACCTTCCCTCCGTTTTCTTCCTTGAATTTATCGTATAGTTTTTTAGTTGCCCACATAGGCTTAGCCTTATCCTGCGGATCCGGACCGCCAAGTATGAAACCCTCTGCGATAGCGAGCACGCTGAGGGCGCCGCATATCTCACCTGCGCCGGAAAACCCCATTCCAAAAGGAGCCGAGAGGCGCGCGGCGTATTTTTCGTTCATGCCGAATCGTTTGCTGAATGCCATCAATACGCATTGACCGCAGTTATAGCCTTTGTTTCGGAGAGAGATTGCATAGTCCTGATATTCTTCTATGGTATGATCCATTGTATATTAAAGTGTGGTTTCAACTGCGTCCGAGACGGGGCTTTAAACCTATACATAGCAATATTCCATCAGGGAACGCGAGTGTTTCATGAATATTTTTCCAAAGTTAATAAGAAAAACAAAAAAATCAAAAAATATTCGAAAAAAAAGATTAAATTTGCAGTCAGGAAACAACTTCAGTCGAAGGGTTCGACACATTAACAAAACCGACACATGAGACTCATTACATTATTGACATCATTTTTATTAACCGTGCCGTATTGTGTGGCAGGTATATACAATGTCAGGGATTATGGAGCCAAAGGAGATGGCAAGACACTTGACTCGCCGGCAATCAATTCAGCAATAGAAGCCGCATCAGCTGCCGGAGGCGGTCAGGTGCTGCTGCCTGCCGGAACATATCTGAGCGGCAGCATACGTCTCAAATCAAACATCGACCTGCATCTGACGTCGGGATGCGTGTTGCTGGCGGCTCCCGCTGAAATGAAAGCATACGACGAGAGCGAATCGTTCGGAGGATTTCCGGAATATCAGGACGGAGGACATACCTATTTTCACAATTCGCTGATATGGGCTGAAGGAGAGGAAAACGTGAGCATCACCGGTCACGGAATGATTGACGGCGAGGGGCTGACACGTCGCGACACCGAGCGGGGCGGAAACGTGCAGGGAGGATCCATCGGTACAGGCGACAAAGCAATAGCACTGAAGTTATGCCGCAGGGTCACGCTTCGTGACTTCACGGTCTACAGAGGCGGCCACTTCGCTGTGATAATGACGGGATGCGACCTCTCGACACTCGACAACCTCACTATCGACACAAACAGGGACGGCATCGACATTGACTGCTGCAAATACATGACTGTGACCAACTGCCGAGTCAACACTCCCCATGACGACGCGCTTGTGCTTAAAAGCAGTTATGCGCTTAAGAAACCGGTGCTGTGCGAGCATATTGCCGTGACAAACTGCAACATCACAGGTTACAAGTGCGGAACACTTCTTGACGGCACATACGTGCCCGAGAAAGTGAACTGGGTATGCGGACGCTTCAAACTCGGTACCGAGTCGAACGGAGGATACCGCAATATAGCGCTGAGCAACTGCACCTTCATGTATTCAAGCGGACTTGCCTTCGAGGAGGTAGACCAGGGAGTGATGGAAAACATCACAGTCAGCAACATCACCATGAGCCATGTGCACCACTACCCCATATATATCACCACAGGATGCAGGAACAGGGGACCCAAGGAGGTAACCCGAAACTCTACGGCTCGAGACATCCAGATCTCCAACGTAGTGGCGGACGACTGCGACTCGCTCTGCTCAATCATAGTGACAGGAATGCCGGAAGAGCCGGTAAGGAATGTATGGCTCAACAATATCCGCCTTACATTCAGGGGCGGAGGCGCCAAAGAACTTGTCAATAAACAGTACAGGGAACAGGGTGCGAACTACCCGGAGCCAAAGTTTGCCGGCGAGACCCCGGCTTATGGCCTCTACGCCCGTCATGTGACAGATCTTCATGTCAATGACCTGACATTCAGATACGAGAAGCCGGAACTCAGACCGGCGGTAGTGCTTGACGACGTAAGTAACGCCACACTCAGAGGCATCGACGGCACAACAGAGCCTGATGTGGAGAAAATAGTCACGTTCGGGTGTGAGAACGTCAGGATTATTGAGTGAAAGCGAAACAACTTAATAATGAAAGAATAAGGATAGACAACTTCAATAAAACACAATAATAAACATAATGAAAACGCTAAGAAAGTTTTTAACATTTGCAGGCATGGCGGGAGCTCTTGCAGTTACCGGGGCGGCAATCCCGGGAGCACCTCAGCCTATGCCGGATGTGAATCAGGTTGTAGACAACACACCTGACAGCATCAACAAGGCACGGACGGCGCGTCCGGTTTCGGGTTCATCCAGAATCGGAAATAATCCGGTGCTTTTTCTGGTGGGGAACTCCACTATGCGTACAGGCACGCTTGGCAACGGCGACAACGGACAATGGGGATGGGGCTATTATGCTCCGGAGTATTTCGACAAGAGCAAGATCACAGTCGAAAACCATGCCTTAGGGGGCATGAGCAGCCGCACCTTCTATAAAGTGCTCTGGCAGGACGTGCTCAAGGGAGTTCAGCCCGGCGACTGGGTCATCATAGAATTAGGACATAATGACAACGGTCCTTTTGACAGCGGTAGAGCCCGCGCCACAATCCGCGGCATCGGCGACGAGGTTATGCCTGTAGTGATAAAAGAGACAGGAGAGAGAGATACCGTTTATTCCTATGGTGAATACATGCGTCGTTATGTGAGGGAGGTCAAGGCAAAGGGCGCGCATCCGATACTCTTTTCGCTTACTCCCCGCATGGCATGGGACGACAAGGACAGCACCAAGGTTACGCGTGTCAACAAGACATTCGGCCTATGGGCAAAGCAGGTTGCCGAGGCGGAAGGAGTACCTTTTGTTGACCTCAACGACATAACAGCGAGAAAGTTCGAGCGTTTCGGAAAGGACAAGGTCAAGACAATGTTCTATATCGACCGAATCCACACTTCCGCATTCGGAGCCCGGGTGAATGCAGAGTCAGCGGCTGAGGGCATCGCGGCGCTTGACGGAGTCGCCTTGAAAGACTATCTCCTACCCTTCCCAAAAGACACTATAACCGGCAGTTCGCGTCAGGAAGGTAAACCGGTATTGTTCACCATCGGTGACAGCACTGTCAAGAATGAAGACAAAGACGACAACAGCATGTGGGGCTGGGGCAGCGTGATTGCGGAACTGTTCGATCCGGAAAAGATTACAGTCGAGAATCATGCAAAGGCAGGAAGAAGCGCCCGGACATTCCTTGACGAGGGAAGATGGGACAAGGTCTACAACGCTCTTCAGCCCGGTGACTTCGTATTGATTCAGTTTGGCCATAACGACGGCGGCGACATCAACACCGGCAAGGCGCGTGGAGAACTTCACGGCGCAGGTCCTGAAAGCAAGGTCTTCAAGATGGAAAAAACCGGCATCAACCAGGTTGTGTATACCTACGGATGGTATATCCGCAAATTCATCATGGACGCAAAGGAGAAAGGCGCGATTCCCATCGTTCTCAGCCATACTCCCCGCAACAAGTGGAACAAGGGTAAAATCGAGAGCAACGCCTCCAGCTACGGTCTTTGGGCAAAGCAGGCAGCAGAGCAGGCGGGAGCGTATTATGTGGATCTCAACAGCATCTCCGGCAAGAAACTTCAGGCGCTTACCGAGAGCGGAACGCCCGAATATTTCAAAAAAGACCACACCCACACTTCAAAAAAAGGTGCACGTCTGAACGCTGCGAGCATCGCCGAGGGTATCCGCGCCACCGAATGTCCGCTTAAAGACTATCTTCTTCCGGTCTATCCCAAGACCTACATGATGGACAAGACTGTTCCCGCATACAATGAATTTGACGGTTACGGCTATGATTTCGGAAGCAAACCCTCTGAGAAAGGAGACAAGCCTTATTTCTTCTCTGTCAGAGTGCCTGACGGCAACTATATGGTGACTGTGAAACTCGGTGACAAAAAGCGCAAGTCTCACACAGTGGTAAGAGCCGAGAACAGACGACTCATGCTCAATGCCACGGAGTTGGGGAAAAAGAAGTCGGAGGAACATACGTTTGTGGTCAACAAACGTTCGCGCGGCATCAATCTAAAAGATTCCGTAAGGCTTAATCCACGGGAATACGAAGCATGCAATTGGGACGACAAACTCACGCTTGAGATAACCGGCAACGCACCTGCTGTGGAAAGCATCACCATACGTCCGGTGGAAGCCGCCGACAGTGTGACGACACTTTTCTATTGCGGCGACAGCACCGTAGTTGACCAGTCGGAAGAGCCGTGGGCGAGCTGGGGGCAGATGACACCTGTATATTTCGATACCCACACCGCAGTCTCGAACCAAGCCGAGAGCGGACAGCGCACATCCTCATTCTTCAGCTCAAAAAGATATGAGAAAGTGTTGTCCATGGCAAAACCGGGCGACTATGTATTTGTGGAATTCGGACACAATGATGAGAAAGACCGGCAGCCCGGAAGCGGCGCGTATTACAATTTCGCCCACAACCTGAAGGTTTTCGCCGACAGGGCTCGACAGGAGAATCTGAACGTTGTGTTCCTGACACCCACTGCACGCAGAAGATTCGAGGGAGGCAAGAATGTCAACACCCACGGTGACTATCCGAAGGTTGTAAGAGAGGTTGCAGAGCGCGAGGGAATACCAATGATAGACCTCACAGAAATGACCACTACCCTTTTCGAGACTCTTGGCGAGGAAGGCAGCAAGCGAGCACTCGTGCATTATCCGGCAGGAACATTCAAGGGCCAGGACAAGGCTCTTACCGACAATACCCACTTCAATACCTATGGAGCCGATCAAGTCGCCAAGTGCGTAAGGGAAGGGATTGCAGAAAAACTGCCTGAGCTTGCAAAGCATCTGAAACCCTATACGAAATACTCCCCCTCATCTCCCGATGATCCGGACACCTATTATTGGCCGCTTTCGACTTTTGTCAAAATCGAGAAGCCTCTTGGAAACTGATTAGTAATGCATAATTCATAATGCATAATTCATAATTGTTACTAACTGAAATTCAATATTTTTGGCTGAAATGATATTGTGCATTTATTTGAATAACTACCATTAATAATGATGGCGAAATAATAATGGCGAGCTGTTTGAGGCTCGCCATTATTATTTATATTTAGTGAAGAAGAAGGTCAGAAGAGACTCCAGGAGACAGTGAGTCCCGCCATTACGATGGCAACCATCGACATCAGCTTAATCAGAATGTTGAGGCTCGGACCGGATGTGTCCTTGAACGGGTCGCCAACGGTATCGCCTACGACAGTAGCCTTATGGACCTCGCTGCCCTTGCCGCCGAAATTGCCTTCCTCAACGAATTTCTTGGCGTTGTCCCATGCACCTCCGGAATTAGCCATGAACACAGCCAGCACAAAGCCGGCAGACAGACCTCCGATAAGCAGTCCGATGACACCGGGAACACCAAAAAGCAGTCCGACTATGATAGGCACCGCAATTGCAAGAACCGAGGGGAATACCATCTCACGCTGGGCGCCTTTTGTAGAGATCTGCACGCATCGAGCATAGTCGGGCTCTGCGTCTCCGGAAAGAATACCCTTGATCTCGCGGAACTGTCTTCTTACTTCCTCTACCATGTGGGCAGCTGCGCGTCCGACAGCGTTCATGGTGAGACCGCAGAAGAGGAACGCCATCATAGCGCCGACAAACATTCCGGCAAGCACTAATGGATTCATCAGATTCACGTCATAAGCCACCATGAAATCGCGGAAAGAAGCCTCGTTGAGCGCAATCATGCGGGGCACCTCGTTCATGCTTACAGGGTCAATAGTAGTGCCGACCTGAATGTATTCCCTTCCTATATGGTGGAGCCCCATTCGTATCTCCTCAACGTATGAAGCCAGAAGCGCAAGTCCTGTCAGAGCTGCGGAACCGATGGCAAAACCTTTACCGGTAGCGGCAGTAGTGTTGCCAAGAGAATCAAGAGCATCCGTGCGTTTCCTGACATGTTCTCCGAGACCGCTCATTTCCGCGTTTCCGCCGGCATTATCGGCAATCGGTCCGTACGCGTCAGTCGCGAGAGTTATGCCAAGTGTCGAGAGCATGCCAACAGCGGCAATGCCTATACCGTAAAGTCCCCAGGAAATGTTGGAGAAATCAAAACCGGAAGCCAGCCAGTAGCTCATTATAATTCCGAAAGCCACGGCAATCACCGGGATGGCAGTAGACACCATGCCGAGACCGACACCTGAAATGATTACGGTAGCCGGACCTGTAGTGCCGCTCTCAGCAAGTTTTTTTGTAGGACGGTATGACTGGGAAGTATAGTATTCAGTAGCCTGGCCAATCACAATGCCCACAAGGAGACCCACCACGACAGCGAAGGCAATATTGACCCAGTTAGGAATGCCGAGTACCCATAGAATAAGGAAAGTTGCGCCCACGATAAGAGCGGAGCTAAGATTGGTACCGGTGGCAAGCGCCCCGAGGAGATTCTTCATTGAAGCATTCTCCTTAGTCTTCACGGCAAAAATACCGATTATTGAAAGCAGGATTCCGACAGCAGCTATGAGCATCGGCGCCATAACCGCTTTTGTCTGCAGTTCCACGCTTCCCGGTTCCGCGTCCATGAAACCTACGGCTCCGGCGGCTGCGCCAAGGGCGGCAGTGGCGAGGATAGAACCGCAGTAAGACTCATAGAGATCGGCTCCCATGCCGGCGACGTCACCCACGTTGTCGCCCACATTGTCGGCAATAGTTGCCGGATTTCGCGGATCGTCTTCGGGAATGCCTGCCTCAACCTTTCCCACAAGGTCAGCGCCAACATCGGCAGCCTTAGTGTAAATGCCGCCTCCCACGCGGGCGAAAAGCGCCTGAGTGCTCGCTCCCATGCCGAAAGTAAGCATTGTTGTAGTGATCATAGTGAGTTTCTGCGTGCTCGGGAGATCCACTACCCAATTAAGAATGAGATACCAGAAAGAGATGTCGAGCAGCCCGAGACCCACAACCACGAGACCCATCACAGCACCGGATCTGAACGCCACTCTGAGGCCCGAGTCAAGGGAATCGCGAGCAGCGCTGGCGGTTCTTGCCGACGCATAGGTCGCAGTCTTCATGCCGAGATAACCGGCAAGACCGCTGAAGAACCCACCGGTCAGGAAAGCCACCGGCACCCATTCGTTCTGAACTCCGAAGCCATAGGCCATAATAGAGAACAGAACAACAAGACATAGGAATACACCTGTCACAATCTTGTATTGCTGACGAAGATAGGACATGGCTCCTTTCCTCACATGTGAAGCAATCTTCCGCATGAGATCGGTGCCCTCATCCTGATGCTTCATCCATCTGAAGAAGTAGAATGCAAGTGCCAGCGCAATTAAAGAGGAAGCGGGCACAAGCCAAAATAAAGCATTTACCATTATTTAAAATTATTAGAGTATTTTCAAAATCACTACAAAGTTAGTGCAATTTTACGAGAAATTTCAGTCTCATTAATTTTTTTTAACATGACGGTGCAAGATGTTGGCAGTGAAGCGTGCTAAATTCGCGTTTGGAAACCTAAACAAGTCTACAGAATGGAAGCCATGAATGAAGAATACCGGATCTATAACCAAAATCCATTTCGCAGAATATGGAATGCGATAGCGAGTGCGCGGCGCAATGTAATGAGAATGGAGTCTGACGCAAAGGCCGCGCGACTTGATTCGGAGATGTGTGAATTGCTCGCCATCAAGAAGAGATATGAGAGTGACAGCGAGCGTGAGAAGGTGTTGAAAGGAATCATAGGAGGTATTGAGAGCCGACTTCATGAAGCGACGAGAGAGTCCTCGTCGTCGGGTGTATGCCATGACAAAGTGGATGCCCAGAGACTAAGGGCTGCATTGCGGAGGCGCACATCCGAGCTGGAGCGTCTGCGCAGGAGAATGTCGGACGACATGGAACGGGTGCTTATTTCACCCTGAACCAATAGCCGGCGGTAACCCCGATGCTCAGCTGGTTGGAAACCGAGAACTTGTCCTGCCTGCCGGATGGCATAACGTTGCCGATGCCATAGAAAACACGAGCCTCAACGTTAAGTGCATTATGGCGGTTAATGCTGAACTCTCCTCCGAGACCGGCAACAATACCGAAGTCAATTTTCTGACTTACATCCATTGCGAGTTGATCTGTTCGGCGATTCTTGTCGTTGAATCCCGGAATCGATGCGGTGTCGCGGTAATCGAAATTGCTTTTTATTTTGTCGCCTACAAAGAAAGCGATTTCAGGACCGGCGTTGAAAAAGAACTTGCCGCGATTGCCGAAATAGATGTGAGACATCACAGGGACCTCAATATAATTCAAAATCCGCTGATAGCTGTAGGGCTGATCCTCGAACTTCTCCGCCCATCCGCGCTGAACAAGGTTGACCTCGGCGATAATGCCGAAATGGTTTTCCTCTGTGTATCGGAACATTAATCCTGCGGTGTAGCCGAGACCGAACTTCTGGGTTATGGAGGGCTTAAACATAACCTCTGAAAGAGTAACTCCTCCCCTCACGCCAATGTCGACACGCGAGTCGAAGTGGGTCTGCGCTTTAGCGCCGGCGCAAAAGGCGGCGAGACTAATAATCAGAAACAGAATCCTTTTCATCTTCACTTTCTGATTAGGATTTTCTCGACATCACCATAGTTCGTATATCTGATGATATATGCCGATGGATTGAAGAAGCCACCCCAGTTTCCTACACGTTCAAGACTGATAGGAGTCTGAAGTTCCTTGCCGTCTGATAGCGGCATGTTGAAATCGCCGTTGTTCGATGCAAGTCCTGGGATAAAATAACTCATTATGTCATATCCGGCTGCAGCGTATGTCGGGTAACTTCGAATAGGACCGTGGCCGTATTCCGCCGAATAGTCTGCTATGAAGTCTTTTCCCGCTTTTCCCGAAGGATCAAAAAAGAAGCGTGATGGGAAATGAACTTCAGTTGCGGCGAACTGATCCTTCAGTGCATCGGCGAGAGTGATCCAGCTCGGGCGTCCCATCACTTTCATGCGCGCGAGTGGATGACTTTCGGCAAGAGACGCTACTGCGGTAAGCATAGCCGAGACATCATCGCGTCCGGTAGGGAATCCATAGAAAAGATACGATCCGTCATCATCGATTGACATTTCGGCGAGTTTATCCACTGTCACGAAAGTCGGCTTTCTGTTGCCGTATTTTTCTATTATGGAGGCAGCGAAAGCATCTTCAGGATCTTCCTTACCCACCATCACAAGAGTTTTGTCTCCGAATGAATTAGAGACCCATTCAGCCACTTCCTCCGTGAAATATGGCGAAGGCGTGAGCAGATGTATGATGGATGGATTCTCAAGATATAGTTCGTTTTTTACATCAAATGCGTTTATTATTTCAGTTGCGTTTTTATCTCCGTAGTCAGCAAGCCATACAGGGAAATTCTTTTCGTATGTTGCCACAATCAGATCGGGATTGAAGCTGTCGAGAGAAGTTATGATACCATTAGTCACCGCAACGGAATCTGAAGCCGACTTATTGTCTTGAATCACCTTAAGATTGATTTTGAAATCGGAGTTCTTAAGCTTGTCTAAAGCGAGGAGAGAGCCTCTTGTAAACTCATTGTCGCGTTTGGATTTAGGATCCTCGATGATAAGCGCCACGCTGACCAATGAGTTGAGTCCAGAGATGCTGTCTGCAGGTTTGATGGAATGTACTTCCTTATATATTTCGAGACGTCCTTCCGGAGACTCCTCCCTCTTGTCGGCAAACGCGACTTCTTTTTCCACCTGGGAAGTCACCATCACCGGCACTACAATCGATGCGTTTTTCTTAAGTTTAGTTCCTGAATTTGCCTCGAGGAGGTCATCCACTCCCACTCCGGTTCTTTCCGAGATAGATTCCCAGGAATCATTTTTAGCTGCCTTTACTGTCTCGAGATGGTCAACATGAGTTTCATCCACCGTTTCGGTCATGAGTTTTCCCTTATTGGAATTCACGCGCACACGAAGCACGTCGCCGACCTCGAACTTATATTCCGATAGACCTTTATTGTCACGCATAAGATTTTCAACGGAAGTGTTGTATGTCGAAGCGATGTCGTTAAGGGTGTCGCCCGGGCGGATTGTATAGTAGAAGAACGACGAGCCATCATTGATGGGACCTGCCTTTTGAGGAATAGTCACTACTGAACCTCTCTTTAGTCCGCTCTTTGTATCCGGATTATAGGTGTATATCACATCGACAGGCACTCCGTATATTTTAGCTATGGAATATACAGAATCACCTTTTTTAACTATGTGCTGAATCACAGGATATGTCTCCGGGAGAACGAACTCCTCGGGGTCTGAATCGGAAGAGACCGGAATGTCATTAACGGGGAAATAAATTTTCGCTCCATTTTCGAGCCTGACGCTGTGGGAGGGATTAAGTGATGTGAGTCTGTCGACATCCCATCCATACCGATTGGAAATGCCGTAAAGAGAGTCGCCTTTCTTAACTTCATAGACATAATATTCCTGCCCCGCGATCGAAACCTTGGGGAGCTTGATTTCCTTGGGAGCAGCCAAAGCTCCCGACAATGCAAATAAAGCGCAGGCGGCGCTCAGAATATATCTTTTCATCTTCAGGTTTTCAATATATAATGCACAGGCCTTCTTATTCATTTTACAAAATTAATAAAAAAATGTTTAGGATTGGTCAAAAATAAGCAGACAAAAGCGAAAATATAAAAAAGAAGACCATATAATATGAATTTTAGACAAATTATACGTGGAATTGTTAGGATGTTATTTAGTTTTTTATTAAATTTGCACACATATCCGTAGCGCACCGTAATATTATAGGTGTGGCAAGGTGTCAGTAAGCACCTCGGCTTCGGACCAGACTAAATAAAATATGTAGAACAAGGGTGTATATAACCTTAAGACTGAATTATAATAATAATACAAACCAATGGCAAAAAAAGTGTATACGTTCGGCAACGGAAAAGCCGAAGGTAATGCCGAGATGAGAAATCTTCTTGGCGGCAAGGGCGCAAACCTTGCTGAAATGAATCTGTTGGGAATGCCTGTGCCTCCCGGATTCACCATTACAACAGAAGTATGTACAGAGTATACCCAGTATGGAAGAGACAAGGTTGTGGCAGACATCGAGAAAGATGTCAAGGCTTCCATAGCCCACATCGAGTCGCTTACCGGAAATAAGTTTGACGACCCTGCAAATCCTCTGCTTGTGTCGGTACGTTCCGGCGCTCGCGCGTCGATGCCCGGCATGATGGACACCGTCCTGAACCTTGGTATGAATGACGCAACGGTTGAGACTATGGCTATGAAGAGCGGCAATCCGCGCTTCGCATGGGACAGCTACCGTCGTTTCGTGCAGATGTATGGCGATGTCGTTCTCGGCATGAAGCCCAAGAGCAAGACGGATATCGATCCGTTTGAGGCAATCATGGACGAAATGAAGGAAGCCAAGGGCGTGAAACTCGATACAGAACTCGATGTCGATGACCTGAAGGAACTCGTAAAGAGGTTCAAGGCTGCCGTTAAGGAATATACCGGCAAGGACTTCCCCGAATCAGCTTGGGAACAGCTGTGGGGAGGAATCTGCGCTGTGTTTGACAGCTGGATGAACGAACGCGCCATCCTCTACCGCCGTATGAACCAGATACCCGAGGAATGGGGAACAGCCGTAAATGTTCAGGCTATGGTATATGGCAACATGGGCAACAATTCCGCAACAGGCGTAGCGTTCAGCCGTGACGCAGCCACCGGCGAGAATATATTCAACGGTGAGTATCTCATCAACGCTCAGGGCGAGGATGTCGTGGCAGGTGTTCGTACTCCTCAGCAGATCACAATCGAAGGCTCACGCCGTTGGGCTCAGCTCCAGGGCATCACTGAGGAAGAGCGCGCATCCAAATACCCCGCTCTTGAAGAGACAATGCCTGACTGCGCCGCCGAACTTATCGCTATCGCCAACCGTCTTGAAGACTATTACCGCGATATGCAGGATATGGAGTTCACCATTCAGAATGGCAAGCTCTGGATGCTCCAGACCCGTAACGGCAAGCGTACCGGTGCCGCAATGGTCAAGATAGCGATGGATCTTCTTCGTGAGAACATGATCGACGAGAAGACTGCACTCCTCCGCATGGAGCCTCAGAAACTCGACGAACTTCTCCATCCCGTCTTTGACAAGGCTGCTCTCAAGCGCGCCAAAGTTGTTGCCAAAGGTCTTCCCGCATCTCCGGGTGCAGCCTGTGGCCAGGTAGTGTTCTCTGCTGATGACGCAGAGGCATGGGCTGAAAAGAAAAAGAAAGTTATTCTTGTGCGCATCGAGACATCTCCGGAAGACCTTCGTGGCATGGCAGTGGCACAGGGTATCCTTACAATGCGTGGCGGTATGACAAGTCACGCCGCAGTGGTAGCCCGCGGCATGGGTAAATGCTGTGTGTCAGGCGCAGGCGAAATCCGCGTAGACTACAAGGCAAAGACTGTAGAGATGGGCGGAAATGTATATAATGAAGGAGACTGGATTTCTCTCAACGGCTCGCTTGGCGATGTGTATGACGGACAGGTTCCGACAGCAGAGCCCGAACTCGGCGGAGACTTCGCAGCTATCATGAACCTCGCTGACAAGTTCACAAAGTGTCTTGTACGTACTAACGCCGACACTCCTCGCGATGCAATCCAGGCTCGCAAGTTCGGAGCACAGGGTATCGGTCTCTGCCGTACGGAGCACATGTTCTTCGAGGGTGACCGCATCAAGGCGATCCGCGAGATGATTCTTGCAAGCGACGTTGAGGGACGCAAGATTGCTCTGTCCAAACTGCTCCCCATGCAGCGTGGCGACTTCGAAGGTATCTTCACGGCAATGGACGGATATGGCGTGACAGTGCGTCTGCTTGACCCGCCGTTGCATGAGTTCGTTCCTCATCAGACCGCTACTCAGAAAGAAATGGCAGAGGAAATGGGTCTGACACTTGAGGAAGTGAAGGCTAAGGTAGACTCACTCGAGGAGTTCAACCCGATGCTCGGACACCGTGGCTGCCGTCTCGGCATCACCTATCCTGAAATCACAGAAATGCAGACACGCGCCATCATCGAGGCAGCGCTCAACTGCAAGGAGAAAGGTATCAAGGTTTATCCTGAAATCATGGTGCCGCTCGTAGGTACGCTCAAGGAGCTTCAGCATCAGGCAAACGTAATCAACACTACAGCTGCCAAGGTGTTTGAGGAAAGAGGCGAGACAGTGCCTTATAAAGTCGGAACAATGATTGAGGTTCCGCGCGCAGCCCTCACAGCAAATCAGATCGCGGAAGTGGCAGAGTTCTTCTCGTTTGGCACCAATGACCTTACACAGATGACATTCGGCTACAGTCGCGACGACGCTCCTAAGTTTATCAAGCACTACAAGGAGCTTGGCATCCTCAAGGTCGATCCGTTTGAGGTTCTTGACCAGGAAGGCGTAGGCCAGCTTGTGGCAATGGGAGTACAGAAAGGACGCAGCACTAATCCGGACCTTAAGGTCGGTGTCTGCGGTGAGCATGGCGGCGAGCCCAGCTCTGTCAAGTTCTGTGCTAAACTCGGCATGAACTACGTCAGCTGCTCACCTTTCCGCGTGCCCATCGCCCGCGTTGCAGCGGCGCAGGCTGCTATCGAGGACTAATCCCGATACGCTTAACTATTAGATAATTAGGTGGTAAATCCTTGAGATATCAGGGTTTACCACCTATTTTTTCGACACACTCCGACACGCTTTTTGTGCAGGAATGTACGGAAAAGTCCACAAGCTCACATTCAACCTCGCACGGCCCATGAGTCAGGTTTATCAGTTGTGATTCCCCGCCATAGGCATCTGTCATTACCTTGGCATATTTACGCGTTGTTTCAGATGGACTGAAAAAGAATGCATGCAGCATAATGATTATTCGTTTGTTCTCTTTAGATATTTCATATTGTGGAGCAGCACGCTCCCGACGGGCACATCCAGCAATGACCCAATCAAAGTCACCAGATCCTTATAATCCTTGACCAATGGCTACTGTTTCAGATTCATCTTTAGCTTCTACATAGACCGAGACTTGTTCGTCGAGATCGCTAATTAGTTCAACCAAGTATGTATTCATTTCTTTAATTCTTTTTGGATAATTCATCGAGTTGTTCTTTCGCCTTGTATATTTCCAAGCGTTCCTTCAGGAACTTGAAAATTGAAGGGTGGACGGAGAACTCATTTATCTTATTCCAGCCATCACCCAAAGAGCAAATCAACTCATTGACGAAAGTTTCATCAGGACTCTGATCGCAAACTAATTCACGAACGTGAATCTTATTGTCGATAGAACTAAAATTGCCACTTGGATTTGGACCTGCACAATACATCCACGTATTGGATGAATACTTCCAATAATGAACATTGACACAAGCACCCAATGTTTCCTCACGGCGAGCGGCTGTACGAAAGTCCTGACCTTGTTTGATGCCTAATTCTTTAGTAACTAAACGCATGAGTTTCCTTGTTACTCCGTCTTCTTTACCTATGACCTTAATATCCTTATAGAACGAATTGTGTTGAACGCCGTCCTTGTATTCACGCATACGTTGCTGGCATAATGCCTTTGCACTTGCTGACTGTACATTATCCATCAATAGTTGATATGCTTCGGCTGGTACAATAGTGTCCTTCAATTCTTTCAAGGCACGAGTCATCTCATCTAATTCAGGGAAGATATACTCTTCGGTATCATAAATGCTATACCTGACCCCATCCTTCTCAATGCAATAGATAAAATCCTTGTTATATCCCTTCCTAAAATCAGGTATTTGATATTCGTGCATCTCGAAGTTTGCATCCAGTACTGAGATAACACCGTCCTGTGGTATTTTTTTCTCAATATCCCTATAAGAAAGTTGACCATCATTATAAATAGTCATTTGAGCAAAGTAGTAATCTTTGCTTTTAACTTTACTTTCTGCATAAGTAATAACACAGCCTTTGAAACGCTCAATCATAGCCTGAGGTAAGGTAGATTGCAGACAATTTCTCTTAATCAGAATTTGGCGAAAGATATTTTTGATTGTCGCATCGTTTATCTCCGAACCTATCATTGAGTCTTGCACAGGAATCTGTTTCTCCATAAGATCCAATTTCTCCTGAAGGCGATGTTTATCTTTTGATTTTCGTTTTGCTGTTGACAACTCTGCTTCCAGATCCTTATCGCCAACGATACGAATACATATTCTATCCTTGCCCTTCGTCTTGGAGAATGTTCCTTCAAAGCCAGTCTTAAACAGTTTGTTGATGTATGCTTTTGACTTCTCCTCTATCAAAGCACGACGTTCCTCTACGCCCTCTTCTTTGGTATGACAGGAAATGTCTATCCAGGATGAGGAAAGCATATTACGAACTAATTCGTCTTCGTTCTTGAACTCAGCTTCCTGTGCTTGCAATAAATGAGGAGCTTGATAAACAATATGATCTACGGAAATATATTTAGAGTAAGTACACAGAAATTCATTCAGCACAGAAGAAATAATATAAGCCTGTGATTCCTCCAAATGGCCAATATCACTGAAATCCAAGAATGGAATTCGATTCTTATTGTTCTTTCTGAATATGGAAGGATGATTATAATACTCTTTAGTACCTTTCTTTTTTTGAGACGAGAAGTAAATGCGTTCATCACCAAATTCAAGATGATAAACTAAAGAATCCTTCTTCTTGGAATTTTCAACCTTATCAGCCTCTGCAAATGTGCTAGTATGGGCTTGAAGCAAACCACCGTAAGCAAACTCTAACTGCAAGCCAAGTTCTTCACCTTGCTTTTTTCCTTTATTATACAGGCTACTGCAAGTACCACAGATGAGCTTACCATGTGCGTAACTTAGAGTTTTGTCTTTATTTGGCATCATGGATAGCAGCAGGTTAAGCATGTTGTGTGGATAAATTCCTTCCCTATAGTCTGGGTTGTAACAGATTTGCTTTATCTTAACATTAACCTTTTCAAGTCGTTCTTGAAGCACGGTTGTAGTGATACCTTCCTTTTTTGCCGATGCAAAAAGGAATATGCGATGTTTGGTTGGGGCATCTGCATTTCCTTCTTTGACCATCTTATTGAACGCACAGACAGAACTATTAGGGCATAGTCCTTCCAATTTACAATAGATACCTAAGTTGTTGTCAAAGTCATAGGCATCGGAGTATTCTATCTTGTACAAGTCGAAATCCTCCAGGAACTCATTCCAGAGGAAATCGACTTTTATATGATTGGTTCTAATCTTTTCCATTGTAGTTTATACGATGTTTATCTTTTCGAGGATTGCCTGAACGTTTTTGTCAAGGACTGCACCAGTCTCAACATCAATGAGACCATTGATGATTGGCAGGTTCGCACCACTTTCAAGTTGTATAGTGTGTGTGTATGAATAGTTACCAGCATATCGAGGAACATTAACTACAACATAGCAGCCACCACATTCTCGAATCTTTCTATCCCATGATTGAGCATTGACATGCTGATTAAAGTCACTATCAGACATAAATTTCACATCCACATACAAATTTTCATTGACTACCCAGTCTGCACGCTCCCAGATTTTTTCAGGAAGTGTTCCTACCTTACAGGCTGCATTTTCAAGAATTGCTTTAAACACTTGCTCTCCAAAGTAACCGATATATACCTGTTGGATAACTTGTGGCGAAATAACCCATGATTTGCCTTTCCATGACGTACAATATCCATTAGTCTCAAAGTATTGTCGAATAAATACTTGCTTCATGATTGCATCTAGATGTACACTCGCATCTGAATAACTTCGATTTTTTGCTTGTGCTTCAACAGACTGGATATAAAACATTCGCATTGACGGGTCAATATCGTTTCTATTGTCAAACTCAGGATTTTTCATTACATACTCACGTATCGAATGTAATCTTTCGCGTATCTGACAGGCATACTTATCCGTACCCTTGAAACTTATACCGACCAACTCACTAATGTATCTATCTCTACGATGCTCATCATTGTTGAAAGTTATATCCGATTCCTCCTCATTGCACTCAAAGCGGTTAATGATATTTTGATTTTCATTGATAGCTTTCAAAACATGTTTGAGCAGGTCTGTCTGCACCTCAGGTTTCTTTGCCGTCACCATAGAGTAAGCCATATCCTCACCAATAGCAACATGAATTGACTTATTGTAGATGGTTGAGCGAGTTATACGCCCCAAGGCTTGTACAGCCCATCGTAGACAAAACGCATCAAAAGCTGGAGTTTCTTTCAATGCTGCTTTAATTTGGATCTCACGACCTTTCATGATTTCGCTCAGTTCATCCACAATACGGTGGTGTCTGCGTCGAAGCAATGCACGTTGGAAGTCAGATTTTTCTTTTAGTTCTAATTGATTGTCTGTGCCCAATATACTCAATGATATACAAGCCTTCAGGTAGTCATCCACTTCAATCAAAGGGATAAAGTTTGTAGGCTTATCCATAATTATACCATCGAAATTACATCGTGTATCTTTTCGATCTTTGGTATTTGGGGCTTCCAGACAATGTTTTTTCCTGTATTTACTATCCGTTTCAAACAGATAATTTACTCCCACTGCACCTGACTGATAACATACGAAACAGAACATCTTTAACTTAGGATCTTCCTTCAAAAGCTTCTCTACTTCCTCCAGGTCTTTCTTGAAGTACTCTCCACTAAGGAAGCACACATTCAGTTTCGGATATATATCTGCATGTCTGCGGGTCTTCCCATCATCAATGGCATGTTCATCCATTGAATCTTCATCGAATTTTTCACCACGTTTGGTTCTTCTTGCCTGCTGAAGAATGTTCAGTGCCTTCTTTATTCCGATGCTACTCTTACCTGAATATGAGAATGGCTGAAAATAGAGCCAAGCCTTTGCGTTAGGATTTTCTATGAAATCCATATAGTGACTCAGCATATTCACAATTCTGGCAGAATTGTTCTTATCAAAGGTGTTCCTTTCTGTAGAAACGAAATCAAGACAATCTTTGACAGCCTGATTACATTTGCCAATAAACTCTTCAATCTTTTCTTTGGGGTTGGTATTCTCCTCTTTATAGATGGAAAAGTTTACATCAGGATTAGCATAATTTAGGGCTATATAATCTTCGATTCTCTCTAATGCTTCATTGTCAATCTTCTCAACCTTTACTCCTTGCTTAGCAATATAGTTGAAGTCATAGTTATGTACTGGACTTTGACTGTCAGCCGTAGCACTACACATAATCACTCGGTTATGGTTAACTATGTCGAGCAACACGTTCTCAGGCATACACCTCATTTCGTGATAATCGAAACAACAAGAATAGCGATCATTGTCAAGAGAGTATACCTCTATGAAACTTATACCTTTATCATAGATAGACCTACTCTCGACCTCCTTGTCTTTTGAGTGAGGAGTTTCAAAATTTGTTCCACAACGCAACTCTTGTAGAGCCTGTCGGTATTCTGTATTACCTTCGTTTATACCCATATATTTAATAATATGGTCAAAGGCACGCTCACCCTCAAGATCTACAGAAGTCTCGTAGCTTTTCTTTTTACGGAGTTCATTCTCTATTCGAGCATACTCTTCCGCATGTTTATCTACTATCTGAACAAAATTCTTCAGGAAAAGAATGATACGATTTGCCGCGAATGAAAGGGTGTTGTCATTCTGACTCTTCAACATCTGTTTTGGTTGAAGGTATGAGACATTTTCCTCCTTCTTGTTGTGAATGGACAAAACGAAATTCTCTGCTGAAAATGTCTGATCTTCGTCATAAAAGATAAAATTGCCACGATTTACATTCTCGTTCAATTCCAAGCCGCTAAGCATCTTTTGAGGAGCAATTTCATCAATCAGATATTCCTTCTTCTTTTTAATTGCCTGAAGCATTGCCTGTATGTTGTCCTTATGTTCGACCCATTCAGGCATTCTTTGCATATCCAGAACTTCTTCATAATGTTCGCAGATAAAATAGCACAAGCCCCAGAAATTGAAACGTCTTCTTCTGCCACATTCGCAATCGAACAGACGTTTCATAGCAGCTTCCTTTACGCGGTCGGATTCATCAACAATGACAAGCGAGTCCTCAATATGCTTCCAATAAGGCTGTGTGCCTTTACGCACCAATTTTGGAGAAGCTGTTGTGTGCAGCTTGGATGCAGTCAATACAACGATCTTGCTCTTATAAAATAGTAATTCTGGATATAGTTCCTCCAGTATTGAATATTCTCGAAGGATGTGAGAGGCTATAACCTCGTCTGTTTCATTCTTATATTTCTGACGAATTGGAATAAGGGCTTCTTTGCACACCTTATCAATAAGACGCGAACGATTCTTTGCAATCTCCTCAGTAATTCCTTCTGTTACGTCATTATATGTATAAAGTCGCTTCAAGTTGACAAAAGCCTTATCTCCTTGGAAAAGAGGATTTGCCTCCATCTTCTGAAGGATGTCAGGATCGGTAAACGCTCTTTCCCATTGCTCTTCTTGCGAATAAACACGAAGAATGTCATGCTTCTGAAGTTTGATACCGCTTTTGGTCAAATTCTTCTTGATGTCTTCTACGGTAGCATCCAACTGTTTTTTCGCATCTGTTACATAGAAAATACGACGAGCATCTTCCTTCTTTAATTCTTCTGCCATCAATAGGCATGAATTATAAGTCTTACCAGAACCTGTAGGTAATGGTATTACAAATAGACCGCGTTTAGGATGTGCAGCCTTCAGCAACTCTTCAAATATGCAGTTATTCAAAGCCATATGTGGTCTTAGACTAAACTTCTTTTCTGGATTTAATTATTTTGTTTGTTCTGTACTATGTTTTTGAGTTCATCAACATCCATTGCCTCTTTTCTTCTATGAACCATAGAATGGCAATTTGAGCATAAAGCTACAAGTTCTGATTGAGGTATTTCATGCTCTTCATCATACGTAGATATAGGACGTTTATGATGTACTTCGAGAAAGCCTTTGCCTATTTCGCCATAGGTCTTTTCAAAATCAAAGCCGCAAATATTATACTATTCCCCGTTTTTCGACAGGGGGTTAAACTTCAATAATTTTCAGAACAAAGGGAGAAGCGGCGGAGGCCAACTCCTCCTCTTTGCCCCGACCTTGACAAGTCAAGGTTTTTGTTTTTCCACCACAAAATTAGTTCTTTTTCCATTATTGTCCAAATTTTTATGCGATTAATCCGTAGCTTCGGGCCGGAAGGATTTATCCGACGCTCTGATGGGGGCGTTCGTAGTTGTAGAACTCGATGTAGTCGCTTATCCCCTGACGCAGCTCCACGACAGAGTCGGTCGGATTGATATAGACGTATTCCTGCTTGACAGTGCGCCAGAAGCGTTCTATCCATATGTTGTCCTTGCAGCGGCCCCGGCCATCCATGCTGATGAGGATTCCGTTCTCTTTCAAGAGGTCTTCCCATGCTTTTGTGGTGTATTGCGAGCCCTGGTCCGTGTTGATAATCTCAGGAGCGCCGAACTTGCGAATACACTCCTTTACCATCTCGTGCACGTTGTCGGACGAGAGCGTGTTGCTCAGTTTCCATCCCACGATATAACGGCTATAGACGTCTATGATTGCGTAGAGATACATGAAGCCGCCAATCATGCGGATGTAGGAGATGTCGGTGCTCCATACCTGGTTGCGGTGTGTTATCTCCAGATTGCGCAGCAGGTAGGGATGCAGGTATTTGGGTTTGCCGCCCTTTGAGAGACACTTCTGCGGATAGATGGCCATGAGGTTCATCTTACGCATAAGCCGGCGCACACGCTTTTCGTTGACGGTATAGTCCTTCTCGCGGAGAACCATTGTCATGGTCTTCACGCCCGTCGTCGGATGGTCAAGGTAATACTCGTCTATTATCTCCATTATCCTCAGATTGAGACCGGATTCGCCCTTCGGCTTGTAATAGAAGTTGCTGCGGTTGAACTTCATGTACTTGCAGAACTTGTTTCGACTCATGCCTGCGGGGCGTTTCATCTCAAGGTCCGCTATCTCACTTTGAGTCCGGCATCCTCGCAGGCTTTCGCAAAAAAATCGCAGTCGATTGTCAACTG
>JAGAJP010000015.1 GCA_017626045.1 Muribaculaceae bacterium | reverse complement strand
GTAATTAGTAATTAGTAATTAGTAATTTCGTAATTTGGCAATATTATGGTTGGGGAGTATTGGTCTGCTTTTTATTGATTTTGCTTTTTATTGATTTTGCATTTTATTGATTTTGTAATCGACGTGAGCAATTTCAACATTACTAATTACTAATTAATTATCAGTTATTGCTGAAGTTGGAGCCTGGGTTGGGATTGAAGCCGGAGCCGGTCTGGGCTTGGGGTTTGCGGGGCTGGATGTCGCCGTAGACGGATTCGTATTTGAGGATGTTGTCGTTGAGGGCGCGAAGGAGCTGCTTGGCGTTTTCCGGAGTCATGATGACGCGGCTCACCACGGGAGCCTGTGGCATACCCGGAGCTGCGAAGATGAAGTCGATAAGAAACTCGTTGGGGCCGTGGCCGATCATTGCGAGGTTGGAGAATTTGCCGTCTGCGATTTCGGGACGGAGCTGGATCTGAAGCTGATTTTTATTTTCCTGAGATTCCATAACTTTACAAAAGATAAGTAATATTAAAGGTGAGTAATCTAAATCCGAACCGCGAAGATAGCAAAAAAAATTGAGAATTGAAAATAATTTAGAATTTAAACAAGGCTCAGCATCCAGACGCAGATGAATCCGACAGCTGAGCCGGCGATGACCTGCATGAGCGTGTGGCGCCCGAGCCATACCCGGGCGGAGCAGAGCATGCCGCAAAGTATGATCGACGCCACTATCCACCATGTGATGTCGCCGGAAGGTGACCCTTCCTTCATGATCTGGATGAGCATCGCCACTATTCCCGCCATCCCGGCGGCATGTGCGCTGATCTTCCAGCGGAAATTGACCAGGAAGTTGACCAGCGCCGCCAAGGCACCGCCGGCAAAGAACATCGCCACCCAAAGCGGCGCTCCCTTCATATACAGGAAGAAGGCGGTGCCTCCCAGGCATAGCACCGTGATGATATAGGGGAGTGTCCTCTCGCCCCTTCCGTTGAGCCCGACGTCCTGCACGAGTCCCATCTTCCGCAGAAGCAGCACCGCAAGCATCGGCACCACGAAGTTGGCGCCAAACACTATCAGCGTAAACACCAGTTTGGTGTCAAACGGCGCCATCGAAAGTATCGAGAGCGTGAAAATGAGGATTATGCCATAGACCGGCATGAGGAGCGGCACGAAAACCCATGAGAGGATATTGGAGACCCGAGTGATAAACTTCTCGGTGTCGGTCAGGTCTTCAGGCGCTTCCGGCGGCGCGACCTCGGGCGCGGCGGCAGGTTTTGCCGCCACGGCATCCGACGCGGGCTCCGGTTCCGGAGCCGGCTTCGGAACCTCCGGCTCGGGAGGCACCCACCCCTCGGGCTTCGGCATATAGTCGTAATGGTCAGACATATTTGTAGAATTGAGATGGTACGGGACTCGAAAAATTCATATCCTTATATGTGACAGGATGCGCGAAACGAAGCGTCTCCGCATGGAGGGCAAGACGCCGCACCGGGCCGGGGCCGTTGCCGTAGCGGCGGTCGCCGGTCACCGGGCAACCGAGTTCGGCTGCGTGCACACGTATCTGGTTCTTGCGTCCGGTGTCGAGCGAGAACGCCGTCAAAGAGCGTCCCTTCCCCTTCTTCAATACCTTATAGCAAGTGACCGCCAGTTTGCCGGCACCCTCCTCCTGCGTGCTGTAGACCTCATGCTGCGATGTCTCGGAGAGCCATGAGCGCACCTCCCCCTCCTCGGGATCCGGCACACCGTCAAGGAGAGCCACATAACGGCGCTCGAGTACCATGTTGTTCCAGTTGTGCTGCAGCGCCTCCTTGGCTTCCATGGTCTTGGCAAACACCATCAGACCGGAGGTGTCGCGGTCGAGGCGGTGGACGATGAAAATCTTCTGCGAGGGATGCACCGACTTCACATAGTCGCGGAGAATGCTGTATGCGGTCTCGATATGGTCGCGCCGGGAAGTCTCCGACGACACCGACAGCAGTCCGTAGCCCTTGTCGACCACGATGATATCGTCGTCTTCATACACGATGCGGAGTCTGGGATGACTGAACACGGGAAAGGGGCGGGTGAAATTCAGCGCCACCTCCGCGCCGGGGTTCACCGGGGCGTCGAAGGCTTTCGTGACCTCGCCGTTGATTGCGAAATGTCCGAATTTCAGCCACTTCTTGATATCGCCGCGCTTGGCGTCGGGGAGGATGGAAAATGCGAAGTCCATCAGACCCATAGCGGAGTCTGACTTATTCTCACGCCGCATGATGCGGTCCGGCTGCCAGGATTTTTTTTCTAACATAGTCATTTCAATTGTCGGAGAGCTCAAAGCTCTCTGAGTTCTCGGAGTTCTCGGAGACCTCGGAGTTCTCGGAGCCCATAGTCTTCTTTATAACACTCATTGAGGAGGATTTTATTAAGGAGTGCAGCGGAATTTGATGTTTTTTTCCTCCCGATGAGCGAAAAGTGAAAAAAAATTGCTACATTTGCATTTTCAATGCCATATTTATAGCCGAAAATTTCGCAATTTAAGCAATAATAAGAACAAAAACCACAAAAAAGCAATGAAATTACCCGTCAGAATATTAGCATTGTCGATGCTGCTGATGCCGGCGGCCGCGTTCTCCCAGCAGGCAACAAATCAGCAGACTCCTATCCAGAAAGGCGCCGCAAGTCTCTTCAAGAGCATGAACGACAACAATGTGTTCAACACCATAGAGATAGGCGCGAACATCGGCACCACGGGCCTCGGTCTCGAACTCGCCAGCCCCATGACCGACTGGGCAAAGCTGAGGGTCGGCTTCGACTGGATGCCCCCGTTTAAGATTCCGATGAGCTTCAGCATGGACAGCTATACCGACGGCCAGATCAGCGACGAACGGTTTGACAAGATTCAGAAAACCATGTATGAGATGACCGGCATGACCATCGACAAGGACGTGGACATGGAGTCAAAGCCCACCATGACCACCCTGCGGGTGCTCGTGGACGTGTATCCATTCAAAAACAACCGTCACTGGCACTTCACAGCCGGTTTCTTCTACGGCGGCAACTCCGTGGGCAAGAGCCTCAACAAGATGAGCGAGATGCCATCGCTGCTCGCCCTCAACATGTATGACCGCATGTATACCAACATCACCGCCGACGACTTCATCGACAAGATAATCGACGAACCGATCTTCAACGACATCTATCTCGACCCGGAAATCGCCATGGAGATGCAGGAGCAGTTCCTGTCGATGGGAAAACTCGGAGTGCATGTGGGCGACTACAAGGACGGCACCCCCTACATGATGATGCCCGACAAGGACGGCACTGTCAGCGCCAAGGCGATAGTGAACCGTTTCCGCCCCTATGTGGGCTTCGGCTACGGCGGCGCCCTGACGAGCGACGGCAAATGGCAGGTGTCGTTCGACGCCGGAGTGCAGTTCTGGGGAGGGACACCGAAGGTGACCACCCACGACGGCACCGTGCTCAACGACCTCGAGAACCTGCGCGGCAAGGTGGGCGACTACATGGACCTAATGAAGGCAATCCCCGTCTACCCCACAGTAGACTTCCGCATCTCATACCGTTTCTGACCGTAAACGGCAACGCAACCACCACACTTCCGGAGTCATGGAGGAGATATTCCAACTGTTGTGGACGAGCCGAATGCTCGGACTTCCGCTCACTCTCGAGACGGGGGAACGGCTTCGGGTGCTCGACCCGGGAATACTCAACCACGGCTCCGGTCCCGATTTCTTCAACGCCAAGGTGAAGGTGGGCGACCATGTATGGGCGGGGAGCGTGGAAATACATCTGAAGGCATCCGACTGGCACCGCCACCGCCATGACGGCGACCCCGCCTACGACAACGTGATACTCCACGTGGTGGCGGTTTCCGACACGCGAGTGGCGCGCTCCAACGGCGAACTGATTCCACAGCTTGCCGTATCGCTCCCGGAAAACTTCTACCGCACCTTCGCATATCTCACGTCGACAGTGCCGGAGATAAGGTGCGCCACACGTCTGCGCACCCTCGACTCGCTGCACCGCACCGACTGGATGGAGAGCCTCTCGATGGAACGCCTGCAGCAGAAAGCGGCAAGGATAGAGCGGACACTCAGGGCACACACCGGCGACTGGAACACCACCTGCTTCGTGACACTGGCGCGCGGTCTCGGGTTCGGCCTCAACGGCGAACCCTTCGAGATGCTCGCCGAGAGCCTCGACCTGAACTATCTGAGACGCCACACCGACAACCTCCTTCAGATGGAGGCACTCTTTTTCGGGCAGGCGGGACTTCTGGATTCCTCACTCTATCCGAATGACCTGAGATACCAGCTGATGTGTCGCGAATACCGGTTTCTCGCTCAGAAATACACCCTGCGCCCCATACCCCGGGCGGCGTGGAAGTTCGGGAGGACACGTCCGCAGAACCTCCCCTACCGGCGTATCGCGCTGCTCGCCGCCGCCACAGCCGCGACTCCCGACCTCCTGCAGCGCATACTCGCCACCGACGGCGACGACGACCGTCTGAGACCGCTGTTCCAGTGGAAAACTGACCCCTACTGGAGCCGCCGGATGACTTTCGGCAGCGACTGCCAGACGGACGCCCAGCCCCCGACACTGTCGGAAGGAAGCGTAAACATATTGCTGATAAACGTGGCGGCTCCCCTACTCTACACCTACGGACTGCTGCACGGCGACCACGACATGAAGGAAAACGCCTGCCGCCTGCTCAGGATGCTCCCGGCAGAGAAAAACGCCCTTGTGAGGACCTGGCAGTCGTTGGGACTGACGGCGCATGACGCCGCTGAAAGCCAGGGACTGATACACCTGAGGAAGGAATACTGCGACCGCCACGAATGCCTGAAATGCAGATTCGCGCATACCATCCTGCGGACGGCAAGCGCGAATTGATGTTACTTTTAAGTAGTAGAGCCGACTTCGGTCAGGAGACCTCCCTGCCCACCTTTACCGACATGAGCCACCCCTCGATGCCGTTGGCGTCAGCCGGCTTGATGGAGAATGACACACGGACATTCCCTATGCCATAGACAAATATCAGCTCCTCCTCACTCGAGGGATTGCGGTAGGCGGTCATGAGGTCGGCACTGTTGAGACCGAGCGACCCGATGATATAGCTCATGAGATCCTCAGCCATCAGGTCGCCGACATAGAGATTCCTGATGCACGCCTCGTCGCTGTCGCTGACGCGCACACTCCAGACACCGGGACTCCCCTCCACATCTGTATATAGAGGTGTACCCTGCCCGTCGGTAAGGATACCGGAGAAGTTATACACCGACGAGTCGAGCGACTCGCCCACCCTTACGGCATCGACAAGCGAGCGGACCGTCATGGCGATGTCATTGTCGGCATGAAACGCCTCGACCTCCTCGCGACCGGTCTCCTTGACTGCCGCGGCGCCACCGCCGCCACATGCACAGACCGCCGTAAAGACAATGGAAAAACAGGCGACCCGCGCCATATCTCCATACGCATTTTTCAAATGACTGACGTATCTCATACAATCTTCAGAAAAAAACTTCGCAAAATTACAAAAAAAATTGAGAACTGAGAAATAATTTAGAATTTCTCTGAGAACTCCGAGAACTCCGAGGAGCAATTCTAAATTCTAAATTATTTCTCAATTCTCAATTTTTATTTGCATTTCTCATCCAAAAGTGATAATTTTGTAATTTGGCAGGGATTGAGGGCATGCCCCGAGCCTGCCCAATATAGTCATATTATCTTTATATTATGAATACTCCCGACAAATTGCTCGCAGAAAAACTCCTGCATATCAGCGCAATAAAACTTCAGCCCAACAGTCCGTTCGTGTGGAGCTCCGGCTGGAACTCCCCGATTTACAACGACAACCGCAAGGCGCTGTCTTATCCTGATGTCCGCAATTTCATCAAAATCGAACTTGCCCGTCTCATCCTGGAGACCTTCCCCGACGTGGAGGCGATTGCTTCCGTGGCAAACGGCGCGATAGCATTCGGTCTGCTGGCGGCGGACGCCACCGGACTACCTTTCGCATACGTGCGCAACACGCCGAAGGACCACGGACTGGAAAACACCATCGAAGGCAACCTGAAACCGGGCTGGAAAGTGGTGGTGGTCGAAGACCTCATCTCCACCGGCGGCAACGCGCTGCGCGCCGTAGAGGCAGTGTCCAACGCCGGATGCGAAGTCATCGGCATGGCGGCACTCTTCGACTATGAGTTCCCGATGGCAGTGAAGAGATTCCGCGAGGCGAACCTCAACATCGTTTCGCTCTGCAACTACAACACTCTGCTCGAGGTTGCCGAGAAAATCCGGTTTATCGACAATCAGGAGGCTGAGGCGATCCGCGACTGGCGCAAGAATCCAGGGGCATGGGTGCCGGACAGCAACGTGTTCTGACCCTTTATCCCCCGCAGACCCAAGACAAAGACATTAAACATACCCCCCAAAAACAAGACAATAAAATGGCTACATATAAAAGTGAAGAAGTGACACTCAAGGCATCCGCGCAGAGTGTGTTTGACCGTCTCTCCGACCTTGAGTCGCTCAGAGGACTCCTCGACAAGGTTCCGGCAGAAAGCATCCCCGCCGACAAGAAAGAGCTGTTCGACAACGTGAAGATCACCGGCGACAGCATCGAGCTCCCCGGCGGCCCCGTGGGCTCCATCCGTCTGAAGATGGTGGAGAAGACCGCTCCCTCCAAGATACGTCTTGTGGGCGAAGGCACACCGGTGCCCCTCTCGCTCCTTCTGTCGATAGCCCCTGTCGACGACATCACCAGCCGCGCCATGGCGCAGGTAGACCTCGAGATTCCCGCGATGCTGCGACCGATGATTTCCGGGCCCATGCAGAAGATGACAGAGCAGTTCGCGCAGGTGCTCCGCTCCATACCTTTCTGAACCGCCATACTTCATGACCCGGTTCCTTCCCCGATATATCAGAGGCATCATCCGGATGCTGACGGCGTCAATGCTGTCGCTGCCGCTCCTGTGCTCATGCGCGCAGGTCGACGACGACCGCATACCCTCGCTGCCGGTATACATCAACCTCTCGGGCGCGGGGATGTGGAACACCTACGGCGTGGCGGGTGTCGGTATATCAAGAGACTTCATCAACTACGAGGGAGTACGCAAACCCGACGGCTTTCCATATACCGCCAACTCCTACACCGGTTTCGGAGGCGTACTGCTGATTGGGGGCATGGACCCCTTCACCTCCGAGCCCAACGTGCCGCTCGCCTACGACCTGTCGTGTCCGGTGGAGCGCAGCCGCACGGTGCGCGTCTATGTGGACCAGAGCAACCTCGAGGCGGTATGCCCGAAATGCGGGTCGCACTACGATGTGGTGGTGGCGGGAGGCAGTCCCGTGTCGGGACCGGCTCTCGACGGCAAGCACAAATATGCGCTGCGCCGATACGTGTGTGACCGCGCCGGCGGAGGAGGATACATCATTCACAACTGACCATAAGGCTTATGCTGGAAGAATTGCTTTTCATGATCTTGAAGGGTGTCATCATCGGCATCGTGGTGTCGGCGCCGATGGGACCCGTGGGCATATTCTGCATCCAGAGAACCCTCGACAAGGGGCGTCTTTCCGGGTTCTACACCGGAGTGGGCGCAGCCATCTCCGATCTCATATACTGTCTGCTGACAGGATTCTGCCTGTCGTTTATCGAAGAGTTCATCAACACCAACCGGGCGCCTATACAGCTGTTCGGAGCCTTGGTGCTGATAGCGTTCGGAGTCTGGGTGATACGCAAGAAACCGTCGTCGAGAGTATGCGCCGACGCGGAGGAAGGAGCCCCCTCGCGCGAGGCGGATATCCTGAAAGGCTTCGCGCTAACCTTCTCCAACCCCCTGATACTCTTCCTCATCATCGGACTTTTCGCGCAATTCAACTTCGTGATAGAGGGCATCAAGTTCTACCACTATATGTTGGGCTTCATCGGAATCATCGGCGGAGCGTTAGGCTGGTGGTGGACAGTGACATTCTTTGTAGACAAACTTAGAGGACACTTCAACGCGCGCACCATGAAGATGATCAACACCTGCGTGGGCATCATAATACTGGTATTCGCCGCCGTGGGCATCTTCGACTCAGTGACGGCACTCGCCGCTTCCGCGCCGAAGCCGGCTCCGTCGGGCATCACGCGCCGCATGACCGCCGCATTCAGAGTGACCGACGAAGCCATGAAAGGATGGAGTGCGGAGTTTGCCGACAGTCTCGGACACGGCTTCGTGATGACGGTGAGACCCGGCGCGCACAGCGACGCCTTCGGCGACAACCGCAGCGACATGCTCACCGTGGAGGTCCGCGACCGCAACTCCGGAGCTCTTCTTGGCGAGGATGTGGCGAAAAACGGCGTGGACCCCTATCGCGGTCCCAACGCATGGCAGGTGTCGCGCAAAGGTGATGTCTGGCGTGTGGCGGCTGGCAACCGGGAATATCACGATGTGCTGGTGTTCCACTCGCCGACAGGAGCGACGTCCGTGCCGACAATCAACCCCGCACCCGGCGGAGAAATATCTGTATCGCTGCTTCAGATGGACGCAGAGCCGGACTCCTTCGACGCTGACTCGCTCGAGGATGTCGCGGCTCTTCTTGAATCGCTGCCCGGGGAGGGCAACGGAATAGCGGGCGTGTACTCACTCTTCGACAACTCATACGACGACACATACGCAGTGCCGGGCGGCGACTACCGCGTGGCACTGAAGCCTTACAGCGACGGGGGCTTCACCATGATATACCTCTCGGGAGCCCGCACCTTCGCGGAGTCCTGGCGTCCCGGGATGCGCAAGGCGCTGCTGCGCCCCATGCCGTTTCCCAATGTATTCGATGTGGAATGGGTGGACGCGGAAGGCGACATAATGCGCCATGACGTAGAGGCGGAATACTTTCCCCTCTCGCAAACACTTACCGTCTCGTTTCCGCTGCAGGGGGCGTCGCTGCGTTTCCGCAGGGAATGACTCACCAGCTGCCGGAGGCACCTCCGCCGCCGGTAGAGCCGCCGCCGAAGCCTCCTCCAAAGCCGCCGCCGAAACCGCCGCCACCCCCTCTTCCGCTACCCAATGAGCCGAGCAGCGCGCCGGCAGCCAAAGCTCCCGCCATATCTTTTTTCGGAATACGGAATCCCTTCCGGTCCTCATGTCCGCAGTATTCGCATCTGTAGACCGACTCCCCATATCCCTCCCTCTGATAATTGGGCTGCTGAAGCGTGACCTTCCCCACGTAGTGATAGGCGCGAGTGCCGCAGTTGGGACACTTGCTGTAGGGAGTGTTGCGCACCGGGAACTCCGACACTTCCGTATTTCCGCATTTGCGGCAGCGGCGCACATCGTATTCCGATGACCCCAACTGCACCTCAAACTGCTGCGCGGGAGTGAGGTGAGCCTTCGCCTCCGAGGGCTTCAGCCGCACTGTCTTGCCGCCGCACACGCGGCAGCGGTGATTGCCGTAACGCGCCCTGCGATAGTGAAGGAGGGCAAGGAGATAGAACGGGAGACCCGCGAGGCAGGTCAGGGCGGCAAGCACCGCGAAACCTGTCAACTCACTGCGCCATGCGTGCGCCTTGTCGACGGCTGTCGGAAGCCGGCGGGTCTTTATTCTCTCATATATATAGAATATCAGTGTCAGAATCCAGAAGAAGCACACCACCGCCACAAGGAAAGACCTCACGTCGTCGCCGTCGATGGGCGACTCTATCTCTCCGCTGTGGTTGTCGGCGAGACTTGACTTCAGTTCCTCGGCATATTCCGGATTAGCCATAATCTCCGAAATCATAGAAGTGGCGGCGTCCACGGCGCAGTCAAGACAATCCTCCTTCATGTTGGGGACCACCGCGGTGGATATGATATGGGCACAGGTGATGTCGGGGAGGACTCCCTCAGTGCCGTAGCCGGTCTGAATCCTCACCTGCCGGGAGTCGGGCGAGATAAGGAGCAACACGCCGTTGTCCCTGTCGCTCTTGCCGAGTCCCCAGCGCGTGAACACCTTCTCCGAGAAGTCCTCGATGGTGTAGTCGCCTATCGACGGCACCACCGCCACCGCCACTTCCGCTGTGGTGGAGTCGCGGAGCGCCTGAAGACGGCGGTTCACCTTCATCCGCGTCACATCCGACAGCAGGTTTTCCGGGTCGGCTATATATTCATAGCGGTTGGCGACATTGGGGTTCTTAATCTCGTCAGGCTCATAGTCACGGGCGTAGGCGGTCTGAAAGGCGAATGCCCACAGCAACGCCAGCAGCGCGGCGACTTTCGACATAGTTCTATAAGTCTGTTTCATTATATTCTGGGTTCTTTACAGGGTCGGTTTCTTATAAAACGCATTTCGAGGCATAAGGGGTCACACAGCGGGGAGAGTGTGGCCGTTGAGGGTGCGATACAAGTTCAGCGCATAGACATCGGTCATCGCTGACACATGGTCCACCACACCCTGAAGACGGGTGTATAGGTCGGCGGACCTCACGTCGTATTGCTGCGGCACCTTCTCCAGGAGGAGTCTCGAGAACGCCTTGTCGGGCCAGACGGCCGCATCCACAAGATTCTCCATCAGGCAGGTAATGATGCGGTTACCGGAAATCTCGATGTCCACTACCTCCGGCGACTTGTATATCTTGGAGCAAGCCGTCTCGCTGCATCTCCCGTAAGCCTCGCTGAGGCGTCCGGGGAGGTTTGACACGAGACTCCCCTCATAGTCACCGGCAAGTATCTCACTCTCGTGCTCCGCGAAATGCCTGCTGCATCCACCCACAAGAGTCCCAATCACTTTCGAGCGCATGTATCCCACCTGCTCGTTAGGGTCGTCGAGACGCTTCATGGAGCGAAGCATGTGTTCCTGCTCCTGAGGCTCGAAATATCCGAGCATGAGCGACTTGACCTCCTCGGTGGAGAGAATCTTGAGCTTGTGGGCATCCTCGATGTCCATTATCTGATAGCAGATGTCGTCGGCTGCCTCCATGAGGAATACCAACGGATGTCTGGCGTGACGTCCGTCGCCGACTTCGGGAATGCCGAGTTCCTCGGCAACCATCAGATATATGTCTTCCTCGGTGGTGAAGAAACCGAATTTTCCCTTGGCTCCCGCCTGCAGCGAGCTGTGGGGATACTTGACCACTGAGGCAAGCGCAGAGTAAGTCATGGCGAAGCCACCCTTTCGGCGCCCCTCAAACTGATGGGTCAGCAGACGGAAGGAATTGGCGTTGCCCTCGAAGTTCGCGAAATCCGCCCACTGGCGCTCAGTGAGCCTGTCGCTAAGGTATCTGCCGCTCCCCTCTGTGAAGAAACTTGCTATTGTCTTTTCGCCATTGTGTCCGAAGGGCGGGTTTCCGAGGTCATGGGCGAGACAGGCTGTTGCCACAATATCGCCGATGTCCTGCAGCTTGCCGCACCACTCCCGGTCTTTATGACACTCGCGGAGCAGGTTGCGCACCTCGTTTGCCATGGACCTGCCTACGGAAGAGACTTCGAGACTGTGGGTCAGACGATTGTGGACGAAGATAGAGCCGGGGAGAGGGAAGACCTGGGTCTTGTTCTGCAGCCGACGGAAGGGGGATGAGAAAATCATTCGGTCGTAGTCTCTCTGGAAGTCGGAGCGCGTGTGGGTTTGCGGGTCATGGTATTGCTCCAGACCGAGGCGCTTGTCAGATATCAGCTGATTCCAGTTCATATTGCAAAATTAACAAAAAAATTGAGAATTTTTTTAGAATTTAGAATTTAGAATTTAGAATTATTTTTGCATTTGGGGCTATAGGAGTTATAGGAGCTATAGGAGCTTTAAGGTTCTCGGATCAATTCTCAAGTCGTTGCGCAGACGGAGAGGAGGAAGAGGCGGCAGTCGGGGACGGCTGCCATGATGGTTTCGGCGAGGGTGCGCATGGTGGCGCCGGTGGTGCATACGTCGTCGATGATGACCAGGCCTTTTCCGCGCAGGGCTTCGGGATCGGTGACGCGGAAGGAGCCGGAGAGGTTCTCCTGACGCTGCTGAAGTGTCATGGCTGTCTGGGTCTTATGTGCGCGGCATGCCTCGAGGGCATCGCACACGGGTATGCCGGTGGCGTCGGACACTCCGGCGGCTATCAGCTGCGTCTGGTTGTAGCCGCGCCGCATACGCTTGCGCCAGTGCATCGGAACCGCCGCCACAAGGTCGGCGCCGTCGAAGAATCCCGCCGTGAGCAGTTCGCCGCCCACTATCTCGCCGAGACGGCGCCCCACCGACGGAAACTGACGGTATTTCATGTCGTGGATAACATTCGCAAGGTCGGAGTGACGGGAATATAGAAAAAATCCGGTGGCTCGGACAAACGGCACTATGCCGGCAAAGCGCTGCTCCATGGGATTCAGGGACATCAGATGATAGCGAGACCTCGGCAGCGACTCCACACACCGCGTGCAGAACACCCGCTCCGAGTCGGAGAGGAGCGACCCGCATACATGACACTTCCTCGGCAGAAAGAAATCGAATATGTCGGAGATGATGTTCATTAGTCGGAATGCTTCAGTGTGCGGATATTCATGTGTCGGAATGCTTCGCGGCTATGTAACGGCGGATGGCGGGTATGATGACCGACGACTCAAATCCTCGCGATGCGAGATGACGGTAAAGTCTCTGCCGGTCGCGAACATCCGTCAGCTCGAGACCCAAAGCCTTGGCTGCGAGCGCATTCTCAAGAGCCTCGGTATAATCCTCGCCGGAGATATTCGCCAACGCCTCCGAAACCACGCCGTCAGCAATTCCCTTGGCTTTCAGCGCCATTCTTATCTTCATCCTGCCCCAGCCGGAAAAACGGATCTTATCGGAGGCTAACGCCTTGGCATAGCGAGAGTCATCGATATATCCATGGGCGGTGAGATAGGAGAGCATCCTGTCTGCCTGCTCGGCGGAGAATCCTTTCTTAAGTATCTTGGCGCGAATGTCGGCGGCGCACTGCTCGGCAGCGGCGCAAAGCCCCGCCATACGCACGAGCATTCCCTCTTCGGTGAGTTCCTTTTTCATATGCAGGCTTTCATCATTCTTTTCTTGCCGTAGGAGTCGAGGCGCAACTCCACATCATGCCAGCCGTCGGCTACAAGCATCTTCCGTATCTCGTCCGCAAAACGGGGATTCAGCTCCAGATACAACGCCCCTCCCGGGCGCAGACCCTGCCGCGCTATGTCGGAAATCCGTCGGTAGGGACGGATAGGGTCCGCCCCGTCGACAAAGAGTGCCTCGCGAGGCTCGAAGTCCTTCACCCTCACCTCCATGGCTTCCTCCTCATCGGGCGCGATATAGGGAGGATTGCTGACCACTATGTCGAGCGAACCGGCAGCCGGCATCCATGAATACATATCCGCCTTTAGAAACTTCACCTTCGCCTTCAGCAGGCGAGCGTTCTCCTCAGCCACGGCGAGTGCTGTGTCGCTGAAATCGACGGCAGTCACCGACGCGAAAGGGAGCGTGCGATCAAGCGCGATCGCGATGCATCCGCTTCCGGTGCCGATGTCGAGTACCGAAAGGTCGTCGCGGCGGTTGTCGTCCACTATCCAGTCGACAAGCTCGGCAGTCTCCGGACGCGGGATAAGCACCCCGGGGCGCACCTTGAAATCCATGCCATAGAAACGAGCCTCTCCGGTGATATACTGGATAGGCTCGCCAAGCAGGAGACGGTCTACAATCGAGTCTATCTCCTTCTTCGAGAAATCGGAAAGTTCCTTCCCCTCGTTCATGAAGACATCCACCCTGCTCCAACCTTTCACATAGCTGAATATGAGATATATGACCGCCTGCAGTTCGCGGGGGTCATATACTCCGGCAAGACGCCGTCTTATCTCCGATATTTCCTGTGATACCGTCATAGACATTTACAATTTAGTCGGCACTACACATAACCTGATAGGGACGCTTGGCTCGTGCCATGTCACTTAACCGGGGGCGAGGAATTCGAATTCCTCGCCTCCGAGTGATAACGCGAAATTACTAAATTTTCGCGAAACATGCAAATGAATCAGAACGATACCGCGAGCTGCGCCTGGATGCGGTTGGTGTGCCGGCGACTGTTGTTGAAGTCAGCCACATGGCCGTAGTCATATTCTATGCCGGCGGCAAGTATCTTGTTGAAGGTGTAGTAGAGGTTGGCTGCCACGTAATCGCCGTAGCGGTATGTGTCGCCGTCCACCACCGTGTCGTCGGGGCGGCTGTTGAGCAGATGGCTGTAGACACCGTTGAAGGTCAGGCGGTCGGTCAGTTTGTAACTGAGGCCGGCGGTGACGCCGAAAGTGGTCATAGCCTTGCATTTGCCTGAAACGCCCTCTGCAACAGCGTCGAGATTCATGCCGGTGTCGTCCTGCATGTAGTCGGCGATACCCTTGCCGTAGGTGGCGCCATAATAGAGGGTGAAGGGGTCAGCCACCGACACAAGACCCGACAGCTGCACTCCCGCGCCGCAGATGGTGCGGTTCTTATCGGCCACGAGGTCGCGGTATTGAAGCGGCCGCACCATTCCCGAGAGACGGATGTGGCTCGCGCCGCCACCCCATGCATACTGCAGGTAAAGAGGCACGGCGGGAATACGCTGACTCACCTGACGGGCATGGCTTCCGCAGTCCATGTCGGCGGTCGGGTTCTCGATACCGATGGCACCGCTGAATCCCTTGCCGAAATCCTGAGTGTAGTTGGCGGTGAACACCGTCATGGCAGCCGAGCCGTTAGGCCCCTGGTTATCGATAGTGAACGGCATCGCGGCACCGTCCTGAAACAGTGTGGAGGTGTAGCCCACGTTAAATCCGCGATAGTTCACATAGAAGTGCGACACGCTGAAGCCATAGTCGTTGCCGTTGTTGATCTCCGCCTTGAAGAAAAGTCCGACACGGTTCTTGGTGCCCGGAAGCGCCACAGCGTTGATATAGAAGGAAGAGGTGAGGGCGCTGAAACGGAAGCTTCCGCGATCACCCTTTGCCGCCGGCGTGATGGTGGAGGGCACGAAATCGACGGGCGAAGGCATCGCGTCGCCGAAATCAAAGACTCCCTCACCGAGGAACTGGGCGCCAACACCGAGATAGAACTTCCGGTCGTTTCCCACAATCGCGAAACGCGGAAGACCATGAATCCTCTTCTGAGCCGGGGCATTCCTCACAAACTCTATCTCCACCTCTTCGGGATTTGACTTGTCGCCGACAATAACGGTGACATTAGGCTCGTCTTCCACATCAAACTGAGCGAAAGCCGGTATCGCGGCTGCAGAGGCAAGAAACGCCGCAAGTATTATACGAGTGTTTTTCATTGTAGTTTTTGCATTAATGCCGAAACTGTCGATTTGCAGCCGGCAATTGGAAAAATCATTTGACAGACGAACCGCCGACATACGCCTTTATCTCATTTTCGACACTGAATATGAACCAGTGGCGGAAGAGAAGCGACATCACCAAGACACCCGCCATCACCACCGCGCTGATGATAAACGCTGACACGGAGCCGAGACCGGCGAAGAACAGCGGACATACAGCCACGCCGAGATAGTTTGCCGACATGATGTATGACAGCACCTTGGTGGATTTTGCCGATGTGGGCGCGATGACCGCCGCCTTGTCGTAGAATATAGGCTGCAGAGCGCCGTAGCCGAAGCCCACGAGCACCGCTCCGAGGAAATATGCCCACAGATGCGGAATCAGCGGGATAACCAGCAGACCGGCAATCATGGATATCACGCAGGCGGGAATGGTGAAGTAGCGGAACATCTTGACCACACGCCCGAGCCAGAAGCCGGGGATGGTGAGCGCCAGATAGAACGCCGCGCTGACATAGCCGGTGGTGGCGTCGCTCATGCCATGCTTCTGCATTAGAAACGGGATGTAGAACGAGAGCGTGATGCCGGTCACCGTGACAAGCAGATAGAATATGATGATACCCCAGAGGTTACGTCGGAAAGAGCGGGAGTCTCCGGCGGGAGAGGGCGCGGTCTGCGCATCGGGTGCGGCGGTGACACTGATGGCGTGATTAGCCGACAGGAAACGCCTGGTAAGAAACACCGACATCACGAGAGGAACGACCGCTATAAGATAGACCACAAACGGCAGATGCCAGTTCCTGCCCTCGATAAGCCCAACCACGAAGGTGGCGAACACGAGAGTGAAGTTGGCGATGCCTGACTTGATGCCCATCTGGTCGAGACGGTATTTTCCGACGAATGTCTCGGCAAGCAGTCCCGCCGCCAGCGGTATGATGAGACCGCATCCCATGCCGAGCGTGCAGCTCACGATGGTAAGCGATATGATATCGTTGCAAAAAAAGTATGCTATTCCCGACAGCAGAAACACCACAAGACCCACCACGACGAGAGTCACCTTGTCGCGGCTCTCCGACAGCTTGCCGGACAGCAGGATGAAGGGAAAGATACAGAAATTCGGGAGAATCTCAAGCAACTGGCACTCGAGGTGAGTGGAACCCGGGAAGACCTTGTCGATGACGCTGACTACGGGCGAGACGGCAAGACCGGGCAAATCCACGACCAGCGACAGCGACCAGATGGCAAGAAGTGTCAACGCCGATATGTAGCCTTTACCTGTATATATCTTTTTCATGTCACAATTCGTTTTGGACGTGGATTAAAAGAAGACACCGCCGGGGCGGCGGCGTCATCTATTTTTCTTTTTCTATAAGTCACTTGGATTTATCGTCGATCTTATCCTCGAGATTCCTGACCTCCTGAGTCAGGTCGCTGACCTCGGTGTCGAGTTTCTCGACATCGTGATACGAATTGAGGATAGCCTGACGGTTGCTGATCCAGTCGGCGACCTCCATGGCGTCGCGCTGCTTTGCAGCCTCAACCTCTGCGGCTGAAGGCACATAGTCGGCGCTCCACTTCGAAACCTCCGACGGCTCACGGTTTTCTATCTGCCAGTCGAAAGGATAGAAGTCGGAATTCTTATTCTTCCAGGATGGCTTGCGCACACCGTAGATGATAAGCGGAAGAGCCACGAATACCACTACTCCGGCGATAAGGATCGTAACGTAGGTGGCAGGGGATCCGGTGTTGATCTGCGACGGCGGGAAGAAGCTCAGAACAGCGGCGAAGATGACGCCGATGATGCCGACGACTCCGATCAGATACTCCACAAACTTACCGCCGGGAACCCGGAAGCCACGGGGCTTGTTGGGCTGAGTGCGGCGCAGGCGGATAAACGCCATGTAGATCATGCAGCAGAGAATCAGATACAGAATGGTGGACATCTGCGACAGAATCTGATATGCCGACTCCACTGAGGGAAGCGCCACAAGGGCGAACGCGAGAAGAGTCACAAAAGCACCCTGAATATAAAGAATCGAGGTGTTGATGCCGTTCTTGTTCTCCTTCTGGAGCGACGGCGGCAGGAAGCCGCTCTTGCCCACAGCCACCAGACCGGTGGAAGGACCGGTGACGATGACGCTGACCTGACCGATGACACCATAGGTGATGAGGACGGCAATCACATTGCCGAGCCACGGACAGTGGATGGCGGCAAAGAGCTTGTTGTATGCCACAAGAAGCGTGGAGAGCAGGTTGATGTCCTTGACAGGAATGACGAATCCGATGGCGAGAGTGCCGAGTATAAACACCGCGAGAATGACTATCACGGCATAGAACAATGCCTTAGGATAGCCGCGACGAGGGTCTTTCATGCTCTGGACGTGAACGGCGTTCATTTCCATACCTCCGAAGAAGAGGAAGATGGATGCCGCGAACACGATGGTGGTGAGTTTTGAGAAGTCCGGGAAGAAGTCAGCCTTCACGAGGTCGATCTTATCGCCCATGAGCAGATATATGATGCCGAGGATGATGAGGATCACACCCGGGATGATGGTGCCGAAAAGACCACCGGTCTGACTTACGAAATTCGCCTTCTTCATGCCCCGGAAGGAGTTGAAGGTCGCGAACCAGTATACGCCCAGGACCACTAAGATGGTATAAAGTTTATTGGCCGACAGACGATTGTCGAAGCTCTCGGGCCAGAATACATAGGCGAGTGAGACGGCTCCGAACATAAGCACGGCAGGAAACCAGATGACCAGACACTGCCATTCAAGATACATGCCGGTCCAGCCCCAGCGGGTGCCGAAAGCCTCGCTGATCCAGCGGTAGAGACCGCCGGAATGGGTGTAGGTCGATGCAAGTTCGGCACATACGAGCGAGAAGGGAATCAAGAACACGATACCCGCCAATACATACCAGAAAATTGACTGAATGCCGAATTCAGCCTGGGAAGCGAGACCACGAAGCGAAACCACGGTGGTGATAATCATAATCGCCATGCCGGCAGTGGTGATGGTTCCCTTGACAGCCGTTGAAGGCTTAGGCTTTTCAACCGGTTGCGTTGTAGTTGGTGTTGCCATAATGCCTAAGATTAATAGATTTAAAATAAACGAGTTTGCTGTCTCGGCGAAGGCCGCCGATAAACGTGCCCTACCCAGACAGCAAACCTTAATTAAAATATGAAATAGTGTTTGAGGACCTTAGGTCATAGTTCAACCACCGGATAGATCTCACCGATCTTGGTGCCGACCTTGTAGTGGGTGCCGAGGTGAGCCGACATGCTGACGTTCATGTTTGCCGAGAACAGGTAAACGATATCGGAACCGCCGAACTGGAAGTATGAGATTTCGTCGCCCTTTCTCAGAGCCACGCCCTCTTCCGCTGTCACTACGACTGAGGATACCTGCGGCATAGCGATAGGCAGGATGGCAACATAACCATACTTGGTCTCGAGCACGATCAGACCACGAGTCTGCATGAATTCATAACCTGCCTGGTCAGGTGCTGTGGCACGCCATGCCTCCACTGTGTTGTTGACCGGGTTCACCTTGTCGGGAACAGCCACGAGGTCAACGTAGCATGCACCCTGGATCACACGAGCCTCGCGGACGATACCGCTAAGAGGAGCGTGCTGTCTGTGATAGTCGGTCCAGCTCAGGAAGCTGTGGCACCACATACCGCCTTTGAATTTGTCCTTGTAGGGGCTGCCTTCGAGAAGCTCGTCGATCGACCAGTCAAGGCCTTTGATACGTACCTTGGTATCAGGGCGGATTTCCCACTGACCGCCGAAGCAAGCATCTGCGGGGTGAACGATGATACGCTCGTCGTCAGGCGCTGCGATAGGACGATATCCGGGTTTCACGTGACGGGCAAACATCTGGTTGAATGTCTTCCAGCCACCACGCGGCTCCTCGTACTCGTCCATGTTGTAGACTGCGCAGTCATAGAACGACTTAACGCTGTCGTCGGTGATGCTCTCCGGCGAGTCAAGCCAGTCGCCGATTGCATAGCAATAGTCGACCATCCACTGTGACAGCTGGCTCAGCTTAGGCTGAACGTCGGCTGGCGCGCAAGGAGTCTGGAGAGACTTCACAGGCTCCTGATCAAGAAGGAAGAAGGAGCGGAACAGGTGTTGATACACATGTGTGCCCTCGCGGTTCTCGGCAGGCACCCAATGGGCATAAGCCTCAAGGTAGTCGAGATAGTCTTCGATAGTCTTCATGTCGGAAAGACCCGGAATCTTATACGACACTACCTTTGAGATTGCCTCGTTGAACTTGTCTTCCCAGTTGTTTTCCTTGATCAGGTCAGCCAACTGCTGCACAATGGGAGAATACTTTTTGTTTTCCATAATTAAAATAAGAAAAGGTTTATATATGTGTGTTTCAATTGCAAGTTTCCATATTTCTCTTATCAAAACTTACATAAACTAAACATTCCGCATAGCAAATAGTTCATATTAATATATGGAAATTTTTGCTAATATTTCAGAATTTTCCACCATTATCCAAAAGAAAAATGCCTGCACCCTTTGTGGGCACAGGCAATAAATGATTAATAAGTATTGGCGGGGTCAGAAGCGGACTTTCGACGCTTTGCCGTCCTCCACCTTGATGAAGATTCCGTTCGAGGGATTCTTCACATGAATGCCGCTGAGGTTGTAGTAGACGGGAGCGGCTTCCGGCATCACGCCACTGAGGTCCTCGACATTTCCGGTGCCGTCGGGATAGAGCGAGGAGGCGGAGTTCATCACGTTCTTGTCCTTGACATCGTTGATAATGGCAATCACGCGGAGCTTGTTGAAGTCGTTGATGATGTGCTCTCCCTCGACGTTGACAAGGTCGCCAGGCTTGAAGGAGAAGGTTGCCTCATACCATTCACCCCCTTTTATCTGCGTCGGGAGCGAGCCCTTGACACCAGTCTGGTCAGGGTAATGCACAGCAATGTCATCAAACACCAGACCCATCACGGGACTTCCCGCCCCGACAAAGAGGTCCCAGTAGTCACCGGCAAACCGACCTGTCGGCTCATAGTTTTCATAACTGTTGCTCTGCGCCCATTTTGGATTCGAGAGACCGTCGGCTACCACGCAGAAAGAAAGCAGATAGGGAGAGTCCTCGTCATCCTCAAGGAAACGGGCGCGAGCCTTTGCAGTAAGCTCCGTCTTTGCAACATCTGCCCACTCAAGGGTCACCTCAACCTCACCGGGAGCGAGTTTCTTCCTCTCCTTAGCCCACACAACAGGGATGTCGAGCACAGCGGGGCTTACACAGCGATTGATCTTCGCGTAAGGAATACCCGAAGGATTGTAGGGGAACTTATCAAGGCACACCATGCATCCTGACTCAAGCATATTATGGTAGGAAACAGCTACGAAATTCTCCACTCCATAACGGTCGTGCATCTGGCGGAGCGTCACATACTCGCCGGGACACCAACCACATCCCAAACCTGTATATCCCTCCACCAGAGGATTGTTTTTCGGAACAAAAGAGAGCACCTTAGCGTCGGAGACTTCTGAATTGTCAGCTGCCGTGTTGAGGATACCGTTGACCTTGTCGATGACTACAGTCAGGGGATATTCGCCGAGTGCGTCAACTGCCGGGACCTCAAGAATCGCCGTGAAGGGATAGCCGAGCTTAGCCGGTATCTCAGTCGAAAAGTCAAGGTCGTATGATTTCGACACACCCGCCACTGTTGCGGTGTAGGAAATAGACTTCACCGGCTCGGTGCAGAAGCCGATCAGACCCGCCTCGACGCTTCCTGACTCCGCAATAGCGGAATATATATCGTCAAGGTCAGAAAGCTTCACGGCAACGGGTGCGAACTCGCCCTCGAGATACACCGTCAGGTCACTGGACTTGTCTATTGTCTTGCCGATTTCAATCCATTTCGGGTTTGCATCTGAGCCGCGATACCAGAGCGCGTCTTCAACATAACCCTCCACCACCGCCACCGGCTTCGCCTTGAAGGAGGCATCGGTCATGGAATAGCCCACATAGACGCCATCGGCGGTAATCGTATACGGCTCGGTGAAGGTGGCGGTCAGCACTCCGTCGACGAGTGTCGCGTCTATGGCGCATATGTCGGGATTGTTGACCTTCTCGCCCTTGACGGTCTTGGTGGCAAGTTTTGTGGTCAGGAACGCACCGAATCCGCTCAGCGAAGAGACATTGCCCGTAACAGGCACACTGATCGAGGTTATTTTCTTTCCGGCAAGCGTGCCGTCGATGAAGATGGCGACATCGATGGTCTCGGTGTCGTGCTCAGGGTTCGTCTTCGTCTTGCGGTAACCCGTCGGCTCCTCGCCGTTGAAATTATAGTTGAACGGTCTCGTCTCCGCCAGTGTCGTGAACGCCACTGCAGAAATAACCGCCAATGATATTACTTTCTTCATAATAATCAATCTTTAGAATATGATTTTTGAATGCCTTGTGGCTCCACCGGAGAGAGTCTCGACTTTTATGACTATATCTCCTTTCTGAGGATTAGCGATTCTGACACCGCTGACGCCGAAGTATTCGGTCCGCACTGGCTCGGCGTTCCCGATAATCGGAGCCACGCCGGACTCTTTGTCCTCCTCAATCACCGGATTCCAGTCGATGTCGTCGCGCACCGGGAAGGGGTCTCCGCCGTTGGGATAAAGGGTGGATATGCAGTTCGCCACGCGCCCGTTCTTTGAGTCCACAATCATGGCGATGCAGCGCACCTTATTATAGTCGGTCACTATCTCCTCATCCTTGATGTTGTGAAGGGAAGCCTTGTCGATTGTGAACGAGAATCCGTATTCCTTTCCCGCCTCTATCGATTCGGGAAGCGAACCCTCGACACCTTTATAGTCAGACATAGCCAAGGCGATGTCGTTGAATATAAGTCCCCGGATGTGTTCGTCTTTCCCAACAAACAGATCCCAGAAAGGACGCGCATATATTCCGGTGGGCTCATACGAAGAATAATAGTTTGACTGCGACCACGCCATGCTCGAGAGACCGTCGCCGATGACGATATAGGCTATGCGGTAGTCATGCTCGGTCATATCCTTCAGGAAGCGGGCGTTGCCCGTCAGCATAAGTTCTGTCTGAGTGTCGTCAGTCCATTCCAGCCGCGCCGAGACATCGCAGGTGGTGGTATTCTTCACCAAGGATTTCCATCTGGAGGGAATATCCGACGGGTCGACGTCCGCGCCTCTGTTGAGCGACGCAGCGGGATAGCCGCCTATATTCGCAAGGGGTTTCAGCGCATCGTCGATACATGCCATGGCTCCGTGCTCGTTGCCGGAACTGTGATATGAGATTCCCATGAACTTAGAGCCATAGAGCGACTTCATCTGCTCAAGCATCACATATCCACGGGGGCAGTATCCGCAACCGAGATAAGTGTACTCCTCGACCACCGGACGGAACTCCGGCACAAAGGGCTGCACGGCGAGAGGCATCTCTACCGCCGGACTATCGGAGACAGGGACGCCGTTGACAGAGGTCACCGTCAACGACAGGGAACAGTTTCCGGATTCCGAAAAAGCCGCGAGAGGAAGGTCTACCTCCACTCCCCTACCATAAACCGGCTCCAAAGGCTCGTCGAGCGTAACCTTTCCCGTACCGGAGGCACCGATTTCGGATGAATATGAGTATTCCACTTCCTTCAGCGGCTGAGTGCCGTGGTTTACCACCGTCGCTTTCATAGAGGAAGTGTCAAGTCCCAGGACTGCATTGTCGCAGACCACACCTGCGTCCTCATCCGGAAAATCGCCGTCAAGACTCACCGTCATGGCACTCGCCAACTGCGCGAGGCTGTGGAGGTCGGTCCATTTCTTTTTGGAGCGCGACCCCAAGTAGAAGCATTCTCCCTTGCGGTTGCCCTCAACAGTCGCGACAGACGTGCCGGACAGTTTGGTGGAAGAGCGGAAAGTGTAGCCGACATAAATGCCGGTGGCGGGAATATCCACGGCTTCGGCAAACGATACGCGCAAGATGTTGTCATCGCCGATAACACCGTCGGCTACCACGCCGTCGGGCACATTGAACGACTTGCCGTCGATCTGCTCATATTCCAGAGTGGTCGATGTCCAGCCCTGCAGGTCGAAGACCTTGTCGGGCTGCGCGTAGACCGGCACCTCGAGTCCGGTTATCTTCCTCCCGGCAAGGTCCGGGGTGATGAAGACCGCCACGCTGATGGTCTCAGACTTGCCGTTGCCATATTTCTGTTGGATTCCCTTGAAAGTGTCGTAGGTGAAACCGAGTGAGGCGGCGGAGAGTGAGGCGACAGCAGCAGCACTGAAAATAAGGGATAAAAGTCTTTTCATAGGGGGATTTTTAAGGTAAGTGCCCCTGAACCGGAGTTCAGGGGCACTCCCTAATCAGATGAAATGTATTATATCAGCGAACCACCGCCTTGCGGGTCTGTCCGTTGCTGAGTTTCTCGATTACGAGACCTTTGTAGCCTTCGGGTGCCACGAGACCGTCTACAGTGTAGCGAGCCACAACCTCGACATTCTCGCCAAGGGAGTCAACCTTGCTGATCTGAGTGGTAGAGCCTGACTTCAGGTCAACCAAGTTGTAAAGGCTGTTGGGCATGGAGCGAACCTGCTCTTTCTCGAACTGATAGTGTGAAACCACCTTGTAGGCGTACTTAGCCTCATCCTTAAGACCGCTGAACACAGCCTTCTGAACACCGGCGGGTACTATCTGATAGGAGTCGAACACGCGAACCTGCGAGCCTTTAGCCACGTCCTGGGTAACTTCGAGAGCCTTGATGGCGAAGGGATAGCCATTGTAGGTGTAGAAGCTGATGCTCTCGCCTTCAACCGGCTCGTTAACTTCAATTGTGCCGGCGATTGTACCGTCTTCCTGCTCGAAGGGAACCATTGCGTATGTCTGGAGTCCGTTGAACTGAACGATGAGTGTCTCGCCAACCATACCTTCAGCCTCGAAATATACGTAGTAAGGCTTGCCTTCGTTTGTAACGACGCCGATTTCAGGAGAAATCAAGATACCGCCGAAAGCACATCCGAGACCGTTTTCACCCATTGTCACTTCCTCGCCTTCCCATCCGGGCATATCGGTGTCGACTTCGCCGGTGACGGGCTCATAGAGGTCATAGGTAGAAGAACCTTCGAGTTTCGAGAATGCCTCGTTGAAAATCTGGAAATCGGGAGTGTCCTCCTCCACTTCGATAGCCTCATAGTTGCTTACGATGAAGTTCTGTGCCTTGGCTGCGTCTTTCCACTTCGCTGTATAAGAACCTGCCTTCACGTCGACAGCATCCTCAAGCTGAGGAGCGGCAACGCCTAATGCGTGGTGAATCTCTGTTCCGGTGAAGGTGTTGCCTCTCTCGTCAATTTCCAGACGATGGCTGCGCAGGCGATAGAAGTATTCCTTATCTGCCTCTACGCATTCACTGAAGGTGTATTCGCACGGATCTTTCTGCTTCCACCATGAATTGAACGGCGACTCGAGCTTCTCGAGAACCTCCTCTTCTGTCATTACACCCGCCTCTATATAGGGGAGATAGTCTTCATAATTGTTCTGGAAATGTTCATGGCTTGGATCCGGGTCAACCACGCGTGCAAGTTCGTATGGACGGGGAGCATATACCGACAGGTCGTCAATCACAAAATAGTTCTCGTCGTCAGTATTCTTCGAGTGGAAGCGGAGAGCCTTATACTGTTTTGCGAAGACTTCGGAAGGAAGATCTCCTGCCATATAGACATTTCCTCTATACCACCAGCCGTCGATGACAGCCTCAGTAATCGGGCGCCATCCTTCCTCTGTAAGACCGTCGATGCAGAGTGCCGGGAACTTAGATTCATCCTCAGTATCGATATCGTCAACCTGAACATACATGAATTTCAGAGACGCGTTTTCAAGAAGCGAGACATATTCGGGAGAAACCAGTGCGTTTTCTTCTCCGTCTGCCACTCTCACAGCATTGGACTCGCCATATCCGAGACCCTCGGCAACCTCTGCCTCACCTGCAGTGAAGCCTTCGGGAATGCCTGCCTCGAAGTCATAGCTTTCATTGACACCGCTGTCGGCAAGCCACTTGGCATAGAAGAAGTCGATGTAATAGTTGAACGCACGACGAACCTGACCCCACTTAATGGAGAACTGGTTTTCCTGGAAATCGGTGATGCCTTCCGACACGGGAGCTGCAAGATGCGTACCGGCATCCTCGACCTTGATCCAGTCAATCTCACATGCGTCGGGGCTATAGAACATTATCGAGCCGTCAGAGTTAGCACTCTCGTTGCGGAATGTAGTGCGAACCTCTACCCAGCCGTCATTCTCATATATTTTACAGAAATGCGCATACTGACCGAGTTCACTGTTGGCGGCAGAGTAACTTCCAAGACCTCCTACGGTAGCATAATAGTTCATATCGGTTCCCACAGAAGGTGCCGTAACAAATCCGACTTCGTTATCGGCACCCCAGAAAGCCTTTCTTGCCCTCAGACGCATTGTCACGATAAGATCGCCTGAATAGTCACCTATCGGAAGATGGAGGCAACCATGCGCCATCGGATTATAGGTCTGGATAATAACGGTGCCTCCCGTGCCGGCGTATACCCATTCGCCATACCACTGACCTGACTGAGGAGTATATTCCGGATTCATGAATTTGCCACAGTCATAGTTGGCAATCGGCGTCACGGCGCGAAGACCTATTTTTCCGGTCTGCACGAACTCGCCGTCAGGCACATTGCTGAAGTCCTCGAAGAGGATGGTGGAGGTCTGCGACTGACTCACAACCTTGTCGGGACCTTTTGCCGCATCTGCAGCGACAATCTTTTCACCATTAAGATTCATCTGTGTGAATCCTGCGGGAATGGAGCGTTTTGTCTGCTTGACCACAAAATCTTTCATCGGAGTCAATTCCGCGTTGGCAAATCCTATTGCCAGCACGCCTGCCGCAGCAGAGCATAGAAAAGCTGTAGATTTTCTCATGTTGAATTATCCTATGGTTTCCTATAAACCGATTTTTATTATCCTCCGGAAACCGCATGGAGAATATCGGTGTCAAAAATATTTCTACTGCAAAGTTAACAGTCTGCAAAAACTTTTAAAAAATTTTTATCAAAAATCACGTGCTAAATCATAATTTGAAACGAAATTCAGGTATAATGCATGATTTGAAACAGCAAAAAGGGCGTTCAACCCCGAAATTTAACATTTTATTATTCTAAAGGACTCTAAAACGACATACGTCTATTCCGAAGCGGCTGTCTTGCCGACATAGTCGGTGGGAGGCATCCCCATGACTGCCTTGAAGACGCGGCTGAGGTGTGCACGCGACTTGTAGCCCACCATCTGCGCCAGAGCGTCCATCGTTGGTCTTTCCCACGGGGTTTTCGCGCTGTCAAGTATCTCGCACGCCTTGCGCACTCGGATTTCGGCAAGCAAGGAACTGAAATTCCCGCCGCTACATACGTTTACCGAACGGGATATGCGGCGACTGCTTATGCCGGACTCTGCGGCAAAGGAACTGAGGGAGAAGTCTACATTATAAACATTAGGACTTTTGGCAAGAGCCTCGCACACTTCCGCATAGAGAGCTCTCATCGATTCTTCCGACTCTTCCTCAGTACTGTCGTCACCTGAAACGGCAACATCGTCAACGCTGACAAGTTCTTCTTCCTTGCTGTCAGTTTCTTCTTCCCTACTGTCATTGACTTCTTCCTTGCTGTCCATGGCTTCTTCCTTAATGTCAGCGACTTCTTCCTTGCTGTCGGATTCATCTCTACCTGAGGGTTCTTTATCAGGGCTTTCGGAAATATTGGATTTACGGGACATCCCCGGACGGAAGGACAATGCGAGACATACGATTCCTACCACAAGACATATCACACTGATTACAAGCCAGAAAGTAGTTTTGCGTACCTGCTGCATCTCGATTTCCGCCCATGTGCGGTCCCAGTGCGACTGGATGTCGCGAAGCGCGGCATAGTTGCGGTGGCTAAACAAAGAGTCGTTAACAGCCAATCCCTTGGATTTTGAGACCGCCGCGCCAACACTGTCGCCAATCTCACTGAGATATGCGGTTTTTCCCTTGTAAAGGTCGGAATATAGGTAAATCAGATTGTTCTTCCTTATTATATCCTCGGCTTCTGCAAGATACTTCTCCATCTTTGGATAGTCGTATGCATGAAACATGGCATCCGCTTGAAACAGTTTGCCGAGTCCGCGATACTGAAACTCCGAGAATGAAAAATGGCTGGTCCGGAAAGCGGAGTCGAGAAGTTCGGAACTGCCATGGTAATCACCTGCCACATAAGAATCTACCGCCCTACAGAGGAAGTCGGCATACTGATAATGCTCATAGGTGGATTTCGGAAGCCGACCCATATATTTCTCATAGTCGGAACGGTTGGAGACAAGTCTGTCGGTCATCCACGCGAACTGAAGGTATTCAATAAGCGTCTGGATTTTAGCCGATTCCGATACGCGGCTGTCACTGGGACTATATTCGGGACTATATGACATTTGGACCGACTCAAGAAACAGGCGGTTGGCAGTGTCGTAATCACCATAATTCTTGAATATTCCCGCCATATTGCAGAGGAATGCCGGGAGTGCCCTTTTCGACTTGTCGAAGTCCTTGCACATCTCATATCCGGTCTTCAGCAGATAGTATGCCGCCTCCGGATTGTTGTTGTCGCTATAGATGCAACCGAGATTATTTAGAATCTTGACAACTCGCGTCTTGTCTTCCAGCGACATGTCCGGTGAATAGCGCTCCACAAGCGCACGAGCGTAATAATCCTCCTTCCACTTCATGTCCTTGGATACCATCATCCTGAAGCATTCGCTCTCAAGATCAGCCGGAGTGAGCGAAGAGGCTGCCTCCTTGAATTCCGCATACGCCGCCGGATCCTTCTCATTGGCTACGAATATGGAGTCTATAGACCTTAGAGCCTCGGCATATATCATCTCCCTTTTGTGCGAGTCCTTCCCGCCGCCGAGCCCCTGCAAACAGAGGGTCACGACAATCCCGACAAGTCCTGCGACTGCCAGAATGATATTTGCGATTCTAAAGCTTCTGATAGATTTCATGCGAGCAATTCCAATTACATCAAGAGTCCCGGTTAAGTTTCGTTCCGTTTTATTTTGACAACGCGGCCCTAAGCCGCTTGAATCAAGGTAGCGCGAAATTAGAAAATTTTAGCGTAACAACCAAAAAAATATGTAAAAATCGTTTCAAAAAACTCTCCAAAAACACAGAATAGCACAATCAATGCATATTAATGCATATAAAGAAGCATAATTATACCAATATGCATTTTTTATTCACACACATCAATCTTCCGTTTCAATATCGATTATAATTCGAAAAAATTTAGTAAATTTGCGAAGCAGTATTAACATAAATCTCTGCACAAAGCATCTCCGAGTCCCGGACTCTAAAAAATACGATATATACACCCAACAGCAAATAACCACAAACTAATATACATCATGCTTAAGAATCGAATCGCGGCTTCTGCCATAGCCATATTGATGACGCCACTCTGTGCGAATGCCATCGACAACCCGGGAATAACCATTCCCGAGATATCTTCCGAACGATTTACCCTCATCTGCGACGGCAAGCCGCTACCGCTCCTTATCGACGAGGCAGACAATATAGGCGTGCGCATCGCCGCCGACAACCTGAGCAAGGATTTCAAGAGAGTGTGCGGACAGGAAGCCACTGTATGCAGCGTTCCCGATTCAAAGACGATGATAATAGCCGGAAGTCTCGACAGCCGTTTCATCAAGGAACTTGTCAAGAGCAAGAAAATCGACAAGTCCGAACTGAAGGGAAAAACCGAGAAATATATAATGACGACGGTGGAGAATCCGCTGCCGGGCATCGACAATGCCCTTGTGATTGCAGGAAGCGACCGAAGAGGCGCGATATACGGCATTTATGAACTGTCGGAGCAGATCGGCGTGTCGCCTTGGTATGACTGGGCGGATGTGCCGGTTGCGAATCAACGGAATATGTCGATCGCCAAAGGGAAATACACAGCCGGGGAGCCGGCGGTGAGGTATCGCGGAATCTTTCTAAACGACGAGGCGCCGTGTCTGACAAGCTGGGTAAAAAACACATACGGTACAGGTTATGGCGACCATCGTTTTTACGCCCGGGTGTTTGAACTGCTATTGCGTCTGCGAGGCAACTTCCTCTGGCCCGCGATGTGGGGATGGAGCTTCTATGCCGACGACCCGGAAAACAGCAAGACCGCCGACGACATGGGAATCATCATGGGCACCTCCCATCATGAGCCTATGGCGCGAAACCATCAGGAGTGGGCACGCAACAGAGACAAATACGGCATCTGGGACTACGCCTCCAATCAAGAGGTAATCGACAGGTTCTTTCGCGAAGGAATCGAAAGAGCAGCCGATACAGAGGACCTGATTACCATAGGAATGCGCGGCGACGGCGATGCCCCCATGGGAGGGGAAGAGGGCAATGACCACAACTATGTGTCGCGCGACGAATACAACATGAACCTCTTGAGAAAAATTTTCAAAAACCAGCGCCGGATTATCAAAGACGTGACAGGAGAGAAACCGGAGAAACGTCAGCAGGTGTGGGCAATCTATAAGGAGGTTCAGAAATACTATGACCTCGGACTGCGGGTGCCGGATGATGTCATCATGCTCGTATGCGACGACAACTGGGGCAATGTCCGCAAACTGCCCAACGAGGAAGAGCGCAAGCATCCCGGTGGCTGGGGCATGTATTACCATGTGGACTATGTAGGCGCGCCGCGCAACACCAAGTGGATGAACGTCACACCTCCCCAGAACCTCTGCGAGCAGATGCGCCTGACTTATGACTATGGCGTAGACAGGCTCTGGATTCTGAATGTAGGCGACCTCAAGCCTATGGAATATCCCATTACCCTCTTCCTCAACATGGCGTGGAACCCGACAAAATTCAATGCGCCGGAGGTAACCGACCATATACGCAGTTTCTGCGCTCAGCAGTTTGGAGAGAAGCAGGCAGACGAGGCGGCGAGAATCATGAACCTGCAGCTCAAATATGCCGGACGCGTAACTCCGGAAATGCTTGACCGGAACACATACAGCGTCACTACCGGCGAATGGAAGCAGGTTGCTGACGACTACGCACGACTTGAAGCCGAGGCATTGCGACAGTATATATCTCTTGACCCCGCTCAAAAGGATGCATACAAGCAGCTTATACTATTCCCCGTCCAGGCGATGTCGAATCTCTATGAGATGTATTACTCCCAGGCAATGAACCATAAGCTCCATGCGGAAAACAATCCGCTGGCAAACGAATGGGCTGACAGGGTCGAACGCTGCTTTTCGCGCGACAAGGAGCTCTGCGAGGATTACAACAAAGTGATGTCGGACGGCAAATGGAACGGCATGATGACGCAGAAGCATATCGGCTATACTTCCTGGAACGATGATTTTCCTGCCGACATACTTCCGGAGTGCCGTAGGGTGAGCGATGTCTCAGCAGGCAATTATATATTTGAGGAGTCTGACGGTGTGGTATCTATAGAAGCGGAGCATTTCTTCGACAAGACAGACGGCAAAGAGGCTGCATGGACCGTGATTCCCTATATGGGGCGCACGCTGAGCGGTGTCGCCATGATGCCCTACGACAAGCCCACCGACAGCGGAAGCCTGAGATACAGGATGCATTTGAACGCTCCCGCCGACTCTGTAGACGTTCGCGTGATTGTCAAATCCACGCTTTCATTCTGCAATCCCGCCGGGCATAAGTTTGCTGTCGGTTTTGACGGCGCTGACGAAAGAGTAATCAACTTCAATTCGAATCTTAACGAGGAGCCGGAGAACATCTATTCCGTGTTCTACCCTACCGTGGCAAGACGTGTGATTGAAAACAAGGTTCGCCTCAAACTACCGCAGCCATCCGCCGACGGCACCTATACCCTGACGCTCCGACCGCAAGAGCCCGGCACAGTATTCGAGAAAATCATAATCGACTGCGGCGGCTACAAAGACACATACCTCTACATGGACGAATCCCCCTGCCACAGACAATAAGACTACGCTTCATTTTACATGTTAAATTGTAAGTAAAAGTTCAATTCAGACAAGTTTAGCCAAGAAGGACGTCAAGGGTCATCATCAAGGCGAAGCCGAGAGAAAATCCGATTGTGCCCATGTTGGAGTGGACTCCTGCCTGAGTCTCCGGTATGCTTTTCTTCATCAGAAAAACGCATGCCGCTCCTAAAGCAGTGCCCACAAGAGGCAACAGTATTCCAACAACCATTCCGTTCATATAGTCATAACAAAAAAACGCCGTCAATTACTTACCGCGAGACAGGAGTTTTAACCTGCAATGCCGAATCCGGACTAAATCCGACTTCCCTGCGTTAACATTTTTTTGTGAGATGGGGTCTAAATATCGATTGCCTCTGCGTGTCCGCTGAATAGTTACCTAAATATCATAGAATCGGTCGAGTAAATCGCGCCGATATGATTTTGAAATCTTAATTTCCTTGATGTGGTCGTATTGCGGAAGAAGAACGCACTCGTTGCCGTTGATGATGCCCACATATTGCACATTGACTATGAAATGCTTGTGGGTCCTTACGAAATCAGGGCCGAAACCGAGGATTGTTTCCGCTGTGGTCTGGCGTTTTAGGGCTATACGCTTCAGACTTGCCAGAACGCACTCCCATATCTTTCTTTCCGAATCATAACGGAAATAGACAATATCGGCGGGATTCACTATGATCTTGGAGTTGATAACCGATGTGATGGACAGCAGACGACTGCCGCGGTTATCATTTCGCGGTGGCATGGCAAAATATTCCGAGGATTCAGAAGATGAGCCTCCATTGTCGCGCAGACGTTTAAATCGGGTAATTATCACATCGAGCTCCGCAGGGTCGAACGGCTTAAGAAGAAAGTCAAACACCTTGAGCGACAGCGCATCATGGATGTATCTCTGATAACACGTGTAAAATACGATTTTCGTGTCCTTGGGAATTGCCGAAGACTCCAGCCATGCCAGGCCGTTGCCTTCCGGAAACTCCATGTCGAGAAACAACAGGTCCGGAGAATGCCTTGTCACCAGACTCTCTCCGTCAGAAAGATTATCAGCTATACCGCATATCTCTATGTCGCTGCGGTTTGAGAGCTCACTTTCAAGCAGTCTGATGCTTGGGATGTCATCATCGATTATTACAATCCTTACCCTTGTGTTGTCTTTAGCCTTAATCATACCCGAATCAATGTTATTGTTGCAGAATATCCGAACGTTCCGTCAAGGACCGCATTCGGATTGACACTGAATTCTATGTTTTTGCGGTTGATTTCCTTTATGAGTCTGATAGTCTCTAAAAGCACCCGCAGTCCGGTGCCTCCTTGATTTGTTTCCGTATCTTCCGCCCCTCGGTTGTTGAATACCGTGACTTCTATTCTTTTGTCTTGAAGGTTTCTCACCTTTATGTAGAGCCGCCTCTCCGCACCGGGCGAAAGACTTGCGAAGCCATGCTTGAACGCATTCTCCACCAGTATCTGAAGCCCCATGGCAGGGAATAAGAAATCCGGGCTCACGCCGTCATCAATAGAATATGTATAATTGAGGGTGTCGCGACCGTTGTCGCCTATCACCTTGATATAGTCCTCCACAAAGTTGAGTTCCTCCTGAAATGGAATCAAAAGTTCCGAAGCCACTGTCTGCTGCCTTCTGATAAGGCGCACGAGGGCATCGAGGTGCGATGGATTGCCGCTGTTCTTGTTGTGTAGCTCATGGTTTAGAGCGTTGTAGATGAAGTGGGGAGTCACACGGTTTCTGAGATTCTCCTGTCTGAGACTGAAAATCTTTTTCATCATTCGCTCTTCACGGCGCCGTTGATTGTTACGGCGCACCACGAAAAAGAGAATAAGAGCCACTATTACTGCTATCGAGAAGGCGATTACGGCAAGAAGCCTGTAGATATGCGCCTGCTGGCGCGTATTGTCCGATTCCAGGCTCAGGACTCGTTTATCTCTGATGTAGATGGCGTTGTGCGCAGAAGACTGCTGACTCATCCGGTATGAACGGAGCGAGTCTTCCAGCTGGTCGTGGATGATTCTGTTGCCATATGCCTTGTGGAAATCGCCTGTCTGAGAAAACAGTTCCTCAAGAACCTTCAGTCGCGCGAGACGCTGTTCAAATCTCATTGTGTCTTCATCGTGGTGCCTCGATGCAAGAAGATTCGCTTTTTTAAAGTCGCGGGCACCCATAGCGGCTTTTATCTGAAGCGAATGGATATATGAGAGAGCTATAGGATTCGGCTGCTTTTCTGAAAAATATACCGATGTTATATCAAGGATCGGCGTTGCCTTCCCGAAGTGCCCAAGTCTTAAATAAGTGTCTGCAAGGTTGACATCTGTAAACATGCTCTCCCATTCCGCTCCGGGAATAGAATCGAGCATATTCCTAAGTCGTGAGAAGATTTCCTCTGCCCTTTTGTAGTCTTTATGGTAATAAAGGAGATTTCCGTATCCAGTCAGTGTGTTGAATTTGTCAAACTGATTCATGGAGTCGAGGATATCCATGGATTTTCTCCACCATTTCTCGCTGTTCTCAAAATCTCTAAGGTCACTGAAAACTGATGCGATACCGTTATAGAGAGGTATGTAATGTACGGTGCCGAGCTTAAGGGAGTCAGCCACCGTTATCGCACGATGGTAATATAATGCCGCGCTGTCGAGCGAAGCACCCATGCGCATGGCGTTGGCATAGTTTCCGTATGCTTGCGGAAGGTCGTGGACTATTCCTGATTTTTCTACGTTGTCTATTGATTTTCGCAGATATTTTGCCGTGGAGTCCGGATTGAAATAAAACTGGTCGTAATAAGCGCCATACGTCTGATATGCCTTGGCAAGATCACGTGCCAGCTCCGGTGTCTGCTTCTGACGCACCAGCCATTTTATCGCCGTGTCAGCCGATGCGATCAATCTTTCGGGATTCCTTTGATAATATGCGTTTACGCCCTGCTGAATCATGGCTTTGCTCCATGTAGAAGAGTCGCCATTCAATAGAGCCTGCATCTTGATTTCTTCGGTCATGCGAACAGCTTCAGCAAGGTTTCCCGCATTGAGGGTGTCGCTGATCGCATCCAGTCTATCGGATATTTTCGATTCACTTTGGTCGCGTTGGCAAAAAGTGAATGATGCCAAAATGACAACCGCCGTCATAAGTCGAAACAACTTCATCGTTTTTCTATATTATAATCCGCAAAACGAAACGTTCGCACCTTAAAAAACGAAACGTTTTCTTTTGCAATAGTTCGTTAAAAATTAATCCATAGGCTAAGCGGCATCCACCGCCAAGCCAAAGAGTTCTTTGACAAGTTTAGCATTTAAAGTCTTGTTCGGGTCAATTCCGCTCAGGTCAAAAAATCTTTTTATGAAATGAGCGTT
>JAGAJP010000014.1 GCA_017626045.1 Muribaculaceae bacterium | reverse complement strand
TTATTAACCTTCCGCCATCTTTTCGGCGTATTCTTCCCCGCTCATCGGTCACGATGCCCGCATCGCTCCCTCTTCGCGTGAAAGAATCCGCTCGAAAACCTGACGAAATCTTAATAAAGAAATAAGTTTAAACAACTTCATAGGATGATAACGATAAAATGTTAAAAAACATTTTGCATATTGGCGAAAAAATGTTAAATTTGCATCTTGTGCAGAGAGATGTTTCAGGCATATCGCAGGCGGGTGCGCGACATTGGTTATGTCGTGGAAAGAACCGCTAAGAAACCTGACGATGTCTTGACCTGCCAATAAAATTAGATGACTTTTATTTTTGTAAAATTTCTGGAAGGAATATGGGAACATTCGGTAAATATCTGTATTGGGTTCTACTTGCGCTAATGCTGATACCCTTCGGGGTTATTTTCGGGAACACGTATATCACCGCTCCGGTGGCTTTGTTTATAGGTCTTGTGTTTGCATTGGCGTTCGGTATCCCGCATCCTAAATTCAACAAGAAACTTTCCAAATATCTGCTGCAGGCGTCGGTTGTGGGGCTTGGATTCGGCATGGATCTGGAGAAATCACTTCAGAGCGGCGCGGAGGGGATGATATTCACGGTGGTTTCGGTGATCACGGTAATGGTGGCAGGAGTACTTCTCGGGCGCTATATGCGCATAGACTCCAAGACCTCCTATCTCATATCGTCGGGCACGGCGATATGCGGTGGAAGCGCGATAGCGGCAGTCGGAGGAGTGCTGAACGCCAAGGAAAACGAGATGGCGGTATCGTTAGGCGTCATCTTCATACTTAACGCGATAGCCCTCTTCATCTTCCCGCCGATGGGACATGCCTTAGGGCTCACGCAGCACCAGTTCGGAACCTGGGCGGCGATAGCCATCCACGACACGAGTTCTGTGGTAGGAGCCGGAGCGGCATACGGATCCGAGGCTTGTGAACTTGCCACCCTCATCAAGTGCACACGCGCACTATGGATCATACCTCTGGCGTTCTTCACCATGTGGTTTTACGGAAGTAAGTCGATGAAAGACTCCGGAGCGGAAGGCAAGCGCGGGAAGGTCACGATACCGTGGTTCATACTGCTGTTTGTGGCAGCGATGATATTCAATACATATGTGGCAACGGACGCTCTGCGCCCGTTGTATGACGGACTTGTCATCGCGGCGAAGCAGGCATTGATAGCAGTATTGTTCGCAATCGGTGCGGGTCTGAGCCTTGGAGTAGTAAAGCAGGTCGGGATACGGCCTCTTGTCCAGGCGGTCATCCTTTGGATATTGATAGGAGTCGGCTCACTGCTGGCAATTCTGTATTGGGGCGTATAGACCAGATGCCCGCATAAACAATAAGAGACAATCAAATCGCCATGAAATCGTTTACAGGAATATTGATCAAGAACTCTCGGCCGTACACATTGATAATGAGTTGCGGCTCGGTGATGTTCGGTCTTGTGGCAGCGGTTTTGCGAGGAGGCGTCTCGTTGTTTCCGGCGTTCATGACGCTTCTTTTTGCCATACTGCTGCAGATATCGGCAAATCTGCTCTACAGTTACCTTGCCATATCCAAAAGCCTGAAGGAGAATGTCGGATTCCGGACACTTGTATTTGACTATACTGAAATAAACCAGTCGAATGTAAGGTTTCTGAAGGTAGTCTCGAACGGCTTCGCCATACTTGCCGCGACAGCTGGACTCCCGCTGTTCACCTTCATCGGCTGGATCGGAGTGCTGTATATATTGGTACTGTCGATACTTCTGTATTTCTATCTTTCCGGGCCTCGTCCGATAGTGAACACTCCATATTCTCTGGTCATCACATTCTTGGTGTTCGGGCCGCTCACGGTGAGCGGGACCGCCCTGATTCAGGCATCGGGCAACGAGCAGTGGCTCCCTGTAGTGGTATATTCCGCCATCAGCGGACTCATGGCTTGCAACGCCCACATCGCCATGCAATACATCCGTCTTCAGGAGGATCTGGGGCGAGGCAAGAATACACTTTTGATAGCCGGAGGGTTTCGTCCGATAAGGTATGTATATGTGGTCAACTCATTAGGAGTGGCAGCGATTCTCAATCTGCGGCCGTGTGTCTACGATGTGGTGGCTCAGTGGGTTCCGGTGCTTCTTGGCATCGTCCTGCTTGTCTCCAGTGTCTATGTGGTTTCGTTGATGAAAGGACATTCGGCGCGCAGTGTGAAGAAAATAGGGTCGCTCACTCGAATGCAATACATAGTGTTCATCATCGTCATAATGATAATAGTCGCCGGATCGATACAGGACTATAAATTCAACTTCCTGCATCTTATTCAATGAAACAAACGTTACACAAACGTTAAAAACGCCGGTATTCTTTGTAGGATTAAAAAAATGTATTAATTTTGCGGTGCTTTTCCGGAGACGAGGAGGCTACGGAAAAGAGAGTGGAAAAATTTGGCTGCTTGCGACCACTGAAAAAAATGCTAAAACTGCATTCATAGTCCGCGTGTCAAACGCGGGCGCAATGATGTGAGGCATTTTGAGCGCGAGCCCGAGATGCCGTTTTTTTATTCCGCTGCTCATGTCCTCCGAAACAATCAAAACAAAACGACAACATAATATGAGCTATCTATTCACATCAGAATCAGTGTCGGAAGGACATCCCGACAAAGTATCAGACCAGATATCAGACGCGCTGCTGGATGAGTTTCTTGCGCGAGATCCCAAAAGCCATACAGGCATCGAGACACTTGTCACGACCGGTCAGGTAGTGATAGCGGGAGAGGTGACATCCGAGGCATATATAGACATACCGTCGGTGGTCAGAACGCTGATAGACAGAATCGGCTACAACCGTGGAGCCTACCGTTTTGACGGCGACAGTTGCGGCATCCTCTCCGCCATCCATGAGCAGAGTCCCGACATCGCCCAGGGAGTAAACCGCGAGGACGCAGAGGCACAAGGCGCGGGCGACCAGGGCATGATGTTCGGATATGCGGTCAACGAATCGGACAATTTCATGCCTCTTACGCTTGACCTTTCGCATAAGTTTGTGAGCGAACTTGCCGATATCCGCAGGGAAGGCAAGGAGATGACGTATTACCGCAAGGGTAAACTCGTGACATATCTCCGTCCGGACTCTAAGAGCCAGGTGACAGTGGAGTATGGCGACGACAACCGTCCCCTGCGCATCCATACGCTCGTGATCTCGACACAGCACGACGAGTTCGTCACGCCACTCGACGACACTCCGGAGGCAGCGAAAATGGCGGAGAAGGAGATGCTCGCCACAATTGAGAAAGACGTCAGGGAGGTGCTTATCCCCAGAGTCCTTGCCAAACTTCCGGAAAAGACGCGGGCCCTTTTTGACAGCAATCTCATACTGCATGTGAATCCGACCGGTAAGTTTGTGCTTGGCGGCCCACATGCCGACACCGGCCTCACCGGGCGTAAGATCATCGTAGACACCTACGGCGGCCGAGGGGCGCACGGAGGTGGCGCTTTTTCAGGCAAGGACCCCTCGAAAGTTGACCGTTCGGCGGCTTATGCCTGCAGGCACATAGCCAAAAACCTTGTGGCGGCAGGAGTCGCCGACGAGGCTTTGGTGCAGGTAGCGTACGCCATCGGCGAGGCTCGACCGGTGAGCCTGTGTGTGAATACATTCGGGACTGCAAAGGTAAAGCGCAGCGACGCGGAGATAGCTGAGGTGATAAATGGACTTTTCGACATGCGACCACTCGCCATCGAGCGCCGGTTCAAACTGCGGGAACCCATCTACCTTGAGACAGCGGCGTATGGTCACATGGGAAGGACACCGCGCAAGGTTGTGAAGACCTTCCGCTCGCGTTACGACGGAACTGCGATAGAAAAAGAGGTTGAGCTGTTCACGTGGGAGAAGCTTGACTCAGTGGACTCTATCAAGAAGGCATTCGGGCTATAAAGTGCATTATCCTTTTGCGAGAGCGATTGTTTCTTGAAATTTCGCAGTATGCCACTGCATCACTGCGAAATTTTAAGGAACGCGTGTTAAAAATTGCATAATTTCCATTTATTTTGTATTTTTGCAGTTTGAAAGCGCACCGGCCTCCGAAATTGGAGGCGACGGCTTTCCTTTATCACTGCAATTCATACCTTTATGGACATATCCTACAAGTGGCTAAAACGCTACATATCATTCAATGAGTCGCCAAGGGAACTGGCGGCGGCATTCACCTCGACAGGCCTTGAATGTGACCAGATCGAGGAAGTGGAGTCGGTAAAAGGGGGCCTCCGCGGGCTAAAGATCGGCAAGGTGTTGACTTGTGAGCCTCATCCCGATTCCGACCACATGCACGTAACGACAGTAGACGTAGGCGGTGATGCACCGCTCCAGATAGTTTGCGGGGCACCGAACGTAGCCGCCGGTCAGACGGTGGTGGTAGCCACCATCGGCACGGTTCTCTACGACGGCGACAAGGAATTTACCATCAAGAAGGGCAAGCTTCGCGGAGTGGAGTCTTTGGGCATGATATGCGCGGAAGACGAGATAGGACTCGGCAGCGACCACTCCGGCATCATGGTGCTTCCGGATGATGTGAAGCCGGGCACCGAGGCGGCAGAATACTTCAATGTGGAGAGCGACTACCGTCTTGAAGTGGAGTTGACTCCCAACCGTGTCGATGCCGCGAGCCACTACGGATGTGCCCGCGACCTGAAGGCTTACCAGTGGAGAAAGATACTTGAGAATAACGCGAAGGATGTGGAGTTTCCCGAGATAAGTCTTCCGGATGTATCCTCATTCTCGACCGACCGTCAGGATGGAGCCGCCATAGTGGAAGTGGCGGACGCCGAGGGATGTCCCCGCTACTGCGGAGTCACCATCCGCGGCGTGAAGGTCGGGCAGTCGCCTGAGTGGCTTAGAAATCTTCTGACAGCCGCCGGGCAGCGTCCCATCAACTCTGTTGTTGACATCACCAACTTTGTATTGCTCGGCATAGGTCAGCCGCTTCATTGCTTCGATCTCGGCAAGGTGTCGGGTGAGAAGATAGTGGTCCGTACATGCGCGGAGGGGACGAAATTCACCACCCTTGACGGAGAGGAGCGCACTCTAAGCGACAAGGATCTCATGATCTGCGATGCCGAGAAGCCCATGTGTATAGCAGGAGTGTTCGGCGGTCTGGACTCCGGAGTGACAGAATCCACCACGGATGTGTTTATCGAGAGCGCGTATTTCAATCCTACGAGAATAAGGCGCACGGCTCGCCGCCACGGTCTGAGCACAGACGCGTCATTCAGATACGAGCGCGGCACCGACCCGTCGGTGTGCGACTATGCGGCTCGCCTTGCCGCGACCCTGATTCGGGAGATCGCCGGAGGCGAGATCTGCGGAAATGTTGTGGATGTGTACCCCTCACCGGTGAAGCGTGTGGAAATGGACTTTTCGCTCAGCTACTGCCGCCGCCTCATCGGAAAGGATATCCCGGCAGACATCATCACCGGCATCCTAAAGGCACTGGAATTTGAAGTTAGCGCCACAGCCGACGCCGATGTATACCATATCAGCGTGCCCACCTACAGGGTAGACGTGACTCGTCCCTGCGACGTTGTGGAGGAGGTGCTCCGAATATATGGCTACAACAATGTGGAGTTCAGCACGGAAATGCACGCCAACCTGTCGCGACGCACACCGGTGGACGACGCCTATTCGTTGCAGCAGGTGGTGAGCAACGACCTTACCGGTCAGGGCTTCCGCGAGATAATGAACAACTCGTTGACCGCAGTCCGGTATTATGAAGAAAACGCCGACTTCCCTATCAGCAATTCAGTGATGGTTATGAATCCTCTGAGCAGCGATCTCGGGGTGATGAGGCAGACCCTTCTATTCGGAGGTCTCGAGAGCATAGCCCACAATGTGAACCGCAAGGCAACCGACTTGAAGTTCTATGAGTTCGGCAACGTATATCGGTTTGATGCAACTAAAGAGAAGACCGCTGAGCGTCCTCTGGCGCAGTATTCCGAGCATATGGAACTCGGCATTTGGATGACGGGAGCGCTTCAGGCTGCATCCTGGAACCGTCAGGCGATAGAAGCCACTGTCTTTGACCTAAAGGCAACGGTCCTCAATATATTTACCAAGGCAGGTGTGCCGGAGTCATCCCTGAAGATGACCCAGGAGTCCGACTCCACATTCAGCGCAGCCCTTGTGGTGTCGCACCGCAGTGGCAAGCCTCTTGCTCGACTCGGTATCCTTTCAAGAAAAGCGTTGAAGCCGTTTGACATTGACAGGGAGGTATGCTATGCGTCGATCGACTGGGACTCACTCTGCAAACTTTCCGCGAAACACGAGACACTCTTCAGCGCGCTTGAAAAGACGCAGCCTGTTCGCCGCGACCTCGCGCTACTGCTTGATGCCGCCACACAGTTTGCGGCAGTGGAGGCATGCACCCGCAAGGCTGGAGGAAAACTGTTACGCGACGTCAGACTGTTTGACGTCTATGAAGGGAAGAACCTTCCTGCCGGAAAGAAATCATACGCAGTGTCGTTCACAATCCAGGATGCCGAGAAGACTCTTCAAGACAAGCAGATCGACGGCATGATGGATAAAGTGATAAAGTCGCTGCAGAAGGAATTGGGAGCCGAACTTCGATGAGAGGCAATTAGCCTGCATAATAAAGATTCAACTGAAATAATAGCGAAATAAGAAAATATGGGAAGAGCATTTGAATTCCGTAAGGCCCGCAAGCTGAAGCGCTGGGGCAACATGTCAAGAACCTTCACACGCATCGGCAAGGAAATCACCATCGCCGTAAAGGCGGGAGGTCCCGATCCGGACATGAATCCTCGCCTTCGCATGCTTATGCACAACGCAAAGGCAGCCAACATGCCGAAGGACACGATTGAACGCGCCATCAAGAAAGCCACCGACAAGGACGCCTCAGACTATAAGGAGATAGTATATGAAGGTTATGGCCCGCACGGCATCGCGATAGTTGTTGAGACAGCAACCGACAACAATCAGCGAACAGTAGCAAACGTGCGCAGTTATTTCACCAAGCACGGCGGGTCGCTTGGCACACAGGGCTCGCTCTCGTTCCTGTTTGACCATAAGAGCGTCTTTCATGTAAAGCCGAACGCCGACACCAGCCTTGAGGATTTCGAACTCGAGCTGATGGACCTTGATGCCGAACTTGAGGCAGACGAGGAGGAATGGCTCGTATACGGCGCGTTTGACCAGTTCAACAATATCCAGAAATTCCTGGAGGGTTCCGGCCTTGAGATCATCAGCGCTGAATTTGAGAGAATCCCGACCGACTATAAGGAGGTGACACCGGAGCAGCGCGAGAGCATTGAGAAGCTTCTGGAGAGGTTTGAGGACGACGATGACGTGCAGAACGTTTTCCACAACATGAAGGAAGCAGAGGAGTAACCACCGATGAATCATTTTTTCAAACTCTTAACAATAGCGGTGGCCATGGTCATCGCTATTCCGTGTTTCGCCGTTACAGACCGCGAGATGGAGGCGGCGCGGACCATGGCGGCGAAGCATTATCTCCGCTATGCCAACAACGGATCTGACTATCTCGACAAGCTTAATCCGGCGTCGATGAGCGAGCTCAGCGGCTCACTTAAGGCGAAGGAGAAAGAGAATCTCAAGAGTTTCAACTCAGTAGCCGTTCCCAAGGACTATGCGGGCTGGGACAAGGCGCGTCTTGTGGAATACTGGAGTGTCACGTTCTTCAAGTCTCCCGGGCTGAAGGAAGACGGCAAGAAATGTCTTGGTATACTTGCCAAGAACCTCAATAAACTGACAGTCGCGGCTCCGTCAGCACCCAAGGCAGCGGAGCAGAAAACCCCGGAACCGACACCTGCAGCTGAGACTGCTCCCGCTCCCGACCAGACGACACCTGCCGCAGCCTCTACCCCTGCACCGGAAGTGCCTGCCGACGGCTCTGCCGCGAATGTCGATACTCCGGAGGACTTGGCTGCTGTAGCCGACGCCGACGCGGGCATCGAAGACGAGCAGCCCCGCAGGTCGAGCAACACCGGCTGGTATGTAGCGATACTCGTAGTTCTTGTGGGAGTCGTGATATGGCTTGTTATGTATGCGTCCAAGAGCATGAAGGAGTCGGGCAGCGCGATTGCCGACAAAAAGGAAAGCGAGCGCGAGATTCGTGACACAAAGCGTGCGGCAAAGGAGGAAATCAACGGTATGCGCGAGCAGTATGCCAATTCACTTGCCTCGAAAAACGATGAGATAAAGCAGCTAAAGGCTAAGTGCGAGAGTCTTGAGGCGGAACTTGAGGAATCCCGCCGCGAGCTTGCACGTCTGAGGACCCGCGCCGCAGCCGCTTCACAGCCGCAGGCTCAGAAGGCACCGGCGCAGCAGGCACGCCCTGCGGGAGAACCGGCTGAGAGGAAAGCCACGGCGCTTCCGCCGGTGGTTTATTTAGGATATGTGAACCAGCGCGGTCTCTTCGTGAAGGCGTCGCGCAGCCTGAATAATGAATCCACTGTATACCGGATGGATATCCCCGACGGGCATCACGGCACCTTCAAGGTAGCCAATACCCCGGAGATTCTTGACAGAGTGCTTGCCGACACAGGGCTTTGGCTTGAGGAAGGCTGTGTGATAGAGAATCCGCAGGATGCCGACATCGCCACTGAAATAGTGACAGTCGAGCCCGGCGAGGCACTGTTTGCCGACAACACATGCCGAGTAACCAGAAAGGCCCGCATCAAGTTTATCTGACTTTAGCATGAAACTCTCCGCCATCACCAACCGGTATGGGAAGACGGTATTTCTCGTTTGCTCCGCCATATCGGTCATAATGTTTCTTGTAATCTCCACCAATCTGGTGAAGCAGCTCTCCGCGCAGGAACGGGAGCGCATGAACATCTGGGCTTCCGCCACCGAAAAAATGGCAAAGGCCGACGGCGACGCGGACTTCGAGTTTCTGCTCGACATCCTGACCCAGAACAACTCCATCCCGGTGATGGTGGTCGACGCGGGCAAGAATATTCTTGAATGCCGCAACTTCAAGCTCCCCGATCCCATGGACGGGGAGCATATGCTTTTTCGGGAGATGACCCCGGACAACCGGGAATATCTGAAGAAGCGTCTCGACAGGGCGGTCGGCGACATGACCCTTGACGAGGCGGTTTCGAAAGACCCCCACTTCATAAAGGTAGAGGTAAACCCCGGAGTAAACCAATATATCTTTTACGAGGACTCTATATTGCTGAGGCGTCTCAGCCTGTATCCATACGTAGAGCTGGCGGTGATGGTGGTTCTGGTGCTGATAATCTATCTCGCGGTGGTCTATACCAAGAAGGCAGAGCAGAACCGGGTATGGGTAGGCCTCTCCAAAGAGACCGCCCATCAGCTCGGGACGCCGATATCGTCGCTTATGGCGTGGAGCCAGTATCTTGAGTCGACAGGGACGGATGTCGAGGTTACATCGGAGATAGACAAGGACGTAAGACGTCTTTCCAAGATAGCGGAGCGCTTCTCCAAGATAGGGAGCAGACCCGACCTTCATCTCGAATATCTTAACCAGACAATAGAGTCGTCGCTGGAATACATGCGTGGACGAATATCAGGAAAGGTGTCGATATGTCTTGACTTCGGAGAAGACGACTATGGAGTGATGCTGTCGCAGAGCCTGTTTGAATGGGTGATGGAGAATCTGACTAAAAACGCCGTCGACGCCATGTCGGGAAGCGGGGAACTGCACATCACGACCGGAAGCGTCAAAGACACCGTGTGGATCGACATCCGCGACACCGGCAAGGGCATCCCGCGTAAAAACTTTGCGAAAGTCTTCAGCCCCGGCTACACTACCAAGGAACGCGGATGGGGTCTCGGACTGACTCTCGTGAAAAGAATAATAGAGGAATACCATGACGGCAAGATATACGTGAAGGAGTCGGAAGTGGGCAAAGGCACCACATTCCGAATCATCCTTCCGCACGCCACCTGACATAACCTCAAAAACTCAAACAGCTTGTGAAACCAATTTTCATCATTGGATATATGGCATCCGGGAAGACCACATTCGGGCGGGCACTTGCTCGAAGGAGCGGTCTTGAGCACATAGACCTTGACTTCTATATAGAGCAGCGTTTCCACTCCTCGATAAAGGATATCTTCGCCACTCGCGGAGAGGCTGAATTCCGGCGTATCGAGACGGCGATGCTGCGCGAAGTGGGGGAGATGAACGATGTGGTGGTGTCGTGCGGGGGGGGAACACCTTGTTTTTCGGAGAATATGGAATATATGAACTCCCGTGGAATCACCGTTTGCCTCACAGCGTCGGACGAAGTGATAGCCGACAGAATCCGGCGAGCCGGCGACCGCCGACCTCTTATGGCGTCGAAGACCCGGGAGGAAATCCTTCAGACCATCAGGGAACATATGGAGATTCGGGCACCGTACTACAGCCGGTGCCGCATAACCATATCGGGCGACAGACTTGAATCGAGAAGCCAGATAGCGGAAACTGTCGATAGTTTTCTTAAAAATTATGGACTCGATTTGGTTTAGTAGGATTATTTTGTTAATTTTGCTATCCAAGGCAGCCGAAATGCTGCGAAATAGTAAGACAATAAATTTAGATTGCCATGAATGAGGAATATGCACACAAAGATACAGAGACCCTCGAGATAGAGCCTCTGCTGATGGCCGCCGATCTTGATCAGGGACCGGACGGGATAGACATCGCCATGCTGTCGAACTATGGAGACACGGACGAGACCCGGGTCCTGCTTACCCCCGAGGCATGCGGACTTCTGACATCGTCGGGCATGAAGGTTGCAATGGAGAAAGGCACCGGGATAGATGTGTCGTTTACCGACGAGGCTTACGCCGACTATGGTGTCAAGATAGTGGAGCGTGAAGAAGCGCTTAAGGCATCGGTTGTCTTGTCGTTCACGCCTCTGCGAGCCGCCGACATCAGGAAGATGAGCCGAGGGGCATCGCTTCTGTGCACGATGGCATCGGGGCTTATCGACGGCGATTCTATCAAAGCGTTGCTCGAGATGGAGATAACGATGGGATGTCTCGACAACATGTATAGCCACAACGATTTCCCGGTGTTTGCAGACATCATAGACGAGATCAACGGGCGCGCCGCCATCATGTATGCTCAGGAGCACCTGTCGTTTCTCGGCGGAGGCAAGGGAGTGCTGTTGGCAAGTGTCGCCGGCATCAATCCTTGTGAGGTCCTGATAATCGGTGACGGTACCGATGTGTATAGCGCGGCCGACGCGGCTCTTAAGAGCGGCGCCCAGGTTACGATAGTCAACAATGACGTATCGATGCTTGCCGAGGCGCGCAAGGCATGCGGTCCCAATATCCAGACCATAATGATACATCCCCGTGTGCTCTACAATAAGGTCAAGACTGCTGATGTAATATTGCTCGGCACCACTACGCATCCGTTTGAGTTTCCAAAGAACCTGTCGGCCGTGATGAAAGACACTGCATACGTGCTCGACTTCAAGGAGTCTCATCCGTCGGTGTCAGTGCCGCGTACAGTCGCAATGGCGATAAGCAACGCCTTGGTCAATTTCCTTGACGAGATGCGGCTGAAAGACAGCTTTGACTGTATGGTATCCACCAACGAGGGCGTAAGACAGGGAATAGTGACCTATCGTGGCAAGCTTGTTGACAAACTCGTGGGCTCGTATACGGGTCTTCCATCGGCAGACCTGTCGGTGATGCTTGCAGGTCGCAACTGACGGCGTGGCATGAGGGTGATTCATGTCTTGTCATCGGTAATGTGGTCAGGTGTTGAGCGTTATGCGCTTGACATCTGTCGCCATTTTGCGTCGGAGGGGTGCGATGTGCGAGCCATAACCCGCGATGCCCGAGCAGTAGACGACGTGTTTCGCCATAACTCCATACCTGTGAGTTTCGCGCCATTGGGGGGATTCCTCTCTTATGGAGCTGTCAAGGCGATGTGTTCCGAATTTTCCTCATCGTCAGACCGGACAGTCGTTCATTGCCACGGCACGAGAGATGCGTTTGCCGCTCTGACGGCACGGCAACTGATACATCGTCCGGACATAAAAGTAATACTTACGCGCCATTATGTGAGGCATGCGGGGCGGAGTCCGTTTCACAGATATGTCTATGGCAATGTGGATGCGATGATATTTGTGTCGCGTATCGTCAAAGACAGGTTCCTATCGAGCTGGAGACACCGGAAGCCGACGGAGGAGGACGAGGCACGGTTTCATGTGCTTCACAACAGCCTTAACATCAGTCTCGAACCGACTGTGCCGGAGCCGAGTAGAGGTGCGGTGACGGCTATGTATCTGGGTCGTCTTTCGCCCGGTAAGGGCCTTGAGTATCTCATAGAGGCGATGTCCCTGATTCGTGACGTCAAACTTCGTCTTCGAATGGTAGGCACCGGTCATCCCGACTATGTCGACGAATTGCGGCGTATGGCGGAGAATCTCGGGGTCATGCACTTAATCGACTGGCCTCGCCATAAGGATAATGCAGCGGAATACATACGAGCATCTCATTTCGGGGTGCTTCCATCATCAGAACCGGAGGCGTTCGGACTTGCCAACATAGAGTTTATGGCTGAAGGTCGTCCGCAGATATGCACTCGCAACGGTGCCCAGCCTGAGTATATAGCCGATGGAATAGAGGGCATTCTTGTGTCGCCGTGCAATTCCGAGGCACTTGCAGCAGAAATGAGCCGTCTTGCAATGTCATCTTCGTTGCGTCAGGAAATAGGAGCTGCGGCGCGCCGCAGATTCGAGAATACTCTATCGTGGCAGGGCTTTATAACACGGCTGAGAAATATATATGAAAATACGCCGTAAAATTGCAAAATTCTAAAACTTTAGCTTGTCTATAAGTGTTACTAAGGTAGTTTGGTTGCATTTTGAGTGATAGATGCGTAAGTCAACGCCATAGAGAGATATTCAACAGCATTACTAACTTGGATTCTTGAGGTAGTATTTTTAAGAAGTCAGGGATCTCACAAAGCCATACCGATTTATGATCATAGCAATGATTGTTTTGTTCGTGATAGGGTATATAGGGATAGCCTCCGAACATGTGTTGCATGTGAATAAAGCAACGTTTGCCCTTATAATGAGTGGATTGCTTTGGTCTATCTATTCAATGAGCGGTCAGGACCCCAATATTCAGCATGATCTTGTGATGGCGCTCGGCGACACGTGCGAGATAGTGGTGTTTCTGATCGGCGCGATGACTATCGTTGAGCTCATAGACCGCTATGGAGGCTTCAACATCATAGTCCGCCATATAAAGGCATCCAACAAGCGGGGGCTTATGTGGATTCTCGCCGGTGTCGCGTTTGTTCTTTCTGCAATTCTTGACAACATGACCACCACCATCATCATGGTGATGATGCTCAGGCGAATGCTGACAGACCAGAAGGAACGTTGGATTTTTGCTTCGGTGATAGTGCTTGCCGCCAATGCGGGAGGCGTCTGGTCGCCGATAGGAGACATCACCACGATCATGCTATGGATGAAAAACTATGTGTCGTCGGCGGATTTGATAACGCATCTGCTTTTGCCGGCTGTTGTGTCGATAGCGATACCGACATGGATAGCGACATATTTCGTGAAGTCGGAGCCGGTGGAGGAACTTAACGAGGCTGACCATCGTATCGGTTATGTCCTTTCCGAGCATCATTACGGCATATCGGTCTCCATTCTTGTGTGTGGCGTTGCGGGTCTTCTGTTTGTACCCGTGTTCAAGACCGTGACCCATCTGCCTCCCTATATGGGCATATTGCTATCGTTAGGAGTGTTGTGGCTTGTGACAGAGCTGATAGTGCGCCATTATGGACTTGACGGCAAGATAGAGGGCCGCATATCGCAGATAGTGCGTCATATCGACATGTCCACAATCATGTTTTTCCTCGGAATCCTCATGGCGGTATCGGCGCTCTCGCAGTCGGGTATATTAGGAGAACTTGCGACGTGGCTTAACGACAACCTCCACGAGGTATATGTAATCAATATCATCATCGGCATCCTCTCGTCGATAGTTGACAATGTTCCGCTTGTAGCCGCCTGCATGGATATGTATCCGGTGGTGACCGACAGTATGCTTGCCACGAGTGCTGATGCGGGTTATGATGTGTTCTTTACTGAGGGAGGTCTGTTCTGGCGTCTTCTGACTTTCAGCGCGGGAGTAGGCGGCTCGATGATGATAATCGGTTCGGCAGCGGGAGTCGTGGCGATGGGCATCGAGAAGATTCCATTCATGTGGTATGTTAAGCGAATATCGTGGCTTGCTCTTGTAGGATTCATGAGCGGCATAGGCGTGATAGCGTTGATGGAGCTTTTATAAGCCTCCGCACCTTAGAATTATTAAGAGCGCGTTCTTGGGAATGCGCTTCTTTATTATGTAAATATTCTGCATTTTTAAGAAAAATTATTGCAGTTTTCATTATTATCAATTAAATTTGTATTTTGATTCAAGTCAAAAGTTGTCAACAACAATAAACATCAATACACAGATGAAGCATTCTTTATCATCTCTTTCTAACGCATTTCTGGTGTCGCTTGCTCTAACGGCATTGGTGAACTGCAGTGACGAGCACATGACGGAATTGGATAAAACCGGGGAGGGCAACAGTGTTTCAACTTCCGGAGTCGGCATACGGTCGCTGAATGTAGCCATCCCGAGGATGACACGGATGGCACCGATTACCGAAGACATGAGCTGTCGTATACATCTGCGCGGAAAGGGAGACCGCGTGAATTATGTTGTCAGTACCTTTCTGACGATATCCGACGATACGCTTTACATAGAGTCTCAAGACCCCATACTTCATGAGCTCCCGCATCAGATGTATCATCTCAACGGTATCTCATTCCCCAATCCGAGACTGACGAGCCGCTCTGGAGAAGTGTCGGAGGACACCATATTTGTCGGGGCTCGTCTCAGCGTGGAGAATCCCGACGACATTAATCTTCGGAGCACAATCACGGTTGGCTCCAACCATGTAGGCACCGGCACAGCTGAAGATCCCTACATGATAGCCTGCGGCACTGATTTCATCGACCGTATATGCAACCCGATGGTGCATGGCGACACACATGAAGGGGAATATTTCGAACTATCCCAGAATATCAATCTCAACACGTATGACGTAGCGATGGACAAAGGCTGGGAACCGGCGGGTCACAACGGAGATCAGTCATCGGTGGCATTCGAAGGGGATCTGAACGGCAACGACTGCACCATAGAAGGGCTGCAGTGTTTTTCCGATGCGGGAGCCGGAGGGCTTTTCTATTTGCTTGGAGGGAAGTCGCGAATCCACAATATAGAATTCAATAATGTGAATCTCAACGGCGGAAAAGAAGTTGGAGCCGTGGCGTCGAGGGCTACCAGGGGATGCCGTCTTGATTCACTTTCAGTCAGCGGATATGTCGAGGGAGTCGATAATGTCGGAGGTTTTGTGGGGCATGGCGATGCAAGTTTTACGGCGTGCGTGTCGGAAATCTCTGTCTCGGGCAAAGACAACGGCGACGGCGTGGGCGGTTTTATCGGGACAACGTACGAGGTGACATTTACCGACTGCATCCGCACCGGGAAAATCGATGCTCCTTCCACCTCGGGAGTTGGCGGATATGTAGGAAAGCTTTCTTTTGACGATATGACTGATGAAGCCGTATATGCCAAGTATGATCGATGCTATACGGCCGGGTCAATAGAAGGGGAGCACTATGTAGGCGGATTTTCAGGCTGGATACCATCATCATTTACAGACTGCCATGCAGCAGCGACACTACCACTTGACTCGCGAATTTATCCGAGAAAATGGGATATCTTCGGAGCCAATGAAGCGATGGTTGCGTATGCGCTTGAAGTGAAAGGACATCAAAGTGTCGGCGGCTTTGCCGGCGAAGGCCTGACGCAGTTCAAAGGCACCAATGGATTCGAATATAAAAGTGCCTCCAAACCGAGCATTCAGGCAGAAGACGATTTCGTGGGTGCGATCAGTGGAAGCGGAGGGTGTATGGCTCAAGATGCGACGTTTACATCCTACGCCTATGTAAAAGGAGGAAACATGTATGTAGGAGGCCTTTTTGGCAATTTGGAGGGGCATAACCCTATGCCGGGATGTGTCTTCACAAATCACGGAGCAGTCGAAGGCAAAACCTATGTTGGCGGAATCGCAGGATTTTCGGATCCAACGGACTTTGGAGGAGTTGTTTTTGAAAACACGGGAAATGTGACAGGAACAAAAGACGTGGGTGGGATAATAGGAGATGCGGAATATTTTGAAAACGCATGCCTGAAGAATTTCGGTAGTGTCAAGGCATCCGATCAGAATGCCGGCGGTTATGTGGGCTATGGCAGGGGTTTCAAACTCTGCGATGGAAGCTGTGTAAGTTCATCCACCGGTTCGGTCAAGGTTGAAGGGGGCAAAAATGTCGGGGGTGTTGTAGGATATCTTTTCTGTGATGCCCCATCTCATGTAATGGGTTATTATGGTTCCGTCTATGCCAACGTGATATCAGACCAGGGGTATGCCGGCGGTATAGTCGGATGTGTCAACGCATATCCCGAGAAAAATGAGACTATTGTTCTCTTTAGCTCGGATTTGAATGGCGACAGCAGTGCGCAGGTTTCAGTGAAATCCAATTCAGGCAACTATACAGCAGGCGGTATCGGCTATCTTGAAGTGTCGGGCAACGAAAATGGATATGGAAAGTGCATTATAGACGGCATTGACGACGCGCTTCAGGGCTCCGTAACTTCCGTCGGAGACGCAGTGGGAGGAATAATCGGTTTTGCCCAGACCAGATATGCCAACATGGAGATAACAGACTGCCATAGTTTTGTCAATGTAAGAGGCAACTCATCAGGATGGGGAAAAGGCTATGGAGGAATACTTGGCATGCAGTCTGACACATTCGATTATCTTGATTTCCGCCACTGTTCGAATCATGGCGGCATTTCTGGCGTAATGCTTACTGATGTGGCGGGAATCGTGGGATATACGGTGCATAATTTGACGGTGATTCAGTGCTACAATGCCGGCAGGATTGAAGGAACTTCCGGAGTGGGAGGGATAGTAGGCTATCTCAACAACAACGGAGAGATTCTGGACAGCTTCAATATGGGAGAGGTAGCCGGAACTCAAGACTGCAATTTCCGCGCTGGAATAATTGGACAGAAAGAAAACAACAGCGACCGTACGCTTAAACTGGAGTCTGTCTATAATGTCGGTCAGACCGGCTGGGGCATCATCGGAGGAGAAAGCGGGGCTGATCTTGAAGTGTACAATGCATACTATCTGAACACCGCGAGCAGCGGCGATATGGGTGGTGTCTCTTCACACAGCATGACAGCCGACGAGATGCGTGGCCACTTGTCAGGTTTTACCGGCGACACATGGTTCTTCTATGAAGGTGAGTGCGCACCTGTACTCAGAAACACAAGGATGTATAACCTCAAACCGCTTTCAAAATGATTATGAAAAAAATCTCTGTTATGTATAGAGTCGCTATATGCGCGGCTCTTGTTGCCGTTATGCTTCCCGCCCAATCATGCAGCGAGAATAGTGATGTCAAGGATCCCGCAGAGGTAGAGGCGGGTTTCGGAGCTGTGTCTGAAGTGACATTGCCCGCCGACTTCTCAGACCGCTTTCCTGAGGGAGAGGCAGTCGTCAAACTCATATATCAGAACGGCAATGTGCCGGTGTCGGTCAAGGCGCGCCACTATGTGAAAAACGGGCGCTCGGTCATCGATTTCCATCAGCATCTCCGTCAGGGCGACTATGTGGTGACGTCAGTGCAGATGGACGGACCGGCCAAAGTGCAGGACCATCACATGGGATGCACCTTGAGTGTCGGATCCGCTTCCAATAGCGTTTCTCCGGAGAACTATGATAAGATGAAACTTCTTTTCGGCGAAGGGACCTCAAGGAATCCTTACCGTATAGCGTCGGAGACCGGTTTCGCCATGATGCGCGAGATGTTTGCCGAAGGCAAGAATCCATCGAAAGATGTCTGCTTCATGCAGGTTGCAGATATCGACATGACAAGATTCTATAACAAAGGTTTCGTTCCCATCTGCAATACCCAGGCATTCCCGTTTGAAGGTGTGTTCGACGGGCGCGGACATAAGATTTCATACTGCGCGGTCCGCACACTTGACTCTAAAGACGCACCTGCGTCGTCATCAGTGCCTGCGACCGGACTTTTCGGATATGTGGCGGGTGCTACTTTCCGCAACGTTGTGATGGAGAATCCGGTAGTCGTCGGAGCCGGAGCCTCCGGTGCTCTCATAGGGGCGATTGTTGGTATTTCCGGTGTTGACCAGACTTCCACAGTGGTTGACAATGTTCGTCTTCGGGTCAAGTCATCAGAAGCCAGCGAGGTCTTCGGAATCAATTTTGTAGGAGGAATAGTCGGAGGAGTAGAGGCAAACGCTGTGTTGATGATGTCAAGATGTGTAAATGAGAATCTTCCTGTAAGCAACCGCAAGGACGGTTCTTTTGTAGGCGGACTTGTAGGGGGAGGAACGCTCAACGCATCCGTAGCCATTGACAGTTGCGCCAACTATGCCAATGTGTATGCCGCAGGCACCCGATGTGCCGGTGGTATTATCGGAGGAGTATCAGAATCAAATATATCCGACTGTGTCAACTACGGTACGGTGACCGCAGAGCAGTGTCTCGGCACCGGCGGCATCGCCGGGGGCATCGGAGCCTCGGCGTTGGTGGCGGTGGTCAACAACGGACATGTCTCAGGCAATGTAGGCACCGGCGGCATTGTCGGAAGCACCGTGATGCGCAAAAGCGACGGAACGTATTCGGATGTGACAATTGGAAGCGCCCACAACTACGGTCTCGTGGAGGGCGATGACAATACCGGTGGAATCGTTGGGGAAGCGCAGGTATCTGTCAGTGATTCCTACAACAAGGGTGAGGTTTACGGTCACGGCACATTTGCCGGGGGCATCGTAGGGTATGCTCCGGTGGCAGTCATTCATTCGTGCTACAACAACGGTCCTGTCAATGCGCATGAATGTGCGGCGGGAGTGTTGGGTCGCTCTTCCTACTATATTCTTACGGCATGCTCAAACCTCGGGTATATCTCATCGTCGGGTATGAGCGGAGGAGTTCTCGGTCTCGGCGGAAGCACCGGTATGGTTAATTTCTGCACTAATTACGGAACGGTTGACGGCTCCTCAATGGCGGGCGGCATAGTGGCGCGCGCCGGCGACAGCAATTCCCTCACTGAAGATGACATCGCTTCTCTTGTAGAGGGTGACGTGAAGACTACCTATAAGATTTTACGCGCACTTAATATTCCTCCGATAGACGTTGCAGATTTTATCGTGAAGATAAAGAAGGCGAGAAAGGTTGTAAAGGCTGCGAGGAGCGTTCTGGATGTGGTTAAGTCGGCAGCCAATCCTCTCCAGCTCGAAGATCTCAGCAAGTGGGACGAACTATACGAGCAGCAGGTTCCCGCAAGGTGCGATGAGATGTCCGCCCGTATGCATCAGGAAGTAGCAGCCGCAATCCCAACCTCGGGGTTCAATCTCCCCGGAATCAGCTCTCTTCCGTCTGCCGTCTATTCCAACGTGAAGGATTTCGATGATTCGCTCACTGAAGAAGATGAGGATGCCTATTCAGACGCCATCCATGACCGTCTTGAGGATATTAATAATCAGGTAGCATCCATCGAGAAGGCGCGCGAGGTAGTTCTCGCCGTTGAGAAGTGTGTGATTGCCGTTGCCGGACTCGTCGTGTCGGGACCAGCCGCAGGCATCACATCCCTTGTTCTTACCAATGCTATTTCCACAATCGGCGCTGTGACCGAGCGCATGGATAATTGTGTCGAGGTTTCGCAGTGTTGCAATTTCGGCGCAGTCAACGCGGGCGACGACGGCTATGGAATAGTGGCGCGTATGGGTGACCACATTCGTCTCAGTGACTGTTTCAATGCAGGCATAAGCTCCGGCAGTGGCATCGCCGATAAGTGCCCAAGTATAATTGACGATATAGATGTATACCGGACTCTGACAGTGGGTGTTGACGGACAAAATTCGTTCGGAAACGCTACCGGTGACTCCGGCGATGGTTTATTTAGCTGGGGCACAGTTGAGTACCCCAATAATGCCGCGTATGGAGTGCTCACTACAGAGGAACTCATGGAGAAGCATCATTTCTCCAACATACCTCATCCGTTTGATTTCGACAATCAGAAGATATGGCAATATATAGTGCCGGCAGTGCCTACGCCCTACAACAATCTATACCACAGCTTCCGTTGAATGAAGTCAAGATATAGACAGGTATCGGATTCCGTCGGTTTCCAAAGCCGGCGGAATCTGTTTATAAAGAAACTTACGAAAAAGTATGTAAAAAGTAGTCTTTAAATTTGCATATTCGGCAAAAATAGATTAATTTTGCACTCGCAATCGGGCGGAATCCTCCGCACGTCGTTGCACTCGGGGTGTAGCACAGTTGGTTAGCGCGCTACGTTCGGGACGTAGAGGTCGGGCGTTCGAGTCGCCTCACCCCGACAGAAATTAGATAAAGCGGTGTAATCGATGAGATTACACCGCTTTGTTGTGTTTGGTGGATGCGTTTTGGGGCGGGATGGAGGCGGATTTGGGTTGATTTAGGGGAGTTGGCGGGAGAGCCAGAGGTCTATTATGCGGCGGGAAAGGGATGGGGGAGTGGGAAGCTGCGGGAGCGAGTTGCGGGTGAACCATCCGGCGTGGGTCAGTTCTCCGTCTGCGAGTCTCAGTTCGCCGCTTTCGTAGCGGGCGGTGAATCCTACCATCATCTGTGAAGGGAATGGCCAGCTCTGGCTTCCTACGTAGCGGATGTCGCTTACCTCAAGCGATGTCTCCTCGCGAATCTCGCGTGCCACGCACTCTTCAAGCGTCTCACCGGTCTCCACAAATCCCGCCACGAGCGCGTGGACGTCGGGATTCCGGAAGTTTGCTGCATGTACGAGGAGAGCTTCCTCGCCGTTTTTGCGCGTCACAAGCACCACCATCGCCGGCGACAGGTGCGGCCATATCTCGCGGCCGCATTTCCGGCATTTCAAGGATATCTCCGATGCCTCCTCCATCTCTCCTCCGCATGATGAGCAAAAATGGTTCATGCTGCGGAAATTGATGAGTTCCTGCTCTTTAGCGGCGATTTGCCATTTTGTGTCGCCGAGGCGCCGCCATGCCTCGCGCAGTTCTATCCATTCTGCGCTTTCCTCGTTTTGCGCGAAGTCGCATCCCGAAAGGGCGACCCTTCCGTTTTTCAGCAATATTTTTCCCATATTTCCGGAGCCAGTTCTTTGAGAGGTGTCATGAAGAAATCTCGTTCCCTGAGGTGGGGATGCGGAATGTTGAGGGTTTCGGAATGAAACTCTCCTCCGTCGGTAGCCATTATGTCGATGTCTATTTCGCGGTCGCTGTATGAGCCGTCGGGCCTGCGGTGCCCGACATGTGAGATACTTTTTTCAATCTCCTTCAGTTTCCGGAGCATCTCCTCGGGCTCAAGATCGGACTCTATTGCCACACCGATGTTTACGAAACGGTTGGTGGAGTCGAATCCCCAGGGATCCGACTCCACCTTATGGCTTGTCTCATACGGTCCGAACTCTTCTCCGAGAGCCTTTAGCGCTCTGGAGATATGCAGCAGTCTGTTGCCAAGGTTGCTGCCGAGGTTCAGATAGTATATCATAGTTTCTTCTTCACTTCGACTTCTTCGTAACCCTCGATGAGGTCGCCTTCGCGGATATCGTTGTAGCCTGCCACTGAGAGACCGCAGTCATAACCGCTGACGACTTCCTTAACGTCGTCTTTGAAGCGCTTGAGCGAACCGAGTTCACCTGAGTAAACCACGATACCGTCGCGAATCACGCGCACCTTGCTGCGGCTTTTGAGGCGTCCGTCTCTGACGATAGCGCCGGCGATAGTGCCGACTTTCGATATATGGTATGTCTGGAGCACTTCGGCGGTACCGGTGATTTCCTCCTTGATTTCGGGAGACAGCAGACCTTCCATAGCCTGCTTCACTTCCTCAATCGCCTTGTAGATTACCGAATACAGACGAATCTCCACGCCCTCTTTCTCAGCTTCCTTGCGGGCGGCTCCGGAGGGACGCACCTGGAATCCGATGATAATGGCGTCGGAAGCGGCTGCCAAAGTGACATCGCTTTCCGAAATGGCTCCGACTCCCTTGTGGAGCACGTTTACCTGAATTTCGGGAGTTGACAGCTTGATCAGAGAGTCGGAAAGCGCCTCGATAGAACCGTCGACATCGCCCTTCACCACGAGGTTGAGTTCGTGGAAATCGTTGAGAGCGCGACGGCGACCGAGTTCCTCAAGGCCGAGACGCTTGGTGGTGCGCAGTCCGAGTTCGCGCTGCAGCTGCTCACGTTTTGAAGCGATTTCACGAGCTTCCTGTTCAGTCTCGAGCACGTTGAAGGTGTCGCCGGCAGCGGGGGCTCCGTTAAGACCGAGCACCAGCACGGGGGTAGAAGGTCCGGCTTCTTTGACTCGCTGGTTGCGCTCGTTGAACATAGCCTTTATTTTGCCGTAGTGAGTGCCGGCGAGAATAACGTCGCCGACGCGCAGCGTTCCGTTCTGCACCATTACGGTAGCCACATATCCACGTCCCTTGTCGAGAGAAGACTCAATTACGGAGCCGATTGCGCGGCGTTTCGGGTTTGCCTTCAGGTCGAGCATCTCTGCCTCGAGGAGCACCTTCTCCATCAGTTCGTCGACGCCGATACCCTTTTTCGCGGAAATATCCTGGCTCTGGTATTTGCCACCCCAGTCTTCGATGAGGTAGTTCATATTTGCCAGTTCCTCTTTGATTTTGTCGGGGTTTGCGGCAGGTTTGTCGATTTTGTTGATTGCGAACACCATTGGCACACCGGCAGCCGTTGCGTGGTTGATAGCCTCGATGGTCTGAGGCATCACGTCGTCGTCGGCAGCCACGATGATGATGGCGAGGTCGGTGATCTTGGCGCCACGCGCACGCATGGCGGTGAACGCCTCGTGACCCGGGGTGTCAAGGAATGTGATACGCCGGCCGTCGCTCAGTTTCACATTGTATGCGCCGATATGCTGTGTAATGCCGCCTGCCTCACCGGCGATGACGTTGGCATTGCGGATATAGTCGAGCAGCGATGTCTTGCCATGGTCGACATGACCCATCACCGTTACGATAGGTGGCCTTGATATGAGGTCTTCCTCGGCGTCTTCTTCGGTAGCGATGGCGTTGGTGACCTCGGCGCTGACATATTCAGTGGAGAATCCGAACTCATCCGCCACGATGTTGATTGTCTCCGCGTCGAGACGCTGATTGATCGACACCATCACTCCAAGGTTCATGCAGGTCGCGATAACGTTGTTGACAGGCACGTCCATCATTGTCGCGAGGTCGTTTGCGGTAACGAACTCTGTAAGTTTCAGTACCTTGCTTTCAGCTGCTGCAGCAGCTGCGGCAGCCTCCTCGCGGTTGTGGAACTCCTCGCGTTTTTCCTTCTTCCACTTCACGGCCTTCTTGGCGGGCTTGTTGGTGAGGCGGGCGAGTGTTTCCTTAACCTGCTTCTGAACGTCTTCCGGACTAACCTCCTGGCGCTGAGGCTGGCGGTTTCTGTCGCCGCCTTTGTTTTTACCACGGTTCCTTTCACCGCCCTGTTTCTGGGCGTTTTGCTGTCCGTTGCCTCCTTTGCCCTGTTTTTCAGAGCGCTGGTTTGTGCCGTGAGCGGCAGCCTTGTCAATATCGACCTTCTCCTTTCCTATACGGTTGCGTCTGCGGCGGTCGCCGGATCCGGAGCCCTGTGCGCCGGAAGCCCCCTGTCCGCCTCTGTTGCGTTCGCTTCTGCTTTTCTTTTTAGGCCGCGTTGTCTGGTTGAGGGTATCGAGGTCGATAGTTCCGAGCACTTTGATTTTCGGAGCCTCCGCCGATGACTTTATACGGTATACACCGTTGGTCTCTGTCACCTCGACTTCCGGTTTCTTCTTTTCCTTGCGGTCTTTTTCAGCGGGTTTGGCTGCGGGTTTAGCCACCGGTTTATTATCGGAAGCAGCCATCGGCTTGGGTTCCGGCTTGGGTTCGGGCTTAGCCATTGGCTTAGTCTCTGTCTTAGGTTCCGTCTTAGGTTCGGGTTTCGGCTGAGGCTTAGCCTCAGGTTTGACTTCCGGCTTCGTCTCCGGCTTGGTCACCGGTTTTGGCTCAGGTTTTTGTTCCGGCTTTTGTTCCTGCGGAGCCATAGGTTTTGTTTCGTTTTTGGGAGGTTCGGGCTTCTCCTTGTCGGCGGTAATCGGTTTACCTGTAGAGAGGTCTATTTTCCCTAAGATTTTAGGCCCGGCGGCCTTTCTGACCTCCGCCACCTTTTCGCGTTCGAGGCGAGCTGACTTTTTCTCTTCACGTCGTTGTGTCGACTGGTCAGTTGCGAGATCCTTCGCACTCTTGTCGGTGCTGAAGGCACGGGTAAGGATACCGACGGCCTCCTCATCGATTCGGGTGTTTGGATTGTCTTCCACCTCTATATTATGTTTGCGAAGTAACTCCGCGGCGGTACCGATACCGACGTTGAGGTCTTTCGCTATTTTGCTTAGTTTAATTCGCATTCTATGTCAGTTTGTTATGGCAGTTACAGAAAATTACCGCCTGAAATTATAATTAGTCCTCAAATTCCTCACGCAGCACCTTCATCACATGATCGAGGGTCTCGTCTTCCAGGTCAGCCTGGGCGAGGATCGAATCAGGAGCGTTGAGCACAGCTTTTGCGGTACCGAGTCCGAGATCCTTAAGAGCCTCGATAACCCAGTCGTCGATTTCATCGCGGAACTCGTCAAGGTAAATGTCTTCCTCACCCTCCTGGATGTCGCGATATACATCGATTGTATAACCGGTAATCATTGTTGCGAGGCGAATGTTGAGGCCTTCCTTACCGATTGCGAGCGACACCTCGTCGGGGTGAAGGAACACTTCGGCTTTCTTAGCCTCCTCGTTGATACGGATAGAACTGATTTTGGCGGGCGAGAGAGCGCGCTGGATGAAGAGGGATGGATTTGACGTGTAGTTCAGCACGTCGATGTTTTCGTTGCGGAGCTCGCGGACGATGCCGTGAATACGGCTGCCCTTGATACCGACGCATGCACCTACGGGGTCGATGCGGTCGTCGTAGCTCTCCACGGCAATCTTGGCTCTCTTTCCGGGGATTCGAGCCACTGCCTTAATGGTGATGAGGCCGTCGTGCACTTCCGGCACCTCCTGCTCGAAAAGACGGCGCAGGAATCTCTCGTCTGTACGGCTTACGATTACCTTGGGGTTGTTGTTGGGATTGTCGACACGTTTTACGACCGCTCTCACCACGTCACCCTTATGGAAGAAATCGCCGGGAATCTGCTCCTCTTTCGGCATTATGAGCTCGTTCTGGTCTTCGTCGATAAGAAGCATTTCCTTCTTCCATATCTGGTGCACCTCACCGGAAATAACTTCTCCCTCGAGTTCCTTGAACTTAGAGTAAATGGCATCTTTCTGAAGGTCGAGGATCTTTGACTGGAGAGTCTGCCTGAGGTTGAGGATAGCTCTTCTGCCGAATTTCTCAAAATATATACGTTTTGTGACTTCCTCGCCGATCTCGCACTCCGGGTCGATTTCGCGAGCAGCCGTGATACCTATTTCTGTCACGGGGTTTTCGACAGCGTCGTCAGCCACGACCTCAAGGTTCTGATATATCTCGCAGTCACCTTTGTCGGGGTTCATGATCACGTCGAAGTTCTTGTCAGTCTTAAACATTTTCTCGATCACGTTGCGGAATGATTCCTCGAGCACGCTGATCATCGTGGTTTTGTCGATGTTCTTCTGCTCCTTGAATTCCGCAAAGTGGTCAATCATGTTGGTTCCGGTTTCTACTTTCTTTGCCATTTTTATTTGTATTTTATTTATTTTCAGTTTTGACGTATTCCCTGCATTGCTGATAGCCGGCGGACTCAACATCCCGCGGACAAATTGCAAAAAGAGCCTGAAGAAGCCGGGCGGCTCCCTCGGGTATCAGAAATGCCGTGCGATCATGAAGCCGACGGCATTCTTGATAGGGATATGCAAGGAATGTATAGCAATATTCCAAAAGAAACAGAGAGAACCGTTAGGTCCCCTCTGGAATTCTTTGCAAAGATAGTGAAAAATCGTCGTTTTTCCCAATTTTGGCGTAAGGTTTATGTTTTTGGGAATGCTATTTAACTTTAATTAACTTATATTAACTAAGTTTATATTGCTTAAGGATGTTGAATTGGCCGGGCTTGTAAAGGCCTACCGGAGTCGAGGAATTCACCGGGGCGAGGAATTACCTTCGGTCAAGCTAAAGCAAGTCGAATTCCTCGCCCTGGTTATTTAGTGGGGTTAGTTGGGGGATTCTGTTACTGAAACGTTGGTGACGGTCACGTTTTCGATGTTGGAGGTGTCGAAGGTCGGATCCGGAGTAACGGCTTCGATGTCGCTAAACGTGAAGTTTTGGAGTCTGTAGTCGTCGGTCTTCTTGTCTCGGTAGAAGTTTTTTGTGCATTCGAGGCGGGCGTTGCGGAACGTGACGTTTACCACTTCCGACATCGGCATCGGGTCGCGGTCGGTCTTATTGTAGAACTGTTTCCAGGTCTGGACTTCGACAGCGTTGCGCACAGTGCCTGACGCGCCGTCGACGAGTACGTTACGGTAGCTTTGCGGGGTGTCGGGGCGCATCTTGAACAGTAGAACGTGATAAGTGCCGTTGAAGGAACAGTCTTTCAAGATCACGTCGCTGCAGTTCCACGCCTCGCTGCCGAAGGTGACCCCTGCGTTGGTCTTTCCGAAGCTGCATCGGTCGACAATGACTCTCTGCACGGGACCGTTTCCTTGAATAGTGTCCACATAAGTTCCCTTGCCTCCTTTGAGACAGACACCATCGTCATTGACATTCATGTGGCAGCCTGAGATGAGGACATCGCTGCAGACATCGAGGTCAATGGCGTCGGTGGATGGTCCTTTCGGATACCCGTCAGTGGGTGCGAGGATGGTTACACCGAGATATTTCACACGTTCGCAGTTATAGAGATGGTTGGTCCAGAATCCGGAGTTTACCATGTGCACACCGCTTACCGTCACGTTTTTGGAATTGGATATGTAGGCCATGCGGGGACGGAGTGCCTCGAGGTTTGTACATTTGGGGTTGACCTTTCTGCGGAGCCAGAACTCATCGTAAAACCGATGGCCGTTGCCGTCGATGGTGCCTTCGCCTGTGATGGTGAAACCGTCGCAACGGTCGGCATTGACGAGAGCGGCGAAGTAGTTGATGGTTTGTCCCTCGAGCCGAGTGGGGATAATTCTGTAGTGGGTGATGGCGTCAGACCCTTTAAGTCTTGCGCCTTTCTCGAGGTGAAGATGGGTGGCGGGACGGAAGAAAAGGGACCCGCTCAGAAAAGTTCCGTTCGGGATAGTCACCACACCGCCGCCGTTTTGAGCCGCGAGGTCGATTACCGCCTGCAGGGCTTCGGTCTGGAGCAGAGTGCTGTCGTTGACTACGCCATAATCGGTGACCACATATTTTTTCCCGAGTCGGGAGATGTCGGGAGTGTCGGTGGCGTTAAACCATGCGTCCACAGGGCTTCCGTCGGGGAACACTGTGAATTGCGCTGCCGCCGAAAGCGCCAGGCAGAAGACGAGAGCCAGAAATACGTTTCTCATGATGCTGAAGATTGAGTTTAAAACTTAAGGTCGTAGACAGCCTTCTTGATGAGAGAGTAGGGAATGACGGTATCGACGGACTCCGTGACAGGCTTTTTCTGTCCCTCTTTCTTGACTTTTTGGAGAATGGAGAGGGTTATGTCGGAGTCACCTGCGGCTTTAAGCATACCGTGAAGCTTTCTGCCGTCGGAGGTGAGGACCTCGAGGTCCTTTCCGAGATATTTGTCGTATTGCTTTCTTACCTTGATGGGAGAAGTCAGGCCTGCGGTGCCGACCTCCAGCTGATAGTCTTCCTTGTCGCGGTCAAACTCATTTTCGATGGCTTTAGTGAGTCTGACGCATTCCTCGATGTCGCCGGGAGTCATGCTGTCGATTTCGACGGTGATGTCGTTGGAGTCGGAGACCTTCAGGTCGGTTAGGAAATAAGGGGTGTCGTTAAGTTGAGATTCCACGAATTCCCTGAGTGCGTTTATGTCTATCATTGTTATATCTTATTATATCTGTTGAGGTTGGTTTAAGAATCAGTTTGCTTTAGATGGACTTTTAATAGAAGCAGCAATAGCGTCGGCGAACGCATCGGCGGCGTCTCGGTCTTTTTTCTTGAAGGCTCCTCGTATTGTGAGTGAGTCCGGGAGAATCCGGATGTCTTTCATCTTTCCGAGCATCTCGCGCATAACGTTTCCGGCGGATGGCGCCCATGAGCCGTTTTCCACAATCGCTGCGGTCCGGTTTCTATAACCTTTCAGCGAGAGGGCGTGGAGGAAGCTGAACATCGGGGTGAAGAGGCCGGCATCGTAGCTTGAGGCGCAGAAGACAGCCGTGGGGTATCTGAAAGCCAGGGCAAGTGCTGCCGACTTGTCGTCGCGAGTAAGGTCGGCGACATAGACGTTTTCGATACCCTTCTCGCGCAGGCGCATGGCTATTCGCTCGGCAGCCTTCATGGTGTTTCCGTGGATTGAGGCGCAAGCCACAAACACTCCGTCGGTCTCGGGCAGATAGCGGCTCCAGGTGTCGTAGAGCGAAACGTAGTGCGCAATATTGTCCTTGAGCACAGGTCCGTGGAGCGGGCATATTGTCTTTACGTCGAGACCCGACAGTTTTTTGAGAAGGGTCTGCACCTGCGGCCCGTATTTTCCTACGATGTTGTAGTAGTATCTTCTTGCCTCTATAGCCCAGTCTCCCTCGATGGCGTCGGAGGCTCCGAAAGTTCCGAAGGCGTCGGCGGTGAAGAGTGTCTTCTCCTCGGGGCAGTATGCCATCATCACCTCCGGCCAGTGCACCATTGGTGCGAGGAAGAACTTCAGGGAAACCGTTCCGAGGTCGAGGGTGTCACCCTCCTTCATCACGAGCAGCTTGTCGTCATCCGGCATATTGTCGAGAAACTCTGGAAGCATCCGACGTGCGGTAGCCGACATCATCAGCGTGGCGTCGGGATATAGTTCTATGAAGTCGGAAATCAGCGACGAGTGGTCAGGCTCGAGATGCTCGATAATGAGATAGTCGGGGCGGCGGTCGCCGAGTCCGAGCCTGAGGTTTTCCAGCCATGCCGCTCCGGTGCGGCTGTCGGTGGTGTCGACCACCGCCGTCTTTTCTCCTTTAATTATATATGAGTTGTATGTGATGCCCTGCGGCACCGCATACTGGCTTTCGAAAAGGTCGATTCCATGGTCGTCGACCCCGATGTATGAGATTTTTTCTGAAATATCCGAGGCGTTACCTGTCATGTTCATATTCATCCACAAAACGTTTTATCATATGTACATTATAAATAACAAACAACAGGTATAAACTTCTAATCCGAGGAATGATTATTCTTAGCGCACCATGTCGTCAATGCCTGGAGATGCCCCACTCGTTGTACTCGACCGCCATCACGCTTCCGGTGGTCCCGGCATAGTCCATGCTACCGTTGGTCGTCACCGGATCAGCGTCCTCCTGCACTCCAGTCACATGATTTATGGTGTCATAGAAGTGTAGGTTGTCCATATACTGCATAGAAGTCGGATATGAGAGATTCTTCTTTACCATGGCATTTTAACGAACTGTTGAAATAAGTAGAAACAACTTTTATTGGTAATATAAAAACAAAAATAGTTTCGAAATACTCTTGTATTATCTCATAGTCGTAGTGAAGGTTCGAGCCAATCATCCTTATGTTGACAATCATTAAGGGGAGTACGTGACTTTATTTTTTTAAGTTCTATTTTATTGAGTAGCAGTTTGTTTCTGCCTTTTTTATCTAAAACAATATACATGCTTTCAAGACTTTTTATCCCGGTTAGCCCCTCTATTATTTTTTTAGATTCTGGATTGCTGATAACATTGAGATCAAGAATGATTAGTTTCCCATTGTCATGCCATAAACCATTACCTACGAATTTATTAAAAGGCAAAAAAGAGATTCTCATTGTGCTGTCATCATTTAATTCGAGCCTATAATAACTCTTCAGTTTGTTTTGGGATATCGCTTTCAGATTTATGTTGCAGTTGCTTTGATAGAGACCACATAAATCCGCAGGCTTGGTGCTCTTACAGCTAAATAAAGTTAGAATAAGAGCAATTTGTGATATAAGGATGAAAGGATTCTTCATTTTTTATAATATATATGCGGTAATTGTTTAACATTGTTAATTTTTCTTATATAATCCATATAATTATTATTGCTGCGATATGCAAATCCCAAGAAAACAATAGGTGAATCTATCCTTACATTTCCATACCCCACATTATAGGGGCTGGCTGGCGTATATATATTCACACTATCGACTATAATCCCTTTAACCCAAGAATCGTTTATTTGAGAATAGTTGGCGATATTTTCAGATGGATTTAAATTTCTTAAAGATTTAGGTTCAAAAGCAAATTGAGCTTGGTAGGCACTAATTTCATCATGTATGTCAACAAGATATGTACCACCTCCTCCAGTAGAGAATGCGATATCGCCGGTTTCGAACTGACCGGCGTGTGTTACCTCATGTACAAAGTTGGAAACATCTCCGTTGACATAAGAAATATCTATGATATTGTTGTCAGTTAAAGACACTCCACCGATGTTGCCAGAGGCTTTGGAAAGGGAATAGCCCTGATCGCTATTCTCAAGAGTGTTCATTGTAGATAGAGTATTGTCGAGACTTGCAATCCTATCAGATTTGTCACCTATCTTATTTGCAATCTTTTCCTGACTCCATCCTTTCTTTTTCCCTTTTTCCTTAATTTTTTCAACAGAGGATTCCAGACTGTTGAGCTTCTGCATGATTCTTCCCTTGTTGCGATTCCATTCCCGAAGACTGTTCTCAAGAATGTACATACCTGTCGGGTCAATTGCATTCACCGGGTTATTACCGCAATAGAGGTAAGGCGACAGCCACGGTGTCTTCTCGCACAGCGGGTCGACAGTAGTGAAGTGGGGGACGGCGGGATAGTACTGTCTTGCTCCGAAGTCGTACTCGTTGAGTCCGTTCTGCAGCGTCAGCTCTTTGCCCCCGAACTTGAACGGCTGCCTGTCCGAGCCGGTCCCGAGGTCGGCGATAACCGAGCCGTAGGGATAGTACGCGACAGTCTGCTCTGTCTTTGTATGATTGTTGATTGACATCTATTTAAAAATTTTGTGTACACGTTTATTGTCCTGTATTGGGATACTCGACTTGGTTTTGCTTTCTATATGAATTGATTTTATTATTTTGTCTGCAGTTTTTGCAGCCTCTTTAGACAAGTCTTCATATATGATTATAATATTTCCAGGAAGTTTGTCAATTCGGTAATATCTTCCATTATTTATATAGCAGCGAGATCCAAACCAATCTTTGTTAAAGGTGTTCCATAATTCATAATCAAAGTCCTTAGAATCAAACATGTCATAGGAAGTGTCTGCAACTGATTCAATAATAATAAACTTTCCTCTATTGCCTTCTGCCATTAAAGGATAGCAGATTCCTTCACCATGGGCATATACAACATAAGAATTGGAATGTTTAATGGACAACTCCGGAACATCGATGTATATTCTATAATTGTTAATATCAAAAGTGTCCTTTTTGAATTCGGAGTTATATAAAACAGTTTGACCAAAACTAAAAAAGAATAACATATTTGATAAAAAAACCAAAATTAATCTCATTGTCGTTCTCTATTTATATAATTTTTAATTACTTGTGTTGAAACTAACTTGATTTGCTCATCAAGCTTTTCGTTTCTTTCGTTTCTTGTTAATACAAATTCATATAAGTTTAGTTCTTCATTAAAAAAATATGATTCTTTAATGTTTTCTGCATGATGGAAAGGATTTACATCCAGGCCTTTTGATTTGAGAGCATAGAAATATCCATGTCCATATAATTCATGAGCAGTCGTAGCAGTCTGATTGATTTCCGGCATTTGTGAATTAACGTAAATATGCACATTGTTGTCAGGTGAAGGTTCTTCTCTTGCTCCGGGAATGAGGGTTACACCAACAGTGCCTTTATCGCTTGATTCTTTAAATTTTTTTGTCTGTCCATTTGTGGTATATTCTGATGCAGTGGTGACATAGAAATTGATTTCGCTGTTTACGACAGTCTTTAGTGCTGTCATGTTTTCAGAAGTGCTTTCACACTGGTTCAGTAGGTTCGCATCAATCTTGCCATCAACGAACTTAACGAATCGCTCCTCATCTTCGCTCAATGAAAGAGCGATGTTTCTTTGCGCCTGTTCGTCCCAGCATATCACGATACATCCAGTCGGATCGATGGCGTTCACCGGATTGTTGCCGCAATACAGGTAAGGCGACAGCCAATAGTATTTCTCGCACAGCGGGTCGACGCCGGTGAAATGGGGGACTGCGGGATAGTACTGTCTCGCTCCGAAGTCGTACTCGTTGAGGCCGTTCTGCAGAGTCAGCTCCTTGCCCCCGAACTTGAACGGCTGTCTGTCCGAGCCGGTTCCGAGGTCTGCTATCACAGAGCCGTAGGGATAGTAGGCGACAGTCTGCTCGATGGCTCCGGTCGAGCCGTTGACCACAGCGCGGTTGCTTCCCAGGTAGTCCTGCGTGTAGTAGTGGAACGTGACCAGTCCGTCGGTTATTGTGGCGTATCCGCCAGGGAATCGCACCATGTCCACCTTGCCGTTT
>JAGAJP010000013.1 GCA_017626045.1 Muribaculaceae bacterium | reverse complement strand
TGTCGGTTTCTTAGCCATAGAGATGACAGTGCTCTCGGCAACAAAAGAAAATGCTTCGGCAGGCATAATGAATGCCAAAGCCAGAATCAGTGAAATTAATATTCTGTTCATTTCGGTTTTTGATGATTTTGTTTTGACCGCAAAATTAAGAAATGTTTGTTTAGTGGCAAAAATTATCAGTACGGAAATGAATTTAAATGTGAAATCCGTACCTGGGCACTAATTTTGAGTAGTACGGATTTTGTAGTGATAGAGTACGGAAATTGACTTTAATGTTTTTTATAAAAGGGATATAAGAGGTTTTAGTTTGTGTTTTTTTTATGCTGAGTCCCTGAATTATTTTAGTGATTGTGTGTTCCACTACTGAGTCGGCTTTTGACACGATTCATGAATGCGAGATTGAAATTACTATAGTACTATTTTTTTACATTTGGTTATTTCTTATGCACCCGGAATATAGTATTTGCATTTTTTAGACAACTTCTTATGTTAGTTGAATTGAATAAAGAAATTTTTTACGTATATTTTAAGATTTTTTTATTAACTTTGCAAGGAAGATGGAAAATTGGAATTTCCCCAGTCAAGTGACGACAATACATACAATTGCTGGATTCAATTGCGACATTGCCTTGTAAAGAAAACAGACAATAGACAACTTCAACGAGTTTAAACAACTTCAATATATGTTTTCTTATGAATATTTCTTTATTAAGCCGGATGGCGAGAGTCTCGGTTGCTTTGTCTGCAGTTTTGGTATGCTTTGTTTCTTGTTCGTCACTTTCCGAAGACAAGAGGCTCGAACGTGCTCTTGATGTCGCAGGCAACAACAGACAGCAACTGGAGAAAGTGCTTGACCACTATTCCAATAATCCGGACCGTCTGGAAGCAGCCAGATGGCTCGTGATGAATATGCCCATGCATTACACATCAACCGGACCTGAGGTTGAGCGATACCGTGAGTATTTCCGAATTGCGTCAGATCAGTCGAAAGACATAAGGCTTTTGGTTGATTCCATCGACAGTGTGCAGGGCAGACCTGACGTTACGAAAGCATTATGTGTGGCGGATATTGCAACTGTCGATTCGGCATTCCTTGTAGCGCACATTGATAAGGCTTTTGAGGCAAGAGAGAAATGGCCATGGGGAAAGAATGTGAGATGGGAGGATTTCTTGGAATTCGTTTTGCCATATCGTGTGGGTGACGAGCCTCTTTCTCTTTGGCGGGAGATTATTCTTGAAGAGTATGAAGACCTGATTGACAGTGTCGCGTCGCTTAAAGGAAGCGAGGACCCCCTTTTTGCCGCCGATGCGCTTTATGTGGGCTGGATAAGGAGAAAGAAATTCAAATGGACTTCACAGCTTCCCGGTGGGCCACGCCTTGGAGTGAATATTACTGATTGGAAAACAGGTGCTTGTCGTGAGAGAGCCGATGGAATGACTTATCTCCTGCGTACTGCCGGACTTCCGGCGTCTCTTCATCTCGCTCCTGTCAGAGGAGACCTCAACGATACCCATTCATGGGGTGTGGTGTATGACCGCAACGGATACCCATATATTCCGGAGCAGCATTCAGACTCGGCTGCCCTTTTCAAGGTGCCGGCGGCAAAGGTGCAGTGCGAGACATTCTCTATCAATGAAGAGACCCTCAGGACATTTACCAACTCTCCATACGCTCCGACTGCACTCCGGAAACCTTTCGTGAAAGATATGACAATGTATTATCTAAAGCCGGAAATGAGATCCGAATTGAAGATTCCTGTTCAGATGCTTGCCGGGGTGACGAATGGTGACACTGTGTATCTTGCTTCTGCCTCAAGAAAACTTTGGGTACCTGTAGGTTTTGGCGTAGTTAGACGCGACAGTGTGGATCTGGGATATGTGGGAGCCGGTACGGTGTGTGTGGTCGGAACTCTTCAAAACGGGACTTTCCGTCCTTGCGGATATCCCTTTATACGCGAGGGCGGAAATGGTGTGAGATTTTTTATTCCGGGCGGCATGCAGGATGTGAATCTTTATAGTAAGTGCTCGGTTCAGGTCGGGGATTATGCTCAAAGGATGAAAGGGGGTGTTTTCGAGACAGCAGACAATCCTTCTTTTATATCTCCCGATACCATTTATGTGATAAACGAGAGCCCTAAACGACTTTTTACTGCTGTCAGTGTCAGCTCTGACGTCGGGATTCCTCGCCGCTTCATAAGATATGTTGGAGCAGAAAAAACATTCTGCAATGTGGCGGAAATTGCACTTTATGAGAATGAGACAGATACCGTCCCACTGAATGGTAGAATAATCGGCACTCCTGAGTCTTACGATGACAAGCATAGATATACGTCGGCGTGGGACGGTGATCCATATACATCGATGGATTATCCGAAGCCTAACGGCGGCTGGACAGGTATCGATGCCGGCAGAAGAGTGCAGGTAAGAAAAATAGTCTATACTCCGAGAAATCGTGATAATTTCATTCATATAGGCTATAATTACGAACTCTTCTATTATCAAAAAGACGAAGGATGGGGCTCTCTCGGAACAGCAAAGGCTTCTTCCGACATGCTGACGATGAAGGCGCCGTCAGGGGCATTGCTGTATCTCCATTGTCTCGACGGGGGGAACGCCGAGCGTATTTTCGAATATGACAGCAAGTCGGACATCCAGCTTTTTTATTGAATGTCTACGCCTCCGGTTCCATAATCGTTGGATGCGGCATTCTTTATTATGTATAATTCTTCCGTGGAAATACCGATAACCTTGTAGGGACGTTCGGCACGAACATGAGTCCCTTCCTGCTTTGGAACTAAAATCTGAAATGACTCTAATATGACGATAAATAAGCCAACAATTTTGTTATAAAATAAAAAATCTGTATATTTGCAGAGTGAAGGACCGGAATAAGAGCATAATTTGTTATGGACTACAAGACCTTGGAATTTGTGACATATTGCATTAGCAAACTGGCTCATGTGCTGAATATGAGTCAGCGCGAAGTGTATCTTCGGCTCAAGAATTCAGGCATCCTTTATGACTATATAGTTCCTTCTTATGATGTACTGCACACATTCGGCTCCCGTTATCTTGTGGAGGATCTCACCGATTATATGAAGGAGAAAGGAGTATTTCCCTAATGAGACTTTTTCATTCTTCTGAAGTATTGGTTGAAAAGCCGGATACTAATCATTCACGAGACTTCCTTGACTTCGGTAAAGGATTTTATATGACTTCAATTCAAGAACAGGCGGAGAGATATGCTCAACGCTTATTCGAAGGCGGAGGAGTGCCTGGCTCAACGCGTATGAGTTCGAATATGATCCCTCGAGTTGGAATATTCTTAAATTCGATAGATATGACAAAGATTGGCTTAACTTCGTTGCAAATTGTCGTGCCGGAAAAGATAATACTGATTTTGATCTTGTTATTGGCGGTATTGCGAATGATAAGGTAATTCAGACTCTTGACCGCTATTTTGAGGGAGAAATTTCAGAAAATGAGACTTTAGGAATTCTGAAATATGAAAAACCAAACATTCAGTTTTGTATTCGTACTCAAAAAATGCTTGATGAGTGCTTAAGACATATAGAAAGTAAACGATTATGACCGAAGAAAGTAAATTGTCTTTTCAGGCTAACAAAAGTGCAAATGTCATTAAAAGTATTTGTGAATTGTTTGAAGTTTCTGTTCAGAAGGCGGCGGATATATATTATCAATCTGAGACTTCCGGTCTGATAGAAGATGGAGTTGCCGATTTGCAATGTCGTAGTAATAAGTATCTTGCATCGGTAATATGGGAAGAGTATTGCCAATCATGTCCTGTGTGAATTTCTCTGAGTCCGTTATATCAAATATCCAAACTCAAAAATCGTGCGCTCTAACATTTTTGTGTGATGGAGTCTGAAATGACTCTAATATGACGATAAATAAGCCAACAATTTTGTTATAAAATAAAATATCTGTATATTTGCAGAGTGAAGATTTCAAATGATGACTGCGGCTCTGATTCATGCACTTCAAAATTTTTTCTCTTCCAAACCGGTCGAGAAAGCATGGCTGTTCGGTTCGTTTATCAGAGGTGAGGAGAGACCGGATAGCGACATTGATATCATGGTAAGACTTAAACATGATGTCCCCGTAGGTCTTGGCTATTTCAGAATGATAGACGATCTCCAGTCTTTGTGCAATAGACGCGTAGATCTTGTCGATGAGGAAATGATTGATCCTCATATAGTAAATGATGTCGTAAGCGAAAGAGTATTGATATATGAGAGAAACGCTTAGAGATAATTTGCGCCTCACGCATATTCTTGAGGCCTGCGATAGAATATACTCATATTATCCAGACGGCTTAATTCCGCTTCTTGATGAGAAGTCAATTGAATTTTTCGGATTGGTCAAGAATCTTGAAATTATTGGAGAGGCTGCATACATGCTTACTAATGAATTCAAGAATTCTAAGCCTGATACTGACTGGCAACCAATAATTGCAATGCGTCATTTGCTTTTACATGGTTATTATCATATCAGTGCAAGGATAGTCAAGGAGATTATAGAAAATGATATTCCTGAATTAAAAAGACAGATTCAGTCGTACCTATCTGGCGAGTAGCCGTTTTCCATTTGTCATTTTGAATATAGATGTGAATAACTCGCGTGAATATCAATCCATTTCACGCAGCTGTGCTTCGCGTTCAGGCGAAAGCCGAGGGGTGGGATTTTACAAATAAAATCTGACACCGTAAAATTCAAAACCGCTAAAATGTGGCTGTCCGTAAAATTCAAACAATTTTCAAGATGATTTTATAGGGTCGTTCGGCTCAGAAGCGGATGCCGAGGAGGCCGGAGCATACGGCTGTCCGTGTGCTGATGTGGTTGCATTCAAGTCCCTGGTAACGATAGTCGAAGCCGAGTGTCAGAGCATACTTCCCGAGATGCCAGTCCACCCTCAACCGGCTTTTCACCTGCGGTCGGTTGCCCCACCACCCGAAATGCGCAAGCCCGTCGTGATTCCCTACATATATCTCGTAATACGTTTCCCCATACGCAGGCGAGAAGAAGCACCCTATCGTAGGCACCTCAATTCTCTCGCTTATCACCAGTCGCTTGCCAAGCAGACGCAGTCCGCCGTAAGAGGCGCGAAGCGTCAGGGTGCCTCCCACCCACATCTTAGCCTGCGCCGGATTATTGCCGTTGCGCGGCAGATACATCACGCCTCCGTCCACTCCCACAGTGCCTCCCGCAGCGATGCCCCAGCCGCTATATGGACTCCACAGCCGTTCCGCTCCCCAGTCGAGCGCTATCGACAGGTCATACATCCGTGCGGTTCCCGCAGGGTTCAGCAGATAACCGTAGCTCACGTCGGCATGTGTCTGCATCCCCGCCTTGCCGTCAGCCCATACAGGTTTCCTCCACTCGTAAGCCAGTCCATACCCCGGTCCCGTATAGGTCAGCGGCGAGAGATATGTGCAGCGGGCGCTCTCGTGACCCATAGAAAACTCAAAATGCTGCTCCGCCTTCCTATCGGCGAAGGCGGGCAGCATTATTGTCAGTATAGCAATGAGTATTGCGGTCAGGCGTCTCATTTGCTGGCTTTGTCGGCTGAGGAAGCCCTGCGCGACCTGCGCTTCGGCTGCGGCTGTTCCGCTGCATTCTCCTCGATGCCGGCGAGAACGCCGTCGATAAGGATTCTGCCGCAGTATTCACACACTATCACCTTCTTGTGCATCTTGATCTCAAGCTGCCTCTGGGGAGGGATACGGTTGAAGCATCCGCCGCATGCGTTGCGCTGCACGCATACGATGCCCAGTCCGTTGCGGGCGTTCTTCCTGATTCTCTTGAAGGCGTTGAGAGTGTAGTCGTCGATCTTGGTCTCCAGTTCCTTCGCCTGCATAAGGAGCTTCTCCTCCTCCTGCTTTGTCTCCGAGATGATGTCTTCGAGCTCACGCTTCTTCTCCCCGAGGTTATGCTCATGGTCGGCGAGCTCCTCGCGGGTCTTCTCTATCTCCTCCTGCTTCTCGTTGATTCTTGCCTGCGCGTCGCGGATATTCTTCTCAGCAAGCTCGATCTCGAGACTTTCGAATTCCTTCTCTTTCTCGAGAAACGCAAACTCACGGTTGTTGCGCACATTGTTGATCTGCTCGTCGTAGCGGGCAATCTTCACCTTGCGGGTCTCGATATCGCCGCGCTTCGTCTTTATGAGATCGTTCTGGCGCTCTATCTCGTCCTGGAAATTCTGGATACGCGTCTGCAGACGTATGATGTCGTCTTCAAGGTCTTTCACCTCCAGGGGCAGTTCGCCGCGCACGCTTTTGATGCGGTCTACCTCCGACAGGCATGTCTGCAGCTTGTAGAGCGACGCGAGGCGTTCTTCAACGCTGCGTTCTTTCTCGGTCTTTTTTTCAGTTGCCATATATTATATGTCTTGTATTATATGTCTTGTTAATTTTATCAATTACTAATTACTAACTACTAATTACTAATTACTCAGTAAGCAATCGGATAGGGTTTCTCTCACACTCCGAGAAGTAGCACACGCTGTCGGGATACGCGGAGCGTATGGCGCGGCTGAGTATCTTGCGGCTGCACAGCTCGCTCTCGAAATGCCCTATGTCAGCAAGAAGTATATCGCTGCCGTAGGTGGTGAAGTCGTGATACTTCAGATCGCCGCATATATACACGTCTGCCTCGCTTGCGATGGCACTCTTCAGCAGACTGCCGCCGCTGCCGCCGCATAGCGCGACCTTCCTTACCACTATTCCCGGTGTCTGCGATGAATAACGCAGGTCTTTCACCGAGAACGTCTCCTTGACCTTCCGTAGAAACTCCAGTTTCGGGGTAGGGGAGACCACTCCCACCACTCCGAGTCCGTGCACATCGTCGCCGGGAGTTTTTGGCTCCAAAGCCCTGCATTCCTTCATGCCGAGCATGTTAGCCATCTCATAGCTTACTCCTTCCGACGCCGAGTCGAGATTGGTGTGTGCCGAATATATTGCGATGTTGCATCTTACCGCCTCTGCGGCTATACGCTCCACTGGGGTGGCGCCGGTGAGACGTTTCAGCCCTCCGAATATCAGGGGGTGATGGCTTACTATCATGTTGCAGTCGCGTTTACGCGCCTCGAGCATGATGTCTTCCGTCACGTCGAGACACAGCAGCACTGCCGTCACGTCCATTTCCGGGTCGCCTACCTGCAGACCCGGATTGTCCCAGCTCTCCTTAAGGGAGAGAGGCGCGAAATCCTCGATCGCTTTGGCTATATCCTTTACCTTGACCATATTCGCAGTCTAATTGAGAATTGAGAATTTAGAATTTAGAATTGGTCTAATACTCCGCCGGAGTTCTCGGAGTTCTCAGAGCAATAATTTTCAATTCTCAATTTTCAATTCTAAATTTTATTTCTCAATTTTCAATTCCAATTTCAGTTCTTCCAGCTGCGCGGGGTCGATGGGCGAGGGAGACTCGTTCATCACGTCGCGGCCGCTGTTGTTTTTCGGGAAGGCTATCACGTCGCGGATGGTGTCGAGGCCTGCGAGAATCGACACGAAGCGGTCGAAGCCGAGGGCGAGGCCGCCGTGAGGTGGCGCTCCATACTGGAAGGCGCTCATCAGGAAGCCGAACTGCTCGCGCGCCCGTTCCGGGGTGAAGCCCAGAAGCTCGAACATCTCGTTCTGCAGCTCCGCGTCATGTATCCTTATGGAGCCGCCACCGAGTTCCGTTCCGTTCACCACTATGTCGTATGCCGTAGCCCTTACGTTGCCGGTGTCGGTGCGGAGCATCGGGATGTCTTCCGGATTAGGCGACGTGAAGGGGTGGTGCATAGCGTAGTAGCGCTGTGTCTCGTCGTCCCATTCGAAGAGGGGGAAGTCCACCACCCAGAGACATGCGAACTTCTCTTTGTCGCGAAGTCCGAGACGGTTGCCGAGTTCCAGACGCAGCTCGCAGAGCTGTTTGCGCGTCTTCATCGCGTCGCCGCTCATCAGCAGCAGCATGTCGCCGGGTTCGGCGCCGGCGCGTTCTCCCCACGCCTTGAGTTCTTCCTGAGTGTAGAATTTGCCTATGCTGCTCTTGATGGAGCCGTCCTGCTCGAACTTCACCCACATCAGGCCCTTGGCTCCCACCTGGGGGCGTTTCACGAATTCCGTGAGCTCATCGATCTGTTTGCGGGAATAGCCGGCGCATCCCTTGGCGAGGATGCCCACTGTCAGCTGGGCGTCGTCGGTCACTGCGAAACCGTGTCCCTTCGCAAGGTCGGTGAATTCCACAAACTGCATTCCGAAGCGGAGGTCCGGCTTGTCGCTGCCGTAGAGGCGCATCGCGTCGTGCCATGTCATTCTGGGGAACGGCTCGGTGAAATCGATGCCTTTCACGTATTTGAAGATATGCTTCACGAGACCCTCAAACATCTGAATCACGTCTTCCTGCTCCACGAAACTCATCTCGCAGTCGATCTGGGTGAATTCCGGCTGGCGGTCGGCGCGAAGGTCTTCGTCGCGGAAGCATTTGGCAATCTGGAAATAGCGGTCGTAGCCCGACACCATCAGCAGCTGCTTGAAGAGCTGCGGACTCTGGGGCAGGGCGTAAAACTCGCCGGGGTTCATGCGCGAGGGAACCACGAAGTCGCGGGCTCCTTCGGGAGTGGATTTAACCAATATCGGGGTCTCTATCTCGAGGAAGCCTTTCGAGTCGAGATACCGGCGTATCTCAAACGCCATGCGGTGGCGGAGCTCAAGGTTCTTCTTCACGCACTGGCGGCGCAGGTCGAGATAGCGGTATTTCATCCTCAGGTCATCGCCGCCGTCGGTGTTGTCTTCAATGGTAAACGGCGGAACCTTGCTCTTGTTGAGCACCGTCAGGGCGGTGGCGGTTATCTCGATGTCTCCCGTGGGAAGGTTGCCGTTTTTCGACTCTCTTTCGCGTACCTTTCCGGTGATGCGCACCACATATTCGCGTCCCAGCCTGTTGGCTGCCTCAAACAGTTCCTGGCTGTCGTCGCTGTCAAACACTACCTGCGTGATGCCGTAGCGGTCGCGCACATCCACGAATGTCATCCCTCCCATCTTGCGGGCTTTCTGAACCCAGCCGGCAATCGTCACTTCCTTACCGGCGTCGGCGAGCCGGAGCTCACCGCATGTTGTGTTTCTATACATAATTATCGCTATTCAGACAAAATGTCAGAATTTTGTTTTGTAACAATCTATATATCAGTGTCTTGCAAACGCAATTTTCATAAAACCGCATTCTACGCCATGATAACACCACAAAATTACGAAAATTCCACGAATTTTCCAAATACTTCATAATTTTGAGCCCGATTTTTTGTTATATTATTGAGAGTTGTTTTGTTTATATTAAATATTTTAAGAATGAGTGCGATATTCGTTATCGAGGGCCTGCTGATATATCTTTATGGATTTGATCATAATCCTCCGCACATCCATGTGAGAAGAGGAGGTGAGGAATTTACAATCACGATTAAGGATCGAGTGGTAGAAGGGAAGGCGAAAAGCAGTTCTATTGTGATAGTAAATGAGTTTTTGGATTTGCATGAAGAAGAGGTCATGGCTCTTTGGGATAAAGCCCAGCGAGGAGAAAAGATAACAAAGATTAACCGTTAATTTATTTTGAATATGTATATAAAAGTTACAGATGTGGAATACAGGGGGCAATATAGACTTTGTTGCACCTTCAATGACGGATCGGTGAAAATTATAGATATGTCTCCGGTGTTGGACGCTCCGGCTTTCCGCGAATTAAGAGACATCGACAAGTTCAGGCAGTTCGGTTTTGATGAAACTGTCTTTTGGGCCAATGGAGCTGACATAGCCCCGGAATGGCTTTACTCAAATGGCGTTCCATCACAGGATTGATGTTACAATTTTTCATGAAAAAAGGAAGTCTCGCATCAACTTGATGCGGGACTTCCTTTTTAGTCAGGGCTCTTAGATGGACTCTTAATGTGTCAGAACCGGACTTTAAGGGTCTCGGATTTGCCCTCGGTGCTTACCATCTTAAGAATGTAGATTCCTTCGGGGAGGTGCATCGCGCGTTTCGCCGAGGTGGCGGCGTCGCTCTTTGTGGTCTCGATGCTGCCGAGGCATACACCCATCGTGTCGTAGACCCTGCATGTCACGGTGGCGGCGTCTTCGATGATGCCTACCCCGGAGCCTTCGGTCACCTTAAGGATGCCGCTTGCGTTCTTCAGTCCGCTTAAGTCCCATGCGAGTCCTTCGGGGAGGGCGGGGAGCTCGATCTCCGGATTTCCTTCGAAATTGTCGGTGATCCACATCCTGAACTCATCCCCGATGGCGGGTGCATACTCCGGATTCATCGTCACCTTAACAGTGCCGTTGACGGTGAGCTTACCCTTCACGTTGAGATACGACCGGTCGTTGTTCTTGCCGTAGGTGCGCAGATACAGGCTGAGCGTGGCGCCTTCCTCCACTGTCACGTCGCCCGTCGAGAAGATAGGTCCGTAATGGTGCGGGTTCTTGTCGGAATAGCTTCCCGGCTCCAGCACTGCATTTTCCTTCACCGTGATGTTGCCCGCGGTGCCGCGTCCCCTGAGTTTGGCGTCGCCGGTAAGAGTCAGCGGAACAGACAGGAATTTGGTGTTGTAGGGGTCTTTCGAGGCGGTGAATGTCACGGTGCCGCTCTTGGCCGTGAGGCTCTGTATGCCGCTCCATTCCTTCGTCATGTAGAGGTCGCAGGCTCCGGTCTTCACGATCTTGGGATTGCCGGAGAACTTGCCATTGAACGATATGTTGCTGTCGTCGTTGCCCACGGTAAGGGTAGCCGTGCCGTGGTAGGTGCCGGCACCCTTGAGGTTGGCGAGGCTCATGCTTCGGTTCTGGGCGTTGAAGGTAACCCCCGACGTTATGTTCATAGTGGCGAGAGGCATTCCATAGTCGTTGTCCCATTTGAAGTCGGGGTCGTAGCTGCCGCGCTTCAGCTGGTTCACCACCAGTTCGCCCTCAAACTCCGACCAGTTGCCCTTGAGGTCGTGGCGCACGCTGGAGGCGTACACGGTCAGGGTGCCTTTGCCGGTGAGTTTTCCGGTGTAGCTGCAGCGGGAGTCGAGATAGAGAGAGCCTTTGTTGCCTTCGCCCACCACATAGTTGGTCGGGTTGCTGCTGTAGGTGTAGATATTGGCGGGGTCATAGAGCGAGCCGTTCACAAATTCCACCGTGCCCGGCAGTGATATTACGTCGTTCACCTCCGATGCGTTCACCGTGCCTCCCTCGATCACCAGACGGTTCATGCCGTTGTTGCCGGCGAGGTTGAGGGTTCCCGAGCCTCGCTTGAACAGCTTCTGACCCAAACCGGCGGCTGAGATGCCGGCGGTGGTGGTCAGTTCTGTGCCTGCCGGCACCTCGATGGCGCCGTTGCCCTCGCTCAGTGTTATTCTCTGGCCGAGGGTGGCGGTGGCGTTCACCGCGAGGGTGGCGTCATGGCTCATGTAGATGCGGCTCTTGACGTCTGACAGCGCGCCGAGGTCGGTGCCGATGTTGTTGGCGAAGACGCCCGCCGTCAGTTTGCCGCCGTTGATGTAAGTGCCGCCGGTATAGCTGTTGATGTTGCTGATGGTGAGGTTGCCGTTGCCGTTCTTCACCAGTTTGGCGTCGCCCACTATCTCGCCCTCGCCCGAGAGGGTATAGTCTTTGGTGTCGTTGTTGAATGTCACGCTCGAGGGCTGGAGGCGTCCGGCTATCACAACGTCGGTGTCAGCCGCCGTATCGTCGAATATCACCTCGTCGCCGGGCACGAACACGTCCTTCTCGCCATCTTTGTTGCTGAAAGCCTTGGAGCTGTCGAGGTCCCAGAGTGCCGTCTCGCCGCCTGCCCATGTCTTTGTGCCGGGCTGGTATGCGGAGAGGGTTACATATAGTTTTCCGTCTTCGTAGGTCACTTCCTTCTTCATTCCCTCGATGCCGAGGAGGATGATGTCGGAGATGCTGCCTGAGATTTCTCCTATCTCGCCTATCAAGAATTTACCTTCCGCGATCTCTCCGTTGGCTCCCGGCATGGAGTGGCCGGTAAACCGGAATATCGGCTGCAGGTATTGCGGACCGTTTGTCCAGTCTTTCTTCTCGATGGTGAGTTTTGTCGCGCTCAGATGGTCGATGTCGTCAGCGAATACGTCCAGCTCCACTATCGAGCCGAAGCCGAGTGTCACCTCGCCCGCCTGAATCTCGCCGGGTTTCGCGTCGTCTCCGATCTCCAGAGTGGCGCCATACTCCATGTCGAGACCCTTGGGGATGGCGAGATAATTAGTCTTGAGAGTCGCGAAGCGGTTCAGCCATACGTGGCTTCCCTCCAGGGCGCTGCACTCGACATTCAGGGTGCCTCCCCATACCTCGGTGTCGCCGGTGTAGGTGTGCTTGTCGCCGAGCAGATGCATTGTGCCGTCGCCCTGCTTCACGAGCCTCATGTCTCCCGCGAAGGAGCCGGAGGAGATGGTGTGGGTATAGGTCTCGGAAGTAATACGGTCGTTGTCGTTGTGTCCCTGCACCCATGAGGGTGTGTTCACTGTCAGTATGGCGGGTGACGCGCCGTCGGCTGCCGTCACTGTCATGTCGCCGGTCTCGCAGAGTATCACGTGCTTGCCGTTGAGCGACGCGTCGATGCTGCCGTTGTCATCCACCTCGGTGCGTCCCGTCATGGTGAGCGGTGCCGGGGGCACGGTGATGTCCTCGAAACTGCTCAGCGCGAAACTAACGTGCGGCGGCTGGTTGTAGCCGCACATCTGCCAGTTCATGGCGTTGCGATACTGATGGTCGTACCATAGGGAGTAGATACGGTGCTCCGTCGGGATGTCGGTGGTATAGATGCGGATGTTGTTGTCGCCGTCGCGCATTATGTATTCCTCGCGCCAGTCGCCGAGGATGTCTCCCTGGAAGCATGGAGTGCCCTTGGTGTCGTTGTTGGTCTTGCTTCCCTCGAGGAGGGCGATGCGCCCCCCCTTCGCCTTATAGATGGCTCCGGCGGTGTTCTTGCCGTTGGAGTAGTCAAACGATTCGTCGCAGAGGTCGCCGTCCCAGAACACACGGAAGTTTTGGGTGATAGATACCGACGACTTGTCGTCGCCCGTCACAGCCTTGTGTGCAGCGCCGCCGATGAGGGCGCCGTCGCGCGACGATACTCCCTCGCTGCCCGGGTACTCGTCGATGAAGTTGCCCATGTTGGCTCTGCCGTCGTCGCTGCCTCCGGTGGTGCGGTAATAGATCTTGGAGGTGGTTGCGTCGCGGAAGTTGTTGTTGGGGTTGTCTTCATTGCAGGCGAAGATCTCCTGTCCCTTGCTGTAGGGGTCGAAGTCGCCGCAGTGCTGGGCGTCGCCGTGGCCGAGACCCGTCGTGGAGAGTCCCATGCCGTTGTCGTCGATCACCATCGAGCCGTACACTATCTCGTCGCGGCCGTCCCAGTCCACGTCGGCTATGCCCATGTTGTGGTAGCCCTGGCCAAACCATGGCGAGCCGGCGCCGAGGTCGTTCCATCTCCAGCGTTCCACGAGCTTGTGGCTCGCGGGGTCGATGTCGTAGGCGATCATCTTGTGTCTGGTATATATGCCTCGCGACAGGAAAAGGCTCGGCTTGCGGCCGTCGAGATAGGGTGCCGCGAAGAAATACTTCGATGAGCGGTGTCCGTAGCCGTCGCCCCATTCCTGGTTCACGAGGTTGTCGTATCCGCCTCCGCTGAGCAGTCCGTTGGGATTGTTTTCGTCTTCCACTCGCTTCAGCGGGTAGTCGATGCACTCGTAGGGTTTGCCGGTGAGTCCGTCGGCGTATATGAGATACTCCTTGCCCCAGTGCATGAACCATTGGCCGTCGGGCCAGCTGTTGCCGCGATAGTTGATCGACGCGTCGCCTACCGTGTAGGTGGTGCCGTCAGCCTGATGGATCACGGTGCCGTCGGCTGCGCGGAACACCACTTCCGCCTTGCCGTCGCCGTCCCAGTCAGTGGCTATGATGTTTATCTCGTTGTTCTGAAAGTCTCCGGCGTTGGGACCGAAGTTGATCCACCATCTCACCGTGCCGTCCATCTCGAGACATTCCACCACCGTGAAGATGCCGTTGTCGCCGTTGTGGAAGTCGGAGGCGGTGTTGTCGTATTTCATCAGAATCTCGAGCTCGCCGTCGCCGTCCACATCGGCGGCTGTCGCGTCGTTAGGCACGAGTGCCGCCTTTATTTCCGGAGCGTGCTTGGGTTTGATCACTGTATAGTTTTTCGCCCATACCGCCGCCGGTTCGGAGGCGGGTGCCTCTATGCCGTTCACCACGGCGCGAACCGTGTATGTGGCGTCGGGTGTGCCGGCAGGGTCTGTGAAGTTCGACACCTTCAGCGGCGTGTCGTTCAGTTTGGTTGCGCCACGGTATATATTGTATTCCGTGCCGTCCCATTCGTCGGCGTTTATGCGCCAGGAGCAGAAGACGCCGCTTTCGGTCTTCATCGCCACGAGACCTCTGCCCAGCGTGTCAGTCACCCGCTGCGCGTTCGCCCCCATGCCGAGAGCCATAGCCGCCCCCACTGCAATCAGGATTCTCTTATTCATAATGTCAGATTTTTTTCTATATTTCGCAAATTTACAATTTTATCCGCAAATACGCAATATTTAACTTAGTTAAAATGTGTTAGTATTATTCCTCGCCCCCAGTAAATCGCTCCCAGTAAAATGCCACAGTAAATTGCCCCTGGTATAAAAAAAGGCAGCCCTGGAGGGCTGCCTTTGGGTATTGGGTTGGGTGAAGATTATTTCACGATGATCTTCTTGCCGTTGTGGATGTAGAGACCCGGACGGGTGGGCTCTGCGAGACGGAGGCCGTCGATGGTGTAGTAATAGTTGTCACCTGCTACCTCTGCTGCCTCGATGCCTTCTACAGCATTGTCAGCCTGCTTGAAGACTGTGATCTTCGTGATGACTGTGTCGATGCGATAGAGAGGATATGTAACGCTCCATACACCGGTTCCAACTGTGGTCTGGTTTTCGCCTTCGCCTTCAGTCTTGGTTTCCTCAACTGCGGGGAACACTGCGTCTTCACCTGCGAGCTGTGCGAAGTATTCTTCGTCAGTTGAGCAAATCGGGTGGCAAGAGTTGCTGCCGTAGCTGTTGATGTAGTTCACAACTACGAAGTCTGTCGGATCAAGACTCTTGACGATGACATTGTTGTTATTGTTGTTGGTCTCGTTGTTGTAAAGACCGATGTGATACATCATGCAGACATTGGGGAAGCCGTCAGCTTTCTTGCCCTTGTCGGGGAAGATGCTGAGACCCTCGAAGTAAGACTCGCTGTCAACTGTCTCTTTACCTGTATTGTCGATGACTGCATACTTGATGACGTTCTTGTCATTGTCTTCTGCTACGAAGCCGAAGGGGTAAACATTGTCGCGAACAGTAGCGCCTTCTTCGTTCTCATGCTCGCTGCCTGCGAGTTCATAGTAGAGACGCTTGCGGGCTGTCCAGTTGTCGAAGCCGCTTGTCTTGGAGCTGTTCAGAGTCTCGAATGCGGGGAAGCCTGCTGCCTTGATCTCATCTTCTGTCAGGCGTGCGAAATCCCAAACTTTCTTTGTCTCGAACTTGGAGTTGTTCTCAACTGTGCAGCTCTTTGACTCATAACCGTATGCTTCGGATGTAAGTTTGAGGGTACCTTCCTCGGATACTGTTACCTTGCAGCCGGAAGCCTGACCTTCAGCAGAAACTTTCTCACCGTTTGCGCCGATGAATTCATAGTTGATGAAGACGGTCGGGCGGAGGGGTACGTCAGCGTTGCTTACTGTCAGTGTATAGGTCTTACCGAATCCTTCGGATACAGAAGAAATGGTAGCTACTACCTCAGGAAGTACGATGGGGTTGCAGTCAACGACTACTTCAACCACGTCAGAAGTTGCCTCGCCGGAAGTTGTCCATGCCTTGAGTGTACCGGATGTGGTGGTCTCATATGCATAGTTGCCGTCGCAGTCAGCATATTCAACCTCCTCGGTCTTGCCGTCGGTGCCGGTTACGTGAAGTGTCTCGCCTTCAAGGAATGTGATGCTGTAGGCACGCATTGCGAGATCAAGCTGTTCATCGGCTGTCTGGCCTACGCGGGTAAGTGCGATGGTAGGCTTGGATGCCCAGTCCTTCTTGCTCTCATACGAAATCATGATATTGTCGATATCGATGATTGTCTGATAGCGGGCAACGAGGATGAAAAGACCTTCTGCATACATAGAGATAGGATCGCCGTTGATGTCAGCAGCGGGAACCTCACGTGTGCCGGACTGAACCTCATTGCCTTCCAGGTCAACAACAGAGTAATCCACCTTGCGGTCAACAGTGTTGACTTCAAGAGATACTGTATACCATGTGCCGGGTGTGAAAGTCTTGGGATCGCTGAAGTCGATACCATAGCTCTTTACGCCGTCTGCACCTTCAGTTACCACTGTGGGCGCATCAATCACATATTCAGTCGGGTGAGCGACTACTTTGCCGTCTGCATCTTTTTCCTCCCACTGGGTCATGTCGAAAAGGTAGTTGTCCCAGCATGACGCCTCCGGTTTCTGACTCCAGGGATTGCGATACTTGTTGTTGTCGATAGGTGCGTGGTTGGTAAACACTGTGAATTCGCCGTTGTACTGGTTGTTTGAGCCCTGTACGATGCTGAAGTCGAACTTCAGGTTGTAGGGAAGTGTCTCTCCCTTTTCCTCAAGAGCTGGTGTTCCGTCTTCATTAAGGAAGATGTTGGCACCCCATGTTACCTTTGCGCTACGGCCGTTGGTCTGTCCCTGGCTAAGTTCAAGGTACTTGCCGAAGGAGTCGGAAGCGATGCTCATGGATGCTCCGCCGTATTTCCATCCGGTGGCTGCTGCATCTGGTGCAGTCTCAAAGTTCTGCATATACAGAACGCGGGTCGATGCAAAGGTCGAGAGGGTCATGCATGCGACACCTAAGCTTAATAAAAATTTTTTCATGGAAAAATTTTTTTAGTTAATAAAATGTTGAAAAATCTCTTGTTTCCGGCGGAGATTTCACTCTCCGCCGGAAGATTCATTGGTTTACCAACCGGGGTTCTGTGTCAGGGCGCCTGATTTCAGTACCTCTGCCTGTGGGATAGGCCAGAGATACATGTAGTCGCCTTTCCATGAACGTTTGGTGATGTAGCTCGGGTTGAGAGTAGGCTTGTAGGTCAGCTGGTCGCCGTTCTTGGTTATCTCCATGACCTTGATGTCGACGAAATACTGAGGAGCCTTCATCCAGCGGCGCACGTCAAACATGCGGTGTCCCTCGAACGCGAGTTCCACGAAGCGTTCGTTCTCATATCTCTTCAGGAACTCGTCCTTGCTGAGACCGGCGGGGAGGTCGGGCTGGCCGGCACGTTTGCGAACGGTGTTGATGGCGGCTGCCGCCGACATCGTGAACCCTTCCGGCACGTCATAGCCGCTGCCGCAATAGTTGAAGAGTGCCTCTGCATAGTCCAGATACACCTGACCCAGGCGGAAGAGATGCCATGTGTGGGTGGTGGTGGTGGTGCCTGTACCTGAGATCTTGGTCTCGCCGTTTACATACTTCTTCAGGTAGTAGCCGGTGGGAGTGCCGTATGTGGTGGAGCGGGAGTCCGAGCCGCCTACCCATGTCTCCAGACCGTCGTGAGGCAGGGTGGTGGGCCATTTCTCGCCGTTCACAGCCACAGTGGCTGCAAGGCGTGCGTCACGTCCCTCATACGGGTTCTGCTCGTCATAGCCGGAGTTCGGGTCGTCGATCGGAAGACCGTTCTTCATCTCGTATGCCGACACAAGGTTTTCCGTCGGGCAGTTGCCACCCTGGGCGGCGTTGATGCTGATGGGGAAGTTGTATTTCTCGAAAGTGTTGCTTGCTGCCACGCGGCGCGCGAAAATCAGTTCCTTCGTCGACTCGGCGTTCATATAGTTGTCGGAGGTGAAGAGGGATGAATAGTCCTTCGCGAGGCGCATCGAGCGAGCCTTGCAGGCGTCGAGACACTCCTTGTTGCGGAGTGCAGCCTGATGCCAGAGTTCCTTCTTCTCGGCATCGCTCTTCTCCTGCGAGAAGAGTGGAGAAGCGTGATAGAGGGCGGCGCGGGCGCGGAGCGCGAGCACTCCGAGGTTGTTGACGCGGCCCGGTTCGTTTTCAAGCGATACGTATGCGCCGGAATAGTTCTCGATGATCTCGTCCTTGATCTCGTCGCATTCCTTGTCGATGAAGGCGAAGATTTCTTCAGCCGACACACGCGGCTGGTTGTTGGCTTCCTCGGCGTTCATATACTTGGTGATCAAGGGCACTCCGCCATACTGGCGAAGGAGAAGGAAGTAGAAGTATGCGCGCATGAAGCGTACCTCCCACTGGAAGTTCTCATACTTGATCATGTTGTCGTTGTAGTCTTTCTCATACTTGTGGTCCGGGAATGTAAGGCCGGTGAACTCGTCGAGATAGAGGTTGCAGTATGCGATGCCGTCCCAGCACTTGCTCCAGATGTAGCCGTTGGCGTTTGTCGCGCTCCAGGAGCCGTTGTAGTATGATTCGATTGACGCTCCCTGATGGCTGTATACCGCCTCGTCGGTGGCGGAGCTCAGTGAGGCGCCGCCATACATCTGGCCGAAGTCGTAGTCCAGGTCAAGGTAGATGTGTGTGGTGATCTTGCCGACTTTGTCGAAGTCTCTCTTGATGTATTCGATGTCGTTGATCTTCATCTCATTGTAGTCCATCTGATCAGAGCACGCCGTGAGACCGAGCGACAATAACGCCACACCGCTGATTATATGTTTTAGTTTCATTAATCTTGATTTTAGATGGGTGAAAGGTTAGAATGTCAGTTTTACTCCGAGCACTATCTGCCTGCTGAGTGGAGCGACCGCGCCGGTTGCCTCGGGGTCGAGGTTCTCGAGCTTGTTGTCGCCGCCTGTCTTGATGTTGCAGAGGTCCACGCCGCGAACATACACTGAGGCGCCGTTGATGAATCCTGTCTTCGCCAGAAGGCTCTTGCTGAAGTTGTAGTAGAGCTCGATGTTGCGAAGCTTCAGATACGAGCGGTCGCGCTGCCAGAAGGTGCTGGAGCGGTAGTTGTTGGCGTTGCTCGTGGAGCTGAGTCTCGGGTAGAGCGCGTCGGCGCGGTTGTTGCTCTCGCTCCAGCGGTTGTCGTAGACTTCCTGATAGAGCGAGTTGTTGTCGACAAGACCCCAGTATCCCGGCGATGCGAGGTTGCAACCGTAGTTGCCGGTGCCCTGGAAGTGCGCCACGAGTCCGATGCCTCTCCACTCGGCTCCGAGATTGAAGGTGTAGTAGATCTCGGGGCATACGGCGTTGTCGCCGATCTTGGTCACGTCGTTGGCGTCGATCTTGCCGTCGTTGTTGATATCCTTATATCTGATATCGCCGGGACGCACTGTGGAGAATGTCTGTGTCGGGGCTGCGTCGATCTCTGCCTGCGAGGTGAAGATGCCCTCTGCGATGAGGCCGTAGGTAGAGCTCAGCGGGTTGTAGGTGTTGTGCAGGTTGTCGAATGCCTTCACTTCCTCCGCCATGTCAAGGATCTTGCTTCTCGAGAAGAGGAATGATCCGCCAGCCATCACGTTCCATTCGCCGAAGTTCTTGTTGAAGTCGAGCTCGATGTCCACACCACGGTTGATCACCTTGCCCTGGTTCTTGAAGGGCGCTGTGAAGCCGATGAGGCTGGAGTATGCGCCTGCGCCGTCCACGAAGATGTCATAGTGCTTGTTGAAGAAGTAGTCGGCTGTAAGGTTGATGCAGTTGAGGAAACTTGCGTCTACGCCTACGTCATATTTTGCCACTTTTTCGTGCGAGGGGTTCACCATCGGGAGCTGGAGCACTGTGGTCTCGCCCGCTGTGCCGCCGCCGTCGAATTTCTCCGACCAGGGGTACTGTACGCCCGAGATGTTGTATGCCTGCTCGTAGTAGTTCCATACGTTGTCGCCGGGGAGGCGGTCAAGGTTCTGGATGCCCCACGATCCGCGTACCTTCAGGAAGTTGACTGCCTGGTCGGGATTGTTGAGAATCACTGCCCCGAGAGATACGTTGGGCGAGAAACTCCATTTGGTGCCGGGTGCGAGGCGGGAGGATCCCATCTCTGCGAGTGCCACGCCCACCGAGTAGCGGTTGGCGTAGGTATACTGGCCCCAGAGGGAGATGTTGTGGCGATAAATCGAGGTGTTCACGCCATAACCGTCTTCATAATCGTAGTGGTATTTCAGCTGACCCATCACGCGGTGGTTCTCGCCGAAGGTGTTGTCGTAGGTGAAGCCTCCCCATGCGTTGAAACGGCGCGCGAATGAATTTGTTGATGCTCCGGTGCCCATTTCGGTCGCCTGGTCTGCCACCTCCCAGTAGGAGGTCTGCGGTTCGCCGTCTACCCATCCGGTCACGCTCGACATACCGAAGTTATACTTCTTCGAGTGATCCTCCACGATGTTGGACATTACGTCGTAGCTTGCGCCGATGTTGAACTTAAGTCCTTTCGTCACCATGCAGAGGTCCTGAACCACCTCGGCGTTGAACTGCAGCTGGCGGTCGAAGATCTTGTAGTATGCCGCGTCGGTAGACTGTGCCACAGGGTTGTTGTCGCCGCTCCATGTCTGGTTGCCGCCCCACACTCCCTTCTCGTTCACAATCGGGAACGCCGCGGAGGGTGTGGAGTAGATCATTCCCCAGAGGTTGGCGTTGGCACCCGGTGCCTGCATCTCGCTGAGTCCGGTGAAGACGTTGGTCTTGAGCTGGGTGTATTTCCAGAGGTCCACGTCAAGGTTGATGCGAACGTTGCCGCGCACGAACTTGTCTTGGGTGGAGTAGCCCTTGTTCTGGCTCGGTTTCTTGATGAATCCGTCGCTGTAGACGAAGTTCACCATCGAGAAATAGCGGAACTTCTCGCCGCCGCCGGAGAACTCGATCGACGCGCGGTCGCCGCTCGCATGGTTGCGGTAGGTCTCGTCCACCCAGTTGACGTTGGGGTAGAGATACGGATACTTGCCGCTTGCGAACGCGTCGAGGTCCTGCTGGCTGTATTTGGCAAACTGTCCCTGACCCTCGTTGTATAGAGCCTCGTTCATTGCCCGTGCGTATGTCGGGCCGTCGATGAAGCGGGGTTTGTTGGTGAGGTTGGAGAACACATGCTCATAGTTCACGCGGATGGTCTGCGAGTTGTATTCGCCGTGTTTCGTGATTACGTTGATCACGCCGTCCGCTCCCTTGTAGCCGTAGAGCGCCGTGGCGGCAGCGTCCTTGAGGATCTGTACTTCCTGCACCTCCTCCGGGTCTATCATTGTGATGTCGCGTTCGATTCCGTCTACCAATATCAGCGGGTTGCTGCCCGAGAGGCTCTGGAGACCGCGGATATAGAAGGTGGGGTTCTGCTGGTAGTAGGTGCCGGTGCCGGAAATGGTGATAAGACCTTTACCTTGACCTATGAGCGAGTTGCCGATGTTCTTGGCGCTTCGCTCGTTGACGGCGTCATTCTTGATCACGCTCACGGAGGCGGTGGAGTTCTCGCGTGTCACTCCCAGGTCCACTCCTATGTGGTATTCCTGGTCGAGCCACTGCTTCACCACGGTGTCCGCTTTCTCCTGAGCTGCGACCGGCAGGGCGACCCCTGCGATGAGTGACATTAGAAATATATTTCTGGATTTCATATTTGTCTCTTTATGTCTCGATTGAGATGTTAGTTAAAACCTTTTTGAGGAAAATGAATCACCAGCCGGGGTTCTGGATAAGACCGTAGCCCTTGTTGATTTCATCCTGCGGGAACGGCATCATGAGCCATTTCATTACGCTCGGCGATTTGGGATCCTGGCCCCAGAGCACTCGCTTGCCCTGTGTGAGCTCGAAGAATTCGTATTCGAAGCGTGCCGGCTCTGTCATGCCGCTGTTCTTGTCGTCGCCGAAATATGGAGCGTTGCGGCGTACCCACTGGTTCTTGGCGTTCTTAATCATTCGGTATGTCGCCATGCCGTGGAGCGGCTTCACCATCCAGTCGGTGCGTTTGCGGCGTATCATGTCGATGTAGCGGGCGTTTGTCATGCCGAGCTCGCAGGCGCGCTCACGAAGAATCTCTTCGATGAGGTTCTCCTTGTTGTTCTTGAGGTCAAGGCTGCTGTTGTAGCTCGAGGCGATGCTCTTCATGCCCACGCGCTTGCGGATGAGGTCCACCTGGTCGATGGCGTCCTGGTTGCGTCCGCACTCGGCGAGACATTCGGCATACATAAGGATCATGTCGGGGATGGTCAGCACATTCCAGTGCATGTTCGGGTCGCGCCACCATTCCACTTGGTTCATCACATACTTGTATGCGCCGAAGCCGGTCGGGCAGTAGCTGGTCAGAAGTTCCGTGAGGGTGTTGTCGTTGGGATCCTTCACGCAGTTGGAGGCGTGCTGGCCGCCGACCCATACTTCCATGATGTTGCCGGTAGCCTTTCCGTCTGCCGACTTGAGGGCGAGATTCTCGAGAGTTCCCGATACTGTTGCGTTCTCATATAGACGCGGGTCGCGTGAATAGGTTTTCTTGAATCCTCCTCGGATCTCTTCATACTGATAGAAGAGTCTGTCATACTTGTTGTTTTTGAGGCAGGTGTACACGTCCCATTTCGACTTGTCTTTATCGACTTCGTATGTTTCCTGATACTTCATGTCTGTCTCGCGGTTGAAGGGCTTGCCGTCGCTCCAGGGGAACATCTCCACATATTCCACTGTCGGGCCGTGGATAAGACGCTTCACGCCGTTTTCCTTCCAGTTCCATGCGAGCCAGCTGTATGCTCCCTGAGTTCCGAAGATGCTGGCAACCTTTGTCCAGTGGATGTTTTCGGGACTGTCGTCATAGATATAGCCGCGACGGTATGCGAGACGGTATGCGTCGAGTGTCTTGCCGTCTGCCTGATACAGATGGTAGTATCCGCCGTTGTTCTCGTTCTCGCGCCAGAAGTCCTCGAATGCCTCGAGGGCTCTTTGCCAGCGTGAGGCGTCGTAGTTGCCATACCATACGAGGTTATTCTTCTCAGCCTCGGAAGCGCCGCCCATGTATGCCTCGTTGCTGTTGTAGAGCGGTGAGGCTGCGAGCCAGAGCACCTGTGCCTTCAGAGCCATCACGCCCGCCTTTGTCCAGCGGCCGGTCTGGATGGAGCTCGACTCGGCGTCGTTGCCGTTGTATGCCCAGTAGAGGTCCGGGGCTGCCTCGTCACACCATTTCACGATGGCGTTGACGGTCTGCTCGAAGGTGCAGCGTTCGCCGACGCGGCGCTCGCCGTATTCATCGTTAACCTTCTCGCTTGCATCGGATATCGTGTGATCGATGATGGGAAGACCGCCGTAGTGGGGAAGAAGGATTGAATAGGCGAATGCCTGGAGTGCCTTTGCCTGAGCTACAATATATTTCTTCTGCTTGTCGCTCATGTTGGGCACCTTTTCTATGTTTTCCTTGATGAGGGATACCTGGTGAACGGTTTCCCAGACCTTGTCGTTGGAGAAGGAGATAAGGGGATCCTCTTTTGCGGAGAATGTGCCTGTGTAGTAGGAGGTCCACACCTTCTGGCTTGTCCAGTGCATCTGGTAGAGGTCGGTCAGCGCGTCGAGCTTGCCGTTGTAGGGGCTCGCCGCCTGTGTCATCGGCTTGCTGCTGCCGTAGGGGAGGCCGTAATACTGCTGGTTGTAGATATTGGTGAGGAACTGGTTGACATAGTCCGGATTGTTGAAGATACTGTCGATGTTCAACGTACCGCCAGGAGCCTTGTCGAGGAAGGCGTTGCCGAGCTGCACCTCGTCCGTACAGCCCGTTGCGGCTATTCCTGCCAATACCAATGCGAATATGCTGTGAAATGCTTTTTTCATGATTTCGTTTTCTTTTTATTCTGGTATAATGCAATTAGAATCCTATCTTCAAGCCTGCGGTGTAGGTGCGGGTAAGAGGATAGTCCGGTGAACTGCTTGCACGGTTTTCGGGGTCGCCCCACTTATAGCCGGTAACGGTGAAGAGGTTGTAGGCACTGACCGAAAGCTGGAGGGTCTTGATGCCGAGTTTCTTCATCCAGGGCATGTCGAAGTTATATGCCACCTGCATGGACTTGCAGCGGAAATAGCTTGCGTCCTTCTCCCAGAGTGTAGAGTTGGCGTATGTATGCTTGGCGTAGGCAAGCGTGGGTCGCGGATACTCTGCGAGAGGGTTCTCGGGTGTCCAGCTGTCTTCGACATGGGTCTTCAGAAGACCTCCCTGGCCGTCGCCCGCGGGGTTGTCAAACGGTGTACGGAAGGCGCCGCTGATGCTGCGGGTCACGTCCCATGCGCCGGTAAACTGGCAGTTGAAGCTGAGTCCTTTCCATTCGAGACCCATGTTGAGACCTGCGATGTAGCGCGGGTCGTCGGTCTTGCCGTAGTCGTAGCTGTAGTCGTTACCGTCAATTTTGCCGTCGCCGTTGAGGTCAACATAGATGGGGTCGCCGGGGTTGAGGTTCTTGTTCGATTTCAGCTGCGCAGGAATGGGAACACCGTATTCCGCCTCATATCTTTCGGGTGCTGTTTCGTCGTAGTAGCCCCAGAAGAGAAGCTGCGAGCGGGAACCGATGCGGTGGTTCACAGTCTTCTGGTAGTCATATTCCTGCGGTGCCTGGCCGTCGCGCTTGATCACGTTGTCGTTAAACGACAAGTTGAATCTTGCCCAGTAGCTGAAGTCCTTACCGATCATGTCGTTCCAGCCGATGCTGAGTTCCCATCCCCAGCTGTCCACGATACCGTAGTTGGTCATCGGGGGAACGTAGCCGAGGATTGTGGATGCAGAGTAGTTCTGCAGGAGAATGTCGGTACGGTGCTCGCGATAGTAGTCGAAGCTTGCCTTCAGACGGTCGTTGAGGAACTGGATGTCGATAGCGTAGTTCTGCTTCACAGCCTTCTCCCAAGTCACGTCAGGATTGTTCTTCTGCATTTCCCATGCGCCGGGCTGGGTGGCGTAGCCACCGTTGCCGGTTCCGAAGTTATAGCCGTAAGCCAGGTTGCTGGTGTTTGCGTTAAAGCGCTCGCGGAGGTCGCCGCCGTTCACGCCAAACGGGTCGGGAAGATACATGAATCGGCTGCCGCCCACCTTGTCGTTACCAACCTTACCGATAGTGGCGCGGAGTTTTAGGAACGACAGATAGGGGTGAAGGTCTTCCATGAATTTCTCATTGGAGACAACCCATCCGATGGAGCCTGCGGGGAAGGCGCCGAAGCGCTTGCCGGGGGCGAAGTTCTCGGATCCGTTGTAGCCGAAGTTAACCTCTGCGAGGTAGCGGTTGTCGTAGTCGTAGGTCACACGTCCCACAAGTCCGACATAGCCGCGGGCGATGTCGCTGTAGGTGCTTGGATAATAGTTCTTGCTCTGGTTGTAGAGAACCATTGCTGTCACGCCGTGGTCGCCGAAGTCGCGGTTCCAGTTGAGGGCTGCCTCGAGATACCAGTTGCGCCATTTGCCGGTGCTCTGCACCTTATATGCGGGCTTGTCCTTGAAGGATGTCGTGATCAGGTCGACAGAGCCGTCGGGGAGCATGATGGGGGTAGCGGTGGCGGCTGCGGAGGTAAGCTCCTTCTGCTGGTTGAAACCGCTGTTGTATGATCCCTTCACGCGCAGCGAGAGGTTCTTGGTGATGACGTCGAGTTTCTGGTCCACGATGAGGTCGGTGGTGACTGTGTTGGCGGTGTTGTGGTATGCACCGGGCTGATATGTCACGTAGGTCATAGGTGCGGAGCCGATGAAGGGAAGGGTTACCACGTAGGGGTTGCCTTCCGCGTCATATTCCGTATTGTATGCCGGGTCGACATTGGGCGCGATGTAGACGCCGTTGTTGTCAAAACCGTAGGCGGAGAAAGGTGTCGAGCCGTAGATCGCCTTCACCATACCGCTCGCGCCCTGGCCGGTACGCGGCTTGTAGGTGTTGTCGAGTTTTCCTGCCACGTTGACGCTGACCTTGGTGGTCGGGGTCACGTTGATGTCGAGGTTCGAACGGTAGTTGAAACGGTTGTAACGGTAGTCAAACGCGAAGTCGTCGTTGCCGAACTGGTCGAAGATACCTCCCTGGCTGAAGAAACCAGCCGAGATGAAGTAGCTGACCTTCTTGTTGCCGCCGGAGATGTTCACGTTGTGTTGCTGCTGGAGAGTGGTCTTCTTGAAGATATAGTCGGTCCAGCGCTGGTTGGGGAAGCGAAGCTGGTCGCTGTATTTGTCGGAGGTGAAGCGTGAGATCACTTCGTCGGAGAATGTCGGGCCTGCGCCGTCGCTTCTGTTCATGTAGTTGTAGAAGTTGGCGTATTCCACAGAGTTTGCCATCTCGATGAGTTTGGTTGGCTGCTGAGCCGAGAAGTTGAGCGAGATATCGATTTTCGCCTTGCCTTCCTTGCCTCGCTTGGTGGTGACGAGCACAACGCCGTTGGCACCGCGGACACCGAACACTGCGGTTGCGGAAGCATCCTTAAGCACTGAGATAGACTCGATTTCGTTGGGGTCGATGTCCCACATGTCGCGTTCAACGCCGTCGACCTGGATAAGAGGTTTGGCATCGCCCCAGGTTGCCTTGCCGCGCACGAAAATCTCTGCGGCATCAGAACCCGGCTCGCCGGAGTACTGCACTGTCGACACACCCGAGAGCTGACCGGCAAGCACGTTGTTGACGGAGCTGACAGGGGTGCGGGTAAGGTCCTCGTTCTTGATAGAGGATACCGCGCCGGTCATGGTGACCTTTTTCTGAACGCCGTATGCCACTACCTCAACGGCGTCGAGCATCTCGGAGGATTCCTTGAGCACTACGCGCATACCGTCTTTGGCAGGGAGCTCCGCTGTCTGATATCCCACGTAGGAAATCACCAGTTTTGCGCCCGGCTTACACTTGATGGAGAAGTTGCCGTCGAAGTCGGCGGTGGTGCCGTTGGTGGTCTTCGCAACCATAATCGTAGCTCCGATGAGGGGCTCGTCATTGTTGTCGACGACCGTACCATTCACCACAGTCTCCTGCGCATGAAGCGCGAACGACACAAAGACGCACAGCATGGCTACCGCCACACGGCTAATCCTCTGCATTCGTTCCAGTACTGACGAAAATTGATTCTTTTCGTATTTCATGATGAGTTGAATGGGGTTAGAAGTTAATTATTATTGTTTGATTTATTTCAGTTTAGGTTAACAAAATTAGTTTATTGAATGTCTATTTAGTCATTCAAGTGCAAAGATACAAATAATTTTTTTAAAAAACTTCAAATAAAATAATTTTTAACAAATTATTGTACTTTGCGGGCTCTTGGAGTTATAGGAGCAATAGGAGCAATAGGAGCGATAGGAGTAATAGGAGCTAAAGGAACAATAGGAGTTCTCGGAGCAATAATTCTAAATTCTAAATTATTCTCAATTCTCAATTTCAGAGAGTATTTTGCGGATGGCGAAGTCGAGGATGGCATCCTTTCCGCGGATTAGGTCGCGGTCGGGGGCGTGCACCTCGCAGCCCTCGGAAGGCTCGATGCCGAATTCCGTGATGCCGCCGCCGGGTGCCGTCATGGGGCATGCCGAGAAGCGTACGTTCCAGCCTATCGGCATCTCGGAATTGAAGGGGAGACCTCCTCCTCCGCCGGTCCGCGCTCCGATGATGCTGACGTTGGGCAGCGTCTTCATCACTGCCACGAAGTCGTTGGCTGCACTGTAGCAGCTGCGGTTGGTCAGCACAGCCACCGGGCGGTCGAGATACGAGATGCGTACCGTGTCGCACGGGTCATAGAATATCTCGTAGGGTTCGGAGAACTCATTGTGTCCGGGTCCTGTCTTGTGACGGATGCTGCCACCCGAAACCCTCGTCTTGATCAGACGGCTCACGAGAGTTTTGATGTTGGTCAGTTCTCCACCTCCGTTGTCGCGGATGTCGATGATCAGCCCTTTGCTCTTATGCAGCAGGGCGAGGATATAGTCCAGGTTAAGGTTGCCGATTTCGTATGAGAAGGAGGGATAATACATGTATCCTATGGTGTCGGGGAGCATCGCATAACTGATGCCGCACGTCTGGAGATAGTTGAACTTAAGGTAATCCTCCTGGATGGTGCGCAGACGGAAGTCCTGCGGGTAGTCGCTCCACCATTTGCGGTAGTAGGAGGTGTTGAACGCCGATGTCAGGTTGACGTGTCCGTCCTTCAGTTCGTCGAGCATCGCGGAGCAGATGCTGTAGAGTTCAAGGAAGTCGGTCTCGCTGTCCACCATCGGACGGTATTCGCGATACACCGAGTCCCAGTCGATACCCTTCTCGCGGAAGAAGCAGTAGTGCTCGTCGATAGTGCGCCACAGCGACTCGAAGTTTCCCTCCGGATCGTTTACCTGCCTGCCGTCGTCGACACAGCTGGCAGCGCATCCAAGTAGCACAATTCCAAATATTATATGCAATAGTATTCTCATAAGCCTCCAATATCCTAATATTAACACATTTCCGCTGTCAGATTTACCGGGAGTGAATTCACTGGGTTGAGGAACTGGGAGTGAGGATTTACAAATCCTCACCACAAAGTCAATGTCACCACAACTCCGCTAACACATGTGAGGATTTGTAAATCCTCACTCCCAGTTACTCACTCCTGGTGTTCTCAGAAGTCGAAAAGATTTCCGTCTACAACCGTCGGAGACTGAGGCGCGGACTCTTCCCCCTCTTCCTCCGGACTCTCCGTACCCTCTTCCTCCGGACTCTCAGTGGTCTCCGACTGCGCGGTATCCTCCGGCTCGGGGTGGCGCAGGGGCTCCAGTTCCGTTATCTCCTCCACCTGCCAGGTGGTGATGCGTTTTCCCTTTGCCTTGAATCCCTTGACGGCGATGAAGTCCTCAGCCTCGATCTCCATCTCGGGACGCACCGAGTCGTTGCCTCCGAACTTCACCTGAAGACGCGCATACGGCGTGTCGGTAAGCAGTATGATGTCAGACGCGGGACTTGTGCCCACGAAGCGCTGGGGATTTTTGGATGGCTCGAACTGGAAGCGTTTCAGGTAGGGATACCCTAAGTCGGCGTCGTGGAGGGCGAGCGTCCAGACCTTCCTCTTGTCAAACTTCTCTATGCGGAGGATATTGTCGTCATAATGGTTCTCTTCAGAGAAACCGGTGGTATAGTATTCTCCATCCTTCGTGATGACGAGCACCAGGTCCTCGCCGAGGAAGGAGCCTAACTTCACGCCACGTCCGTCGTAGTTGAGGCGCAGCACGTCGCGGTCAAACCATACGTCGCGTCCGCCGAGCGTGGAGGTGCCTTTCTTGTCGAGAGTCACCGACTGCACGGCAAACTTGGTGACAAGGTTTCCGAGCGAGTCCTTACCCTTTATGTCGAGGGCTGCGAAGTCCACCGACACCTCGCGGTTGCGCGGCTTCCTGCCGTCGGGTCCCGGCTCGTCTTTCAGAAGCACCTTCACGGTCTCCGCCTCGCCGTTGGGGTTCACGGTCATCCACTCTATGCGGCTTCCCGCCTCTCCCTTGGTCATGTTGTAGTCCTTGTCGCGTGTGAGGCCGGTGATGAAAAACCGTTTCTTGTAATATATGCCAGCCTTTCCGTTGCGGTATATCACGTTGTAGATCGTTCGCTTGTCGTTTTTCTTGAACAGTCCCACATGAATCACCTTCTTGCCGACGTAGAGCTTTTCCTGCACTTTCGAAATCCTGTAGGTGCCGTCGCGATACACCACCAGCACGTCGTCGATGTCGGAGCATGTGAACTTGAACTCCGCGTCCTTGAGTCCCGTGCCGATGAATCCTCCCTCCTTATCGAAATACAGGCGTTTGTTTGCCTCCGCCACCTTGGTGGCTACGATGGAGTCGAATCCTCTCACCACGGTACGGCGCGGGAACGACGCGCCATATTTCTCTTTCAAGTGGGCATACCAGTCGATGGTGTATTCAGTGATGTGGTCGAGGTCGTGGCAGATGCGTTCTATCTGCCGGTCGAGTTCCGCTATCCTCTCGTCTGCCTTCTCGGAGTTGAATTTCAGTATGCGCCCCATCTTGATTTCCCAAAGACGCATGAAGTCGTCGAGGGTCACCTCGCGGAAGAAACCGGGGCGGAAAGGCTCGAAGAGTTCCACAAGTCGCGCCACGGCGCTTTCCATTTCTGCAGCGGTCTCTATCTGCCGGTCCTTATACATCCTCTCCTCGATGAATATCTTCTCAAGACTGGAGAAGAGACGTGTCTCCCGGAGTTCTCCGAGTTTTATCTCAAGTTCGCGGTGGAGCAGTTCCCGCGTACGGTCGGCGGAGAATTTCAGCACATCGCTCACGGTAAGGAACCGGGGCTTTTTGTCCCATATCACGCAGCAGTTTGGCGAGATCGACACCTCGCAGTCGGTAAACGTATACAGCGCGTCGATGGTCTTGTCGCTCGAGGCTCCGGGGGCGAGATGCACGAGAATCTCAGCCGTGGCAGATGTATTGTCGTCTACCTTCCGGACCTTTATCTTCCCCTTCTCCATTGCCTTCAGTATCGTCTCGATAAGGGATGCGGTAGTCTTGCCGAAGGGGAGCTCGCGGATGGCGAGGGTCTTGCTGTCGATTTTCTCTATCTTCGCCCTCACGCGTACCGAGCCGCCGCGTGCACCGTCGTTGTAGCGCGACGCGTCCATCATGCCGCCGGTCTGGAAGTCGGGCAGCAGGCTGAAGCTCTCGCCTTTCAGGTAATGGATGGAGGCGTCGGCAATCTCGTTGAAGTTGTGTGGCAGTATCTTGCTGTTGAGACCCACGGCTATTCCCTCCACTCCCTGGGCAAGCAGCAGCGGGAACTTCACCGGAAGTGTCACCGGTTCTTTTTTCCTGCCGTCGTAGCTCGGCTGCCATTCGGTGATTTTCGGGGAGAATAGTGTCTCGAGAGCAAACTCGCTCAGGCGCGCCTCGATATATCGCGGCGCGGCGGCGGAGTCTCCCGTCAGTATGTTGCCCCAGTTTCCCTGCGTGTCGATGAGCAGTTCCTTCTGGCCCAACTGTACAAGCGCGTCGCCGATCGAGGCGTCGCCGTGGGGGTGATAGCTCATGGTGCTGCCCACAATGTTGGCGACCTTGTTGTATCTGCCGTCGTCGAGGGTCTCCATCGTGTGGAGGATGCGACGCTGCACGGGTTTCAGTCCGTCTTCGATGTTCGGCACAGCGCGTTCGAGAATCACGTAACTGGCGTATTCGAGATACCAGTTACGGAACATTCCCGACAGTTGGTGTTTTTTGTCGCCGGCTCCCGGCACTCGGTAGGTGGGCACGGGTTTCTCAGGTATGTCTGCGTTCGCCTCTGCTTCAAGCATGGCGTCCTCTTCTCCGGCGGCGATGTCGCCGGAGGTCTGTAATGTCTCTTCGTTCAGTTCAATATTGTCGTTCTCGGCCATAATTGCACAAAAATACAAAAAATTCCTTTTTAGTGCAAATTTTTAAGGATAATGTATAATGCATAATGCATAATGCATAATTATTACCAGCTGAAATTCAACATTTTGGCGCTTAAAAGAATTATGAATTTACTTTCAGTTCAGCGCGGTTGTCGATAATTTTGCCGTTGGAGCATCTGTAGGGCTGCTCGTGGAGTTCCGTGCGGTCTACCTCGTACTGTACTCTCGCCCGTCCTTCGTGAATCTCCACGGGCAGTGATGTCACCGAGGGGGTGATATATGCGCGAAGCATCTCCGATGCCGGGTTCAGTCCGAGAGCTATCCCGCGCTGTCGCTTATCACCGGTGTGATGTATATCTGCCGGTTGCTTCCGAGTTTCAGTGCGTCGAGCACAAAATCCACGCTTACCGTTACCCTCCCTTCTCCTCTCTGGAGACTGAGGTTCCTGATGCCTACGGAAGAGGATGCGGAGAGTGTCGCCGACGTCAGCAGCGACAGTGCAAATATCAGCATTGCGGTGTATTTCTTCATTTTGCTGTCCTACCTATCCGTCAAAATAAATACATAAGCGAAAGACCTGCCTTGGTGACTCCCACATAGTTGGTGCCTCCCTCGCTTATCTTCGTGCCGCATGAGGCGCAGGGATACCGGTCATACCACAGGTGTCCGTAGCCTACTCCGATCTCCGCCTCCATGTTGAAATGTCGTGAGAAAATCCATTGATAGCCGTATGTGACTCCGGCTCCGGCAAACCATCCCTGGTAGCGCGAGTTCTTCACTTCCCGGCGCAGGTTGTCGCCGCCGAAGAATGCCCCCGGCACCGGGAGGTCTACTTTGCAGGCGTTATACTGTCCGCCGAGTGCGTGAACGCCAAAGAAATGTCCGTTGTATGCGCTGCAGAGCCACCAACGGTATTCCGGCTGCACCACCCAGTGCTTCACCTTCCTGCCTTCGTTGAAGGTCCATGGATTGATGCCGTATACCACATTGAGGGTGTTCTTGCGCCCCACAGCCACCTCCAGTCCGAGGTTGGGAGTCGTGGTGGCGTCATACAGAAGGTTTGTCTTCACGGCGACCTGTCCCGCAGCTTCAGATGACGTCAGTAAAAGTGCCGCCATTGTCGCTATTGCCAATGCGATTGCCGCTGTTGCTGTGGTTATCAGAGTTCTTATCATGGTAATGTGTCACATTCTGTCTCGATTATTCATCGAACTACTACTGTTTTTTGTTGGCATTCCAATTAATAGAACTCCAAATTTAACAACTCTTCACTATATATCCAAATTTTTCAGTGGGTTTTAACCCAAATCTGTTTTAAATTTAACACATTTTAATACATAAGGCCCTTCATAACGTAGCTTTTCAAATAACCCGGTTGAAAAGCTCGGCTCATGCAATGTCACTACCGGGGGCGAGGAATTCGAATTCCTCGCTACAGAAGCACCTGAACACAGAAGTACCCCGCCCGATAAAGTTCTCAATTCTCAATTCTCAATTTTCAATTCTCAATTTTCAATTCTCAATTTTCAATTCATTTTCACGCCTGTTAAAATTATATTAAATTTTTGTTCTATTTTTCTTTTTCACTCGTCCTGCGTTTTTCTTTTGACCTCTCTGATTGTTCTAATTGCAAAGAAGGTCAAAAATATCGGTCTTTTTTACGATTATTCTTTAACGGATATTGCCGAAAGTTAAAAAAACTATAAACTATGAACAAAAGACTCCACATATCTATTCGTCTCGCGCTTCTGGCGGTGACAATGTCGGTTTCCGGCGTTGCCGCTTTCGGCGAGTCGTCGACGGAGCCTGGCAGAAAGGATAATCTAACGAAAACGGAAAACAAAGTGATACTCGACGGCGCCACCACCTCCGGCGATGAGTCAAGACCTCGCAAGAAGAATTTCATCAACGCCATCCTCGAATATCTCGACGATTCCAATAAGGAAAAATCTCATAAAAAGATTGATTTCAGTTTCCTTGGCGGTCCGTTCTACAGCAGCGAGGCTAAGTTCGGCATCGGTCTTGTGGCGGCGGCGGTCTACCGCACCAATCCGGGCGACTCCCTCTGCATGCCTTCAAATATTTCTATCTACGGTGACATCTCAACCTCATTGCTCTTCTCGATAGGTCTCTCCGGCCATCATATCTCTTGCTCCGGAGGCATGAGACTCAACTATGACCTCGATTTCGTGCATTTCCCCACCAAGTTCTGGGGTATTGGCTATGAGAACTGCTCCTTATCCTCCAACGAGACCAAGTATACAGAATTTTCCATACGAGCAAAAGCTCAGGCTCTCTGGCGCCTCGCTGACAATCTATATGTCGGACCGACAGCCGATGTGGACCATGTGAGCGCCTCGAAGATTGTGGGCGACTCCGCTCTCTGGCAGGGACAGCCGTTCACCAATACCAGTGTGGGAGCAGGCGTTGCTATCAACTATGACACACGCGACAACCTCACGGCTCCAAAGAAGGGTGTCCTGCTGAGTCTCGAGCAGAAGTTCTTCCCGCGTGTCTTTGGAAACGGAAACCACTCATTCTCACTTACAGAGTTCAGCGGAAACATTTATTTCCCCATGTGGAAGAACTCCACATTCGCGGGACGTGTCCATGGAAGATTCACCTACGGAAATCCCCCCTGGAGCATGCTGTCGTCGGTAGGCGGAAGCTACACGATGCGCGGTTATTACGAAAACCGTTACCGTGACAAAAACGCCATCGATTTCACTGTGGAACTTCGTCAGAAGATCTGGAAACGATGGGGTGTCGTGGTGTGGGGCGGCGTTGGCTCGGTGTTCCGCAGCAAGGGAATCCATTTCAACGAGCTTCTTCCAAACGGCGGTATCGGAATACGGTGGGAATTCAAGAAAAACGTAAATGTCCGGCTTGACTACGGTTTCGGCAAAGGGGAGTCCGGCATAATATTCAACATCAATGAAGCATTCTAATCCTTTAAACCTTAATCGTTATGAAAAAATTTGACGCCAACATACTTAGAGATTTTGCCAGACGCCCCGAGGGGGCGCTCGCGAGCATGACGCTATTCGGTCTGCTCCTCCCCAATCTGATTCTCTGTTTCACCGAGGGTATGTCAGTCTTCGGCTGCCTCGCCAACGTGTTGCTGCCCGCAGGCCTTTATATCCTCCTTATCGCCGGCTCGCGCAATATCGGCCGCAACGTGCTGCTGTCGTTCCCGTTCATGTTCCTGGGCGCCTTTCAGATTGTGTTGCTCGGTCTTTATGGCCATGATATCATAGCGGTCGATATGTTTCTGAATGTCGCCACCACCAACTCCTCGGAGGTTGGTGAACTCCTCGGCAACCTTGCCGGAAGCATCGCTGTAGTGTGCATTCTCTATCTTCCCCCGCTTGGATACGCCATATATCTTCTCTGTACCGGAGGACGTCTTTCCAAAACCGAGACGCACGCCGCCAGACGCGGCGGTTCGATTTTTGCCGTATGTGGCGTGGCATGCGTGCTGATTGCCACCGCCTCCGGCGGCAAGTATTCGCCTCATGACGATATCTTCCCTGTCAATGCACTTTGCAATCTTGCGACTGCCGTAGACAGAGACATGAAGATGAAAAACTATGCGGAGACATCAAAGGATTTCACCTACGGCGCCACTCCTCGGCACAACAAGGACGAGCGGGAAGTATACGTTCTCGTGGTGGGAGAGACCTCACGCGCCGGTTCGTGGCAACTTGCAGGCTACAAGCGGCAGACGAATCCGAAACTCTGGAAACGTCAGGACCATATCGTGATGTATGACCGTGCTATGTCGGAGAGCAACACCACCCATAAGAGCGTGCCACTGCTTCTCTCTCCGCTGAAATCGGCGGCGTTTGACTCCATCTACAGCGTCAAGGGCATCATATCGGCGTTCAGGGAGGCCGGGTTCGCCACTGCCTATATCTCCAACCAGCAGCGCAGCGGTGGACTGATAGACTTCTTCGGTGAGGAGGCAGACACCTGCCTTTTCATCAAGGATTATCCGGAGCGTTTCTCTCAGTATGCCAACGACCTGGTGATGAATACACCCATAGACAGCGCGATTGCCGGCGCCGCACGAAAGCAACTGATAGTGGTGCACTGCTACGGCAGTCATTTCGACTATACTGACCGTTATGACGAGAGTCACCGCAAGTTCCTGCCCGACCATGCCGAGGGCATCGGCGCATCATACCGTCAGTCATTGGTCAATGCCTATGACAACACCATATTGATGACCGATGATTTTCTCGACAGAGTGATACGTTCGCTTGAGAAATCGGGAGCGCGCTCCGCGCTTCTGTATGCCGCCGACCATGGCGAGGACATTTTCGACGATGACCGTAACCTCTTCCTGCATGCCTCTCCGCGACCATCATTCTATCAGCTGCATGTGCCGTTTTTCGCCTGGGTGTCCGATGAATACGAGGCTGCGCATCCTGATGTGACGCGTGTCATGCGGCGAAACCGCCATAAGGATATTTCCACAAGTGCGTCTTATTTCCACACAGCTCTCGACATAGCCGGAATCTCGACACCCGAATATGACGGGACTCTGTCGGTGGCGTCGCCGGGATTCAAGGAGCGCCCGCGCACTTACCTCAATGACCACAATCTCCAGGTGAACCTCAACGAGGCAGGGTTCGATCCTCTCGACTTTCGCCACATGAGGCGTCAGCTGGCGATTCGCGGAAAGTGAGGATGAATTATGCATTACAATACACTTAAGGGCTATGAAAACACACATTTACCTATTATTGTTGTTGCTGACGAGTTCCTTTCTCCGGTTGAATGCCGGAGAAAGGGATTCCGTCATGCCTGCCGATAGCCTGACCATCATATCAGTGACAACGGATACATGTATATCAGTGACAACGGATACATGCGGCGAGAAAACTGCTATTATAACCACCGATTCCATAGAAGCCGCAAATCCCGAGAAGACGGCTGCAGTGAGGGCTTCACGACCTTTCATGTATGTGCCCGGCGACCGTATCGGCAAGAACGGGAAAAAACAGATTGAGACCATATATGCATATCCCGAGGGAAACTCCCTCAGTTTTCAGCATCCCGACTGGAAAAGGATGTGGACCAACGCCGCCGTTCTTACCGGCGCATTCATCAGTTCGCTGGTGGTTATGGAGACTCTTCCTGAAGACGCAACAGCCTGGAGCAAGGCGGAGCTGCGCACCACGCCATTTTACGAAAGATGGTATAACCACATGTTCAAGGATGGCTTTGAGTGGGACAGCGACAACCCGATCTTCAACCTTGTGCTTCATCCATATGCCGGAGCCGTGTATTTCATGGCGGCCCGAAGTTGCGGCTTCTCGTTTTGGGGCTCGATGCTATATTGCGCGTGTATCTCCACCATAGGATGGGAGTTCGGCATAGAGGCGGTCAACGAGCGCCCCTCCATTCAGGATATCTTCATCACTCCGCTTGTGGGCAGCGCGATAGGTGAGGGCTTCTATCGGTTGAAGAGATATATAGTAGATCATGACTACCGTCTCTTCGGGAGTCCCGTCATCGGCAATATAGTAGCGTTTCTGATAGATCCGGTCAACGAGGTGGTAGGGCTTTTCGCCGGCAATCCGGCACGCCGCTACGCCAAGGAGCGCCGCCTGCTCCTCACCTCCGCACCTGTCATCACTTCCCGCTCACTCGGCTTCCAGATCAATTTTGAATTTTGATTTTTCTCGGAGTTCTCGGAGTTCTCTGAGTTTTCTGAGCGATAAGGGCTCCCGGAAATTTCCGGGAGCCCTTATCGCTATCATTCCCACTCAATTGTGGCCGGTGGCTTCGAGGAGATGTCGTAGACTACGCGGTTTATGCCGCGCACCTTGTTGATTATCTCGTTGCTTACCTTGGCGAGGAATTCGTAGGGGAGGTGTACCCAGTCGGCTGTCATGCCGTCTGTGGAGATGACGGCGCGGAGTGCGCAGCAGCGCTCGTATGTGCGCTCGTCGCCCATCACGCCTACGCTCTGCACCGGCAGAAGCATCACACCTGCCTGCCATACGCTGTCGTAGAGTCCTGCCTCGCGGAGGTTGCTGATGAAGATGTGGTCTGCCTGCTGAAGTACGCGCACCTTCTCTTCGGTCACTTCTCCAAGGATGCGGATTCCGAGTCCGGGTCCCGGGAACGGATGGCGGCCTAAAAGCAGCGGGTCGATGCCGAGTGCCTTGCCTACGCGGCGCACCTCGTCCTTGAACAGCAGTCGCAGCGGCTCAACAACCTTGAGGTTCATCTTTTCCGGAAGACCTCCTACGTTGTGGTGCGACTTGATGGTGCAGGAGGGACCGTTGACGCTCACGCTCTCTATCACGTCGGGATAGATAGTGCCCTGTGCGAGCCAGCGCGCGCCGTGGAATTTCTGAGCCTCTTCATTGAACACCTCGATAAAGTCCCTGCCGATGATCTTGCGTTTTCCTTCCGGGTCTGTTACTCCGGCGAGGTCGGCATAGAACCTCTCGCTCGCATCCACACCTTTCACGTTCAGGCCCATGCCCTTGTACTGCTCCAGCACGTCCTCAAACTCGTTGAGGCGCAGAAGACCGTTGTTGACGAATATGCACTGCAGGTTGTGGCCGATAGCTTTGTTGAGCAGAACTGCCGCCACTGTGGAGTCTACGCCGCCCGAGAGACCGAGTATCACCTGGTCGTTGCCGATTTTTGCACGGAGGTCGGTAACTGTGCTCTCGATAAAAGAGTCAGGGCTCCATGTGCCGCTGCAGCCGCAAATTCCCATCACGAAGTTGCGGAGCAACTGTGTGCCGTCGGTCGAATGGTACACTTCCGGGTGGAACTGTATGCCCCATGTCTCCTCGCCTTCCACGTGGTAGGCGGCAACGCGAACATTGTCGGTGCTGCCGATGATGTGGAAATGGTCGGCGGTATCGGTGATTGTGTCGCCGTGGCTCATCCATACCTGTGTAGGTGACGGAAGTCCCTGCATCAGCGGGTCGGAGGCATCGGTCACGGTAAGCATTGCCCTGCCGTATTCGCGGCTCGGAGCCCCCTTCACTGTGCCACCCGCCATCTGCGCGAGCAACTGTGCGCCGTAGCACACGCCCAGAAGGGGGAGTTTGCCTTTGAACGCGTCGAGCGACGGTTTGGGTGCCTCGGGGTCATTGACGGAATACGGGCTTCCGGACAGTATCACACCCTTCACTTCCCCGTCGATGGCGGGAATCTTGTGGAAAGGGTGTATCTCGCAATAAACGTTCAGCTCACGCACCCTGCGCGCGATAAGCTGCGTATACTGCGATCCGAAGTCAACTATCAATATCTTTTCCATAAAAAAACTTTTCAATTCCCTCTTGTGTAGTTAGGTGCCTCCTTGGTGATGGTGACATCATGCGGATGGTTCTCAACTACTGCCGCGGAGGTTATCTTCACAAACTTTGCATCGTGGAGGTGCTCGATGTCGGGAGCGCCGACATAGCCCATACCGCTGCGGAGACCGCCTACAAGCTGATATACTGTCTCGCTCAGTGTGCCCTTATAAGGGACACGTGCCTCGATGCCTTCCGGCACAAACTTGCTGCTGTCGGTTTTCTCGCTCTGGAAATAACGGTCTTTTGAGCCTGCCTGCATCGCGGAGATGGAACCCATACCACGGTATGACTTGAACTTCCTGCCGTTGTAGATGATGGTTTCACCCGGCGACTCCTCGGTGCCGGCAAACATAGAGCCCATCATAACGCAGTCACCGCCGGCTGCGAGTGCCTTGACCACATCGCCGGAATAGCGGAGACCTCCGTCGGCAATAACCGGCACTCCGTAGGCGTGAGCCGCCTTGGCGGCCTCGAAGATCGCGCTCAGCTGCGGCACTCCTACGCCTGCCACGATGCGGGTGGTGCAGATGGAGCCCGGGCCTATGCCGACCTTTATGCCGTCGGCTCCCGCCTCGATGAGGAACTTGGCAGCCTCAGCTGTGGCTATGTTGCCCACTACGACGTCAAGTTCCGGATATGCGTCCTTGACTTTTTTCAGAGTGTTGACAACGTTCTGGCTGTGGCCATGCGCAGTGTCGATGACTATTGCGTCGGCACCTGCCTCCACCAATGCCTTCACGCGGTCGAGAGTGTCGGAGGTGACGCCGACTCCGGCTGCCACCCGCAGACGTCCCTTGCTGTCTTTTGCGGCGTTGGGATAGTCTTTGATTTTCTCTATGTCGCGGTAGGTGATCAGTCCAACCAATTTGCCGCTCTTATCCACCACCGGAAGTTTTTCAATCTTGTGGCGGAGCAGCATCTCGGATGCCTCCGAAAGACTTGGATTGTCTGTTGTGATGAGGTTCTCGGTTGTCATGACATCCTTGATAAGGATATTCATGTCTTTCTGGAACCTCAGGTCGCGGTTGGTGACGATACCCTTCAGATTTCCCTCTTCGTCCACTACCGGAATGCCACCGATATGGTTGTCGTGCATCAACTGCAGCGCGTCTCCCACAGTCCGGTCGCCGGTGATGGTGATAGGATCGTATATCATGCCGCTCTCGGCACGCTTTACGCGACGCACCTGGTCAGCCTGAGCCTTGATGCTCATGTTCTTGTGGATAACTCCGATGCCTCCCTGACGTGCTATCGCGATCGCCATGTCGGCTTCAGTCACCGTATCCATCGCTGCAGACACAAACGGTATGTTGAGCGGTATGTTGCGTGAAAATCGGGTGGAAAGTTTCACCTCGCTCGGAATTACCTGCGAATATGCGGGGATTAGCAGGACATCATCAAACGTCATGCCTTCCAACGTCACTTTTTCATCTATAAAGCCCATATTTTTCTAATTTAGAATTGAGAATTGAAAATGAGAATTTATCTCAAAACTCCTTGAGTTTGTCGGAGACCATGATGGTCTGTGTGCGGTCGGGTCCTACGGATATGATACCTACCTTGGTACCGGTGAGTTCCTCCACCTTTCTCACGTATGCCTTCGCAGCCTCGGGGAGTTCGTCGAAGTGCTTGCAGCCGGTGATATCTTCCTTCCAGCCGTCCATCTCGATGTAAATGGGTTTGCAGCGAGACAGAGCGCTGATGGTGGAGGGGGGAGCCGGGATTTCCTTGCCGTCAAGTTCGTATCCCACGCATATCTTCACCTTGTCGAGACCGGAGAGCACGTCGAAGAGCATAAGCGCCCAGTAGTCGATGCCGGCAAGACGCGATGTATAGCGTGCCACAACTGCGTCAAACCATCCGATGCGGCGCGGACGTCCGGTCACTGTGCCGTATTCATGGCCGCGCTCGCGTATCTCGTGAGCCGTCTCGTCGAAGAGTTCCGTGGGGAAAGGACCTTCGCCCACGCGTGTGCAATATGCTTTTGCCACGCCCACAACGTTTTCTATCCATTTCGGGGCTACTCCGGCGCCCTGGGCGATGCTTGCCGCCGACGGACACGAGGAGGTCACGTAGGGATATGTGCCATGGTCGATGCAGAGCATCATGCCCTGAGCTCCCTCGAACAGTATCTTCGAGTTGCTGTGGATGGCGTCGTCTATGAGGAGGCTTGTGTCGCAGATGCGCGGGCCAAGCACTTTCGCTATCTCCATATACTGGTCATAGACTTGCTGATAGTCGAGCGGCTCGAGTCCATACATCTTCAGTTCCATATTCTTCACCTCAAGGGCGGCTTTCAGTCGCTCGGCGAAGTATTCGGGTTCCAGAAGGTCGCCCATGCGAAGGCCGAGACGCGAGTATTTGTCGGTGTATGCCGGACCGATGCCCTTCTTGGTGGTGCCGATCTTAGCGTCACCCTTCATGCTCTCGCTTGCGCCGTCGAGCATGCTGTGCCAGGGCATCACCATCGCCGCGCGGTCGGAGATGTAAAGCTGATAGTCGGTGATTCCCTGATTGTGAAGTTTTTCGAGTTCCGCGATCACCGATACCGGGTTTACTACCATTCCGTTTGCCATCACGTTGACAGTCTTCGGATTGAAGATGCCGGAGGGAATGCTCTGCAGAGAATATTTATGTCCGTCAAACATCACCGAGTGTCCCGCGTTGTTTCCGCCCTGGTATCTTACCACCATGTCGGCGCGACATGCGAAATAGTCAGTGATCTTGCCTTTGCCTTCGTCTCCCCACTGGGAGCCGGTTACAACTAATCTGTGACTCATTATTTTAGAAATTATATTTTTTTAATTCTTCCTTGGCTTATTTTGAATTGGTCTAATTAGTCTAATTAGTCTAATTTTCAATTCTCAATTCGATAAGCCGTTTCTTTTGTAGATGTAGTCTACATTTTTCATGTAGTAGTCGAGGGTGAAGCAGGCGTCCAGTTCCTCGGGGGTCAGCATCTCCATCACTGCGGGAGTCTGGAGAAGGAGGTCTTTGTAGGCGCTGTTTGTTGCCATTGCCTTCATCGCCACCGGTTGCACGGTGTCGTATGCCTGCTCGCGAACCCAGCCCTTTCCTATGAGGGCATTCATAACCCTCTGAGCGAAGATCACGCCGTTGGTCATGTAGATGTCCGCCATCATCTTGTCTTCAAAGATGGTGAGGTTCTCGAGTATGCCCATCATGCGGTTGAGCATATAGTCAAGAAGTATGGTGGCGTCGGGCATGATGATTCTTTCGGTGGCGGAGTGGGATATGTCGCGTTCGTGCCAGAGTGCCACGTTCTCGTAAGCGGTAGCCATGTATCCGCGCATCACGCGGGCGCAGCCGCAGATGTTCTCGCTGCTTACCGGATTGCGCTTGTGGGGCATAGCACTGGAGCCCTTCTGTCCTTTGCCGAATGCCTCCTCAACCTCATGCACCTCCGTGCGCTGCAGGTTTCTCACCTCCAATGCCATCTGCTCGAGACTCGAAGCTATCACCGCGAGGGTCGCCATATAATATGCGTGGCGGTCGCGCTGTATCACCTGAGTCGAGACATCGGCGGAATTGATGCCGAGGTGCTCGCATACATAGTCCTGGATAAAAGGCGGGATGTTGGCGAAGTTGCCGACGGCACCGCTCAGTTTTCCTACCTCCACTCCTGCGGCGGCAAGACGGAACCGTTCTATGTTGCGTCTCATCTCAGCAAGCCAGAGCACCCATTTCAGTCCGAAACTCGTGATATCGGCGTGGATGCCGTGTGTTCTGCCGATGCACGGCACGTTCTTGAATCTCAATGCCTGACGTTTCAGCATATCGCAGAACTTGTCGAGGTCTTCGGCAATTATTTCGTTTGCCTGCTTGAAAAGGTATCCGTTGGCGGTGTCAACAACGTCGGTGGATGTTAGGCCGTAGTGAACCCACTTCCTTTCATCGCCGAGGCTCTCGCTCACCGCGCGGGTAAACGCCACCACATCGTGGCGGGTCTTTTCTTCGATTTCCTTGATTCTGTCGATGTTGAATGTGGCATTATCCCAGAGTTTCTTTACGTCCTCTTTCGGAATAACGCCAAGTTCGCTCCACGCCTCTGCGGCGAGAATCTCCACTCTCAGATAGGCGTCAAATTTATTCTGTTCAGTCCAGACGCGACGCATCACGTCTCTTCCGTATCTTTCAACCATTACAAATTTATAATTTTGAATTTATAATTTAGTCTAATTTAGAATTTAGAATTTAGAATTTCATCCTTGCTGACTTTGATTAGTCCAATTAGTCTAATTAATCTAATCAGTCCAATTAATCCAATCAGTTTGATTAGTTCAATTAGTCCAGTGTGTCTAATTCTAAATTCTAAATTCTCAATTCTAAATTAATTAAGTGCTTGTTTTCCGATGTCGCTGCGGTAGAAGAGTCCCTTTGTGACGGCTTTCTTCACGTCGGCGTAGGCGCGGGCTGCGGCTTCCTCAAGGGTCTTGCCCATGCCGGTCACCATTGCCACGCGACCTCCTGCCGTGAGCAGTTTGCCGTCGGATGCCTTAGTGCCCATGTGGAAAACCTTGGCGCATCCGTCGAAGTCAAGCTCCACGCCCTTGCTGTAGCTGCCGGGATAGCCGTCAGATGCCAGCACGACGCCGAGGCATGATTCCTTACTCCATTCCGGCTCATAGTCTGCTGAGTCAATGGCGGCGTCAAACAGGTCGTAGATGTCGCTGACAAGACGCGGAAGCACCACCTCTGTCTCCGGGTCTCCGAAACGGGCGTTGAACTCAATCACCTTGGGACCATCCTTCGTCAGAATCAGACCGCCATACAGTATGCCGGTATAGCTTATGCCCTCGTCGGCAAGTCCGTCGGCGGTGCGCTGGAGGATTTCCTTCAGTGCCTTCTCGCGAACCTCCTCGCTGATGAAGGGGAGCGGTGAATATGCACCCATGCCTCCGGTGTTGGGACCGCGGTCACCGTCATACGCCCGCTTGTGGTCCTGTGCAAGAGCCAACGGATATACCTTGCGGCCTCCCACGGCACACATAAACGAGAACTCCGGACCATCAAGGAACTCCTCGATGAGTACTCTTCCCTTGCCGAAAGCGGAGTCGAGCAGCATGTCGCGCAAGGCTGCGTCAGCCTCCTCGCGGGTGGCTGCCACCACCACGCCTTTGCCGGCGGCGAGACCGTCGTATTTAATCACGGTGGGCAGAGGAAGGCTCTCGGCGTATGCCTTGGCGTCCTCATATCGGTCGAAACTTCTGTAGGCTCCGGTCGGCACACCGTATTTCTCCATTATCTGTTTTGCGAACTCCTTGCTCGACTCGATGCGAGCACCCGCCTTGGTGGGGCCGAAGATGCGGAGACCCGCTTCCTTAAAGGCATCTGCCACTCCTGCCGCCAAAGAGGCTTCCGGACCCACCACTGTCAGGTCTACGCATTTCTCTTTGGCGAAATCGCGCAGCGCCTCGACATCGGTCACAGAGATGGGCACGCAGGTGGCGTGGCGCGACATGCCCGGATTGCCCGGACATGCGTATATCTTCTGCACGCGCGCGCTGCGCGACAGGGCGTCTACGATAGCGTGTTCCCTGCCTCCGCTGCCGATCACCAACACCGTCTTTCCTGGACGGATATCCTCCTCGCGTCCTGTCTCCATGCGCGGAAGTTTCACCGGTGCCTCCTCTCCGAAAGGATTCTGGATATTGATTTCCATCATGTCCTCAATGTTTGAAGTGGCGCATGCCGGTGAATAGCATGGTGAGACCCTTCTCGTTTGCCTTGTCGATCGACTCCTGGTCGCGGATAGAGCCGCCGGGCTGCACTATTGCGGTAACACCTTTTCCCGCCACGAGTTCCACGGTGTCGCCGAAAGGCAGGAATCCGTCGCTGCCGAGCACCAATCCGTCGGTATTGCCGGATGCCAATGCCTCCTCAAGCGCGATGTTGGCGGAGCCTACGCGGTTCATCTGGCCGGCTCCAACGCCGAGTGTCATACCGTTTTTCACTATCACTATGGCGTTGCTCTTCACATGCTTCACTATGCGCCATGCGAAGTTCATGTCTTCGAGTTCCTGTTCCGTGGGGCGTTTCTCGGTAACTGTCATGTCTGCCGTCACCTCCTTGGTGGTGGTGTCGGCATCCTGCACGAGAAGTCCGCCGTTTATGCCCACATACTGGCGCTGAGCCTCGCGGGAATTGTCCATCTTAACCTCGAGCACCCTGAGGTTCTTCTTGGTCTTCAGAAGTTCGAGAGCGTCCGGTTCGAAAGAGGGAGCCATCACGATTTCGAGGAATATGGGTTTCATCGCCTGTGCGACCTCGAGAGTGAGGGGACGGTTCATTGCCACGATACCGCCGTAGATGCTCACCTTGTCTGCCTCGTAAGCCTTGTTCCATGCCTCGGCGATGTCCTTGCCGATGGCTGCGCCACACGGATTCATGTGTTTTAGTCCCACACAGAAGGGTTCGCTGAACTCCCTGACTATGTTGAGCGCAGCGTTGGCGTCCTGGATGTTGTTGTAGCTTAGTTCCTTGCCGTTGAGCTGGCGGGCGTTGAGCAGTGAGTAGGACTCCTCTTTCGGAGCCTTGTAGAGAGCTGCGCTCTGGTGCGGGTTCTCGCCATAGCGGAGAGTCTGAACCCGGTCGAAGGTGAGGAAGAGTTTTTCTTCCAGACCTGCCTTCTCGCGCATGTATGTCGCTATGTGGCTGTCGTAGAGTGCGGTGTGGGTGTATGCCTTTGCCGACAGACGGAAACGGGTTGCCTCGGTGGTGTTGCCGGTGGCGCGTATCTCCTCGATTATGCCGTCATAGTCGGAGGGGTCGCAGACCACTGTCACCGACGCGAAATTCTTAGCCGCGCTACGAAGCATCGAGGGACCGCCTATGTCGATGTTCTCAACCGCGTCGGCGAGTGTCACTCCCTCTTTGGCTATCGTTGCCTCGAAGGGGTAGAGGTTCACGCACACCATGTCGATGGTCTCGATGCCGTTTGCGGCTATCTCCGCCATGTGCTCGGGTACGTCGCGACGTGCGAGGAGACCGCCGTGCACCTTGGGATGCAGAGTCTTTACGCGTCCTTCGCATATTTCCGGGAATCCGGTCACGTCGCTGATGTTGATGATGCGGAGTCCCGCGTCACGGAGCGCCTTCATGGTGCCTCCGGTGGCGATGATGTCCCATCCAAGTTCCTGAAGCTGACGGGCGAAGTCAACTACTCCGCGCTTGTCGCTCACGCTTATAAGTGCTCTCATATATTATGGGTTGTCAAGTTGCTGAATTTTTATGGATCGGACTTGTCGGACCTGTCTGACTTGTCGGACTGGTCTGACTTGTCTGAATTATTTTCCTTTGATTGTTACTCCGGGGGTGTCGGTGATGCGGCCGATCACGCTTGCCTTCTCTCCGCGTGCCTCCAGAATCCTGATTGCCTCGGGAGCGTCTTTTTCGTCTACAGCCAGCACCATTCCGATGCCCATGTTGAAGATATTGAACATCTCGCGATGAGGCACCTTTCCGTATTTCTCAAGCATGCGGAATACCGGAAGAATCTCCCAGGAGCCTTCCTCAACCTCAATGCCCTGTCCTTCGCGCAGGATGCGAGGTATGTTCTCGTCGAAACCGCCTCCTGTGATGTGCGCCACTCCGTGGACGTCCACATTGCGTATCACCTCAAGCACCGGTTTTACGTAGATTCTTGTGGGGGTCAGCAGCATCTCGCCGAGAGTCAGTTCTCCGGTCTCCTCATATTTCTTGTCGAGGTCGAGTCCGGCGTCCTTCACTATCTTCCTCACGAGCGAGAAACCGTTGGAGTGCACTCCCGAGGAGGCTATTCCCACGAGCACGTCGCCCGTCTTCACCTTGCTGCCGTCGATGAGGTTGCAGCGGTCCACAGCGCCTACCGTGAATCCGGCGATGTCATAGTCGCCGGGGAGATACATTCCCGGCATCTCGGCAGTCTCGCCGCCTATCAGGGCGCAGCCCGCCTGACGGCATCCCTCGGCAACTCCCGACACTATCGCCTCCACTACGGCAGGCTCGTTTTTGCCTACCGCCACATAGTCGAGGAAGAATAGCGGCTCGGCGCCCTGCGCCAGAACGTCGTTGACACACATCGCCACGGCATCGATGCCGATGGTGTCGTGCCTGTCGACTGCGAAAGCAATCTTCAGCTTGGTGCCTACGCCGTCGGTGCCGCTCACGAGCACCGGTTCCTTATATCCGAGGCTCGCGAGGTCGAACATGCCGCCAAACGCTCCGATGTTTCCCATCACTCCCGGACGGGACGTACTTGCCACATGCTTCTTGATGCGGCTAACCACTTCATAACCGGCTTCGAGATTGACGCCGGAGGCTTCATAAGATTTAGCCATTGTTTTATCCTGGTTGTTTATCTTGTTATTGAAGTTGTTTCTTCTTATCTCTCAAGTAACTTTTCAAACTAAATGCATAATACCTTGAGTCGTCAAAAAAGTTGCCTCGTCAGAATAATTATGCATTATGCATTATGAATTATGCATTCTTAGAAAAGTATCTCACGGCATTGGCGAAGAGGTTCTGGCGTTTGTCGCCAGGAATGTTCTTCATCAGTCCGTCGTCGTATCTTTCGGAGTGTCCCATCTTGCCGAGAATCTGTCCGCAGGGGCTTATGATGCCTTCGATGGCGTCGCTCGACCCGTTCGGGTTCGCCGGGCTCTCCATTGTGGCGTTGCCGGATGCGTCGGCATACTGGAAGGCTATCTGTCCTGCCTCGGCGAGTCTCCTTACGAGTTCGCTGTCGGCAGTAAACTTACCCTCACCGTGTGACACGGCTATCGAGTGGAGCTGACCGATTGAGAAACCGTCGAGCCATGGCGACGCCACGCTTCCAACACGAGTCACCGCTATCTGCGATATGTGGCGGTTGATGTCGTTGCGGAACAGGGTCGGGCTGTCAGGAGTCAGTTCTCCGATCTTGCCGTAGGGGAGGAGTCCCGACTTCACGAGAGCCTGGAAGCCGTTGCAAATGCCGATCACGAGGCCTCCGCGCTTCAGAAGCCGTTCTATCGCAGCCTTCACAGCGTCGGTCATGATGACGCTCGCTATGAACTTACCGCTGCCGTCAGGCTCGTCGCCAAGCGAGAAACCTCCGCTGAACGCAAGGATGTGGCATTCGTCGATCATCGCCGCCATCTTCGCCACAGACTCGCGGGTCTGTTCAGGTGTGAGGTTGCAGAAGACACTCGTGGTGCATTCTGCGCCCTCGCGCTTGAACGCGCGTATCATGTCGTAGTCGCAGTTGGTGCCCGGGAATACCGGCAGATATACTGTCGGATGCTCCGTAGGCTCGCCGTTCCATACGGTCTTGCAGGGACCTGAGGTCGCGTTCTCTGCCGTGCCGACGGTTTCGGCGCGGTCCGGATATACCTCGCGGAACTTTTTGCTGTTGGTTTCCCGGAGGTCGGAGATTTTCATCTCGCGTCCTTCAGCCTTTATCACCGGCTTACTGAGGGTGTCGCCGACCTTTCTGTAGAATGAGTCTTCAAGTTCCTCTGCCGACTCCACGAGGATGGCTCCGTAGTTCCAGTTGTAGAGTTCCGGACCATCCACGTACAACTCCGCTCCAACCTCATTGCCGAAGCTCATCTTCGCAACTGCCTCCGCGAGACCTCCGAAGCCTAAGGCGTAAGCTGCCGCGATGCGTCCGGCGCGGATGTCGCCACGGATACGCTCGAAGTTGCGTTTCAGTTGGTCGGTGTCGGGCATTCCGTCTTCAAGAGGAGCCGCCTCAAGCAGATACAGGGTGTGGCCGCCACTTTTGAATTCAGGGCTTATCACCTCGCGGGCGTCCACAGGCACGATGCCAAAGGCTATCAGCGTCGGAGGCACCGAGATGTCGGCAAACGTGCCGCTCATGGAGTCCTTGCCCCCTATCGACGGGAGTCCGAACTCCTTCTGCATCTTCAGTGCGCCGAGAAGTGCCGCGGTGGGTTTTCCCCAGGAGCCTTCCGAGTGCATACGCTCGAAATATTCCTGATATGAGAAACGCATTCGGGTGGTGTCGCCACCGGCAGCGGCAGTCTTCGCAACTGCCTCCACCACTGCGTATGCCGCTCCGTGGTAGGGACTCCATTCGCTGATATACGGATTGAATCCGTATGCCATCATGCTGGCGGTGTCGGTGTAGCCTCCCGTGGGAAGTTTCTGTACGCTCACCTGGGTCTCGGTGCCCTGTGTGCGTCCGCCGAAGGGCATGAGCACTGTGGATGCGCCGATGGTGGAGTCGAACATCTCTATCAGTCCCTTCTGTGAGGTGACGTTCCAGTCGGAGAGCGCCTCCTCGAAGGTGGTAGCCTCGGGCTGCGGCATCGGTGTGCTGACCGCGCTTATACGAGCCTTCGCCCTGCGTGTGGCGCCTGCGGAGTCGATAAACTCGCGGCTAAGGTCTGCCACAGTCTCGCCGTGCATCATCATGCGCATGCGTCCGCTGTCGGTGACGTCCGCCACATGGGTCACCTCCAGGTTCTCCTCATGGCAGTAGCCGATAAACTCGTCCATATCCTTCTTCTCCACCACCACGCTCATGCGTTCCTGACTCTCGCTGATGGCGAGTTCTGTGGCGTTGAGACCGCTGTATTTCACCGGTACACGGTCGAGGTATATGTCAAGGCCGTCGGCAAGCTCGCCGATTGCCACGCTTACGCCGCCGGCACCGAAGTCGTTTGATTTCTTTATGAGGCGAGTCACCTCCGGGCGGTGGAAGAGTCGTTCTATCTTGCGCTCCTCGGGAGCGTTGCCCTTCTGCACCTCGCTGCCACACTGGTCGAGCGACTTCACGTTATGTTCCTTGCTCGAACCGGTGGCTCCGCCGATTCCGTCGCGACCCGTGCGACCTCCGAACATCAGTATTACGTCGCCGGGTGCCGGACGCTCGCGGCGCACGTCAGCCTGCTTGACCGCTCCTACCACGGCTCCAACCTCAAGTCGTTTGGCAAGGTAGCCCGGATGGTATATCTCGCGTACATGCGTGGTGGCGAGTCCTATCTGGTTGCCGTAGCTGCTGTAGCCGGCGGCGGCGCGGCGCGAGATTACGCGCTGAGGAAGCTTGCCCTTCATGGTGTCGGCGACCGGACGGTAGATGTCGCCGGCTCCCGTCACGCGCATCGCCTGATATACGTAGCTGCGGCCGCTCAGCGGGTCGCGGATGGCACCGCCAAGACATGTCGAGGCTCCGCCGAAAGGCTCTATCTCCGTGGGATGGTTGTGAGTCTCGTTCTTGAACATCAGCAGCCATTTCTCGCTGCCGCCGTTCTCGGTGTCAACGTCGATCACTATGGAGCAAGCGTTGTTTTCCTCGCTTTCCTCCTGGTCGTCGAGAATACCCTTCATTTTAAGCCACCGCGCACCTATGCACGCGAGATCCATCAGACACAGACGCTTGCCCTCGCGACCGAGGTCCTTGCGCATGTCGTGGTAAAGTTCGAGGGATTTCCTTATGTCTTCAGCCACCGGAGAGTCCTCGATCTCTATGTCGGTGAGTTCCGTCATGAAAGTGGTGTGGCGGCAGTGGTCGCTCCAATATGTGTCGAGGATGCGGAGTTCCGTCTCCTTCGGGTCGCGTCCCTCTCGGCGGAAATATTCCACCACTGTCATCAGGTCGGCGTCGTTCATCGCCAGTCCCATCTCTGCGATTACGGCGGATGCGGTCTCCGGCGTGATGTCGCGGAAGCCCTCGAGAGTCTTCACGGGGTTTGCCTGCGCGCGCTCGGGCGGGCAAAGCATCGTCATGTCCTTGCGGCGAGACTCTACGGCGTTGATGGAGTAGCGAGCTATTTTCTCAAGGTCGGCGTCGCTTACCGAGTCGTCGAAAATCATGAGACGTGCGCTTCTGATTTCCACCTCCGACGCCGGGTCGATGAGTTTCACGCAGTCTTCAGCCGACGACGCCCTCTGGTCAAACTGACCGGGCAGGCACTCCACGGCGAGATATTGTTTGCCTGTGAGGTCGAAATCCTCTGTCACGGTGTCGGTTGCGGGCTCGCCAAACACGCGGTATTTTGCCTCCTCGACCAGTTCGGGAGCGGCGTTGAATACGTCGTAGACGCAGATAAGCCTCAGATCCCGGATTGTCAGGCCGAGGTTCTCGTTGAGTTCCCGTCGGAGACTGTCGGCCTCCACTCTGTAGGAGCCGGTCTTCTCCACGAAGATCCTTTTGTTGCGGTTCATATTTGGTCTGTCAGTTTAGTTCGCTTGATAATACTTTCTCTGCCTGTCTGCGGCGGAACTGAGCCATCTTCTCCTCAAGGCCGCTGTCGGTCACTGCCATGATCTCCACTGCGAGGAGGGCGGCGTTCTTCGCTCCGTCGATGCTGACGGTGGCTACCGGTATTCCGCTCGGCATCTGCACCATCGAGAGGAGTGAGTCGAGGCCGTCGAGCGTGCGAGCCTTGATGGGCACGCCAATCACCGGAAGAGTGGTGAACGCGGCGCAGACGCCCGCAAGATGCGCGGCGCCTCCTGCAGCTGCTATGATGGCGGCATATCCCTCTTCGCGGGCTTTCGACACCCATGCCTCAAGTTCGTGGGGCGTACGGTGGGCGCTCAGCACTTTCTTGTCATATTCCACGCCGAATTCGTCGAGAATCTCGGCACTTCCTTTCATTACGGGCCAGTCTGACGCGGACCCCATTACAATTCCGATCTTCATTGTTATTGCCGGTATAGTTTATTCAAATTCAAGACCGCATCCCGAATGGTCGGAATGCGGTCTTTTCCCATATCTTATTTTTCCGTAACCGCACGAAGCATCTCCACATCAAATCGGCACACCTTGAGGGATGCGATGCTGCTTATTCGCAATCGGCTGTATATGTGCTTCTTGCGATGTCGCTTTGCGGATGGGTACTGGAGCATGTTTCGGTAGGTCTTCGGTTATCATTAACTCGGTGCAAAATTAATCAAAATCTTTGACATTACCAAAAACAGCACCCTTTTATTCTTTATTTTAACTATAAAACTTTTTCCGACCCTCTTTATCATGTCGGTCGGTTTCTATCAGTCACTCCTTGCGGATGGCGGAGCGACGAATCTTGCCCGAGATGGTCTTCGGAAGCTCCTCTACAAACTCCACGATGCGCGGATATTTGTAGGGCGCTGTGACGCGCTTCACATGATTCTGTATCTCCTTTACCAGGTCGGGACCGGCATTCTCACGGTAGCCGGCTGCGAGCACCACCGTAGCCTTCACCACCTGACCGCGCACTTCGTCGGGTACTCCCGTGATGGCGCATTCCACCACTGCAGGATGCGTCATAAGGGCGCTTTCCACCTCAAACGGACCTATGCGGTAGCCGGACGACTTAATGACGTCGTCTTTCCTGCCCACAAACCAGTAGTAGCCGTCTTCATCGCGCCATGCCACATCTCCGGTATGGTAGAAGCTGTCGTGCATAGCCTCAGCTGTCAGTGCCGGATCGTTGAGATATTCCTTGAAGAGTCCGAGAGGTTTCTTCCCGTCGTGGATTCGCACCACAATCTCGCCGTGCACTCCGTCTTCCACCGGGTCGCCGTGTTCGTCGACAAGGTCGATGTCATACATGGGTCCTTTCTTACCCATCGAGCCCGGTTTAGGCTCGCACCAGGGATAGGTCGCCACCGTCAGTGTCGTCTCCGTCTGCCCGAAGCCCTCCATAAGCCGGATGCCGGTGAGGCGTTTCCATTCCTCGAATACGCTCGGATTCAGCGCCTCTCCCGCTATTGTGCAGTATTTCAATGTGGACAGGTCAAATTTAGTGAGATCTTCGCGTATCAGGAAGCGGAATACTGTCGGAGGGGCGCAAAACGATGTGATGCCGTATTTCTGAATCATGTGCAGCACATCCACTGGTTCGAACTTGTCATAGTCATATACAAATACATTGGCTCCGGCTATCCACTGTCCGTAGAGTTTACCCCATACCGCCTTGCCCCAGCCGGTGTCGGCGAGCGTTAGGTGAAGGCTGTCGGAGTGCAGGTTGTGCCAATAGCTGCCGGTGATGATGTGTCCGAGAGGATAGGTGAAGTCATGCGCCACCATCTTGGGCTCTCCCGTGGTGCCCGAGGTGAAGTAGAGCAGGCTGACGTCATCGTTGCTGTTGGCAATGTCGGGACGTTTGAAAGGTGTCGCTTTTTCTATCGAAGAGTCGAAGTCATACCATCCTTGCGGAACTACGGGACCGGTAGAGACCACAGCCTTTACCGAGGGGCATTCCGGAAGGGCGGCAAGAATGTGTCCGGTAACTATCTCGTCGCCGGAGCATACTATCGCCTTGATGTCTGCCATGTGGCAGCGGTAGATGATGTCTTTCTTCGTCAGCAGGTGGGTTGCGGGTATCACTGTCGCTCCGAGTTTGTGGAGTGCGATAATCGAAAACCAGAACTGATAGTGGCGTTTAAGTATCAGCATCACCTTGTCGCCGCGCCCGATTCCTATCGATTGGAAGAATGACGCGGTCTTGTCAGACTCGCGCTTCATGTCGCCGAATGTGAATCGGCGGCATTCTCCCTTGTCGTTGGTCCATAGCAACGCCTCTTTGTCGGGCTCTGTCTCAGCCCAGGCGTCTACCACATCATATCCAAAATTGAAATTCTCAGGTACCTTGACCTTGAAATTCTCCATGAAGTCCTCATAAGACGAGAACTGCGTCTTATCAAGAAATTTTTCTAACATATCTTTTTACCTGTATCGAATGCTCTGATTATTAGACTAATTAGTCTGACTCGTCTGACTTGTCTGACTGGTCTTATTTCTCTTTACCTTAATTGATTATCACAATCACCTTTGCGTCGATGTCGCCAAGTGCCCTCAGGGCGTGCGGCACGGTAGAGTCGAAAATCACGCTGTCGCCGGGCTTGAGAACCGTTGTCTTGTTGCCAATCATAATCTCCAGTTCTCCCTCGAGAACATAGTTGAATTCCTGTCCTTCGTGGGTGTTGGGAGAGTGCTTTGTGCCTGCCGTGTGGTCGGGGGATATCTTCACTAAAAACGGCACCATCTTCCTCTGCCGGAAGCCCGCAGCAAGATCTTGATAGAAGTATGCCTTCCTGCGCTCCACCTTCACTCCCTTGCCGCTTCGGGTGATGTAGTAACTGCTCATCTTCGGCTCCTCGCCGAAGAGAATAGTGGTCAGCTCAAGCCCTTTGAGCGAAGCGAGACGATGCAGAAAACTCACGGGTATGTCATGCTCTCCGCTTTCGTATGCCGCCAGTGTCTCCGGCTCGATGCCGCATTCCGACGCCAGTTCCTCAAGCGAAAGGTCGAGGGAGTCGCGAAGTCCTTTCAGTCGTTGTGCGAGTTGTCTTAATTCTTCCATATGTTCTGATTGTGACTTTTTGCACACAATGCGCAAAAGTGTGTATATATTTGCCTGACAATTGTTTGATTTTCTAAACAGATGTAATTATATAACAAGAAAACGACCGGTTTCTACTATGAAACCGGTCGTTTTTTTACAGAAATATCAGATAAATTGATATTGTCGGATGTGATTATTCAGCCGCAAGCATGTAGAGTGTGGGAAGAACACCCTGCTCATTGGAGTAGCAGCCCCAAGATGTGTAGGTGGTTGAATACTGGATCCACTTGCTGTTGCCGACATTTGTGATGGTACAATTTCCATCACCGTTGATTTCGCCCTTGAATGTGAAGGCGGGATCAATAGCGCCGTCAGCGATTGCAGGAGCGTCAGCCACGTTGAAGGAGTTGAATGTACCCGTCATGTAGAGGTAGCGGCCGTTGGAGTCCTTGATAAGGAATGTGCCTTCCGCTGCCTTGTATGTGGTGCCGTCTTCCGCTGTGTAGCTGCCTGCGAAGGTGAAGGCGTTCGCCTCGTTTTTCTGCTCGATCACTCCGTTTACATCCACCACGCTTGCGGTGTTGAGGTAGCCGTAGGTCTTGGATGTGACGAGAGGTATCGCGCAGATGCCTTCGGCAACCATCAGATACTGGCGGTCAAGAACTATTTCGGAAGCGAGTTTGAAGTAAGCTTTGCCAACATATTTCACGAAGCTCCAGCCCTGGGCGTTGTGTACGAACTGGGCGGTCTTGACTTGGAAGTCGTTGTCGTTGACAGTCCAGTTCTGTCCGTCGTATACGCACATTGTGCAGGAGGTGCCGTTGTAGACCACTGCCATCTCGTCGCCTGCCACCGCATAAGGCTGCTTAGCCTTCAGGTAGAGGGGCAGGTATGTCTCAGGATTCTCGAGCTTGTTGTTGTCGAAGCCCATTGCGGCGTAGTCGGCGGCGTCAAGAGCTGTTACGTCTGTTGCCTCGGCCCACTTGCTGCCGTCGAATGTGTAGACTGCGGTCATACCCGATGCGACGGGTGTGCCTGCCACAACCTTCGCAGGACGGTTGGCGGCTGCCGGTGTGGCGGCAGCGTTAATCAGTCTGGGAAGTGTGCCCTTCTCGGAGTCATACGATCCCCAGCTGCTGTAGTTGCCGTCATACTGAATCCACTTGCCGATTTCCTTGTTGGTGATGGTGACGTTGCCCTCGGCATTCTCTGTCAGTGTCCATACGCCGCCAGCCTCGGGAACTCCTTCCGAGAGGTTGAAGCTGTTGTATGTACCCGCCTGATAAAGATATCTTCCGTAAGAGTCCTTGATGTAGTAGCCACCGTCGGCAACCTCGAATGTATACGCATTGGCGGGGTCGGCATTGGTCACGATTCCATTCTCTACTGTCATGTCTACGTTGGGAAGATAACCGAATTTCTTGTCTGATGCAAGAACTCCGGCTCCATGACCCTCGGCGTTCACGAGATAGAAGTCAAGTTTCTGTGCCTGGTAGAGCACCGGAAGGGAACCTTTGGCTTCTGCGTAAGATCCCCAGCTTGAGTAGTTGCTGTCATACTGGATCCACTTGCCGACTTCGATATTGGTTATCGTTGCCTGTCCGTTGGATGCTACAGCCACTGTCCATTCAGCTCCCGATTCAGGAAGTGTCGCGGAAAGGTTGAAGCTGTTGTATGTGCCCTTCTGATACAGGTATCTGCCATAGGCATCTTTGATATAGAAACCGTTTGCAGACTTCACGAAATTGAAGGCGTTGACACCGCTTGTGTTGACTGCGCCGTCTGTCACTGTCATTTCAGCCAGGGGAAGATAGCCGTAGCCTTTGCCCGCGTCTATCGGGCCTGCGCCATTGCTGCCGTCGGCAACGAGGAAGAAGAAGCCGCCCGTGAATTCCTCAACTTCCGAGTCGGAGATGAAGATCGGGTTTGTGGCGCTCTCATTGTAGCTGACCACTGCATATTCTCCGGTGGCTGCATCGTCGAAGACTTCTTTCAGTATTGCCGGGATTTTGTTTGCAGCGGGTGTCATGGGCGCGAAAGCGTCGATGTAGTCTTTATCGCTGCCCCATGCCGACTTGTAGTCGTCTTTGCTTACGGTGTAGGTGCGAGCACCGGCTATCTGGGCGATAATCGGGGCGGTCTCGCCTGTTTCCTGATAGGTCACGTTGATCTTGGAGCCCTCGGGGGCGAGGAAATAGGGAGCGCTGCTCGACGCAAGGTATGCCGGAAGATATTCCTTGGCGGGAATCTTCGCAGTGAAGATGCCGTTGGTGCCTACCGCCTTGAGGTCGTTGGCAACGCCGGCTGCCTCCGCAAGTGACTTGTTGGTGGCGTTGGATGCTACTGCGTTGTAGTCTGCCGCCGACATTGTGAACTCACCCTCTATGGCGGTGTTGTAGTTCGTTCCCGGTTCGAAACCGTCAAGATGGTCGTTCCAGGCATTTTCGCCACACGACGCCAGAATGGCAGTCGCGCCTAAGGCGAAAAATATGTTTTTAACTGAATTATTCATATCGTAGTCTTAGAAAGTGAGTTTGAGACGTAGTGAATAAGTGCGGCCGAAGCTGTAGAAGATGTTGTAGGCGTTCTGCCATGTTCCGGTGCTTGTCGCGGAGGTGGTGGCGTCCATCACATAGTTGTAGTTGCAGAGGTTGTTGATGTTGCCGAAGAGGGTAGCCCTTATGCCTCCGAAGTCAAACGTATAGCTTGCGTTGAGGTCAAGCTGGTTGCCCCAGGGTATTCTCCACGGGTCGCCGAGTTCTACTTCCTGGCCAACGCTCAGGTTGTTGCCTGTGATGGTGTAGTCAGAATAGTTGCGTGCCGATGCCACCCAGTCTACACCGATGCGCCATCCCTTGACGGGCTTCACTGTCATGGAGAGCGAGCCGGTGGTCTGAGCCGAGCCGCCTACCTTGCGTCCCTTGGTGTTCAGTTTCGCCCAGAGATGGTCGGGAGCCATGATGCCTGAAGCCAGTTCGCCGGTGTCGAGATTGGCGAGAGGCTGCGACTGCGAGTTGTAGAAGTAGCCTGTGGTGTTAGAGTCGTTGACCCAGTCGCCGTATGAGAACATACCGGAGAACTCAAGCCAGGTGAAGGGGCGGTAGGTAGCTGCTACCTCAACGCCCATGTGGCGAGATGCCACGCCGCTCATGTTCATCACATAGCGTGTGCCGTCCTGCATGGTGTTGGTCTTCATCATCGTCTGGTCCATCCAGCGGGTGAAGTAACCGTTGACCTGGGCGGTGAACTTGGGCGAGTGGAATTCATAACCTACCTCTGCCGATACGCATTTCTCGTTGAGGGCGTCGGGGTTGGCTGCGTTTGATACTTCCCTCGAAAGGAAGGCTGCCGACATGAACGGCGCACGGCTGATGTAGCCGGCGTTCACGAATACGTTGTTGTAGCGGTTGATGTTGTAGTTCACACCCACTTTGGCGTTGCCCGCGAGGAAGTTCTTGGTCTCGGAGCGCTGATGCTCTTTGTCGTAGTAGAAACGGTTTACGAGCCAGTCGGAGTTGAGGTTGACGGAGCCGCCGACGAAGTAGGTGAGGCGGTTGTCTTCAAGGCAGCTGTGCTCGAGCTGTGCGTAGATGCCTTCCTGAGCCACATGGCCGGTATAGTCGCGGTATACGATGTCGCCGATGCCTAACTTCTGGTATTGCCAGTTGGGGTCGGCAGCCGCGCTGTTGTTGGCAGCGAGCACGCTCTTGCGCGATGAGTCGTCGATGTAATATTGACCGCTGAAGAGGTCGCTGATCTTGGTCTGGTGGAGTCCGGCGTAGTAGCGTACGTCAAGACCTACGAGGAGGTTCATGTTGGGAATGATCTCGTTCTTATATGTTGATACGAGACCAACCCATGTGTGGTTGTTGATCGACTGTGCCATCACCATGTTGGAGCCGGTGGTGGAGGCTTCGTTCATAGCCTCGATGCCTGCATAGTCGAAGGTGCCGTCGGCGCAGCGCCATGTGTCGGAGAGTACACCGTTGTTGGCGCCATACCACTGGCTGCGGTAGTCGGATGTACGTCCCTGGCCGCTGTTGCCGTAACCGTTGGCTATCGAGAGATAGACTGCTGTCGAAAGGCTCGACTTGTAGTCGATCTGCCAGATGTGGCTCAGTGAGATCTGGGGCTTGTGGAAGTGGTTCTGGTTGGAAACGTATGCCTGGCCGTTGGCGCGGTAACCGAAAGCCGGATTATAGCGATACTGGCTCTGGCCGTTCATATAGTTCTTCACATTCTGCCAGCCCTCGATGGTGAGGCCGTTCTTGTTGTTGCGCTGCCAGTGGTCCTGTGGGGAGCCGAATGCGGTAAGACTCAGCTGGTGCTGGTCGTTGATGCGCTTCGAAACGTTGACAAACCATGTGTAGGCGTCAAATTTGGTGCCCTGGATATATCCGTTGCCCCACTTGCGGCTTCCCATCACTGTGATTGCCCATCCGTTGCTCATCAGGCCGGTGGATGCGGAGAAGCCAATGTGGTTCAGTCCGTCGTTGCCCATGCCGTAGAAGAGTGTGCCGCCCTTCTTGGCGTCGGTGCTCTTGGTGGTGATGTTGAGTGTGCCGCCCACCGACGGTGTGGATATGATGGCTGCGCCGAGACCGCGCTGTGTCTGCATCGACGATGTCACGTCGCTCAGACCTGACCAGTTGGACCAGTATACGCCGCCCCATTCCATGTCGTTGACGGGGATACCGTTCACGAGCTGTGCCACGTTGGCGCTCTTGAAGCCGCGCATGTTGATCTTAGCGTCGCCGTAGCCGCCGCCGTCCTTGGTCGCCCATACGCCCGGTGTGGTCTTTAGGACCTCGGGAAACTCCTGGTTGCCCAGCTTTGCCTCAATGAAGGGGGCGTCGACTGTTGATACAGCCACAGGTGTCTTGCGGGTCTTAGCCACTGACTGGCTTACCACGACGTCCTGAAGCATGGTGGTCTCAGCCTCGAGTTCTATTCTTCCCATCTGGGGTGCCGCCTTTACTGTCTTGTCCTTGTATCCTACGTAGGATATAAGGAGGTCTTTGGTGCGGTCGGGAACAGAAAGTTTGAAATTTCCGTCCACATCCGCCGCTGTGGCGACAGATGTGCCGGGCACGCTTACGGTAGCGCCGATCAGCGGCTCTCCCTGCGAGTCAAAAACAGATCCGCGACAGATGTAATCGGCCCATACACTGGTGCACAGCATCATGAGTGCGGATAAGAGAAACAGTCTCTTCATAGTTTTTAGTTATTGGTTTATAGTTGATTGAATTGCTTCTTAGTGAGAATCCGAGTGTGACGCCATCGGGTCATGGCTCCCTGTCGGGGACCGGATGCTTTTTCGGCTTTATCTTGACCTTATACATGTCGAATCCCTTGCCGAAGACACCGTTGACCGCCCCCTGGGTGATGAAAGCGTCGTCGTCGATGCTCTTCACAAGACGCATGATGCCCGGCGCCTCTATCTTGCGGCACCATACAAGCAGTATCCTTACCGGCTTCTTGCTATACCATCCCTCGCCGTCCAATACGGTCACGCCGCGTTTCGCGTCGTTGTTGATGGCGTCGGCGATAGTCTGCCACTGACGGCTGAAGATGATGAACTGCACCGCCTGACGGTTGCCGACCACTATCATGTCGGCGCAGTATGATGCCACGAACGTCACGACATAGCCATAGACCATTATCGGTATCCGAGTCTCGAGCCTTTCGCCGAATGTTCCGTCAAACGGCAGGAAGAGGCTGCTCGACACTATGCACAGGTCGGTGATGACCATGGCGCGTCCGATACTTACGTTGCTCAATTTGTTTACCATCGACGCCACGATGTCGGTGCCTCCGGTCGATCCGTTGTGGATAAGCACAGTGCCGACGCCAAGTCCGCATACAATCGCACCTAAGATCGCGCTCAGCGACATGTCTTCGATAATCGGATGGTCAAGCGACATGAAGAATGTCTCACCGATGCCGATCACAAGCGATACCACGGTGGCTCCGAATATGGTGCGTATTACAAATGTCTTGCCCACTATCTTGAACGCCATGGCGAGTAGAAGCAGGTTGAGCACGTATTGAGTCACCGCCACCGGTATAGTCTCGTTAGTGGCGAAATATACAAGAGTGCCAACACCGGTCAGGCCTCCCATCACTATCTTATGGGGCAGAATAAAAGCGCAGAACCCGACACCATACATGATGATGCCGGCTACAATCATTATATAGTCTATAATGAGCGTCTTCTGTGATTTTGACAGTCCTAAGTTCTCTTTCATGTCGCAAATATACAAAAAAATCTTTAATAAATATTAAATTCAAATCCTGTATTTGCAAAAATTCATAAAATCGTAATACTCCGGGCTTGTTTATTGGGGGACATCAAGACTTTTGTCGCGATTGTCATTTCCTCTTATTGGGATTCCCTTCAAACCAGTTGATATACGACTGGTTGACAAGCCTTGTGCCTCCGGGTGTGGGGTAGTTGCCCGAGAAGTACCAGTCGCCGGGATAGCCGGGGCATGCCTTGCGCAGTCCTTCCACTGTCTGGTACACTATTGTCACATCAAGATTCGACGGCTTGACCATCTCGGCGATTTTTCGCGATATCTCCTCGTCGGTGAAGTGGCCGTAGATGTTTTTCACATGATTCACGAGCGGTTCGCCGGCTCCCTTCTCCAATTCCTTCCGACATGCCGAGTAGGTGGATGCCAACACGTATTCCATTCCTCGCTCCCTGAGAAGTTCCACTGCCGCCTTGAAGGCTATGAATTCGTTCATACGGCTCATGTCGATACCATAGTAGTCGGGATAACGTACCTGCGGAGAAGAGGACACTACTATTATCTTCCTGGGATTCAACCGTCCCAACATGTTGAGAATCGACTGCCGCAGGGTGGTGCCCCTCACTATCGAGTCGTCGATAACCACGAGGGAGTCGACTCCTGGACGCAGGCATCCGTAGGATATGTCGTAGACATGTGCGGCAAGGTCGTTTCTGACGTCTCCGTCGGCTATGAAGGTGCGCAGTTTGATGTCCTTCACGGCTGCTTTCTCAATGCGAACTTTAGACTCCATTACCTTGCGAATCGACTCGCGTGTCAGTTTTCCGTCGCTCTGCAGCGCGAGGATTCTCTGCGCCTTGTATTCGTTGAGATACTCCTCAAGACCTTCGGTCATTCCGTAGAACGCCACTTCGGCTGTGTTGGGGATGTATGAGAACACCGTGTCAGCTATGTTTCCGTCTACAGCCTTCACTATTTCCGGAACCAGCAGTCGTCCTAATTCCTTGCGCTCGCGGTAGATGTCCGCGTCAGTGCCTCGCGAGAAGTAGATTCTCTCGAAACTGCACCTCGAGTTGGATAACTGCGGCAGGATTCTCTCCACTGAAGGTTCGCCGTGGATCGACACAAGAAGCGCCTCTCCGGGTTTCAGTTCATGAACGTCTTCCTCTCTGACTCCGAACACTGTCTGAATCTGCGGACGTTCCGATGTCGCGATGATGATTTCGTCGTCGATATAGTAATATGCAGGTCGTATTCCGTTGGGGTCTCGAAATACGAACACGTTTCCTGCGCCTGTGGCTCCGCATATCACATAACCGCCATCCCATTCCGGTGCAGTCGCCTTCAGCACGTTGCGTATGTCGAGTTCCTCCTCTATTATCTCCTCGAGACTACGGTCGAGGAAAGACTCGCCAAGGTCGTCGCGATACTTCTTGTAGATGCGGTGGTTTTCCTTGTCGAGAGCGTAGCCGAGCATTTCGAGAAGGATGATTGTGTCGCTGTAGAGACGCGGATGCTGGCCGCGGCTCACTACCGAGTCAAAAAGCTCGTCGACATTGGTCATGTTGAAATTGCCACACATTAGCAGGTTGCGGCTCCTCCAGTTGTTGCGCCTCAGGAAAGGATGCACATATTCTATGCCGCTTTTTCCTGTGGTGGAATAGCGGAGGTGGCCGAGATATATCTCTCCGGTCATCGGCGCTATGGTCTCGGCTTCCTCAGGAGTCATGTTCTCTAAATCCGCCTTCTGCAGCTGCGTGCCGATGCGGTTGAAAATCTCCTGGATCGCCTGAGGCCCGAGTTCTCGTTCACGCCACAAATATTCATGTCCCGGCGCGGCTTTCAGGTTGACGACTCCGACTCCGGCGCCTTCCTGACCTCGGTTGTGCTGCTTCTCCATAAGAAGATACAGTTTGTCGAGCGCGTAGGCGTAGGTGCCGTATTTTTCCTTGTAGTAGGCGAGTGGTTTGCGGAGGCGAATCATCGCAATGCCACACTCATGTTTCAGCGGTTCCAAAATAAAACAATCTTTTTACCTTAAGTTGTTGAAAAGCAACTTTTACCTGTTATGGATTATATTTGTATTATTTAAACTTGTGGTCGCAGTATCTGCATCTCAGCGACCCGTCGGCGGCGCGATATGCCCTGCGCGGCGAATGCTCGTTGCGGGTGATGCATTTCTTGTTTTCACAGCGCATGCTGTCCGGCACTTCCGTTTCCTCGACTTCCGGCATTCGGTGCGCGGTATCGTCCTTCCAGTCTAAGAGACTTGTTATAAGAGCCATGCGAACGAACTTACCGTTTTCGACCTGACGGAAATATGCAGCCCTGGGGTCTGCGTCCACTTCCTCGAGAATTTCGTTGACACGGGGGAGGGGATGAAGCACCGCCATCTTTTCCTTGGCAAGCGCCATCTTCTCGCAGTCGAGCACGAACGAATCCTTGACTGCCTCATACTCGTCTTCATCAAGAAACCTCTCCTTCTGCACCCTTGTCATATAGAGCACGTCAAGTTCGGGCATTGCCTCCTCAAGTGTCTCCACTTCCTTGTATTCGAGGCCGAGGCGGTCGCATACATCCTGCTTGATGTAGTCGGGTAGGCGAAGCTGCTGGGGCGCGATAAGCACTATCCTGATTCCTTTCTGGCGCGAGAGTGCCTTGATGAGGCTGTGGACCGTGCGTCCGAACCGCAGGTCGCCGCAGAAGCCGATGGTCAGGTTGTCGAGACGTCCCAGTTCCCGCGTTATGGTCAGCAGGTCGGTCAGCGTCTGGGTGGGATGCGCGTGGCTGCCGTCGCCGGCATTGATGATCGGCACGCGGCTCACTTCCGTAGCGGCGAGCTGGGCACCCTCTATGTGGTGACGCATCGCGATGATGTCGGCGAAGTTCTCCACTACGCGCACGGTGTCGCGCACCGTCTCTCCCTTGCTTACGGAACTGCTTGCCGCGTCGGCAAACCCGAGCACGTTGCCTCCGAGTTCCATCATGGCTGCCGTGAAGCTGAGCCTGGTCCTTGTGGAGGGTTCATAAAACAATGTCGCGAGTTTCTTACCCTTGCATTTCTCGGAATATTTCTCGCGGTTGGCGATTATGTCGAGCGCCAGGTCGATGATCGAGCGGGTCTCCTCCACCGTCAGGTCGGTGGGGTCTATCAGATGTTTCATGATGCGGAGTATTATGCGTTCATCCAGGAGGTGTCGCTCGGATTGTCGCGGAATTTAAGTATTCTGTTTTTCCATATCGGCTCGATATATCCTTCTTCGGCTGCTACCTCCACAAGGGTATCGAGATTCGACAGGGAATGGTTGGTGACATTGGCGGCGGCAAGACGGTCGGTGGCTTTCTTCATGCCGTATGTGAATATAGATACTATTCCGAGAACTTCCGCGCCTTCCTCGCGCAGAGCCTCCACTACCTCGATGCAGCTGCCGCCGGTTGAGATAAGGTCTTCCACCACCACAACCTTCGTTCCCGGTTCGCATTTTCCTTCGATGCGGTTGCCTCTGCCGTGGTCCTTGGCTCCTCCCCTTACGTAACCCATCGGTTTGCCGAGCAGCCATGCCGTGATGGCGGCATGTGCTATTCCGGCAGTCGAAGTGCCCATCAGCGACTCGGCTTCCGGATAGTATTTCATTATCAGCTGAGCCAGCCCTTCCTCGATGTCTTTACGAACCTCGGGATAGGAGAGGGTCAGACGGTTGTCGCAATACATAGGGCTCTTGATTCCAGAGGCCCAGGTGAAGAGTTCTTCCGGTCTCAGAAAGACCGCGTTGACGCTCAGAAGGTCTTTCGCTATTTTCTTTTCCATATTGTCTATCTATTCTGAATTATGGAATTTATAATCAAGAACTAAATAATTCTCAATTCTAAATTCTAAATTTTCAATTCCAATTCTCAATTCTCCGCCAGGAATTCACGCCGACATCTCTCGTATGCGGCGAGTGGGTCGTCGGCTTTGGTCACGGGACGTCCAACCACAATGTAGTCCGATCCTATCTCGCGCGCCTTGGCGGGAGTCATTACCCTCACCTGATCGTCGGCGGCTGAGTCTGCAAAACGTATGCCGGGTGTCACGGTGATGAAGCCTGTGCCGCATGCTTCCTTCACGATGCTTGCCTCACGCGGCGAGCACACCACTCCGTCGAGACCGGAGGCTTTGGCGGTCTTCGCATAACTTGCCACAACTGTGTCGACCTCGCCGGGAATAAGGATGTCCTCGTTCATCAGTTCCTTGCTCGTGGAGGTCAGCATAGTGACGGCTATCAGTATGGGGCGAGTGCCGTCGGGGCGTGTAAGTCCTTCGATTGCAGCCTCCATCATCTTATGGCCGCCAAATGCGTGGAGGTTTGTCATGTCCACGTCAAGACCCGAAAGCACCGACATCGCGCTCTTCACGGTATTGGGTATGTCACAGAGTTTCAGGTCAAGGAAAATCTTGTGGCCGCGTTTCTTTATCTCCTTCACTATCTGAGGACCTGCGGCGTAGAAGAGTTCCATGCCTATCTTCACGTAGGGGCGAGTGTCGCCGAAACGGTCAAGAAACAGAAGTGTCGCTTCCATCGAGGGGAAGTCGCACGCTATTATCACATCTTTTGCCATGATATACCGATTATGTCTTTTATGTTATTGATTCGTAATTTCTTAAGCAGTGCCGGGAGTTCGGCTGCAATTCTGTGGCTCGCCATCGGATCCACCAGATTGGCGGATCCGACCTGTACAGCCGTGGCTCCCGCCATCATCATCTCAAGTGCCTCTTCGGCTGTGGATACGCCGCCGCATCCCATTACCGGAATACGCACCGCCTGCGACACCTGCCATACCATCCTGACCGCTACCGGGAAGACTGCTGGTCCTGAGAAACCGCCCATTCTGTTGGCTATCACGGGGCTGCCGGTGTTGATGTTGATTCTCATGCCGAGAAGGGTATTGATGAGGGTGAGACCGTCGGCGCCTGCCTCTTCGCATGCCTTGGCTATCGACACTATGTCGGTGACATTCGGCGACAGTTTTATAAACACCGGCTTATGTACCGCTCCCTTTACAGCGGAAGTCACCATGGCGGCATGTTCGGGCGATGTACCAAACGCCATTCCGCCGTTGTGTACGTTGGGGCAGCTTACATTGACCTCGATGATGTCAACGCCATCGCAGGCATCTGCCTTGCGGCATGCCTCCACGTATTCTTCAATTGAGAAACCGCTTACATTGGCTATGACGCATCCTCGGTAGATTTTTCTCAGTTGCGGAACCTCTTCCGAATATACAGCGTCTGCGCCGGGGTTCTGCAGTCCCACACTGTTGATCATACCGTCGGGTGTCTCCGCTATTCTCGGAGTGGGGTTCCCGAGGCGGGGATGCAGGGTTGTGCCCTTGATGGAGATTCCTCCGAGGGTGTTCAGGTCATATATATCGGCAAATTCCTTCCCGAAACCGAAGGTGCCGCTTGCGGGAACTATTGGGTTGGATAGCTTTATGCCACACAGTTCTGTCGTGATGTCGGGAGTGCCGTCCGACTTTCTGTCGCGAGGGAGTGCCGGAGGTATAGTGCCGTTCCCTTTGTAGTCTCTCATCAGGAGAGCGTCAAAGACCGGCCCGTCTTTGCATACGCGCTTCGGTCCCCACGGAGTGGAAATTGTGCAGCCCATGCATGCTCCGAAACCGCATCCCATGCGCTCTTCCATGCTGACCTCTCCTTTCTCGCAGTCGAGAGCCTTGCCGAGTGCCATCAGCATGAGAAGAGGTCCGCAGGCATACCAGAAGTCGGTGCCCTGCATCTCAGGCTTGGCGATGGCGTCTGTGACTAAGCCTTTCACACCATAGCTTCCGTCGACTGTGGCGACCGATACTTCGGCTCCGAGTTCCCGGAATCTGTCGGCGTAAAACACCTCGTCGGCAGTATTGAATCCAAGTGCAACCTTAACCTGTTTCCCTTCCTGAAGCAGCCTCCGGGCAAGAAGGTAGAGCGGTGGTACACCCACGCCGCCGCCGGCGAGCAAAGCGCTTTCACGGCAGCGGGACGTGTCAAATCCTTTGCCGAGCCCTGTCAGCAGGTCGAGGCATACTCCGGGTTTCATACGTGCCATTGCCTCCGTGCCGCTGCCTACTGTCTTGAATACAAGAGTAAGTCTGTTGCCCTCTATATCGCATACGGAGATGGGACGGCGAAGATACAGTCCCGGAATGGATATCTCCACAAACTGTCCCGGCATCGTGAACGCCGAGCAGTCGCCACGCAGAGTCATCTCATAAACATTCTCTGTAAGCCTCTCTATTCCTGTTATCTCAAATTTCATTATAATATTTCCCAATTGGAATAATCCTAAATTCTCAATTATCAATTCTCAATTATCTCGAGATCATCCCGTTGCCCTTGCGCCCATATTCCGCGTCAATGGTCGAGACTCCGAGGGTTATCTCCTCAAGCACGTCGAGAAGCACTCTTACTGTCTCGAGTGCCGTGAATATCGTCACGTTGTTTTCAATCGCGGTCCTTCTTATCTCATATCCGTCAAGACGCGTGTGGTGCTGGTTGACGTCGATGGTGTTGATCACGTACGTCACATGTCCCTGGCGCAGGGAACGCTCTATGTCGTTGCTCCCTTCGCTGTATTTTCCCATCGTGCGACAACGGATGCCATTGTCTTTTAGATATTTTGCCGTGCCTCGAGTGGCTTCCACATTGAAGCCGAGCTCATAAAACCGTTTGATGAGCGGGAGCGCAGCCGGTTTGTCTGCGTCAGATACCGTCACGAGAAGCGTGCCGTAGTTTTTCACCTGCATCCCCGACGCCTGAAGCGATTTGTATAGAGCTCGCGTAAGCATGTCGTCATATCCGATTGCCTCGCCCGTCGATTTCATCTCCGGCGATAGATACGAGTCGACACCCTTGATTTTGGAGAAGGAGAATGCGGGAGTCTTCACAAACCATCGCTTGCGGTCGGGATGAAGCGTCTCGGTGTATCCCTGACTCTTAAGCGACTCTCCGAGCATTACCCGTGAGGCTATCTTTGCCATGGGCACCCCGGTGGATTTTGACAGGAACGGAACAGTGCGCGAGCTTCGCGGGTTTACCTCGATCACATATACATTGTCGTTGCGGTCAACGATAAACTGAATGTTGTAGAGACCCACTATGCCGATGGCGAGACCCAGTCTCACCGTATAGTCCACGATGGTCTGCCTTACGTTCTCGCTGACGCTGAAGGTGGGATAGACGGATATGGAGTCGCCGGAATGGATGCCTGTCTTCTCCACATGTTCCATAATTCCCGGAATCAGGACGTCGGTGCCGTCACAGATTGCGTCTACCTCGAGTTCCTTTCCCATTATGTATTTGTCTACCAATACGGGCGAGTTGTCGGAGATGTCTACGGCGTTCTGAAGATAGTGGCGCAGAGCCTGCTCGTTCCCTACTATCTGCATGGCTCTGCCGCCAAGCACGAAACTCGGACGCACCAGTACCGGATATCCTATCCTCTCGGCAGCCTTGACACCGCTCTCGATGTCGGTCACTGCCTCTGCGTCGGGCTGTGGGATTCCGGTCTCTTCCATTATGCGCTCGAAGTGCTTGCGGTCCTCGGCCCTGTCGATTGCCTCCAGTCCCGTGCCGATGATTCTGACACCTCTCTCGGCAAGTGGCGCCGCAAGGTTGATGGCGGTCTGGCCGCCGAGTGTCACGATGACACCGTCCGGATTCTCGAGACGGATAACGTTCATCACGTCTTCCACCGTCAGAGGCTCGAAATAAAGTTTGTCGGATATGCTGTAGTCTGTCGATACGGTCTCAGGGTTGTTGTTGATGATGATCGCTTCGTATCCCTGCTCGCGTATTGTCTGGATGGCGTGCACCGTGGAATAGTCGAATTCAACTCCCTGTCCTATTCTGATGGGGCCGCTTCCGAGCACGAGTATCTTCTTTCTGTCGCTTACCACCGATTCATTCTCCTCTTCGTAGGTGGAATAGAAATAAGGCACATACGAGTCAAATTCTCCGGAGCACGTGTCGATCATCTTGTAGACCGGAGTGATGCCTCGTTCCTCCCGAATCCTGCATATCTCTTTCTCATCGGTGTCACGCAGTCTCGCTATGAACTTGTCGCTGAAGCCCATCCTCTTAGCATCGCGCAGCAGTGAGTCGTCAAGGCTCTCCGCTCCGCTGATTTCCCGCTCCATCTTGATGATGTTGTTGAGTTTCTCGAGGAAGAACAAGTCAATGCGAGTGCGTTCGTAGATATGCCAGAGGGCGATGTCGCGACGCAGAAGCTGGGCTATCGCCGGAAGCCGGTCGTCGCGCCCTTCCTTGATGTAGTCAAGGATGTCGTCGGTGGGCATGTCCTCGAATTTCTTTGAATATATGTGGTCCAGTCCAACCTCAAGCGAGCGGATGCCCTTGAGCAGCGATTCCTCGAAGGTTCTGCCGACACTCATGATTTCTCCCGTCGCCTTCATCTGGGTGCCGAGCACGTTGGAGGCTTCGCTGAACTTGTCAAACGGGAACCGGGCTATTTTAGTCACTATATAGTCGAGAGCCGGTTCGAAACTTGCCGGAGTGTTGGCGATGGCGATTTCGTCGAGTGTCATGCCTACGGCTATCTTCGCGCTAACTCGGGCTATGGGGTATCCTGTGGCTTTGGAGGCAAGTGCCGAACTGCGCGATACTCGGGGATTGACCTCGATGATATAGTAGTTGAACGACAGCGGGTCGAGCGCGAACTGCACGTTGCATCCGCCCTCTATCTCAAGTGCGCGTATAAGCCGGAGCGCGGAGTCGCGCAGCAACTGATATTCCTTGTTGGTAAGTGTCTGGCTTGGTGCCACTACCACTGAGTCGCCCGTGTGAACGCCCACCGGGTCTACGTTCTCCATGTTGCAGATGGTGATGGCGGTGTCGTTGCTGTCGCGCATCACCTCGTATTCTATCTCTTTGTATCCCTTGATGGATTTCTCTACCAATACCTGGTGAACCGGTGACAGGACAAGCGCGTTGCGCATCAGTTCGCGCAGTTCGTCCTCGTTGTCGGCGAAACCGCCTCCGGTGCCTCCGAGGGTGAACGCCGGGCGCAGAACGACCGGGTAGCCGATTTCTTCGGCAACCTTCACTCCCTCTTCCACAGTGTTGACGATTTCAGAAGGAAGCACCGGTTCTCCGAGGCTGACACACAGTTCTTTGAACAATTCGCGGTCTTCGGCTCGCTCGATGCTCTTGAAGGAGGTTCCGAGTATCTCGACGTTGCATTCGTCGAGAATTCCCTTTTTTGCGAGTTGAACCGCCAGGTTCAGTCCTGTCTGGCCGCCAAGACCCGGCACTATGGCGTCGGGACGCTCGAAACGGATGATTTTCGCTACATATTCCAGTTTCAGCGGCTCCATATACACCTTGTCGGCGATGCCGG
>JAGAJP010000002.1 GCA_017626045.1 Muribaculaceae bacterium | reverse complement strand
GCCAATATGAGGCCTTTTCAAGGCAATTAACCGGCCAAAATATAAACTCGCCAAATCCTCGGATAAGGACCTGGCGAGTTCTTGATTTTTAGTCTCGCTTAAGAGCAACCTGAAATATGATTACTTTTTCAGTGCCCTCGCCCGAAGGCTCCGGAATTTTTTTAATGCATAATGCTTGATATTCAATGCACAATGCATAATGCTTAATGCACAATGCATAATTAGCTTCGCGTCACAGGAATCTTAACCGAGAATGCAATTCTAAATTCTCAATTCTAAATTCTCAATTCTCTCCCGGTTGATGTGTCGGGCGGAGCAGGTCATTGACGGTCTTGACCGGATTGAAGGTCTCCACCGGTATTTCCACCATCACGGTGTTCCAGTCGCTCATGGCGCCGTTCCAGAGTCCCGGAAGTTCGAGTGCCTTGATTTCGACACCCTCGCGGCTCTTGATGGAGATGAAGCCGGTTGCCTTGTCCACATAGTCGGGAAGGTTGAACTTCTTGCCGTTGAAGTCCTTGATGCATACCGCCAGGTCTACAGGGTTGAAGTGGGTGGCTTCCTTGAGTAGCTTCTGCGCTGTCTTGTCGTCAGGATTGATTTGCGACGACTCGAGAATCTGAGGGCTGACGGTGCCGTCGGGATTGTAGGCGAGGAACGGACCTCCTCCCGGTTCTCCCTCGTTCTTGACCATGCCGCACACGCGGGTCGGACGGTTGAGCTTGCTGAAGAGATAGTCGTGTAGTTCCTCTCTGCTCATGGTGTCGGCTTTGTCGTGGGTTATGCAAAGTTTTCCACGAAGGAACTCGAGCATCTTCGCCATTTCATCGTCGCTTGGAATCCCCTTCGCGAGGCGCTCGCAGTAGCTGTTGATCTTGGCTTTGACTCCTACGAGTATTCCGCCGAGAACCATCTTGTAGGTAATGGTGGGAAGACGCAGGGCGTCCGGAACGAGATTGTCGATGTTCTTGATGAAGATTACATCGGCGTCGAGGTCGTTGAGGTTCTCGATGAGGGCGCCGTGTCCCCCGGGACGGAAGAAGAACTCGCCGTTTTCACGATACGGAGTGCCGTCCATATTGGAGGCAACGGTGTCGGTCGATGGTTTCTGGACGCTGAGGGTTATGTCGTATTCCACACCGTAGGCGTGCTCCATCACTGCCTTTATCTCCTCCAGCTTGCTCTCCACTAAAGGCACGTGTTCGGATGAGACAGTGAAGTGGAGGTGTACTTTCCCGTCTTTGCCGGAGGCATACTGCGCGCCTTCAGCGAGATGTTCCTGAAGCGGGGTGCGGCTTCCTCCCATCTCCTTGTGAAACTCAAGGAGAGCCTTCGGCAGTTTACCGTAGTTCATTCCGGCTTTTGTGAGGAGGATGTCGATGATGTCTTTATAGCGTCCGGCTTTCATGAGGCTGTCGATACTGTAGCCGTGTATCTGAAGACACAGGAAGTTGAGACGAGGGAAGAAGGCGAATTTCTCGATATTCCCGAAAAACTTCTTCATGAAGTCATTGTCGGGTTTGTCGCTCTTGCCATTGAGAAACGCGAAGAGGTCCTTGAACATTCTGGATGCAGCGCCGCTGGCGGGCACCATCTTCATCACCTTTGCGCCTCCGGCAAGGTATTTACGCCACATTTCCTCGCTTTGCTTTACGAGTTCCGGCGACGCTACGGTAAGGCCGTGGCCCGGTGTCACGGCGGAGTCTATCTTAAGATATGGGAACCCGTTTTTCAGCATGGTGAGCTGTTCTTCGAGTTTGACTTCGGTGATTCCTTTTCTTTTCAGTACTTCTGAATCTTTCTCTGTCAGTTTCATTGTAGAAGATTTTATTTGGTTGTGAATATTGTTATTGTTTCAGTTTTGTCGGACCCGTCAGACTTGTCAGACCTGTCGGACTGGTCTGACCTGTCTGACTTCTCCGACTTCCCTCGCCTTGTCATCGTCTGGGATTATCGTAGTAGTTCTGGAGCCTTTCGGCATACATCTCATGCTCTTTTGCGAGCTTTGTGAGAAGCCTCTCGTCGTGTGCGGCGCGCCGGCGTGCGTCATAGAGCCGCCAGGAGTCTGTGAGTGCTTCCTTCGACTTTGCCGGATACTTTAGTTCTCCGGTCTTGCGGTCTCCGTCGAGATACTGGATGGTCACGTCGTCGCCCGAATAGTCAGCAATCAGTTTCGCGCATGAGTCAGACGCGCTGTCGGAGAAGCAGACGGTGTTTAGGCCTTCCATACGGTAGTTGAGAGCCTGGTCGTGGGGCACTGTCCCCGACTCCGCTGTCTTCCCGCCGGCTGTCACCCGTATGCGGTTGAAATGGGCGCCTCCCGAGAGCGCCGCTATCAGTTCAGCCTTCTCACCCTTTGTGAGCCTCATTACGAGACTTGTGGTTTTTAGCGGATATGTTGATGCCCATGATTTGTAGATGTAGTATCCCTCGACCTCGCGCGGATTCTCGACATATTTGAATTTAGGCAGAAGTCGGTCTGCCTCTTCGTTGAGAACGCTGATTTCGTTTTTGACCGATTCTGTCCTTTTTTCAATCGATTCCAAAGAGTCTTCGAATTCTTCTCCCATGTGAACCCACTGGGCCTGTACCCGCTCTTTGGCTTCGTTGTTGCGCTTGCACGCCGGAAATGCCGCCAACGACAGCGTCACGGCAAGCATAATCGGAATTCTGTTGATTGTTCGGGTCATATTCTGTTGTGTTGGTGTCTGAATTTTTTGTGACGCTTCTATATGCGAGCCACGTCTTTTACTCCCTTCAGTGTCTTGATTTTTTTTACCACCGACGACAGGACTGAATTGTCCGACACTCCAACAGTGAGATAGCCTTGGAAAAGTCCGTCGTTGGAGTCGACCCTTATGTTGCGGAGGTTGGCTCCCGGTTCCTTGCTGATCACCGATGTGATGTTGGAGATGATTCCGATGTCGTCGTGTCCTATTATCCTCAGTTGGGCCGGCAGCTCGCTGCCCCCTTTGCCGCTCCAGTTGACTCTGATAAGACGGTAGGGATACCGTCCCCGGATGTTTCTGGCGTTCGGGCAGTCGGTCTTATGTATCTTGACCACTCCGTCGGAGGATATGAATCCGAATACCTTGTCGCCATAGACAGGATTGCAGCATCTGGCAAACTTATAGCTCAGTCCCTTGATCGATTTCTCGCCTATGGTGAGCACCTCGCCGTAGTCTTCGGCATCGTTTCTAACGAGTTCGAAGTCTTCGGCCCCGGCATGAACCACTGTCTCTTCCTCCGGGGCGGTGGCGGTAAGGTATGCGTTTATTACCTTCCCGGCGTCTATCTTGTTGTCCGCGATGTCGGCGAAAAACTCATTGACATATTTGTACCCCTCCTTCTTGATTATTTTCATCAGGATGGCTTCGTCGATGTCGATTTTTCTGTTTTTCGCTCTTCGCATCACCTCCTCCTTGCCGAGGTTGGCGCGTGCCTGAAGGTCTTCGTTCAGTTTCTGGCGAATCTTGTTTCGGCTTTTTGAGCTGACCACTATGTTTAGCCAGTCGGTTTTCGGTGTCTGAGTGGCGGAGGTAAGGATTTCCACTGTGTCGCCGCTCTCTATGACATGGCTGATCTTCCGGTGTCTGCCGTTGACGATTCCTCCGGTGCAGTGTGATCCGACATTGGTGTGGATGTAAAACGCGAAGTCCAGAACCGTGGCTCCCGCCGGCAGTTTGAAGAGGTCTCCCTTAGGCGTGAAGGCATACACTTCTTTAGTGTATATGTCGAGACGCATGTCTTTCATCAGCTGCATCGGGTCTTCTTTCCCTGCCTCCAGGATGTCTCGGATATTGTTCATCCACTGGTCGGTGGAGTCGGACTTCACTCCCTTGTAGCGCCAATGGGCGGCGAGGCCTTTCTCGGCCACCAGGTCCATGCGGCGTGTGCGGAACTGCACCTCAACCCATTTGGAGTCAGGCCCCATCACAGTGGCGTGGAGACTTTCGTAGCCGTTGATCTTGGGTATCGAGATCCAGTCTCTCATCCTTGCGGGATTGGGAGTGTACATGTCGGTGAGGATGGAATATGCGAGCCAGCAGTCGCTTTTCTCCTTCTCCGGAGGGGTGTCGATGATGACGCGGATAGCGAAGAGGTCGTAGATTCTGTCAAGGTCCACCTTCTGCTTGCGCATCTTGGCCCAGATGGATGATATCGACTTTGTGCGTCCCTTGATGGAGAAGGTGAGCCCCTCGTCCTCGAGCTTTTGCTTCACCGGCTCGATAAACCTCTGTATGTATTGCTCCCTTGAGCGTTTGGTCTCGTTGAGTTTGGCGGCTATCTGCTTGTAAATCTCACGGTTGGTATATTTCAGGGAAAGGTCTTCAAGTTCTCCTTTTATCTTGTATAGTCCCAGACGGTGTGCAAGCTGTGCATACAGCACGTTTGCCTCGAAAGCCACGTTGCTCACCCATTCCTGGTCGGGATGGTTGTTGATTGAGCGCATCAGCACAAGGTCGCGCACTATCATTATTATTATCACCCGAATGTCGTCGGCGAGTGATAGCATCAATCCTCTGAAGTTGTCCTGGTTCTGGATGTTGCTTTTGGCGGAAAACTGCGACACAGACTCTATGCCGCGGATGATTCCCGCGACATCGCTGCCGCATTCGGCTTCTATCTCGTCGATACCCGCTGTCTCGCCATAAAAGTCGCAGAGCAGAATCGCCTTGACAATATTTGTGTCTGCATCGATAAAATGAATGAATGCCTCGGCAGTCTCAAGAGCCATCTCCATGCGTGGCAATCCTTTGTTGTCGTATGCCGATACGCCGCTCAGGCATGTCTTCCTGAGCAGATGGCGCAGCATGCGGTCGGTTTCGGCACTCAGCGACGCAGCCGTCGACACCTCTTCGTAGAGAGTGCGGCAGCGTCGCAGTGAGGAGAGCGGAAGTGTTGTCGGTTTTTCCCGGGATTCTTCCTTCATACTGTCGGTTTTGTTACAAAATTAATGATTTTATCGTTATGGAGCAAATAAAGATGTGTTTTTTTATCTCGTGTTTTATCTCATAGTCCTCATGAAGCGGAAGAGTGTGTCGTACGCGGCTTCGCGATGTGGTCGTAGACTCAGGATAAGATTGTGGATTCCGGAGTCGATGGTGCATACCCACACCGGATTATGGCTTTTTTTCTGTATGCGCCTTGCCACATCCTCTATCATATGCGGGTCAAGCACCGCGTCGCCATAGCGGAATTCTTCGGTATATCCGCATCCCTCCACTTTCCGGCTGCTGTGCATCACCAGTAGTGGCACTCCGAGTCTGTCGCCGTGCTTCTTTACTCTGTTTTGCGACGATTGTATCGCTCCTGCCCATGAGAAGGTGACAGGCGGCGAGTATATCATTTTCCAATCAGTGTCGTAAGTCCATTCGCCATAATGGCTCTTGAGCAGGGAGTAGGCGTAGCCGTCGCAGTGTGACTGTTTTATCTTGGCGTTTTTGAAGATTACGGAAAGGTTACGCACACTCGGTATCAGTATATGTCGGTAGAAACTGTTGAAGTTCCATGCAAGAAACGGAGAGTCGGCGGCGATACGGTCAACACCCGGTTCAGCCCCCCTGTCTATGCCGTAGCTTATCACTGTCAGCCCTCCTGTGGAGTGGCCGAAAAGCGTGATGTCTTCGATGCCGTCGCGCCTCATCTGTGCAAGCCCGGAGTCAATGTCGGCATAATACTTGCGGAGGTCGCGTATATTGAAGGGATATTGCCACGGCATCTTGCTCCTGCCGTATCTGCGGAGGTCTACGGCATAGAAGCGGTAGCCGGAGTCTGCTATTCGCTCACCCATTTCCGACTGAAAGAAGTAGTCGTTGAATCCATGGATATACAGAACTCCGCGTCTGGAGTTTGGCTGCTGTTTCTTCCGGATGATGGTGCTCTGGCACGGACCGTCGAACTGAATGCCCTGGTCCACATGGCGGGCTTCATAGCCCGGCAGTATGTCGTCGTGCCATGCGGTGTCTATATGGGCACGACTCGGTGGCTTGCTGATATTGTCTATATCCCAAGCTTTCGCCACAGGGCGGGTGAATGCGAGTGCCAACAGTATCGGCACAGCGATAGTCAGAAGTCTGTTCATATCGCTATAACACCGAATGCCGCCTCTCTGTTTTCAGACCCCTGATTTCATTTTGTCAAGGAAGCGGTTGACTTTGACGAGCAGCGAGTCATTGCCTGCGGGGAGCACCCATACCTGAAACTGTGTGAAGCTGACGGGTGTGGAGAAATCGAGGTCCGGATAAAGCGTCTGCATGTCGCCGGCTGTGCGTTCGTTGACAACCGCGAAGTCCCATTCTCCGGTCCCTACTTTCATCGCAAGGTATTCCTCGCTGAGGCCGGACTCCTCTTTGACGTGGATTTCCCCCCCTATTTCCCTCTGCAGGTTTTCAAGGCGGCGCGTGGCGGCGCTTCCTCGCTCCACGTGCACAGTGTCGCCCTCGAGGTCAAGGGCGCTTTTCGCTTTGAGCCGTCCGTCTCTCCCTTTCTTCTGAATCAGTACCAAGCGGTCGAGATAAACCTCTTCCGTGGTCAGGAATTTCTTCTTCAGGTGATTGTCTGCCGGAAGCGACGCGAGTATGTCATATTCCCCTTTTGCGAGTCTCGCGAGAGCATCGTCGCGGTCTATCACCGGATGCTTCACCACCGGAATGCCGAGGCTGTCCTGAAGCTGTGTCAGCAGATGATAGTTGATGCCGGCGATTGAGTCTTTGCCGTCGGCTGATTCAAGCACCCTGAAACTTGTGGGACCATACACAATGGCGGCATGAATGGTGTCAGCTTCTTCCGAAACACTCCTGTCACTCTTGCCGTTGCCGCTGACCCTAATGGCGATCATAGCCGCAACTACGAGCAGCAGCAATAACACATATACCGCCATACGTCCTTTTCCATGCATAGGAAAAGGCGATTTATCTCTGTTCATTTTCTTATTATGAGGTGTCATCTTTATCGCTTAAAAAAGAGAGAATATCTATCGCAAAATTACTATTTCTTGCCGACAACAGCAAGAAAACACCTTAAATTCTCATGGAAAGTGTCTAACCATAGCTATTTTATGTTCTTTAGCATATCTCTTTGTCATGTCGTAATTTTTTATTAAATTTGCATAATACGAAGCAGTCTAAAGTAGTGGCTGTCAGTTTATAAAATCAGACTCTATGGCAAAGGAAATTCAGTTTTTGCTCTATAATATGCCCGACAATTCGGGAACAGTGCAGGCTTATATGGAGGATGAGACGTTATGGCTCACGCAAAAGGCTATGGCGCAGTTGTTTGATGTTGGAGTGCCTGCTATAAACAAACACCTGAAAAATATTTTTGAGGGTAGGTGAACTTCAGGAAAATGTGGTTATTTCCAAAATGGAAATAACCACCGAACATGGGGCAATTGAGGGTAAAACTCAAACGAGAAGTGTGAATTTTTACAACCTTGATGCCATTATCAGTGTAGGATATCGAGTCAATAGCCGGCGGGCCACTTCCTTTAGAATTTGGGCTACACGGGTTCTCAATGAGTTTATACGCAAAGGTTTCGTGCTTGATGATGACCGCCTGAAACAAGGCAATGCAGTGTTCGGACGCGATTATTTCCGCGAACTCTTGGAACGAGTTCGCTCTATCCGAGCCAGCGAGCGTCGCATCTGGCAGCAGATAACCGACATCTATGCCGAATGCAGCATCGACTATGACCGCTTGGCACCCACTACCAAAGATTTCTACGCAATGGTTCAGAACCGCTTCCACTATGCTATCACCGGACACACTGCCGCTGAAATCATCCATGCCGGTGCAGACCATACCAAGCCAAACATGTGACTGGCTACATGGAAGTATGCGCCCGATGGACGAATACTGAAATCAGATGTCAGCATAGCCAAAAACTATCTGACAGAGAAAGAAATCCGTTTTCTCGAGCGCACCGTCACTTCCTATTTCGATTATATAGAAGGACAGATTGAGCGCGGAAACGTGTTCAATATGGAGCAGTTCGCCGCCAGCGTCAACAAATTCCTAACCTTCAACGACTATAAGATTCTTCCCAATAGAGGCAAAATTTCTGCTGCCGAAGCCAAAGCAAAGGCGGAAGCTGAATACGACCTTTTCAACCCAACCCAGCAAATCGACTCCGATTTCGATAAAGAAATCAGAGGTATGCTGGATAAGTAAATTGCGATAATTTGGTCAATATCGGAATCATAAAAGTCATGGATTTTAAAACAGCATGGAAAAGCATTGAGTTGAGAACGCGGCGCAATTGCTATTGGGTGTTGCGCTTTAAATAATTCTCTGCCTTGACTGTTATGGGCTGTCCGTTTTCATCGGCAATGACTATACTCTCGCCAAGTTTAGCTTTGCGTTCGTAAAGTTTTCTCTGGGCTTGTTGAATATTTTCGCGAATGCGTTCAAATAATTTTATTTCTTCTTGTTCTGACATGTCTCTTTAATTTTTGTGAAAAGAATACAATCTTTTATAGAATTACGCTCAACAACAGGTTTAAGTTCCTTAGTGTTGTCGTAAAGTGACCATAAGTCTACTATCGGCACAAATATTTCAAACAGATTTTGCAATCCGGCCCAATAACGACGATTGATGACATCGACCGGAATGTTATGTCCGCCGGATGCTACTCTTTGCGCTACGCGCAACTCAGCCATTTCCGGAGATGGCAGCCAAAAGAATAAGAGAATAACCTTGTACCCTGATTGTTTTGCCCTTTTCACCAAATTGCGATATGATTTCGTGGCAAGTGTTGTCTCGATCGCGAATGTCGATTTCTTTTCAATCAGGTAATCGATCCGCTTTAGCATCAGTCTTCCTGCTTCTATTGCCACTTCCTCCGGGTTGAAAGGAGATAGCCCTTTTGCGATTTCATCGGCATTTACGAATTCTCGGCAGTCAAGAACTTCCGGGAGCACAGTCATTGATGCCGTGGTTTTCCCGGCTCCATTGCATCCTGCGATAATATATAAAGTTGGCGCTGTCATACTTTTAGTTGGCGAAGTCCACGGCGATGCCGAGCTGGAAGCGGCGCGGATTGAGGGGGTAGTGGGGTAGCGAGAAGTCGTTGTAGCGGCTACCGAACAGCCCCTGGTTGACATGGCTCATCATCAAGTAGAAGCGGCAGCGATATAACCGCAGGTTGATGTAGGCGTTGCAAAACGGATAGCCACCCAGGTCGGTAGTGTCCTGTGTGTTGAAGGTCATGGTGGCGGGCTGGTAGTCGTAGCCCTTATATTTGGTATAGAAATCGCAGTCCACGCCTATCTGGAGATGAAGTATCTTGAAAGCGGTGAACTTGAGGAAAAGGTTGCTGTAGACACTGAGTTGCGGTAGCGGCACCACAGAGGCGTCGGAACTGATCTGCCATGCTACGCGGTTGTTCCAGTTCAGTATGCCAACCTTGAAGTCCTGATTCAGTCCGACACTGATGATCTGCACGTTGCCCCCGTGCTGCCGTGGCAGATAGTCCGGCCCGAAATAAATGTGGTTCTGTAGATTCTCCACATCCACAGTGGCACAAGTGCGGGTCCATGGAATAGTGAGGGTGCCTCCGAACGATACCGACCTCTGTTTGCCGAAATCATTGCTCCATATAAAGTGATTCGACACGTAATGCTTCGTGAGCCAGTCGGGAGTATTGTTGTGGAAGGCGCCACGTGCCGAGATGGCTACGGTGTCGCCGAATAGCGGAATGTTGGTCTGGATCTCGCCGCGCAGGTCAAGGTCGCCGGCGGCATCGCCGCTAAGCCCGAACCGTACATCGGCGTTATAGCGAAGGATGCTTCCTTTAGACTTCTCGATGCGGCCTCCGATAAAGAAGAAGTTCTGATTCTTCTTTGAGTCAGGAAGTGTCGCCGGAAGAGGCGTCAGCGTGTTTCCGGGAGTTTCTCCGGAGTCTCCGCTGTCTCCCGTTCCGTCCTCCGGATTACGCTCGTTGCCCCCGTCTCCGTAGCGGTCGGCGTGGGGTAGGGTATACTTATTGATTTGCCATGTGGCGTATGCGGAAAGACCGAACTTCATCCATTTGCGGAATCCCTCTATCAGATAGACACCCACCGTGTTGCTGAATGAGTTGAGAGTGCTGTTGTCGTAGGTGCCGTTGTTGTCGAAATATGTGTTTTGCCAGAAATCGGTCTCGCGTTTCTTTTCGCTGAAGGTGTGGCGGTAGTGCTTGTAGTCGAAAGTGTAAAGTAACTTCATTACCGGCACATAAATGTCTCTCGTCAGGGTGTCGTTCACCTGCTCTTCGTCCCAATAGCCTATCTTATAGGCGTGGTTCATGTAAAACTCGCTGCCGTTCAGAAGGCTTTTTGCCGATGTGAGGTTGGTCGGGATACTTTTATACTGCACCGAGGTCACACCCCCCTGCACAGCCGCCGGATCGGTGATATACCGGTCGTCGGTGATGCCTCCGTTTTCAAGGTTCTGGTGTGAATACTGCTGATAGAACGTCTGGAGTTCGTAGCGGTCACCGAGATAATATGCCGAGAGACCGTATGTGAACTGCTTTGCCGCCTGATAGTTGTAGCATCCTTTCGAGTGGAGGTAGTCTATGATGCCGCCGATTCCTATCCGCCTGTTCACGTTCCCTGCGAAATCCCCTTGCAGACGATCCTGATGGTTTTCGGAATTACCCGTGTAGTTGTATTGAAGGATTGTGGTGGGGATATATGTGTTGTAGAATTTTTGCTTGGAAAAACTCGGTAGCCAGTGTTCGAGGCTGTTGTAGAAAAGGAAGTCGCTTTTCTGTGGACGCTCGAACCATAGCAGATTCATACCGGGACCTCCGAGGTTGCCGGTAGTTGCCCAGGCGTCACTTGCCATCGCCGGGATGTTGCGCCGCTGATAGTTGTATTGTGCGGTATCTACTTCCGCCGGAATATGAAACCCGAGGGGATATGTGAGAGTCCAGGCGTTCGGTTCCTTGATGATTTCGCGTTTTTCTCCAACTTCTCCCGGCATTGCCGTCGGGTTCCAGTCGCGGTCGCCCTGGGCAACTGCCGGCAGTGATGCCACACCAAGAAGTAAAATAGCGAAGACATGAAGCAAAAAGCCTGTTGTTCTCCCTGTTTTCTTATGCTGTTTGTGTCTTTTCAGATTCATGTCTGCAAAATTACAAAAAAAATTGAAATTTGAGAATCGAAAAGTGAGAATTAGCCCCCATCTCGCTAAAAAATAAGGACGCACGTGCTCTGTGCGTCCTTTAATTGTAGGTATGTGTGGTATTCAGATTCTCACTTCACTACTTTCTGTGTGCGGCCGTTGGCGACACGGATGAAGATGCCGCGTTCCGGATTCTGAACCCTTACTCCCTGAAGGTTGTAGTAAACGACTTCGCCCTCTGCTGCCTCGATGCTGCCGACAGAGTCTTCTCCCTTCACTGCCTGCATTGTCTGTGCCTTGGTGTCAAGATAGATGGTGATTGATGCGTAATCCTCGGCAAACGCCATATCTGTTGATGAGCCGTTGTCGACAATGAGGGGATAGAAACCTCCCGCTACCATCTCTTTGTCTTCTGCTGTATACTGGTTTCCCCAGTCATAGTCGGCAATCTTGAAGGCGGTTCCAGCCTTATAATCCTGAATGGTGAGCATATATACTCCCTCGTCCTTGGTCTTGGTCAGGCAATACATCGGAGTCCAGTTCCATTCGTTCATTCCGCCGCGAAGTGCAAGTGGAGTGGCTTCGCCAACGTTGAACCTGACGGTGACAAGCTCTGCCTCCGGCTGCAGGAAGAGTGTGACGTCGTTGCTTCCTCCGATGTTGAAGTTCCTGCCTTGTTTTACTGCCGGATACACTCCGTCTTCAGTAATGACGGGATTGGTGTCGGTGGTTCCGAGATCTATGTCCCAGTTATGGTCAGCACGGAACTTGAACTCGCCGGAAAGTTCCGGTATTCTAACCGCCCAGACGTCTTTGTTGAGTTTCGTCATGTCCACATCGCCTGCCCAGCTGTTGAAGCCTCCGATCACGCTCCACATATTGACTGTCGGTTCCACCGGCGGATCAACCGGACTATCTCCCTTCGGGGTAACCTTAAGCGAGTATTTGTCGCCATCTTTTGTAATCAGGAACACGCATTCGCTGCCGCATCCCTTGAACGCAGCGCCCTGTCCTCCAAGGAGGAGGTCATAGATGCCTTCGGCAGCTGTGGTGCCGTCGGTTGCCGGCGACAGACGGTAGTTGCCGTTGAAGTTGTCCCAGTTGTCGGTGGGGTCGAGCTGTGTGGCAAACGCGAAATAAGTGGTGGGTGCGACGGTTCCGGTCCATTCCCATCCTTCGGCGGTCTCAGTCATCTCGATGCCTACTGAGGGTTTCCATTCTCCGGCAGGCTCGCCGATGAGATACATTGAATACGCATTGCCGCATGCAAGCGCGGCAATTGCGAGGCTAAGTAGAGTTTTTCTCATAAACTATTTGTTTTTAAGTTGTATGTTGTCAAAAATAATTAAGTAGCTAAGAAAAATTAATGATATGATAAATGCGAGTTAAAATCGAGTCAGCCTGGCTGCGGAGCGAAGGAGCTTAGCGACTGAGCGACAATGCCGGAATGGCCGATTTTAGCCGTAGTTATCATATCAAGACCTTTATAGTTGCTTTATACATATGTCGTTTAATTTTTCTTCGCTACTTATGATAAACCTTGTGGGTTCATAATTTTAAGGATAACCTTTATTAATATGCTTCGAAATGCAAATTTAGTAATTTTTTACTGATTAGCAAGTTTTTTTTCTTTAAAATATTCAATTTGACTCTAAAATATTATTTTTGTGTCTACTACATCAAATATAACAAGTCCCCTTCCGGTAAAAAGCGGGAAGGGGACATAATGTATTTTCAAATGTATCTATGCATTACCATGGAGCCGGCTGCCACACCGAATCTTCCTTGAAATGCTTGATGGCAAGTTCCTTGTTGGTAAACACCATATAGAACGGATTGTGGACGGTTACGCTGCCTTCGTTGAAGCACCAGCCGTCCCATGGACGCTTATACCATGAGAATCCGTTTGGATCCCAGAAGGCGTTGAACTCCTGTTCCTCTGTCTGCGTGGCGTTGGGACGAAGCTCGCTGCCACCTGTCGAGGCTATTATCTTGTTATTGTTTTTGTTCATGAACCCAAGAGCGGTGATTTTCTTGTTCGGGTCCTTGTCTACCCCTTCGTCGTAATACTTGAGATAGATATATTTCTTTTTGGGCGCCACTCCGGAATTATGTTCGGCATTGATGCCGCGTCTCACGTAATATTTGCCGTCGGTGAAATCTTCGGCTTCTCCGTCTGTGGCAAATACTGCGTCTACTATTCCACGGCATTCATCCGCGGGAGCCATCGCGTAATACCAGTATTTGTCGTCGGTGTCAACACCCACTATATAATCGTCTTGCGAAGTCTCGAATGCATGTCCGTTGTCGCAGGGAGCATTCGGATTCGCCATGAAAGGATAGTAGATCAGATATTTGTTCTGGTCATTGGGGTCCTGAGCCACGAAAGGTTGCGGCTGTCCTGACTTATGTCCGTTCGATTCACTCGTGTTGATGATGTCAGCCACCACAAGCCGGTTCTTGCCTGTCAGTTGCTTCTGTTTTGAATCCAGATAATCGGGCTTCGCGTCCACAAGGGCGTTGTAATTGGCTATGATGCGATTCAGTGCATTGATGTCTGCCTCCGATTTGTCTTTTACATAATAGTCATACACACAGGCGTATTCATACACGAAATTCTCAATCGGATAAAGTTTGGGAGCGGTGTCGCTCGGTTCGTCGCCGCTGATGCGGTAGCTGATCAACGCCCATGAATTGTCGGAGTTGTCTTCATTGAAGCCGTCGAGCCAGCGCTGAGGGTCGTTGATCGCCATGTCGCCTCCCGTGGAGTGCTGGAACCCTACCGACCGACTCGCGCTGCTGTAGTTTTCGTTCATATATGACACGTCGAAGTTGCCCTGTGCATAATCGCTCGCCTTGTTTTTATATACCTCAAGCCATGTGGATCCTGCGTTCTCCGGTGTGCTCCTCTTCAGGTTGGCACACGCGTCGAACCCAACGCTGTTCTCGTATACATTCTCCTTGCGGCCGTAGACGTAGATGTTGTATCCGCCAAACGACCCCTGGGTGATGACATCGGTTCCCCATGCATCGTAGAATTTCACGGCGTCGAAATCACTTCCGGTGGCGTCAGCCACAAAATTCTTTGAAAGAAGCACCAGAAGTGTAGAGTCGGGGACTTCCTTCTCGAAGGCATCTGTGTGGAGCGCAACCTCGCTCATCTTCACGGTGTAGAGGTTGAAGTAATATTCGTATGCCTCGCTTTGTGATACAGAGCCGTCCATGCCGAAGTTGAATGTTCCGGTCCACATCTTCGGCGAGCCAAGTGCCGACCCGCGCGGGATAATGGTTCCGTCAGGCTTGATAGTGTTGTCGACAGCGATTTTCGGCTTGATTGTTTTCTGAAAAGATGCTCCTATGTTGAAAGCCCATTGCTCCATGGTCTTCTCATAGTCATCGCCCGAGAACTCCACCATCGAGAAGTCTGCCATTGTGGTGTTGTAATTGAAATAGTCTTCGCCGAGCTTCGATATCTGGTCGTAGAGAAGCACGCTCTTGAGAGTGGTGTTGCCCAACTCAAGATAGCAGCGCGTTCCCTGACCTATAAGGCTGCTGTAGACAGACTGCGGACCTTCCGCCCTCGTGGACGAACTCGAATCGCGCACCACCATCAGCACACTTCTCGCCATCTCGGGATATTCTCTCGGACTTATCTTTACGCATACTATTACAAACGGTTTGTCGAGGCTCCGGAGAAGTCTGGGCACGACATACCACTTGTCGCCGCGTTTTTCACACGAGAATCCTACATATTCATTAGGCGTCACATCAAGATTGACTTCCCGCATAGTCGGAATCTCAAAGGCGGCATCATCAATATCTGCTATATCAATCATGTGTACGAGGCTTCCGTTGGCGATGTCGACAGATTCTTCCGGCACATATTCACCCTTTGGGGGTCGCGGTTCGTTTTCATCGCTGCAAGCCGTCGGCATCAGCAGCACCGGCGACAATAACAAGGGGAAAAACAGGTTTCTTAGTCTCATAATATTGTAATTGTGTTTAAAATTTTCTTCGCAAAGTTAGCAATTAGGAATGATTTGTCAAAATATTCCAATGCCTTTTTGTATCCCGCCGCTCTAAGAGTCCCGGTAAGAATCCCGGTAAGAATCTCGGTAAGAATCCCGGTAAGAATCCTGAAGCAGATTATGGAGCAGGTGGGTAAACTGATAGTTCTTTAGTCCCCATGAGGGGGCGGCAACCATTCCTGAAGGCGACGAGGAGAGAAAGCGTTCTATGCATACACGGCGCCCGATCGCCTTCACTATCTCTACACAAAGTTCGAGATAGGACTCGAGCGAATATGGCTTGACATCGATTTCTCCCGACTGCCACATCCGGAAGAGGGGCGTGCCTTTCACTATCTGAAGCTGATGCATCTTGATGGAGCTGATGGGGAGCCCGCATGCCTTGTCTATAGTCTCCATCACATCATCGGACGTCTCGCCCGGCAGTCCGGCGATAAGATGAAGCCCCGTATGGATTCCTTTCCGGCTGAGACGCCTCACGGCATCTTCAACGTCATGCCATGTGTGGTTGCGGTTGATTACCTTCAAGGTGCGGTCGAAGGAGGTCTCTGCACCTATTTCCACAATCACTTTCTTCTCACCGTTCATGTCGGCAAGCAGATTCACGAGCTCGTCGGGCAGGCAGTCCGGGCGAGTCCCGATTATCACGCCCTCCACATTCTCCGTTTCCAATGCCTCGCGATACATGGCGGCGAGTTCTTCGGAAGTCTTGCCAAAGGTGTTGGTGTAGCTTTGGAAATATGCGAGATACTTCATGTCGGGATATTTCCTCCGGAAAAATGCCTTCCCTTTCTCCAGCTGGACACTTACGCTGTCGGCAGGTGTGCAGTAGGAGGGTGTGAAGGATGCGTTGTTGCAATAGATGCATCCGCCGGTGCCGATGGTGCCGTCGCGGTTGGGACAGGTAAACCCGGCGTCGATGCTGAGTTTCTGCATCTTGACGCCGGGGAAAAGTTCCTGCATGTATTCGCTGAAATCCTTATACCACGCGTTCATCTTATAATAAGTTCGTCGCACACTACAAGCGCCGCCATCGCTTCGACAACCGGAACGGCGCGAACCGCCACGCACGGGTCATGCCTCCCTTTGCCCTTAAGTATGCAGGGACGCCCTTCGCTGTCGATAGTGGGAACGTCTCTGAGAAGTGTCGGAGTCGGTTTGAAAGCCACACGGAACTTTATCGGCATACCGTTGCTTATGCCCCCCTGGATGCCCCCGCTGTGGTTGGTCAGGGTAGAGACACTTCCTTCTATGCAGGTGAAGATGTCCGCTTGTTCCGAACCGCGTGAGGCAGCGGCGGCGAAACCGTCGCCGTATTCAAATCCTTTGGCGGCGTTGATTGTCATCATTGCCTCGGCAAGGCGAGCGTGAAGCTTCCCGAACACCGGATTGCCTATGCCTGCAGGCATTCCGCTTATGGTACATTCCACAATGCCGCCGACGGAATCCCCGGCATCCCTTGCCTTACGAACTTCTTCCTCAAGCTCCTCCGGACTGCCTTTCACTCCGCCCACAGCAATTAGTCGCGCCTGAATGTCTATCCCTTCCATACACGGTAGCTGGCTAGCTATCGCTCCGGCTATGACCCAGTTGACAGTCTCGCGTGCCGAAGCCCGTCCGCCGCCGCGTGGCTCGTGGAGTCCGTAGCGCATGTCGTAGGTATAGTCGGCATGGTTGGGACGATACATATTTGCGAAACCGCTGTAGTCGCCGCTCCGAGTGTCGGTGTTGCGTACGATAAAGCCTATCGGGGTTCCGAGGGTGGTCATGTCATCGGTGACGCCGGAGAGAATTTCCGGTATGTCCTGCTCGTTGCGGGCGCTCACTATTGAAGACTGTCCCGGTCTGCGCCTGGCTACGGCGAGCAGTATCGCATCCATATCCAGACGCACGCCTCCGGGCACTCCGTCGAGAATGCCTCCCATCGCCTTGCCGTGGCTCTCTCCAAATGTCGTGAGTCTGATGTTTCGTCCAAACGTATTCATGGCTCAGGCTTTTGGGTGATCGGAGCGAAGGTGGCGTCGGCGGCTTTCGCGAGGTCGAGCGGCGACACCTTAAGCTGGAGTCCCCGTTGGCCTGCGCTCACGTAGACAGTATCGAATGTTGCCATCTCCTCACTGAAATACGTGGGATAATGCTTCTTCATGCCTATCGAGGTGCAGCCGCCGCGTATGTAGCCTGTGGAGGGCAACAGTTCCTTGAGCGGAAGCATCTCCGCCTTTTTGTTGCCCGACGCTTTGGCGGCGAGCTTGAGGTCAACCTCTCGGTCGCCGGCAACCACACACACAAACAGACCCGTCTTGTCTCCGCGAAGCACAAGCGTCTTGAACACCTGCTCTATCGGCTCTCCAAGTTCCTCCGCCACATGTTCGGCGGCAAGATCGTCGGGGTCGAACGAATATGGCACGAGTTCATAACGTATGCCCAGGCGGTCAAGAATACGAGCGGCGTTTGTCTTCTGCTGTTTAGTGCCCACTGTATGCGTGTTATTTGTCCATCGTCACGAGGAGTTCCTCGTTGGTGCGTGTCATTTCCATTCGTTTCTTCATGAACTCCATTGCCTCTATCGAGGTCATGTCGCTCAGATAGTTGCGCACGATCCACATGCGGTTGAGTACTTCCTCGCTGAGCAGGAGGTCGTCGCGTCGGGTTGACGACGCTATGATGTCCACAGCCGGGAAGATGCGCTTGTTGCTCAGCTTGCGGTCAAGCTGAAGCTCCATGTTGCCGGTGCCCTTGAATTCCTCGAAGATCACCTCGTCCATCTTGCTCGAGGTCTCCGTCAGGGCGGTTGCTATGATGGTCAGGGAGCCGCCGTGCTCTATGTTTCTGGCTGCGCCGAAGAAACGTTTAGGTTTCTGTAGGGCGTTGGCGTCAACACCGCCCGACAGTATCTTTCCGCTTGCAGGACTCACTGTGTTGTAGGCGCGTGCAAGACGTGTTATCGAGTCGAGCATTATCACTACGTCATGACCGCTTTCCACAAGGCGTTTCGCCTTCTCCAGCACGATGCCGGCTATCTTCACGTGGCGCTCGGCGGGCTCGTCGAATGTGGAGGCGATAACCTCGGCGTTGACGCTTCTCGCCATATCGGTCACCTCCTCCGGACGCTCGTCGATGAGTAGCATTATGATGTATGTCTCGGGGTGATTCTCCGCTATTGCGTTGGCGATGTCTTTCAGCAGGATGGTCTTGCCGGTCTTCGGGGGAGCCACTATCAGCGCGCGCTGCCCTTTGCCGATGGGCGCGAACATATCCACTACGCGGGTGGAGATATTGCAAGTCTTGCCTGCGGTGAGATTGAATTTCTCATCAGGAAACAATGGCACAAGATGCTCAAACGGTATGCGGTCTCTTACTATCTCGGGTGCGAGACCGTTGATGCTAAGCACTTTGCAGAGTGGGTAATATTTCTCTCCCTCTCTTGGCGGACGAATGGCGCATTCCACCACGTCGCCGGATTTCAATCCATATTCCTTAATCTGAATCTGCGATACGTAGACATCGTCGGGAGAGGCAAGATAATTGTAGTCGCTCGAGCGAAGGAAGCCGAATCCTTCAGGCATTATTTCCAAAACGCCGTATGCGTTCAGTATTCCGTCGAAGTCGAAGATTGTCTCTGTCTGCATCATTTGCCTGCGCTGCATCTGGAGCTGCTTGCGCTCGATGGCGCGCTGACGCTTGCTCATGTGCTTTCCCTGCTGCATGTTGCCTCCGGGCAGGTTGGCTTTGGTAAACTGGGAGTTCGCGCCCGGCTCGGCTATGATGATGGGAGCGGATGTCTCCTGATGTGGCTGGATAGAGTCGGATGCCGACGACGATTCCTCCTGGCTCTGTGCCGATGCGTCCTGGCTTGACCGGGGTTTGAAGGTCTTGCCTTTGGCGCCTCCGAAGAATGAGTCAAGGCCGTCGTTTTTGTGGTTTTTGAATTCCAGTCTTCTTGTCTGCTCCTGAGGGGCCGGCAATGTTTCCGGGGCTGCTGTCTCCTCGCTCTTCGCAGGTTCCTGTTCGATTTTTGCCTTATTCTTTGATCCGGGCTTGCGTCCTCTTCTTTTGGGCTGCTCTGTCATTGCCGATGTATCTTCAGAGGGAGAATATGTAGTTGCAGTCGGTTCTGCCCCCGGTGCCTCGGAGGTATTCGTTTCCGCGGCTTTTGCCTCGACCTCCTTCTGGGCCTGGATGGCTGCGAGTTCCGCTTTCGATTTCCTTCCACGCTTTTTGGGAGCCGGCGCGGCGGGAGTCTCAGCGTTTTCCATGCCGGGAATCACCCCCTGTTCGGGAGCCTCCGTCTTGACTTTCGGTTTGCGACCTCGTTTTGCCGGCTGAGGCTTTTCATCCGTATTTTCTGTCTTTCCCTTATTCTGACGGCTACGGTTGTTTTTGGTGGTTTCCTTGGCTATATACTCGGCATTATGGTCTAAAATGTAGTATATCAGGCTTTCTCGCGTGTCGCCCGATGTCGTTGCCATGCCGAATTCTTTCGCTTTCTCTATGAGACGCGGTTCATCCCAAGACTCAAGTTCTTCGAGTGTGTACATATATTTGTTTTTGAATCTTCCATAGTCTTCTTGCCGCTCGGGCAATCTTTTCTGGAAGCAACTTATTATATTCTTAATGATTGATTTCAATGACTATAAATTCTTCGGTGTCTGCGAATTGTATAGTTCAGTGGAATGAAGTTGATTGATTGGAGATAGGTTATTCATTATGATAACATAATGAGATATTATATTGTTTAAATACTTTGTCTTAATCGTAATTTGCCGGACAGGAGTAATTCCTCTGAAGCAGTTTAGATGGACTCTTAAACAACTTATCTATTTCAATGCAAAATTACAAAAAAAATATTAACTCTGCAAAGAATTTAAACACAAAACAGGCCGCTCCCTTTACGGCGCGGCCTGTTGGTTGGTTATGTTGTGTGCGGAATCGTGCTTCCGAGCCTCATGCTCAATATTCCTGCCATGACTTGATGCCGATGGATTCAATCGGATGTGTCGTGAACGCCTTCACGAATGCAAGTGCAAGTCGGGCGTTTGTCAGCAACGGTATGTTGTGGTCGATTGCGTGGCGGCGTACCTTATAGCCGTTGGTGAGCTCACGCTTGGTGTGGTTTTTGGGAATGTTGATCACCAGGTCTACCTTGTGGTCGCCGATAACGTCGAGAACCGATGTGCCCTCTTCGTCGGGCCAGCATACCTCGATGGTCTCAACTCCATTCTCTCCAAGGAATGCATGGGTGCCGGGGGTGGCGTAGATGGAATACCCTTTCGACCTGAGAAGCCTGCATGCCTCGAGCATGTTGAGTTTGGCGCGGGCATCGCCTGAACTTACCAATACCGCTTTCTCCGGCACATGATGCCCGACACTTATCATCGCGTTGAGCAATGCCTCGTCGAAGTCGCGTCCAAGACAGCCTACCTCTCCGGTCGACGACATGTCCACACCGAGCACAGGGTCTGCCTTGTGGAGCCTTGCGAAGGAGAACTGCGAGCACTTCACACCTATATAGTTGATGTCGAATGTAGATGTGTCGATCACGTCGGGAGTCTCGCCGAGCATGATGCGGGTGGCGGTGTCGATGAAGTTCTTCTTCAGGACCTTGCTTACAAACGGGAAGGAGCGTGATGCACGCAGGTTGCATTCTATCACCTTCACATAGTTGTCTTTGGCAAGATACTGGATGTTGAAGGGTCCGGAGATGTTCAGCTCCTCGGCTATCCTGGCGCTGATGCGCTTGATGCGGCGCGCTGTCGCCATGTAGATGCGCTGCGCCGGGAACACGAGCGTGGCGTCGCCCGAGTGAACACCGGCATACTCCACGTGTTCGGAAATCGCGTATTCGATAATCTTGCCGTTGCGTGCCACCGCGTCAAATTCTATTTCCTTGGTGTTCTGGAGGAATTCCGAAATCACTACCGGATATTCCTTCGACACTTTGGCTGCCTGACGCAGGAAGTCGTGCATCTGCTCGTAGTCGTAGCATACGTTCATTGCCGCTCCCGACAGCACATAGCTCGGACGGATGAGAACCGGGAAGCCGACTTCCTCCACAAATTTATGTATGTCTTCTTCGGTGGTGAGTTCCTTCCAGCGCGGCTGGTCGATGCCGAGCTGGTCGAGCATTGCCGAGAATTTGTGGCGGTTTTCTGCTCGGTCGATGGATACCGGCGAGGTGCCCAATACCGGAACATGACTGCGATACAGTTTCATCGCAAGATTATTGGGTATCTGACCTCCTACGCTCACTATCACTCCGTGCGGTGTCTCGAGGTCTATGATGTCCATGACGCGCTCGAAACTCAGTTCGTCGAAATAGAGGCGGTCGCACATGTCATAGTCTGTCGATACGGTCTCGGGGTTGTAGTTGATCATTATAGCCTTGTAGCCGAGCTTGCGGCAGGTGGTGGCGGCGTTGACCGAACACCAGTCGAATTCCACCGAGCTTCCGATGCGGTAGGCTCCCGAGCCAAGGACTATGATGTTGTTACGAGAGTTTATTTCGTATGGTATAGAGTGCTCTTTCGCGTCGTAGGTGACGTAGAGATAGTTGGTCAACTCGGGATATTCCGATGCCACGGTGTTGATTCTCCTCACGAACGGCGTCACGTTGAGTTCCTTGCGACGGTTTCTGACCTTCAGGGTCTCTGCCTCCATGTTGCCGCCGGGATTCTCCACGAGTCTGGCAATCTGGAAGTCGGAGAAGCCAAGACGCTTTGCCTCGAGAAGGGTCTCTTTGTCGAGCTCGCCGATGGTGCAGCCGAGTCCCTTGAGTTTGTGGGAGAAGTTTACGATGTTGGCAAGGCGGTCGATAAACCATTTGTCGATTTTTGTAAGGTCTGCAACCTTTTCTGCGGTGTAGCCCTCTTCGAGAGCCTGGGCGATGGCGAAGATACGTGAGTCGGTGGGATGGGTGAGCGCGTGCTCGAGGTCCTCGACATGGAAGTCGTTGTTGCCGACGAATCCGTGCATCCCCTGGCCGATCATGCGGAGTCCTTTCTGTATTATTTCCTCAAAAGATTTTCCTATCGACATAATCTCGCCTACAGACTTCATGGAGCTGCCTATCTCGCGGTCTACGCCCACGAATTTCGAGAGGTCCCAACGCGGTATCTTCACAATCATGTAGTCTACCGACGGCGCCTTGGCGGCGGAGTTGGGTGTTCCGGGCTCGCCTATCTGGTCGAGTGTATAGCCGAGCGCGAGTTTCGCTGCCACGAAGGCAAGGGGATAGCCCGACGCCTTGGAGGCAAGTGCCGACGACCGGCTCAGACGTGCGTTGATCTCGATGATGCGGTAGTCGTTGGTCTCCGCGTTGAAGGCATACTGGATGTTGCATTCCCCGACGATGCCAATATGGCGCACTGTCTTGGTGGCGATGTCCTCGAGCATCTTTATCTGGTCGGGACGAAGCGACACTATGGGAGCGACCACTATGCTCTCGCCGGTGTGGATGCCGAGGGGGTCGAAATTCTCCATCGGCACTACCGTGAAGCAGAGGTCGCTCTTGTCGCGTATCACCTCAAACTCTATCTCTTTCCAGCCTTTCAGGGATTCCTCCACTAAGATCTGGCGTGAATAGGCGAGGGCGCTCTCGCAGTGTTTTACGAATTCTTCATCGTTGTTGCAAATGCCGGACCCGAGTCCGCCGAGCGCGTAGCCGGATCTCACCATCACCGGATATCCGATACGGTGCGCTACCTCAAGTGCGTCCTCAAGATTCTCCACAGCCTGCGACACCGGTGTCTTGATGTCTATTTCGTCAAGCTTTTTCACGAACAGGTCCCGGTCTTCCGTGATCATTATGGCTTCTACCGATGTGCCGAGCACTTTCACGCCATATTTTTCCAGAGTCCCGTCGAGATACATTCTCGTTCCGCAGTTGAGGGCCGTCTGTCCTCCAAACGCCAGCAGTATGCCGTCCGGACGTTCCTTCTTTATGACTTCCTCTACGAAATGCGGCGTGATCGGGAGGAAGTATACCCGGTCGGCAACGCCTTCCGATGTCTGGATTGTCGCGATGTTGGGATTGATCAGCACTGTTTCGATGCCTTCCTCTCGCATGGCCTTCAATGCCTGGGATCCCGAATAGTCGAATTCGCCCGCCTGTCCTATCTTTAGGGCTCCGGAGCCGAGTAGCAATACTTTTTTCATAGTTCGTGATGTCGAATATGGAATTTTTAAGAAGTTGTTTAAACTTATTTCTTTATTAAGATTTCGTCAGGTTGCCGAGCGGATCTTTCCACGCGAAGAGGGAGCGATGCGGGCATCGTGACCGATGAGCGGGGGAAAATACGCCGGCAAGATGGCGGAAGATTAATAAAGAAAATGAATGGTTTAACACTTCTATGTTTTTATATCATTTGTAAATAAGTTTAAACGACTTCAAAATTACATCTTTTTGCCCAATTATGCAAATGAAGTTGTTTCAACTTTTTTCTTCAATCATAATTTGACTTCGATGGCGCGGCCGTCATACGCAACGCTCTTTGCCGGATTCGGGTCGTCGGCGGCTGTTACACCCGGCTTCATGAGACGTATGTTGAATTGACGTCGAGCGAGCATCCCGGGATACGAGCCGTCGCGCTCCCCGATCGTCAGCGTTTTCGCTGCATCGTTCCAGTTGAACGATATTTCTGTAAACGCTCCATTCTCATAGTCATAGGTCTTGCCGTCGTCTTCATATAGTATGAATGTGCCGTCCTCGCCCGGATATACCAATATGTCAAGGCTGTCCCATGGTTTCTGTGTAGTGTACTGCACTTCCGGTCCTATCGGAAGGATGCTTCCGGATTTTACATACACCGGCATCCGGTCTATCGGCGCGATAAACTGAACGTCGTTGCCTCCGTCATATATCGTGTTGTCCCAGAAGTCATACCATTTGCTGCCTGCCGGAAGATACACATTGACGGGTGCCGCTGCCTGTGACACGTCCGGATAGATGGCATGTCCTTTCTTGTCTTTGTCGAGATAGGTATAGAGGGGATCGGTGACCGGTTTAACGAGCAGCGCTTTGCCAAACATATACTGGTCGTTGAGAGAGATTGCCTTGCGGTCGGATGCAAAATCCATCACGAGCGGACGCATCATGGTGCCGGAACGCCTTACGATGTCTCCGGCAAGACTGTAGGTGTAGGGCAGAAGTCGGTAGCGAAGCTCAATCGCCTTCTTTTGCGCGTCATACGCCCAGTCACCCTGCTTGCCGAATCTGTAGAGCTCATTGACCATGGGTGAGGAGCAGTGGTTGCGCATCATCGGCATGAAGGTGCCCCATTGCATCCATCTCACCTGCAGTTCCTGCATCGCCGGGCTGGCGGGGTCGTTGTTGTAGTCCCAGCCGAAGAATCCGCCTATGTCGGTGTTCCAGTACGGTATGCCGCATATCACGTAGTTCAGTCCGGACGGTATCTGGTTTTTCATCACATTCCAGTTCGACACCACATCGCCGCTCCAGCTGAAGGTTCCGTAGCGCTGGATGCCGAAGGCGCCGCATCGGGTCATCTGGACCGACCGACGGTTGTTCTTTTTCATCTTGCGCTGGTGTTCGTAGATGCCTTTGTTGGTGACAAGAGGGAAGGCGTTCTTTACGCTTCTCCACGAGCCGTCGTAGGTCATGTAGTCGGCGTCTCCTTCCTTTTCGAAATGGTCGGGCTCGGTGGAGTCTGTCCACCATGCGTCGATGCCCATGTCGTAGAGATGGCTCAGATATTTCCAGTAGATGTCGCGTGCCTTGGGATTGAATGGATCGTATGGACGTACTCCTCTGTTTTTGGGCCATGTCTCGAAGGGGAGAAGGGCTCCGATTTTGTCAAGTTCGCGGTATTGGTCGGTCCATGGTCCGAAATTTGCCCATATCGATATCATGAGGCTGGAGTTGTTGTCGTGGACATATTTCACCATCTCTTCCGGACTTTTGATGCGTGGTGCGGGGTATACTGCTGTCGGATCTTCGTCGTTGGGCAGATAGCGCATCCATTTGGAGTCTCCCATCTTGTTTATATAATGGGGATTCATAAATTTCATGGCGTTCCAGTTGGAGTCGCAGCCCCAGTATTGCCAGTCCTGGACCATTCCGTCGAGCGGTATCTCCAGTTCTCTGTACCGGTCGAGCACATCGCAGAGTTCGTCGCTGCTTTTGTAGCGCTCGCGACATTGCCAGTGGCCGAGAAGCTGGATCGGAAACATGGTCGCTTGTCCGCTCAGCGACCGTATGCCGGCTATCACACCGTCTTGTGTGCCGTCCCGATAGATGAAATAATAGTCTACCTCGGGCGCTACTTCGGATGTGAAAGTGGCAATGTTGTCTTTGTCTGTGAAGCGGGAGTCTCCGGCGTTGTCCCAGTAGACGCCGTACCCTTTTTCCGATGTGAAGTAGGGGATGGTGATGTTGGTGTTGCCGCTCCATATCCTGATGTTCTGGTTACGCTGGTTGAGTACCGGACACTGACGCTGTCCGAGCCCGAAAATCATCTCTTCCGGCTGAAGCGTGTAGCCCTGGCTCACCCGGAACTTCCCTTCGTCTACTTTGGCGGTGCAGGGACTGTGGCTCCATTCTGTCTCGCTCAGCAGGGGAGTGTTGTCTGACGCGAAGAATGTTACTTTGCCGTTGTCGGTGATGCCGGCTGTGATCGACGGTGAACTGATGTAGGTGATGCCGTCGGACTGGCGTGTCTGAAGGTCAACCTTTTCAGGACTCATAGTCACCGAGTAACTCTTTTTGGCAGGAGCTTCTGCTCCGGGATATTTCGTTACCCTTACTATCGAAGGAGAATAGAATGTTACGTCGGTGGTCCATCCGTCAGCTCCTGTTGCGGTGGCTCCTCCTTTTGACAATGTTACCTCTGCCGCCATGTTGATGGCAGACGACAGAATGACTGTGATTGCGAGTGCTTTTTTCATGACTGTTGTAGGTTTTATAGTTTTTTAATGAAGTCGTCTACAGTTTCTATATCAGAAGTGAACCGGGAATATCGCGCATGTTGTAGCGGCTTGACATCGCCTCGCCGTAGGCTCCGGCGCTCCGGATGGCGAATAGGTCGCCTCTGCGGGTGACGGGTAGAAGTTCGTCTTTGCCGAAGACGTCGCTCGACTCGCAGATGGGGCCAACCACATCATAGACTGTGTCGGCGGGTTGCCCGGCTTCGGATATGTTTTCTATCTTGTGGTGCGCTCCATATAGTGCCGGGCGAAGTAGGTCCGACATCCCGGAGTCCAGCACTACGAAACTCTTTTCAAGTCCCTTCTTCACCAGCACAACTTTGGAAATGAGCGATCCGCACTGCCCCACGAGCGAGCGGCCGAGTTCGCAATGAAGTTCCTTGCATTCGTCGGGGGAGAGCTGCTCGGTCAGTGCCTCTATATATCCTTCGAAATCGGGTATGGAGTTCAGGTCCGGATTTTCGTAGTCTATGCCAAGTCCGCCTCCGGCGTTGATAAACCGGAATTCTATTCCCTTCTCCACACGGCATCTTGTGATTATGTCGTTGATGCGGCGGCTGAGGATGCGGAAAGGCTCGTTGGTGGTGATTTGCGACCCGATGTGGAAATGAAGTCCTCCGAGATCAAGGTGCCGGTGGCTCATGACCTTGGATATGGCTTCGTCAAGAAGCGTCAGGTCTATGCCGAATTTATTCTCCTTAAGTCCCGTGGTTATGTAATGGTGTGTATGGGCGTCGATGTTGGGATTGACGCGGAGCGCCACTGTCACCTTTCTGTCTCTCTGCGAGGCAAGCGAGGCGATGATGTCTATTTCCTCCAGCGACTCGATGTTGAAGCATCCGATGCCGCAGTCTATGCCGGTGAGTATCTCTTCGTCGGTCTTGCCCACTCCGGCATAATATATGTCGCGTGGATTGAACCCGCACTCTATCGCGGTCCTTATCTCATTGCCGCTCACGCAGTCGGCTCCGAATCCTCGCGACGATATGACTCGCAGTATCTCCGGATTGGCATTCGCCTTTATAGCATAATGCATCTTGACCGGCTTGCCGGCGATGGCAGCCTCTGCGGCATCGAGCGTGCGCTCGAGAAGTTCTTTGTCGTAATAATAAAAAGGCGTCTTGCGCTCCTGGAAACAAGTGATGGGAAAGGTAGACATCTATAGATGAGATTAATGATTAAGCAAAAATTAAAACCGGATACATAACATGCCTAATATCAAAACATTGAATTCAAATCAGCAATAATTATGCATTATGCATTATGAATTATGCATTAAGAAAGTGCATTGATTAGAAGAGATGATAAGACAGCATGCGGAGAGCCCTTACCTTATCCTCGCTGCGTATGAGGAAGGATATGTTGTAGTTGCTGCCTCCGTATGAGATCATGCGCACCGGCACGTTGCAAAGCGCCTCCAGTGCTTTTGCCTCAAAGCCGCGGTTGGTCCATTCAAGGTCTCCGACTACGCAGATTATCACCATGTCGCGGTCAATGCTGACAGTGCCGAGTGCCTTGAGTTCCTCTACAATTGGTGTGAGGTTCTTCTCGTTGTCGATGGTGAGGGAGACTCCGACCTCGGAGGTGGTGATCATGTCGATGGCGGTCTCGTATTTCTCGAATATCTCGAACACTTTTTTCAGGAAACCGTAGGCGAGAAGCATCCGTCCTGACTTTATCTTTATGGCGGTGATGTTGTCTTTTGCTGCCACTGCCTTGATTGTGTTGCGCTCGAGAGTGTTCTCGATGAGGGTTCCCTTTGCCTTTGGATCGAGTGTGTTGAGAAGCCTTACCGGTATGTTGCGCGCCTTGGCGGGCTGTATGCAGGTCGGATGAAGGATCTTTGCACCGAAATACGCGAGCTCGGCTGCCTCCTCGAAGTGCAGGTTGTGGACCGGTGTGGTGCCTTCCACAAACCGAGGGTCGTTGTTGTGCATGCCGTCGATGTCGGTCCATATCTCAATCTCATCGGCGTTCAGGGCTGCTCCCAACAGGGAGGCGGTATAGTCGCTGCCTCCGCGCTCGAGATTGTCGATTTTACCCTCAGCGTTGCGGCAGATGAATCCCTGGGTGATATAGAGGTCTGCTTCAGGGCATGCGGTGATAGCCTTCCTTGCTTCCCTTTCTATATATTCAGAGTCCGGCTCGCCGTGGATGTCGGTCTTCATGAAGTCGAGTGCCGGCAATAGTTGAGCGTTGATTCCCTTTTCTTTCAAATGGAGGTGCATGAGGTTGGTCGACATCAGTTCTCCTGTGGCGACAATACGTTTCCGGACATCGATGCAGTAGTCTGCGTCCGCGGCTTCGCGGATGGTGCTGAAGATGTCGTCGATAATTTGATTTGCCTTGCTCTTATATTCCTCTGTCCCGTAAAGGTCTTCGACCACGCGGGTGTACTTGTCTCTCAGATCCTTTATGCGCTTGGCGGCGAGTTGCCTGTCGTCTGCCTTGAGTGCGTCACAAATCTCGATGAGCGAGTTTGTCGTGCCGCTCATTGCTGACAGCACAATAACGTTTTTGCCGTCGCCGCTGATTAGTTTGCCAACATTCTTGATTCTCTCGGCACTCCCTACCGATGTGCCTCCGAATTTCTTAACCTTCATTATTTCTTATGCCTTTTTATCCCCGACAAGTGTCCTGATGGCATCTTTGGGGGGTGAAAACCTGTAATTGGGTGCAAAATTACAAAAAATAATTCAGATTTAAGACTATTCGTGCCGGTTGAGTGGCAAAAAACGTTAAATGGGGGGCTTATTTTTCGGCATAGGAGAGGACTGTGGGTGACTCTACGTCGACACCATATTCCCCGGCGAAGTGAAGTATGGCGCGCGCAAGTTTTGGCTTCAGTTCTTCCGGACAATACCGGAAATAGGCTTCGGCGGCGCGTACATGTGCGGCGTCGGGCATCGGGTATTCTCTTCTTTCTGGTAGCCCGTAGAGGGTGTCGGGGAGCTCTTTGCGCTCCTCTGTGTCTAATCTGTCGTTCATAGTATTTCCCTTTTTTGAGTTTAGCCTTAAAACAATTCAGCGGGTCACGAGGTTGGATTTTGAAGGTTTTTAAAATATTTTAAAATATTTTGTTGAAAAATTTGCATTTATTAAATTTCTTTATTTATATTTGAGCCATCGTATACAAGTCTTCTGCGAAAGCTTTGACTGTTGAGATTCGAGTGATGAGTTCTCCTATTTATTAACTTAAATTCAAATGTCATGAAAAAATTCATTATTTTTATGACACTCGTCTTTTCTTTGAGTGCAAAAGCTCAGTTGGAAGTGCTTTCCAACGGGCAAATCGTTGCAGGAACTCCATTTGGAGGCTGTGATGCAAAAGCGAGTCTCAGTGTGTGGCCTCTGTCGGGATTACCCTCAACTTTTACGCCGTACATATCATTCGGCAGCGGTACTAATGCATCTATTGGAGGAAACTCATATTCGGGATTTCTTAATTTCAGTGCCAAAAGTGGATTTTTGTTTACCATTGAAAACAAAACTGCATTTGAGTTTCAGCAACAACGTAAAACATTTACATTCCATTATAATGTGAATGCTCCCTCGTTTCTCTCATCGTCCGATGCAAGGCTTAAGAAGAATGTAGAGGCTTCCGGTGATTTATATCTTGGACTGAAGGATGTCAACTCTATAACTTACAATATCGTGGCACCCTCATACTCCGATTCTATCGGAGCTGTGGGGAAGGTATCAAAGGCCAATGAGGGTCTCTTGGATGAAAGGGTTCGATTCGGCTTCATAGCACAGGAGATACAGAAGATATATCCCAATCTTGTAGTGGCGGATGAAGATGGAATGCTCTCGATCGACTACACCGGCTTTATCCCTCTTCTTGTAGACTCATACAACAGTCTCTCCGATAAGGTCAAGGAGCAGGAAGAGACCATCGCAGAACTTGTAAAAATAGCGGGTCCGGTGTTTAAGCCGGCATCTGCCGATGGACTTTCCATTCAGAAGGCCGTACTTCGCCAGAACCGGCCCAACCCGTTCAATACTGTCACAAGCATTGAGTGTACAGTCCCCGATGAGACAGTGACCGCTTTTATTTGCATATACGACCTTCAGGGACAGCAGGTTCACCGCATTGACCTTAAGGAGCGTGGAGATATAGTCTCGACAATTGACGCCTCGTCACTGCGCCCCGGAATGTATATCTATACTCTGGTGGCAGATGGCACTGAGATCGACAGCAAACGCATGATCATCACCGATTAAATTCATGACCATGGACAATTTTAGAATAAAAAGTCTCCGCAACCTTATCCGGCTGTCTGTTTTCGTTCTGTCGTTGGTGTCGGTGAAACTGAACGCGGCAATAACGCACACGCAGGCATTCAATCTGTCAGATATGGATGTGGAAACCATAACGGCACCGGACGGCAGTCAATATAGCCGTCTTCAAGGCGACCTGATGTTTTGTGATGGCGATCCGGGAAGTCCCGATATCCCTTCCAAGGTCATCATGTTTCTCGTTCCGGACAATGCGTGTGACTTTTCCATAAGCGTCACGACATCCTCATCTCCTAAACAGATAAGTCTGAACTATCCATTGGTGCCGGTTCAGCAGCCGATTCCCATTAGCAAATATGACGACAGCATGTTCACTTATGCCGATGACCGGACCTATCGTTCATATTCCTCCACATATTCAGCGAGAATAGTGAAAGAGTCACGACTTGAGGGAAAACACCATATAGTTGCAGTGTCTGTCTGCCCTTTTGCGTATTATGGAGAATCCAACAGGCTTGTGATGTATGAGAATATCAATATAACGCTTGATTACCGGGAAGATTCATCAAGACAACAGAAAAAGCCTTCTCGCAAACATGCCGGGATTGTGGATGTCTCATCACTTGTGGTTAATCCACCTCTGGATGAATCCGGAATACAAAGAGCGCTTGAAGAGAATCCAAATGGAACTGATCTTCTTACGCGTTACTACATTATTTCGGAAAGATCCCTTCTTCCTGCACTTGCCGACCTTGCAGCATGGAAGACACAGAAAGGATACACGGTAGTCACAAAGGCAATCGAGGACATCTACGAGGATTCAAGATACAAAGTCAATCCGGAAACCGGAATAGTGGATGAGGCCGCTTCTTTAAGGCAATACCTGAAAGATGAATTCGATACATACGATACCTTCTTCTGCCTTCTTGTCGGAGACCACCGTACAAAGATGCCTGTCCGCAAAGTTAGCAAAGTATATAGAACGACTGTAGCCCATAATCCTAACAGTGATACTTATATTCCAACGGACAATTATTTCTCAGATTTATCTGAGTCTCGGTGGTCTCTATACAAAGATCTAAGTGGACAATACGTAGAGTATTGTTATAAAGTGTCTTATGAGCCTTATATTTATGTCGGGAGACTACTTTGTCATACATCGGAAGAAATTTATAATTATACCACTAAACTGCTTCTGTATGAAACCAATCCGGGACGTGGGAATGCTGATTATCTTAACCAGTCGGTTCTTACTGTGCAATATGATGGTTCTACATACTATAGAGGCACACTTTCAAAATTACAAGATACCTTTAATTCAGTAGAATGCCTTTTGGATATTAAGATGTCCGACATTGGCCAATCCGGCTACCCTTCAAGTCAATTGATGCTTCAGAAGATTAATGAAAACGGCTATTGCAGTTTGATGGGACATGGAGAACCAAGTACGATCGCTTGCTCTGGACTAAAGGGTGCAGCCGGAAACTGGGAATTTGTAAAAGCTCTAAATTCATATAAAACATCACTGAACGAGAATGAAAGTACTGAATCTCAGACACAAATAGATAATGATCCACCATACAATGGTTTGGATCTTATGACGAACGTCGATTCGCCCTCAATCATTTATACGATGTCGTGTACAACAGAACCATTTGATGTTTACGACAGCGGAACTTTTTTATATGATATTCCTCATACTATGGCTTCTTCATATACAGTAGGAGGTTTGTATGGAGGAGTGGCTTATCTTGGTAATACAAGAGATGGGTATTGGAAGGAGTCCTCTTGTTTGGAACAACTCTTTCTAGATGCAATTAAGCTGTATCCCAAAATAGGAATAGCTGAAGCTCTTTCAAAATATTCTTTTACAGTAGATAAGCATGTTCTACATACTCATAATCTAATAGGTGACCCGGAATTTGAATTGTGGAGATACGCTCCATCTGAATCAGAAATTACCCCTGCATGGAATGACAATAATATTTTAGTTACAGGTGGATTGGAAATGTTGGGCAGTAAGTTTATCATGAATGATGGCTCTGGAAACGTAATGGCGAAACTCCTTGACTTTCCTAAGTCGTATTTATTCGAATATCCCAATAACGACAAAATGGTTGCCGTAGGCTTTTTCAAGACGGGAAGCCTTCCTGTTGTAAGGATTAAATGTGATGCTCAAAAACTGGCTGAATGCACAAAGAATTTTATTGTGAGAGATGCTGAAATCGGCATGAAGGAAGGAAGTGTTTTAGGTGCAGTCGAGATTGGAACAGATGCGAATGTACATATTCGTGCTGTCGAAAGATTTCATGCGGAAAAGGTCTGAATATAAAAGACAACGGAACATTGGATTTGAGATGTGACAAGGATATCGATTTGTCCGGCAGTACAGTTTCATCCGGAGGCAATCTTTTGGCAAAAGGAGAGAGAATTATTTTAGGCCGCGGATTCTCCGTTAAGTCAGGAGGACAATTGTTAGTCAACAAATAACGCTTTATTTACATAATTAGCAACCGAGACCCGGATTCCCCGGTAACACTTTGGTTAATTCCGGGTCTCTTAAAACTTGATATATGAAAAAACTTTCACCAATGATAATGAGTGGCATAGTAGCCGTTTCGGTCATGATTATACTCGCATCCTCGGCTTATGCATCCGACTACAAGACGATGATACGGTATGACAGGATTTGGGAATCCGTAAGCATGACTTTCCACGGCTATACCATTAAATATATGAAATTTGACGGCACTGAGGAAATCAATGGCAAGACATGGCACCGGATTGTGACTTTCAGAAAGGCTTATCCGACAAAGTATGACCGTGAGACAAAGACATACATTTTTGAATTCGAAGATAATATATATGAGAATGAAGGTTATATGCGGGAAGATGACGGAGTGGTATATACTCTTCTCGATGCTTATTATGATGACAGAGGTGATGGGGTATACTGTTGGTTCGGTTCTCAATATCTCTCAAGTTCAGATACGCCCAATTATGGAATAATAGAAGCCGTCATATACGATTTCAATTGTGAGGAAGGGGAATGTTACGACGGATTTTCGTTTTTTGAGAAGGCTGTCGACTATGCAACTTTCAAAAATCTTTCCACTACGACAGTCGAAATTGACGGAGAGGAATGCAGGCGGATTGAAATCGGATGGGTAATTGATTATGACGACAAGCCGGGCTGGCAAAGCCCGGTGATTGAAGGAGTTGGAGCCATTGAGGATGGGTGTCTCAACTATCATGAGTTTACCCTTCATGCTACACACATGTGGTGCTATAACCGCTTCCTGAGGGTTCTTGACATGCAGGGCAATGTGATTTTTAGCAATGATATTGGCTATAATGTGCCGTATAAAGATGTTTTTGTCGGAGTGGAGACAATAAGCGAGGGAAGCCGGATGCTTATCGGTGATGGAACTGTATCCTTCGGAGAAGACAATTGCTTGAATAGGGTGTCTCTTTACAATATGCAGGGACAGCAGGCTGCGGTTGCGGAAGGTACAGGCAGAGTGTGTCTGACCACCGCCGGGCTGACTCCCGGTGTATATATAGCCGTCGCATCGACAGGCGGGAAGACTCTGGAAAGACAGAAAATAATAGTTAGGTAGTTTCCATGAATTGACTTGTACTTAGCAATATATAGAACCGACCTTAAACGATGTTGGCAAGCACCGGTCTGCATGACACATGACATGCAGACCGGTCTATCTTTATTCAAGTTTAGGCAAATACGAAACTTGAAATCTTTATTGTAAGAGTTTTTTGAAGAACCTGTATACGAAGGTGTATATGAAGCCGTGTATGCGAAGTTGGCTTTTGAAGGTTTTTGGTCAGGATTTTTTTATTGTTGGGATTTTTTTACTAAATTTGTATGTTAATTTGCGCGTTTGCGATAGGGGTTGCATTCCGGTCCCTTTTTTAGCAATTGTATATGACTTCTGAGAAAAAACATAATTGGAAAAAGTATAAGATAGTGGGTCATTTGGCGGCGTTGCTCACAGCTGTATGCTGGGGTTGCAGTTTCATCGCCTCGAAAGTGCTGATGGAAGACGCCCTTATGACTCCGGTTGAGGTGTATGTTTATCGATTTGCCATCGCCTATGTGATAATGCTGTTGTTCACTTTCCGCGATTTGCGGTCCAAATCTTGGTCAGACGAGATTCAGCTCGCGCTCTGCGGCGTTTGCAGCGGTACCCTCTATTTTCTCATGGAAAACTATGCGCTGATGTACACCACCACCGGAAACGTGTCGCTGCTGTCGTCAATCTCGCCAATCTTCACCGCCATTCTTCTTTCCATCATCTATAAGACAAAGATGGGAAAGGGGGAGACTATAGGATCGGCGGTCGCTTTCATGGGTGTGGCGATGGTGATTTTGAGTGAGTCGCTGGGAAAGGGAATGGGTCTCGAGATTCATCCTTTCGGCGACCTTCTCGCTCTGAGTTGCGCTATGTCGTGGGCTGTTTATTCTATAGTCATCAAACGCCTTATCCCAATTTACAGTACTCTATTCATCACTCGCAAACTGTTCTTCTACGGTCTGCTTACATCTGTCCCTCTTCTTTTAGCGCAGTCTCAGCCGCTACACTTCTCGGCTCTCCTTGATTTCAGCCATCCGGAATATCTCCTCGACATGCTGTTTCTCGCTGTGATGTGTTCGTCGGTGGCTTATCTGCTCTGGAATGAGTCGATGAAGATCATCGGGTCGCTCGCTACAAACAACTATATATATCTTCAGCCTCCTGTTACCATGATTGCCGGCTGGCTGCTTTTGGGTGAGAAAATTTATATGTTCGGGTATCTCGGCTGCATCTTCATCCTTCTGGGACTGGTGATTGCCGACAAAATGAAAAAATCATGATCTACGACAGCAAAATGGACTATGGATACATGGCCCTCCCTATGAATGTTGACGAAATCCTGGGCCGTGATTTCTGGATTTTCGACAATTTTACCGCTGCCATGATGCCGAATGCTATGGAGCCGGCGAAGCTGACAGCCTCGGTTTCTATATATGTGAGACGCGGTTTTTTCAAGGCGGCGATAAATCTTCAGGTTATAGAGATGTCTGGACCTGCGGTGGTCAGCATCAAGTGTGGCGAGACGCTCCAGCTTATCGAGGTCAGCTCCGACTTCTCGGCTTCTTTTGTGGTGATGTCAAAGAATTTTGTGGAAGATGTGTTCCTCCATATCAACGATGTGCAGAATCTTACCGCCATTGCTTCTCATCCTGTCTTCCGGATACCGGAAGACATTGCCCCGAAATTCGACAATCTATACGATTCACTCCATCTGATCGCGGCCGATGCTAAGAATCCAAACGTGCTGAAGGTGCTACGGCATTCCATCATCGCTTTTTATTTCCGATATGCATATCGATGCTTCGACCTTATAGAAGAGGGCACCGATTCCGCCAAAAGACTCAGTGACCGTTTTATCAAACTCGTCCGCGATAATTTCAAGACGCAGCGTTTCCTGGAGTTCTACGCTGCTCAACTCGGCGTGACTCCCAAGCATCTGTCGAGGACAGTCAAGTCCCAGACCGGTTTCTCCGCCGCTTCTTGGATTGAGCGCTTCATGATTCTTGAGGCGAAGGTGCTCCTGAAATCGACGAACCTTACCGTACAGCAGATTAGCGACAACCTGAATTTTCCGACTCAGTCTTTCTTCGGGAAATATTTCAAGAAAAACGTCGGGATGTCGCCTAAGGCTTACAGAAATTCTTAAGAAGAAGGGGCATACTATTGGTCCAATTAGACCAATTAGACCAATTAGACCAATTTAAATTAGAAATCATTACCAACTTAAATATTTTAAAAAATGGTTTTACCGATATATCTATACGGCCACCCTGTGCTAAGGGAGGAGACAGAAGAAATTGATCCGGATTACCCGGATCTAAAGAAACTCATCGACGATATGTGGGAAACGATGTATCATTCCGAAGGTGTGGGTCTCGCTGCCCCTCAGATTGGTAAGTCAATCAGACTTATAGTGCTCGACGGAAGCGTCTTCGCTGATGAGTTCCCCGACTGTCGAGACTCCCGGATGGTGCTTGTAAATCCTATTCTGGATGTTATTGAGGATATGCCCCCGGTTAGCAGGGCGGAGGGATGTCTTTCACTTCCGGGGCTCTCGGAAAACGTGAAGAGGATTGAGCATGTGCGTCTCAACTGGCTTGACGAGAATTTCGAAGAGCACGAGAAGGAGTTCACCGGTTTTCTCAGCCGTATCATTCAGCATGAATACGACCATCTTGAGCAGACTGTTTATACTGACCGTATCGCGCCGATAAGAAAGCAGTTGATAAGGACCAAACTCAACAATCTCGCGAAGGGCAAGGTGAAGTGTGACTACCGCACAAAGTCGGCGGCAAAATAAGAGTCCATCTATGATTAACATACATATTTATGGCAGACGATAAAAAAGTTATTTTCTCTATGGTGGGGGTGTCGAAGGTCATTCCGCCCCAACGCCAGATCCTAAAGAATATATACCTGTCGTTTTTCTATGGCGCCAAAATCGGTATCATAGGCCTTAACGGCAGCGGTAAGTCTACCCTTATGAAGATTATCGCCGGTATCGACAAGAGCTATCAGGGTGAGGTGGTGTTCTCGCCCGGTTATTCTGTCGGGTATCTGGAGCAGGATCCAAAACTTGACCCTCAGAAAACTGTGAGGGAAGTGGTGGAGGAAGGTGTGAAGCCTGTGATGGATCTTCTTGCGGAATATGAGGAGGTCAACAATGCCTTCTGCGACCCCGACGTGCTTGAGGACGAGGAAAAAATGGCAAAACTTATGGACCGTCAGGCTCAGCTTCAGGATAAACTCGACGCCACGGACGCCTGGAATATCGACAATAAGCTTGAACGCGCCATGGACGCGCTCCGTTGTCCGCCCGACGACCAGCCGGTCTCTCAGTTGTCAGGTGGCGAGCGTCGCAGGGTGGCGCTTTGCCGACTCCTCCTCCAGCAGCCCGATGTGCTCCTGCTCGATGAGCCCACCAACCACCTCGACGCCGAGTCGATCGACTGGCTTGAACAGCATCTTCAGCAGTATCCCGGCACCGTCATAGCCGTTACCCACGACCGTTATTTCCTCGATCATGTGGCTGGATGGATTCTGGAACTCGACAGAGGAGAGGGTATCCCATGGAAAGGCAATTATTCCTCGTGGCTCGACCAGAAGACCAAGCGGATGGCGCAGGAGGAGAAGCAGGCAAGCAAGAGGCGCAAGACTCTCGAGCGTGAGCTCGAATGGGTGAGGATGGCGCCCAAGGCGCGGCAGGCAAAAGGAAAGGCGCGTCTATCAAGCTACGACCGCCTGCTCAACGAAGACCAGAAGCAGCGCGAGGAAAAACTCGAGATTTTCATCCCGAATGGTCCGAGACTCGGCAATAAGGTCATTCTTGCTAATCATGTGGCGAAGGCTTTCGGCGAGAAGAATCTTTTCGATGACCTCAACTTCATGCTGCCTCCAAATGGAATTGTGGGGGTTATTGGTCCCAACGGCGCCGGTAAGACAACCCTGTTCCGACTTATAATGGGTCTCGAGCATCAGGATAAGGGCGATTTCGAGGTGGGTGAAACTGTCAAGATTGCGTATGTCGACCAGACCCACAAGGATCTGGATCCGGAGAAAACTGTCTACGAGGTAATATCTCAGGGTGTGGAGTCGTTCAGGATGGGTGGCAGAGACATGAACGCGCGTGCATATCTGTCGAAGTTCAATTTCACCGGCGCCGACCAGGAGAAGAAAATAGGCATCCTCTCGGGCGGCGAACGAAACCGTCTGCATCTGGCGATGGCGCTGAAGGAGGAAGGAAACGTTCTGCTTCTCGACGAGCCCACCAACGATATCGATGTCAATACGCTCCGGGCTCTTGAGGAGGGTCTTGAGAATTTCGCAGGCTGCGCCGTGGTCATCAGCCACGACCGTTGGTTCCTTGATCGCATCGCGACCCACATCCTGGCGTTTGAGGGCGATTCGAAAGTCTGTTTCTACGAGGGCGGATATTCCGACTATGAGGAGTTCCGTAAGAAGCGCGACGGAATCGATGCCGATACTCCACACAGGATACGATATAAGAAACTTGTGTGATGCAGCCCGAGGTGATAACGTCGGTTGCCGACCCAAGGGTAAGCGTTTATTCTTCTCTTACCGAGGCTCAGCTTCGCAATTCCTTGCATCCCGAGCAGGGCGTCTTTATCGCCGAGAGCCCGAAGGTAATAAGTGTGGCTCTCGATGCCGGTCTCGAGCCGCTGTCGCTGCTTTGCGAGAGACGTCATATTGATGGCGACGCGGCTCCGATTCTGGAGAGGTTGCCCGGGAATGTCCCGGTGTATACCGGGAGTCGTGAAGTCCTGGCTTCCATAACGGGATATACTCTGACTCGCGGTGTGCTCTGCGCCATGCGACGCCCTGCGCTTCACGACCCGGCTATGCTTTGCCGGGAGGCAAAGAGAGTCGCCGTAATCGACGATGTCAGCGACACCACCAATATCGGGGCGATATTCCGCTCGGCCGCGGCGTTGGGAATTGATGCCGTGTTGCTTACCCCTACGGCGTGTGACCCTCTCAACCGAAGGTCGGTGAGAGTGTCGATGGGCTCCGTGTTTCTTGTGCCCTGGACCCGTCTCAGCGACATAGACATATTGCGGGAATGCGGTTTCAAGACTGCGGCCCTGGCTCTTCGGTTCGATTCGGTTTCAATCGATGATCCGGTGCTGAAGAAGGAGGAGCGCCTGGCGCTGATTCTCGGTTCCGAGGGGTATGGACTGCCGGAAGAGTCCATCAGGAAAGCCGACTATGTGGTGAAGATTCCGATGCACCACGGGGTGGACTCCCTGAATGTGGCTGCGGCGGCTGCTGTCGCATTCTATGAAATTTGCAGATAATATTTCGTGGCTTGAACCAAATGCACCGGACGATTGTTCTATTCATGACGGTAGGAACGCGCGTGCGCGAGTATCAAGTAAGCGCGAGTTTTATCGGCTGTTGAAAAAACATTTGTTAAACCAACAAAAAAATAAAATATACTATGGCAAAAGAATGGATCTGCACTATCTGCGGATATGTGGCTGAGGGCGAGACTGCCCCGGAGAAGTGCCCGCAGTGCGGCGCCCCTGCTTCTAAATTCAAGGAACTTGACAAGTCTGAACTCCTGAAGTTCGTCACAGAGCACGAAGTCGGCGTTGCTAAGGACACCGACGAGGAGATGAAGAAAGATCTCAACAACCATTTCAACGGCGAATGCACCGAAGTGGGTATGTATCTCGCTATGTCTCGTCAGGCTGACCGCGAGGGTTATCCTGAAATCGCTGAGGCTTTCAAACGCTATGCATTTGAAGAGGCTGAGCATGCCGCTAAGTTCGCTGAACTTCTCGGCGACATGGTTTGGGACACCAAGACAAACCTTGAAAAGCGTATGCACGCTGAGGCAGGCGCCAACGAAGACAAGATGCGTATCGCCAAGAACGCAAAGGCTCAGAACCTCGACGCTATCCACGACACAGTTCATGAGATGGCTAAGGACGAGGCTCGCCACGGTCGCGGCTTCTATGGCCTTTACCAGCGCTATTTCGGCAACAAGAAGTAATCGTGGTTGCCAATCGCGTTTAATATTCACGCACACCTCCCGGTCATCCCGGCAGGTGTGCGCTTTTTATGAATTATGCATTATGGGTAGACTTCTCGCTGTTGACTATGGCAGAAAAAGATGCGGAATAGCAGTGTCAGACACTTTGAAGATTTGTGCGAATCCACTCACAACGGTCCGCGCTTGCGACCTCCTGCAGTTTCTTAAGGATTATTGCGCCGCCAACGAGGTGGAGAGGATTATCGTGGGGCTTCCTAAGCAGATGGATGGCAGCGACTCAGAAAGCTGCCGATATATTAATCCTTTCCTCAAGTCGCTGGCTAAGGAATTGCCCGATATGCCGGTGGTGAGATACGATGAGCGGTTCACTTCCTGTCTCGCTCACCGTGCGATGATTGATGGCGGACTTCATAAAATGGCGCGACGCGACAAAAATCTCGTGGATGCAATAGCGGCTTCAATAATTCTTAACGACTACATGTCGTCGCATGACGCCGCTCTTTGACACGAGCTCTCCTTCAAGGTCCCATTGTTGCATTTGTCACATTTTTTTGCTAATTTTGCGTGATATTTGAGTTTGTGTCTTTCGGAAACATACTGAAAGGCTTTTTTCTCGCGTTATTACCTTACGACGCATAATAGAAATAAGTATATAGAAATAATATGAGCAATAACGACCAGACGCAGAGTGTGTCGAAGCCTGTGGAGCAGAAGATGACTCCCAAAGAACTTTTGGACGCGATTTTGAGGCAGTGGAGATGGATCGCTCTGTCGCTTACCGTTTGTCTCGGTCTCGGTGTCCTTTTCTTGGCTTGGAAGCCTGAGGTGTTCACCCGATCGGCTCAGGTCGAGATCAAAGACGAGGACGACTCCGGAGCATCAAGCGCTCTGGCTATGTTTGCTGACCTCGGTATCGGGCAGGGAACAAACAACCTGTATAATGAGATGGCTTATTTCGAGTCGCCTGACCTTATGGAGAAAGTGGTGAAAAGACTCGGTCTGCAGACATCTTATATAATGAAGAAGGGCCTCCGCTCGGTGACGCTTTATGGTTCCAACCTACCCGTCACTGTCGATTTCGAGACGCTTCCCGAAAACAAAGGGGGTAGTTTCAGAATGAAAATTGATGAAAACGGCAACATCAGCCTCGATAAGTTTGTCGTGAAGGCAAAGAAAGTCGATTTCAAACAGAAGGCTCCTGTCAAGTTCGGCGAGTCTGTGATGACTCCGCTCGGTAAGATCAAGATTGAAAAGACTCCTTTCTTCGGCAAGGACAAGAAGGAAGATGACGATAAGGACTATACCATCGGGGTCAGCCGCTCTTCTATCGTGGGCGCTGTGGAGTCTTGGATTCAGAAACTGAGTGTCGACGAGCTCCGGAAGGAGGCGTCGGTGACGGAACTCACCGTCAGGGACGGTTCTGCACGTCGTGCCGAGGATGTCCTCAACACCATGATCCAGATATACAACGAAGACTGGGTTGCCAACAAGAATGAGGTGGCTCTCGCTTCGTCCGACTTTATCGACGAACGTCTTGTGTCGCTCAGCAAGGAGCTTGCCGATGTGGATGTGGACATTTCCGATTTCAAGTCGGAAAACAAAATCCCCGACCTCGTGGCGAGCGCCACTATCGATCTCACTGAGGAGCAGATGGCGCGTCAGAAGATGCTCGAGCTCACCAACGAGATTCAGATGGCAAAGTATCTGAAAGACTATCTCTCGCGCGACGATGCCGAGGGTAAGGTGATTCCGGTCAACACCGGAGTTCAGTCCACCGGACTTGAAAGCCAGATTATGGCTTACAACCAGACTGTTCTTAACCGCAACGCGATTGTCTCAAATTCATCGCCCGACAACCCCGTGGCTAAGCAGCTCGACGCTCAGATTGCGGAGTCGCGCAATGTGATCATTTCATCTATCGACAATCAGATTGAACTTCTCTCGAAGTCTATCAGCAATCTTAGCAGGGAGAAAGGAAGGGTGGAAAAGAACCTCTCTAACAATCCTGAGCAGACTCGCTTCCTCCTTAGCGTGGAGCGGCAGCAGAAGGTTAAGGAAAGCCTTTATCTATATCTTCTTCAGAAAAAAGAGGAAAATCAGCTCAACCAGGCATTTATCGCATATAATACCCGCGTGATTGCGCGTCCGCACGGAGATCAGGAGCCTACATCTCCGAAGGCTACGACTGTTCTCGCTCTCGCTTTCATTCTCGGTCTTGCTATCCCCGTTGGCGCTATCTACGTGCGTGAGGTTTCAAACACCAAGGTTCGTGACCGCAACGATCTCAAAGGCCTGACCATTCCTTTCCTTGGCGAGATTCCGAAGGTTAACCCGAAGAAATACGACGACAAGGACCACATGGTGGTGGTCAGCGCCGGAAACCGTAATGTCGTCAACGAGGCATACCGCGTGGTGCGTACCAACCTTAACTTCATGCTTGATGAAGACGACAAGTGTCCCGTTGTAATGGTGACAAGTTTCAATCCCGGATCCGGAAAGAGTTTCGTTACTGTAAACCTTGCTATGGCGCTCGCTATTCGCGGAAAGAGGATTCTTGTGATCGACGGCGACATGAGGCGCAATTCTTCTTCCTCCTATGTCGGGAATCCTGATGCCGGATTTGCGCAGGTGCTTATGGGGAAAGTCAAGAATGTCGATGATGTAATCGTAAAGGGAAAACTTCATGAAAACCTCGACATGCTCCCCGGGGGCAAGACTCCCCCTAATCCTACGGAACTTCTTGAGAACGGTCGCCTCGCCCCGATGGTGGAACACCTAAGGGAGGAATATGACATCATATTCATCGACAATGCGCCTATTGGCATGATTGCCGACGGAAGAATATTCAGCACCGTCTGCACCAACACTATCTTCGTGGTGCGTGCCGGACTCTTCGAGCGCGGTCTCCTTTCCGAACTGGAAAACGTCTACAAGAGCAGGGAATACAGAAACATGTCGCTCCTGCTCAACGGCACCGACGGTGGAGGAAGCTACGGAGCATACGGCTCTCATAAAAACTATTATGCGACTAACTGATCTTGAAGTTTGCTGCAGTCTTTGATGGTTAGGCATTTTCAAGATAATCCAAGTGAGAATTGAAAACTTTAAACTGGAAGTTATGGAATATTACATCAATCTAAACGGGTCGTCGATCGGCCCGATGAATCATGAGCAGATGCTCGCCTACAATGTCAACGAGCAGACCCCCGTAAGCCGGGATGGAATCAACTGGGCTCCCCTCTATACCTATCCGGAGCTGATGGACATGATCTATCGCCGTGGCAGGACCGACAGCCAGATTCGTCACGAGGATGTGTCGCAGAAGAAACTCATCTGCGGAATCCTTGCGATTCTCGTAGGTACTCTCGGCGTGCATTACTTTGTGCTCGGCAAAGTCTCCGGCGGTATTTACTGCATCCTCCTTTCGCTGGTTACCTGCGGTCTCTGGGGCATTGTGACTCTCATCCAGGGTATCCTGATGCTCTGCATGAGCGACCAGGATTTCGAGCAGAAGTACATGAACACTCCCAAAAGCTTCCCCCTCTTCTGAAGTAAAGAATCATCCCAATAAAAAAATCGCCGCTGATCACATTGGATTGGCGGCGATCTGTTTCTTTAAGATGCGCTCTCAGGTTGCCTGTCGGCTCATCCGACTACCTGTTCGGCGGGTTTCATATTCTTGTCTTCACGAAGGATTATCCCGCGAATCTCTTCTACGGCTTTCTCAAGGTCGTCGTTGACCACGCGTTCATCGAATTCAGGTGCATGGCTGAGCTCGAAGTCTGCCTTGTCAAGGCGTTTCCGGATTACTTCCTCAGTGTCTGTTCCTCTTCCCCTTAGTCGGCGTTCCAGTTCTTCTTTGGATGGGGGCAGGATGAAGATTGTGATGGCGCGGTCGCCGAAGGTCTTCTTTACATTCAGACCTCCCTTCACGTCGATATCCATGATGAGGTTGAGGCCTGCGTCGGTGACCCGTTCCACCTCGCTTTTAAGTGTGCCGTAGCATGTGCCGGAATACACTTCCTCCCATTCCACAAACGCCCCGGCTTCCACGCTGCTCATAAATTCCTCATGGCTGATGAAGTAATACTCTACACCGTTGCGCTCTGTGCCTCGCGGTGCCCGGGATGTGGCCGACACGGAAAACCCCAGTCTCAGTTCCGGATAGTCCATGAGGCGCTTTATGATGGATGACTTGCCTGTGCCGCTCGGAGCAGACAATACTATTATTTTTCCTTTTTCCATGCTGAGGGGTTAGGTTGGTATGTTTCAGAGCACGTTGAGCACCTGCTCTTTGATTTGTTCGAGTTCGTCTTTCATCATAACCACTATCTTCTGCATCTCGGCGTCGTTCGACTTGGAGCCTAAGGTGTTAATCTCCCTTCCCATTTCCTGGGCTATGAAGCCGAGTTTCTTTCCTTGTCCGCACGCTGGCTTCTCGTCTTCCTCGCCGAGCGTCTCCAGAAAATAGTTTATGTGGCTTGCGAGACGTGTCTTTTCCTCTGCTATGTCGAGTTTCTCGATATAGAAAATCAGTTCCTGCTCAAGACGCCCCTGGTCGTATTCTATTCCCGTGAGACGCTTCAGCTGCGTGTCGAGCCTTTCACGGATTTTGACTATTCTATCCTTCTCATACGGCTCCACGCGTTCGAGCAATGCTGATATGTTGCGTGCTTTTTCCAGGAAGAACGAATACAGTTTGCGTCCTTCCGAGGCGCGGAACTCCCTCAGCCGCTCGGTGGCTTCGTCGCAGGCTTCCCAGAATGACTTGATGTCCGTGTCCTCAAGGGTCTGAAGCTGTGTCTTCAAGGCCTCAGGCATTCGCATCAGAATCGGAAACCAGTCGGTAGGCTCCCCGACGCCAAGCGTCGCCGCGGCGTTCTCTATCTGCTTCTTGTAGTCAAGAAGCACTTCGATGTTTACGTCGCAAGGTGCCTCTGCGGCGGTGTTTTCTACATTTACATTGAGATCGACCTTGCCGCGCTCCAGCTTGTGCATTAGCCGGTTGCGCAGTTCTACCTCAAGCTCTCGGAAATAGCCGGGAACTCGCATGCTGAGGTCAAGCTGTTTTGAATTGAGACTCTTGATCTCGACTGTGATTTTCTTATTGGGTGCGGTCGAGATTCCTCGACCGAATCCGGTCATGGAGTATATCATGGTGCAAAGTTAACTAATATTAATCATATCGGCAAATATTATTTGAAAATGTCTTGCTGTTGTCGGTTTATTTCATTATATTTGCATCTGTATTGGAGGCGCCGTTGCTGCGCGTCTCCATCTTTAATAGGAATTGTTACACTTCATAAACCCAAAATCAGTACAATGGACAACGAAGAATTGATGAAGACGGTGGTTGCCAAAGCTGAAAAATGGCTTGGCCCCCAATATGACGAGGAAACTCGTGCCGCTGTGAAAAAACTGCTTGACGCCGAGGATAAGACTGACCTTATCGAGGCTTTCTATAAGGATCTCGAATTCGGTACCGGCGGTTTGCGCGGTATAATGGGCCCCGGTTCTAACCGTATGAATATCTATACCGTCGGAGCCGCTACCCAGGGTCTCGCAAACTATCTGAAAGACTGCTTCAAGGATCTTCCGCAGATTTCTGTGGCTGTCGGACATGACGTGCGCAACAATTCGCGCAAGTTTGCCGAACTGACTGCCGACATCTTCTCTGCAAACGGCATTAAGGTGTATCTTTTCGACGCCTGTCGTCCGACTCCCGAGGTAAGCTACGCCATTCGTCATCTCGGATGCCAGAGCGGCGTGATGGTGACCGCAAGCCATAACCCCAAGGAATACAACGGATACAAGGCTTACTGGAGCGACGGCGCCCAGATGATTGCTCCCCACGATGTGGAGACTATTGCCTATGTAAATCAGATTACTTCCGTCGACCAGATTAAGTTTAAGCCAAACAAAGACCTTATCCAGATTATTGGCAAGGATGTCGACGAGCCTTACCTTAAGGAAATTCACGGGCTGTCGCTTTCTCCCGAGGCTGACCGCAGACACGCCGACATGAAGATTGTCTACACCCCGATCCATGGCACCGGCTCTATGCTGATGTACGACTCTCTTAAGATGTGGGGCTTTGAAAACATCATCCACGTTCCGGAGCAGGACGTTCAGTCCGGTGATTTCCCCACTGTGGTTTCGCCCAATCCCGAGAATCCGGAGGCGATGGCTATGGGTATCGCCAAGGCTAAGGAAGTTGGCGCAAGTCTCGTGCTCGCTTCTGACCCAGACGCCGACCGTGTAGGTCTCGTGGTGAGGGACGGAAAGGGTGAGTATCAGCTGGTCAACGGCAACCAGATTCTCATGATCTTCCTCTATTATCTTATGACTCGAAACACAGAGCTCGGCAGGATGACAGGTAACGAGTATGTGGTGAAGACAATCGTCTCTACCGAGGCTGTGAAGAGGATTGCCGACAAGAACGGCGTCAAGATGTATGACGTGTTCACCGGTTTCAAGTGGATTGCAAATGTGATGCGCGAACTTGAGGGTACCGCTCGCTATCTCGGCGGCGGTGAGGAAAGCTACGGCTTCCTTGCCGAGACTTTCGTGCGCGATAAGGACTCTATCTCTGCTGTGCCCCTGATGTGCGAAATCGCTGCATGGGCTGCCGACAAGGGTATGGACCTCTATGAACTTCTCAAGCAGATTTATTTCGAAATCGGTTTCAGCCGTGAGAGAGGCGTGAGCGTGGTGCGTCCCGGTAAGAGCGGCGCAGAGGAAATAGTGGCGATGATGAAGAATTTCCGTGAGAATCCTCCCAAGCAGATTGCAGGCAGCGATGTAGTGCTCATCAAGGATTATCTCGACCTCAACTGCAGGGATCTGCGCACCGGCGAGGTCACGAAGATGGATTTCCCCACCACCAGCAATGTGCTCCAGTTCTTCACGGCTTCCGGCGACAAGGTATCCATTCGTCCTTCTGGCACCGAGCCTAAGATCAAGTTCTATGTCGAGGTTCGCGAGGATATGCCCGACAAGGACAAATATGAGGAGGTGGTGAAAGTTGCCGACGCTCATATAGATCAGGTTCTTAAGGACCTTAACGTCTAATCGTATTCGTATGAAAGTTTCCTGGCGACCGGGAACCATGATTTATCCTCTTCCGGCTGTCATCGTCACTTGTGGCGCTGAACCGGAAGATTGGAATATGTTGACAGTGGCGTGGGTTGGAACAGTCTGTTCCGACCCCGCCATGTGTTATATATCCGTGCGTCCCGAGCGGTTTTCTCATGAAATTCTCATGCGCGAGATGGAGTTTACCATTAATCTGACTACTGCCGATATGGCGCGTGCCGTAGACTGGGCGGGCGTCCGTTCAGGACGGGACTTCGACAAATGGAAGGAGACAAAACTGCATCCCATCCCCGGAGAGACGGTGAAGTCGCCCACTATTGAGGAGTCCCCCGTTTCCATTGAGTGCCGTGTCAAGAGCGTGACGCGGCTTGGTAGCCATGATATGTTTATTGCCGAGGTTATCAATGTGAGGGCTGATTCGCGCTTCCTCAATGAAGAGACCGGAAAACTTGAGCTTGAGAAAGCCGGTATGCTCGTGTATAGTCATGGTCAGTATTTCGGCATGGGTGATCCAATCGGCGGTTTCGGTTTTTCGGTTCGTAAAAAGAAATGAAGTTGTCCAAGGTTATATATTTTACTTCTTTCGTTAATAAGTAGAAACAAATTCTTAGATAACTTCAATAAAAGAGATTTGGATTGTGAAGAAGATAGGTGTTTTTGGAGGCAGTTTCGACCCTGTGCATGTCGGTCACACAAGTCTTGCTCTCTATACGCTGGCAAATGCCGGACTCGATGAGGTGTGGCTGATGGTGTCGCCCCGCAATCCGTTGAAAGAAAAGGGTCCGGTGGCTTCCGACAGTCAGAGGCTTGAGATGCTACGCCTCGCCGTGCAGGATTTGCCGGGGCTTAGGGTTTCTGATTTCGAATTCTCACTTCCGGTGCCATCTTATTCGTGGCTGACGCTTTCCCGTCTCAGGGATGTTTTCCCGGATTGCAGTTTCCGAATTATTATAGGGGGCGACAACTGGGCGGATTTCAAACTATGGAAAAATCCCGATCTTATATGCCGTGAGTTTGGTGTCATAGTATATCCCCGTCCCTTACAGCCGATTCCGGATGTGCCTAAGGGCGTCACCGTTCTCGAAGGGGCGCCGCAGATGGAGGTGTCTTCCACCGAGATTCGCCGGCTTATTGCCGACGGATCGCAAGATTCAGTGAAACGATTGCGCAATCTTCTCAATCTCAAAGTCCTCGACTACATTACTTCCAACAACCTTTATAAGCGTTAGCCCGGATCTCCTAAACCTCAAGCGGCGATAAAGCGTTGTATTGGCATATAGCTCCTATAGCTCGGAGTTCTCGGAGCCCTCAGAGCTCTCGGAGTTCTCGGAGTTCTCAGATTGCTAATAAAAAAGTAATAAATATGAATAGTAATGAAAGAGCGGCCCTAAATTATCACCGCTATCCCCGCCCCGGAAAAATCGAGGTGGTTCCAACCAAACCTTACGATACTCCGGAAGACCTCTCTCTCGCTTATTCGCCGGGTGTGGCATATCCATGCCTCGCGATCAAGGACAGTCCCGACCGTATTTTCGAGTATACCGACAAGTGCAATCTCGTGGCGGTCATAAGCAACGGTACTGCCGTCCTCGGTCTCGGCAATATAGGCGCGAAGGCGGCTAAGCCTGTGATGGAGGGTAAGGCGCTTCTTTTCAAGATATTCGCCGGTCTCGACGCGTTTGACATCGAGATTGACGAGAATGATCCAAAGGAGTTCATTAAGACTGTGGCGAGGCTCGCGCCGACTTTCGGAGGCATTAATCTTGAGGATATCAAGGCACCGGAATGTTTTGAGATTGAAGACTCTCTGCGTAGCCAACTCGACATTCCCGTGATGCACGACGACCAGCATGGAACCGCCATCATTTCGTCGGCAGCGCTTATCAACGCTCTGAAAATCCAGCGTAAGGAGATTGGTGATGTCCGCCTTGTGGTAAATGGCGCGGGCGCGGCGGCGATTGCATGCACTCGTCTTTACCGCGAACTTGGCGTGAACCCGGAGAATATAGTCATGTGCGACAGCCACGGTGTGATTCGAAGCGACCGTGAGAATCTGTCAGGTGCCAAAAGGGAGTTTGCCACCGACCGAGACCTTCACACTCTTGCAGACGCTATGCGCGGTGCGGATGTGTTCCTCGGCCTCTCTGTGGCAAACGTTGTCACGCCGGAGATGGTGCTTTCGATGGCGGAGAGACCGGTGGTCTTCGCGCTTGCTAATCCGGAACCGGAAATAGCATACGACATTGCAGTCGCCACTCGTTCCGACCTTATTTTCGCTACCGGACGCAGCGATTATCCCAACCAGATCAATAATGTGCTCGGGTTCCCATATATCTTCCGAGGTGCTCTCGACTGCCGGGCATCGGAAATCAATGAGGCTATGAAGGTGGCGGCGGCTAAGGCGATTGCAAGGCTTGCCGAGGAGGAGGTGCCGGAGCGAATAAAGGCTGCCTATGGAAGAAACGACCTCGAGTTCGGTCCGGAGTATCTGCTCCCGAAACCCTTCGACCGGAGGCTCCTTTCAGTGGTGGCTCCCGCGGTTATCGACGCGGCTGTGAAAACGGGTGTGGCTCGCAAGACGATTGTCGACATGAACGCCTACCGGAAAATGCTTGACGAGATTATCTGCAATAATGATTCCCTCATCTCATATCTCATCACGAGTTATGACTCATGCAAGGTGCCGTCGGCTTTCAATCCTCCTTTTAGAAAAATTGACAAGTAGATGATCTAATCTTTAAGAACCCGTTCTTTAGTGATCTTTGCCGCCTCGCTGCCGGACAACTGCCGGCTCCAGGCGGCTCTTTTGTCGGGTGCCGCGCCTGCTCCCTTGCTTCCGTATTCGGAGTAGCGTGCTGTCTTTTCGTTGGCTTTGTCGCGCCAGTTGTCCCAGCCGGTGCCGGTGATGTGGCTTCCCATGGTGCAGTCGATGAAACAGGTGGCGGCATACGGTCGCCACGGACGCCCGAGATAAACCTTGGTCACGCCGTCGGCGGCGGTGAGGTCGCAGTTCTTGAATACATACCCGAATTCCTTTTCTTTCGGGGTTGAGGCTGCCGTGATATAGGAGTTGGCTTTGCTGTGGATGGTGCATCCCTCAAACCATACGGTTGCCGGTCCGAATATGAAGTCGGTGGTGCCCTCTATGTAGCAGTTGACGAATTCCAGATTCGAGTCATAGCCTGCCGCGAAGAGAGTGTCCTGGTCGCCGAGCAGACGGCAGTTCTCGAATTTAAGGTTTGTGCCTTCCGTGTGAAGCGCCACCGCCTGACCCACACGCCCGGCGTTGTTGCGTATCGTGAGATTCTTGAATGTCAGGTCGCAGCCGTCCACTCGCACGGTATATGTGCGGAATGTGCCCATATTGTCAAGTTTTGCGTAATCATTATAGGTGATGATGGTGCTGTCCGGATTCTCGCCTATGAAGTCTACATTCTGAAGCCACGATGGAATGACCAGTTTCTCGTGGTATTCTCCGTTTTTTATGTTTACAGTGACGCGGTAGTCCATATATGCGCGGATGGCTTCAAGTGCCTCGGTGATGGTCTTGAAGTCTCCCTTGCCGCTCGCGTCGACGGTGATGTCGCGCATATACTGCGCGGCGGAGGCGATTGCTGTCGCTGCAGTCGCCAGTACTAAAATTAGTAGCCGTTTTGCTTTCATGATGTCTCTTAGTTGATGATTTGAAGTGGTTTATTCTTATTTCAAATTAGCTGTCATTCATCTAATCATTTGCTCTGCTCGTGCCTCCGCCCAAGAGGATGTAATTTTTTGTAATCCATGCGAGTCCAGATGAAGTCCGGAATAAGTTTCCATATTGCGCAGACAAGCCCCCACCGCCAGTCTATGTATGCCACTCTCGGATGCTTCACGATGGCGCGGATAATCTGAGGCACCACATAGTCGAGGCTCATCTCCATAGGATACTCGGTGTCGGAATGGAGTAGGGGAGTACGCACCCATCCGGGACGTATGTCGGTGATGCTAATGCCGGCAAGTTCGTTATTCGATAGTTGTGCCAGTGCCGTCAGATAGGTGCTGGCGCAGCGTTTGGATGCGGAATATGCGGAGAGTTCTCCGATGCCTTTGGTGCCGGCGACGCTTGTGACGGCAACTATCTGCCCCCTCTTCCTCTTGCTCCTGAAATAGGAGTAGGCGGTGCTTGTCATCCGTGCGAAGCCGCTCGCGTTGGTGTTGATGATTGTAGCCTCCCGCTGAGGATCCATCGTAGGATTGTCGTAGCCAATGCCGGCTACGTGGAAATAGATGTCCATCCCTCCGGTCTTCTCTATCAGTTCCGACAGTTTGCGGGGTGCGTCGGCATGGGTGATGTCGATCGACTCATATTCCACACAGTCGGGATATTTTTCTTTGAGTTCTTTCAGCGTGGAGGTATGCCGCGCGGCAAGTCCTAACCTGACGCCGCGCGATGCCAATGCCTCCGCCACCGCATATCCTATGCCTGAGGAAGCTCCCGTTATAATTATTCTTTTCATGGCTCAATTTTCTGACGGTTATATAGCAACAACAACTCCGATTCTCTTAATGTTCAGATGTTTCTTCACGCAGAAACTCAGCCCTGTGTATAATGGCGACATCGGGCGCTATCAGTTCGTGGCGGCTCCTTTTAAGTCCTGTTATCCATATAACCTCGCTGTCTTCCTTCCTTTCAAGAACCCGGACACGTCTTCGTGCTATGCTGTCAAGACGTGCGTCGCTTATTATGTCGCTGACCAGTCGTGTTCCCCTCATGCCGAGCGGGGCGATTCGGTCGCCCGTCTGTGGCTTCCTTGAGATGTAGGCGTCCTTTCCCTGAGGCAGATAGATGATGTCGTGGCTTTTGTTTTGCCTTACCGTCTGCATCGCGCTGTCCGACATCTCGATGCAGTCCCATTTTAATTGAGGTTCGCTGTCTTCATCGCTGTTGTCGATGATTGCGAGGGAGTCTCGTTCAAGCACTGCGGTATAGGGAGGAATGAGGTGCCATCTTCTTCCGGCGAAGGGCTTGCCGAGTGCGTCCTGAATCTCGCGGGCTGCCGTATGATTGCCTCCGTAGGGTTCTATAAAGCGCAATATGGCGCCGAGAGTGATTTCCGGTGCATATACTTGCAGTCTGCGTCGATCGCTATCGGAATATTTTTCCAAGAGATGCGTGTAATGGCTTTCGACGATTGCCGATTCCTCTTTCATGATTTCCACTGACCGCGATAGTGATTTTCTTGCGCCCTCCCAACGGCTTTCGAAAAGTGGAATGACGTCATGCCTCAGGAAGTTCCTGCGATATTCATCGGTCAGATTGGTGGAGTCGGTCATATAATCCTGCCCCATCTCCGCTAAATAGAGTTCTATCTCCTTTCGGGTGGTGGTCAGGAGTGGACGGATTACTTTTCCGTTGTCCGTATCCATCCCCTTCAGCCCGCGCGAGCCGCTTCCCCGAAGCATGTTGAGCAGCATGGTCTCGATGTCGTCATCGGCGTTATGCGCTACGGCGACCCTGTCGAGCCCTCTCGATTTCCTTATGTCGTAGAAATCGGAGTAGCGGAGTTCGCGGCATGCCATCTCAGTGCTGATACCCGGGTGGGCAGCGACATATCCCTTTACGTCATAGTCACGAGTATGAAGCTTAACTCCGAGACGTCTGCATAGAGACGCCACAAACTCTGAGTCTCGGTCGCTTTCCTCTCCGCGCAGATGGAAGTTGCAGTTCACTGCCTCCACTCGCATCGCTTCCCGTCGTGCTATACGCGAGCATGCGGTCAGAAGCGCCACACTGTCGGCGCCACCGCTCACGGCAACGAGCAGCGACCCAACGCCCGACCGCTCGATTTGCTCCAATACGCGCCCCTCAATCAAGCGCGCCATTCCCTTGATATTTCTATTCCTCATATATCTCCCATTCCTAATATTCCTCCATCCCTCCTATCGCTCCCATCCCTCCTATCGCTTCCATTCCCCAATCCAAAATTAAAAAAAGCCACACCATCGTCATGGTGCGGCTTTGCAAATTTCCGGTTTGTTCCTTCCGCCATTTACTTCTTGCTGCGGTTGCCGTAGCGGCTGCGGAATTTGTCGACGCGTCCTGCGGTGTCGACAAGTTTCTGCTTGCCTGTAAAGAAGGGGTGCGAGCTGCTGGTGATTTCAAGCTTTACAAGAGGATACTCTTTGCCGTCGATCTCGATTGTCTCGCGGGATGCGACAGTGGAACGGGTGATGAAGACTTCGTCGTTGGACATGTCTTTGAACGCCACTTCGCGGTAGTTGGAAGGATGAATGTCTTTTTTCATTTTAATTTTCTGCAGTTAATTAGTTGGTTTTGGTCTCGACAGGTCGCGATCCCATCGAATTGGCGATGCAAAATTACAAAAAATTCCCGACACCGACAAATATAATTCTCAATTTTCAATTTTCAATTCAATCCGAATCTCATTTCCCATTGTCGAAGGTGAGCTGCGAATAGCCGCTGTCACCCCTCAGACTGAAGTTGAGATAGGAGAAATACCGGAAACAGCAGCAGTCTCCGTATACTACCTGTACGAAACCATTAGCTTGAACAATCGGATTGTCAGGCTCTTGCGAGACGTTTACCACCGGCGAGAACTTGTAGTTGCCGGAGCCGATGAATGCTACACCCCTCACGTCAAGCTTCGTGGTGCGGATACGGCATTTCGGTATATATTTCCCCGGCAGCGTGCCGTGGGTGCCGGTGTGCCCCTCTATGATGTAGGAAAACTTGCTGTGCATTATGCCGGTTACATAGTATGACAACTGATATTCAGGCGATTTGAAATAACTCCCGAGAGTGTAATTGTCCACGTCGGTATCGGATCCGTTGACGAAACTGCAAACTCCTTCCACCGCCTCGGCTATCGGCTGGTTGTTTTCTACAAAGTCGTTCCATACGTTATACAGGTCCACAACGCCCTCGATGATGCCGATCACGTCCTTAAATATGCCTCTGGTCTCCGGCTTCACTTCTTTGCGATGTGCCCAAAGGGAGTAGAGCACATCGTTGGTGGCCACTCCGGCTGCCTTCGCCCGGGTGTCGGTCTGCATCAATGCTTTCAGGTTGTAGCCTTGTATCGCCAATTCTACAAAGAGGTTGAAGTCTATGTCAAGATATATGAAATAGTTGAATACATCGTATGCCACGTCTACCTTTTCTTCGTCGGTGTTATAGGGCATCTCGCGCATGCTCGCCCAGTTTCTGAAGAACGTGTCGAGTTCCTCTTCGGTCGTGGCAAACACTATGCCGTCAAGTTCCGGAATGTCGAAGATGATTTTTCGGTTGACGGAGAAGAGCACCGGCATCTCGTCGTCGCCGTAGTTGACCATTTCGTCTTCAAGATATATCTTATTGTCACCGTATGTGAACTCGCGATATACTATCTGTCCTTCCTTCAGTTGTGCCACTTCGGGCACTTCGTCCTTGTTGTCGACCTCTTCCGAGTCACTACACGCTGTGGTTGCCGTCATCGCCATTGCAATGAACAGTCCTTTTATAATCGATGTCGTTCTCATTTTCTTTGTCATTTACTTTTCCATTCCATATATTCGAACCCGTTGACGGCATAAATTGTATAGCGAAGGCGCGCTGTCCTGGCAAAGCACAGGCAGTCGCCGTATTCTATTGTGATTTCATGGTCGCCGTATGCCACCGGACCATTGGGCGAATAAGTGGTGTAGCCAGGTGAATAAGCCACGCTCCCCTCCACATGCATTCCGGCGGTGCATCTCACGCGCTCCACCATCATGCCCACTCTTGGAATGAAGGCATATTTATATTCCTTGTGCATGCCGTGAATGTAGGCTTCCACAAAAAACTTACACTGAGCCATCGGAACCTCTTTGGTGCCGTAGCGGCATTCATAGGTCTTCGACTGGATGCGCTGCGCTCCATAATAATTGAGCGGGTCAAGGTCGTCTTCATGCAGATAGCTTACATAAGTGCTTTCGATGTCTACTACCGGCTTGGCGTTCTCTACCTAATCCCCGCTCATCCCCCTCTGTCTCCCGTCCATCCTCCCTCCGTCCCCTTTGTTACTGTTCCGGCGATTCATCGCCGCCTTCCTCTCGTTTGGGCGCCCCCTTGGTGGGGTTTTATTAGCTTTTGTCCACCACAAGTATATAGCCTCTCTTCTTGATGGATGTGATGGCTACAGATGGATCTATGAGAAGTCTTCGGATGTAGGATATCTGTACGTTGAGGGCAAGGGAATTGGAATAGCTTGCGTCTCCCCAGATTCTCTCGAGTATCAGGTCTCGCTCCACCGGCTTGCCGATTTTCTCTGCAAGCATCTGAAGTATCTCTGTCTGACGCACAGACAGTGAATGTGTCTCCCCTTTGTATGTAATGGATGAGAGGTTAGGACGGAATACTGTGGCTCCAAACCGATATTCGATATCTTGATCTACAGTCATGCTTTCAAATCTCTCGTTGATTTTGGCAATCAGTTCCTCCGGATAGAACGGCTTGGGTATATAGTCGTTGCCTTTCAATGAGAAGCCGTGCAGACGGTCAACCTTTTCCGTGCGGTCAGTGAGGAAGAAGATTATTACACGCTTGTCTATCTTGCGTATTGTTTTCGCCATTTCAAACCCATTGAGTTCAGGCATGTTTATGTCAAGAAGTATGAGGTCGGGATGGGCTTCCCGGTAAACCTCCAGCCCCGTTTTCCCATTGTCGGCATAGATGACCTCATACCCCTCAGTCTCTATGAAACGTTTGAGAAGCATAGAGTTCTTAAGGTCATCATCGACCAATAGTATCTTAATCTCTTTCATTATTGAGGTAGCGTTATAGTGAAACAGGTGCCGTTCCCTTCCGAGCTTTCCACGTTAATCTCGCCGCCGTGGGCTTCCACAAGGAGTTTTACGTATGCGAGACCGAGTCCCATTCCGGGCTGTTCGCCTGCTGATGCCTTCCCTCGGTAGAATCGACTGAAGATATGTTTTAGATCTGCCGAAGGAATCCCGTTGCCGTTATCACGTATCTTTAGTTCTACAAATCCATCTGTTTCGAAACCCTCGGCGTTGATTTTCACTTCCGGTCCGGAATATTTGATGGAATTTTCCACCAGATTAATCAATATGTTGTAGAAATGCGAGCGGTCTACTGATACATTGATATCAGCAGTTATCTTGTTGATTATTAACACTTCTTTTCCGGAAGGTCGTAAGGTGGCGGCATCCACTGTGTCAAATAGTTCATGAAGATTGATACTCTGTATATTGAGTGGTATTTGCTCCACGTCGTTGAATGTGATGTCTCGGAGTTTGGAGAAATAGGCGGCAAGGTTGTCGAGAGCGTTTCGTGTCTCTGACAGCAGTTCCTTTTTAATTGCTCCGTTTTCTGTCAGACGATCATTACCAAGCCCTGATATGCACATCTTTAATGTTGAGATTGGTCGTTTCAGTTCGTGGATCATCGTGGTGATAAAACTGTTGCGCAGTTTGTCAAGACGCGACAGCTTCAGCACTGTTGTGAATTGTAGAATCAGGCATACTATGAGTAGAAATGACACGATTAGCGTTATTGTCAGGGTCTGCCACATGCCCGGAAGGACATCGAAGGGATTCACATGGCTTACGATGGTCGCCGTGCGCCCCTCAAGCTGGGAGTAGGGTATGGTAAGCGATACGGAAGGACTGAATAAAGAGGTGTTGTAGTCCTTTTTGATTTTCCATACTGTAGTGTCTGATTTGTCAAGATTTATCATCGATCTTATTCCGGCTTTTGCTAAAATTGAATCGATGCCTGCCGCAGTGAATGGATTTTTGCGTTCTGTCTGGACATTTTTTGACGCAATCCAGGCTTCGTTCTCATCTCTGGCTCCGGAAGCGTCGTAAACCGAGGAATCAACAGGATTGTCCATACGGTTCTGTACCATATCTATGACCCTGTCTCTCTGTTCATCGCTCAGAGGGGTTCCCGGTTTCAACCCCAGCAACTCATGCGCAGAATAGCGGTATGTCATTATTTTGGCGGTGCGGGAGGTTTTGACTGAATCTCCATATTGCTGCGACAGACTGAACGTGGGTATGGATATTTCATCGTCACCTTTGTTCTGCCTGTCTTCTACGTCTTGTTTCGATGATGAGTTGCGAATTTCACTATATTCGTCGACACACCGCTCTATACGGTCGCATAGAGCGCGTTCGTATTCCCGAAGTGAATATTCATAACGACTTCGAAGCCAGTAAAACTGCATCCCAAGGAAAGCCATGATCGCGATGATAGTGATTATATATAATGCCTTTATCCTTTTTTCCATGACACAAAATTACAAAAATCTATGCATTGATTATCAAATTATATAAGACTATTTGATACGCAGTAATAATTTAGTAATAATTCCATAATGTTTGAGTAATGATAAAATTCGATTTAATTGTCCATTCAGAGGTAACTTTGCGAATCAATTCAAATCTCACACGCTATGAAGAAATCAATTTTAATCATCGCTTTTGCAGCTGTTGCGGTGTCTTTTGTCTTCGGCAAAGCAACTCGACGTCAGCTTAGTGTCTTCCAGTCTTCGGTCCCCGAGTCTGAAACAATCGTGAAGGAGGATATGGAGTTTGTATACGAATACTGTTGTTGCGTTGACACAACCGGATTGCCGCAGGATAATAAGTTATGCGACAATATGTTGCTGCAGATTGGTCCTAACGGACTGTCAAAATTTTCCAGCTACAAAAACCTAACCGTTGATTCAATTATTATGCGGTCTTCTCAGGAGCAGATCATTGAGGCTGCTGCAGACGGCAAACTCAGCAACGGCGAGTTCATGACAATCTACAAGAATTATCCTGCCGGCCGACTTACTCATACAGAGAAAATCTGTATGGACTGGTTCCGCTATGACGAGGAGATGCCAAGTATCGACTGGGAACTGACGGATTCTGTTGCTACAGTGCTCGGCTACGAGTGTCGGAGTGCAAGGTGCAAGTTTCGTGGACGTGAATGGACTGTTTTATACTCCGAGTATATACCTCTGATGGAGGGTCCATGGAAACTGCACGGCCTTCCCGGGTTGATAATGAAAGTTACGGACGAAAAGAGTCATTACTCTTTTGAGTGTATAGGAATCCGATCCAAAGCAGACAGACCTATTACTATATATAAGGTGCCTTTCAACAAAACAGACCGCAAGAGGTATTATGAAACAAAACATAGTTATGAGGTCAATCCATACGCCTATTTTGAGACGACTACAGGCGGACGAATTTCTGTTACAGACGATGCCGGCAATCCTATGCTTGACGCTTACGATCCTATTGATTTGCCATATGATTATCTTGAAACGGACTGGAGAAAATGAAAAGATACAGTTTTTTTAGAGAAAGCATTCTATGTCTTTACGCTCTCTTGGGATTGATGTCGCTTTCGGCTGCCGTTCCCGGTGAAATACAGGGCATAGTAGTCGACGCGGATTCCGGAGAGCCTGTTATCGGATGTATCGTAAGATCTAAAGGTGCGTTCACTTCAACCGATAAGGATGGAAGGTTTGTAATCACACCAGGAGAAGACGCGGATTCGGTTGCTTTCCGTTTCATGGGCTATGAACCATGTTCATTGCCGCTTTCTTCTGACTTGTCGCATGTGTCTCTGTATAGAAAAGCTACACAGCTCCACGACGTGATAGTCGAGGCTCCCGATATTTATGCGCGAGGTGACACGTTGGTATTCAATGTGTCAAGATACTCTGATGCAAGGGATGATGCAATTATCGATGTTATCAAACGTTTACCGGGTATAAAGGTGGAGGAGGACGGCACCATTAAGTATCAAGGCAAACCCATCAATAAGTTTTATATCGATGGCAATGACTTCATAGGCGGTCAGTATGGTCTTGCGACAAATAATATTTCGCACCGGGATGTGGCGTCGGTGGAAGTTATGGAAAATCATCAGCCCGTAAAGGCTTTGGAAGGTATAGAGTTTCCGGAAGAGGCAGGAATCAACCTGAAACTTAAAGATGACGCGCGCAGTCGCTGGGTTGGAGTTGCCGGGGCTGCAGTCGGAATTCAGCCGTTGCTATATGACGGCTCGCTCTACACAATGCGTATCGCCCCAAAACTTCAGAATATCATTACTCTCAAAGCCGACAATACAGGCTGGAATCCTGCCAATGAGATACAGGAACACGATTTTGACGACTTGTTCTCGACTGATTATGCCTCCAAACTCTGGCCGGAATATATCTCGGCAGACATGTTTAATTCTCCTCTTTCTGAAAAACGTACACGCATCAACCGGTCTTTGCTCGCAGACGCCATAGCAGCGTGGAAGTCCGGAGACTCGTCAATGCGCATGAAACTTGACTATATGGGCGATCGCCTTGATTTCAGATCGGGTGTGACGACTGATTATTTAAGTCCGCTGATTCCTCAGTTTGTTCAGGACAACTCTCAGAGACTCCGGACCCGCGATGTGTCGGCTCAATTCTTTTGCCAGACTAACAGACCGGGTTATTATCTGAAAGAGAAACTATCGTTAATGGGTAGCCGGAGCAGTTCCATTTCCGCTGTCTCCGGTTCGGCTGACCTTACACAGCTTGTAGACAGGAAGGGCATTTCTGTATGCAACGACCTTAAACTGGTGAAACGAAACGAGAAGAATCTGTTCACCCTTATCTCGCGCAACACATTCGGATACATCCCGGTACGTTTGCTTGTGAACGGCGATGAAGAAGAGATGCAGAGGATTGCTACAACTGATTTTCGTTCTACAACAGAAACCAAGATTGGAAAGATGTATCGTTTCTGGAAATATTATGTAACTGCCGGTCTTGACATCAACTGTCACTGGATGAATTGTTCTCTTTCCGGTTTAGGTGAGTTTGACAATGCCGGAATCCACTTCGCTTTTCTGTCAAATCTTTATGCAACTCCGCAGATTGATTATGAGCGCTACGGCTGGCGTGCCTCACTGAGCGTTCCTATTAAATGGCTACACTATTCGGTCGGCGGCAGGTATGATTTTTTCAACACCTGTCCGCTCCTTTCTGTGAGGCGTCTATTGACGACAAAGTCAGAAATATCCGCTTCGTTGGGATATAACATCGAAACGCCTCAGCCATATCATTTCATCTCGGTCCCGATTCTTACCGACTATCATAATCTTTTTATTGCTGGCAATCCCGAAAACTATTCTCAAGAACTTGCAGTCTCGTTTTCATATCGTTACCGGAATCCATTGAAATCCTTGTTTCTTAACGTTTCGGCATCCTATAATAGCAGTCGCAGTTTAATGATGTCTGATCAGCTTTTTTTAGATGACTTCATCATTTCTACCTATGCATACCGTCCTCACCATAATGACATTTGGAGTCTCAGTGCTGGTGGTAGCAAAGGAATTGGTCACGGTAGGATGGTGTTGGGCTTCGAATTGGTCGGCTCGTTCTCTTCTGCTTCTCAGATGCGCGACAATGCCGAGATTCCTTCACGTCAGCTGTCTGCCGGTGTAAACCCTTATTTCAAAGGCAGCTTATTGAAATGGCTATCGGTAAACTACGAAGCAAACTACCAATTCTCAAAATTGGTAATCAATAATGTCTCCAATTACTGTCACACATTCCATCAGAATGTTTTCGCTACAATAATCCCCGAAGACCATATTCATTTCACTCTTGCAGCTGAGCATTATCTGACTCATTTTCCGGAAGGCGATCTCTCCAGTCTTGTGCTGTTTGACGCATCGGCGGTTTGGCAGCTCACCGGCAAGGTCCGTCTGTCTCTCACCGCCTCCAATCTTCTAAATCAGCGAGACTATCGATATATCACTTACGGAACACTCTCGCAATCGCAGCGTTTCTTTCAGATACGTGCGCGAACCATCCTCGCATCGATACAATACCGTTTCTAACGATAATCCGCCCCCTCCCGTCCATCCCCCCTCCATCTCCTTCCACCCGTCCGTCCCCCTCCCTCCGTCCCCTTTGTTACTGTTCCGGCGATTTATCGCCGCCTTCCTCCCGTCCTTCATATTTACTTATGAACTGAAAATCATACAGCTCGCATACCGATTTCCCTTTTGTGTCAGATTCAAACAGCAGATACAGTGGATGCTTGCCGTTCACTCTGTCCAGCCCTGACACTCTGCATTTCAGCTCTGCCATCTCCATCGGCATGGCCTCGTCGATTACGAAGCAGCCTATGTCCTTGCCTCCCTTACTTCGGTAAGGGCTGTCTATTAGTAGGCTTACCTTGCCTTCAATTCCCTGCGGGATTAGATGGCACACAAACTCCACCGGACGGGTGCCGTCGATTTTGGAGAAGTCAAAATATTTGTAACCCACAGTCGACCCCGCTGTATTATTGACTATCGGGTCATAGGGCATCTTCTGGTTGAACGGTCCTTCGTAAGATTCGGGATTAAAATACGTGGGCTTGATATACGATCCTGAGAAGGTGAAATTAGGAAAACTATTGCTCGACCCCGAAGGGCCCACAAGGTAGCATGCCAGTCCGGCAGGAGTCTTGTATTGCGGATTTAGTCCCGAGGTGGCGAAGCCTTCCGAGTTGAATTCCCCTTCCGAGATAAACACCTTGCCGCCGGGTCCTTCCTCGACCTCTACATCAATCGCAGCCACAACTGCCTGACGAGAGTACTCGTTGGTTCCCGTCTGACGATGGTAGAACACCCACCACTTTCCATCTATTTCGCAGATGCTTCCGTGTGTGTTTCCTGACGGATATGCTGTAGGAATGACTTTGCCGTTTTCGTCCCTGCCTCGAGCCCTTCCGTCAATAATAGTTCCGCCATAAGTATACGGACCGAGAGGATTGTCGCTATATGCATATGCAAGAGTGTAGTTCGATGTCGGGAGACCGAACTCGCCATCACGGGTAAAACGACTGTATATGAACACGTATTTATCTTTTATCTTGCGTATGGAAGATGCTTCGAAAAATCTATATTTTTCGTCCTGTTGGTATCCGGGAATCATGAATTCCACGATTTCCGTTCCGGGTTTCACTGTAGCCATGGTCGCGGGATCCAATTCGGCGGCATACGACTCTCTGAATCCCCAGTAGCCGTAGACCTTGCCGTCATCGTCGACAAATACCGCCGGGTCAAATCCAAGCACTCCGTCGGTTTTGGCCGGCTCTGTCTTGCTCCAATTGCACACCTCAAACGGTCCGTCGGGACGGTTGCTCTTGGCTATCATGCCTTGTCGGCCATCTGCCTGGTTGTTAGGATACAGATAGTAGGTCTTGCTGCCGTCGGCATCGGTTACTAAGGTTACGTCCGGGGCAAAAAGGATGTCACCCTTGCCGTCAGGATTGAGCGGATTCCCGTCGCGGTCCTTTTCCGACTTGAAGATTATGCCATCGTAGCGCCACGAGTTCAAATCGTCTATTGGAGCCGACCATACCACCTGTTCAAGACCGCAATAATCGGTCACTCGCGAGTCATGTGACCCATAGATGTAGACACGCTGCTGACCGGGTTTGTCAGGATCCTCAAACACGTAAGGCTCGCCGTCGGGAATATACTCCCACAGAGGCAGATAAGGGTTTTGCGCTATCGCCGTCGAAAATGACCAGGCAGACACCGCCATTAAGAGAGAGGCTATCGTCTTGATTGATATCAAGTTTGTCATTTGATTAATCTGGAAAGGTTAATTATAACGTGAGTTTGATGAAAGATATGTTTGCAAAATTAGAAGTTGTCTAAACTTATTTCTTTATTAGATGGACTCTTAGACATTTTAATGACAGGAGTCAAGGTCTCGCAACTAGTTCGGCAATCAGTCTGGTGAAATCCGATATGTCGCCGCTGACACTTGCTTTTTCAAGAGCAGACATATACTCCCCGCGTTTCTCTAATGGCACAACAGTCCATGGATAGCCCCCGGAGGCAAGCATGGCGTTTAGGATAAAACGCCCAATGCGGCCGTTACCATCCATGTAGGGGTGTATGAATACAAACATGAAATGACCCAACACGGCTCTAACTCTCGGATCCGGCTCCTCGTTTATCAGTCGGAACAATTCCGGCATAGCGTCTGACACAGCATGTGGATTAAGAGGAATGTGTTGTGAACCTCGTATATAGACCTGATTTGTCCGATAGCCGATGAGGTCGGACGCTGTAAGAATGCCGGCTGAGACAAACGGCATCCACATCTGACGATACCATCGGGAATGATCTTCTTCCAAAATGTCACCCGCGTTCACTCCGGCAAGTATCTTTCTGACCGAATCCTTTACCGACTGAAATGCCTGATAATAGCCTCGCGCCACAAGTGCGCTCTTATGTTCCTTATCATCGCCGTCCGGTTGCCAATTGCCGGACCTGACCTTGTCAATAAGTTCTCTCGACACTTGATATCCCTCTATGGAAAGAGAGTGATAGGCGTCTTCAAGATATTTTTCATCTACGTGGTTGAGATATGATTCAATGTCGGTGACAGCCTTCGGCATTTGTGGGAAATTCTCCAATACCTGTTCCTTCATGGTAGCCCACATCATTCTCATACGCGCCACATACGGCGATTTGGCATATATGGTTGTAGTTCTTGTATCAGCGGAGAACGGGTTGTCCTCAGTTACAGTATATCCGAATTCTCTCATCGTCGACAGTATTTCATCGGCAATAGTTCCTTTGCCGACACTTCGGAGTGCTCCGATAATGCGTCCGGCTCTTGTCGTGGCTCCGTTATCTGTCAGAATTTTCAACAATTCGCTTGCGTTATCAATCATCGACAGACATATCTGAGCCGACACATGGTCGTTGGAATAATATGATGGAGAAGCATATACCAATGCGGATTCAAGGCTATATAGTCGTAACCCATATATGGAATCCATGACAATGTTTTTTGTAAGTTCCGATTTAAGCGGAAGCAAACTGTGACCGTATAGGAGACTTACTATATTATTGCTTGCTTTTGGTGATTTAAGAATCAGCTGGCGGGGAACAGTGGTCTTGCCGGAATGGAAATCAAGAGAAGACTCGGCAGACAGACTCCATTCAGAGCCAAAACGCGAATCGGCGTATGCCCGGACAAAATGCCAATATGAAGTATACCACACGGTGGTGTCGCCCTCGCTTCCCGGTCGTGATGGAATGTACCATCCCTTCATCACTTCCTTAAGCCATCCGTTTGACAGCATACGGTTTAGATGGGTACGCGAAATAACTTCAGTACCATGCAATATTAGGTTTGGTTCTTTATCTTGAAGCTGCCGAAGCACCTCCAGCGAATCTGCCAGCAATTCTTGAATATTTGCCATATCGTCAAATCTTATTAGTATTTGTTCAATGAGAGTTCCTCGTATTTAATAACGGACCATTACTCGTATTTGTTGCAATTTCAATCATAATTGTCGAACAGACAAAATCTTATTCGGCTCATGTTCTACCATCGTGAGGTCAAAGTGCCTAATTTGTCAGCCATATTACCGACGGTATGAGCTATTAACACCCCATCGGATAACTCAATCCTATATGTGGCTCTGTAATCGGCAATTGCTCCTCAAGCATTTTAACAAGTTGTTCTTTCGTTACTACTGCTCCCACATCATTTGCAATAATAAGGTTTGCGATAATCATTTTTTCTTTCTCCTCATCTGAAAGTTCGCACCATTGTTTACTCTTCATTCTTTCCCAATAATTCCACGCAGAAGCCTCAGTCTCATTTTTATAGTCTAAGACCATTGCAAATGCGAATATTCCGAAAATTATAGCCCCGATGAAAATTGCTAAGACAACAATAATTCCAAGAATTATTAATATGACTGTTATTAACCAATTCATAATCTTCGATATTAGATCTTTCGGGCTTCCATTTGTTTTACATCAATCTGCTGCAAATTATTGCGAAGTTCCTCCTTTGTCTCGAAGAATGAATCAAGGACAGCTTTGACAAAAGGCTCGTTATCATGACATGCCGGATGAAGCATGATGTCACGGCGACTGTGGAGTCCGATGATGCCTTCATCATTAGGTGCAGTCATAACCACTGTAGGTCCGAAATTGAAATTGGTGGAGTTAACCGCCTCCCTGACATTTGGAAAATCCGGGTCATCCGCTTTAATACGAGCCCACAAAGGGTCCCAGACGCGGGCACACATACCGGCAAACTCCATGTGAAATTGATTTTCAATGACTTTTACTGCTGATAATCAGCTATATAAGAAAATAACGGTACAACTATCCGTTAATGAAAAGAGGGAGTGAAAAAAGTTGCTATGAGGGAATGAAAGGATTAGAAAAGGAGTGTGTTTTGGATGAAATATTTAACTATATTTTAACGGTTGATAGATATTTTTATGATTTAGAGTGGAAAGCAAAGAGACAATAAATTTCAAGGGAATACGCTGTATGTCAGCGAAAATGTGTAACTTTGCGATATGGTAACATTGATAATGCTAATATTAGCTTTTGCAGTAATTCTTTCTTTTGGGCTAATGGTGAAATGTCCAAAATATGGTCTGTGGCTATATAAAGGAGCGATTTTGGGGATTATGATAATCTTTTTATTTGTAGCTCTCTTTTTCTGGCTGGGAGGAAATGCGGCTGCTACCGCTCTTAACATCAATCTGCACCCTTGGAAGAATTATTTGCTATATCGTGTCTTTGCTGCGGTAGCTTGTGTAATGGTTTTTCTTGCTATATCCCAGTTACCTTTATTATTTGTCAAATGCTATGCCAAGAAGATAAAAAGGCAAATTGTAAAATATGAAGGGGCGGTCTATGCCGTAACATTGGTAATCGGGGTTATATGTCTTTCTGAATTTAGTGGCGTGGGTAAATTACACGATGAAAAATTGCAGGCTGGTAATGAAGTGGTAAGGCTTATAGATGAATACAATAAAACCCATAAAATGCAGTGCCAATCACTTTCGGACTTGGGATTGAAGCCCGTTGGTGATAATTTTTATGAATATAAGGGTATGTGGTTTCTATTGGATGCGAATGACAAAGCTTTTGAATTGCGATTTCGCAGTCCATATGGTGGGGACATTAATTATGATTATACATATTCAAGTGATGTTCAAGAATGGGATGATACTATAATCTGGTAGTTGCATTTACGGTTTGTTGTTATGCCGAATACATCTAACGCCTATAGCACAACAAACTCAACGAAGTTCTCGAAATTATCATGAAAGGGATTTAACGCTATATGGAGTTGTCAAGGAATTGTTTTTTACTGCTATTAAACAGGGTCTTGGACGCTTGGAGAAACAATAGCGGTACAAAACCACATTAAAAGACTAAATGGCGGCTAACATCCTTTATAAAGACAGTTCATAATACACATTTAGTCATCAAAATGAACTGCCAAATGAAGAAAAACATTGTTGGATAGGGCAATGTACCGTTTTTTTTTAGTAATTTTGCATTTGAGGAGAAATTTATTCTCCTGAAATTGGCAGCATAATGGGCGCATATCATCCCAAACGACGCATCACGCTCTCTTTCGCCGGATGGAAAGGGCGCGAGTATGTAGCGGCTGCCTTCGGCGG
>JAGAJP010000012.1 GCA_017626045.1 Muribaculaceae bacterium | reverse complement strand
GTCATCTGTATCTTCGACCAATAATTGGCATCCGTATTCTTGCGACCTTCCATAAATTTGAAGTAGAACAGCGTGAAGTTATCAATAAGCTGATAGAGGGCATTCTTTGTCTTAGAGCCAATAGCTTGGTAACGTCGGATAAATCCGCAGTTTTCCAAATCCTCAAGATGTTTTGTGAGTTGACCGTTTGTGGCGAGGTTGGAATTAGCAATTATCTCTTCACGTGTCATTCCAATCTTCTTTTTGGCCAAGGCTGTTATTATATCCAGATACGGCTCCGGCTGCTTAAAAAGCGATGAATATAATTCCTTAAACTCATTTCCCAATTTTGGCGTTCTGCCAAACAGCAATGTATCAATGTTCTGTGGAAGGCTGAGCGACTTGTTTAGAAGAGACCAGTAGAAAGGAATACCACCAAACACCATATATGCCTCCATTATCTCTTGCCGTTCCAAAGGCAAATTGATACTCTTTGCATATAATTCACATTCATGCAGATTAAACGGTTGAAGATGTATCTGATTATTCAGACGATTATGCAGACCTTCTCTGTTTTTGAGTATCTTCTTCACCATCCATGAAGTTGCTGAACCACATACTATAAGGAGAATATCTTTCCGCGCTGAAGCCCAAGCATTCCAAAAGTTATCAAAAGCAGGCATAAAGCTTGATTTTGGACCGTCCATCCACGGCAATTCATCCAAAAACACTACTTTTTTTCCCTTTGGTAATCCTTCAAGATACTGCTCTAACATGTAGAATGCCTCAATCCAGTTACTCGGGTATGAGCCGCCCTTGAATCCATGACTTTTTAGAGTTAAATAGAATCGTTGCAACTGCTCCTTTGTAGTAGCTTGCGCCATTCCGGAATAAGTAAATGCAAAGTTGTCTTGAAAGACCTCCCTGACCAGATAGGTCTTACCAATTCTACGGCGTCCAAATACAGCGATAAACTTAGACTCATCTGAATCGTAGGCCTGTCGCAGCTCTTGTATCTCTTTCTCTCTTCCTATCAGCATATAAGATATAATTTAGACTGCAAAGATACAAAAATATTCTTACATCACATAGCCAAATCCAATATTTCTACACCATATTTGGCTATACGATGTAAGTAGCTCCGATACAATCGGGCTCAATATTCAAGGGTACGACAACGATATTTACTTACGTCACATAGCCAAATCGTATATTTTGCACACTCATTTGGCATCGTCATGGATGATCGACGTCGGATTAGTTTGGTTCGGGCTTTATATATGCCCGATGAACCAAACCTACTATAAGACTGAGCAAAAGAAAAATATCTTAATCCACTACATCGGGGAACAGACTTATGCAAAACGCACAAGTCGGGATACAGGTCAGACATCAAGACCTTTAGAACACTTCTTCTTATGCACCGTTGACGACAGTGTCTATCTCCTCGGCTTTCAAACGTGCCTTTTCTTTCGCCGTTTCTCTCTTTACCAATGCCTTGCGCTCCGCCTCGGCCGCCTCCTCTTTCGCTCGGCGTTCTGCGTCCACCTTCTCCGGCTCGGAAATACAAGAAAGCCACAAAGAAGTGCCACCGGCTCGAAACTATGAAAAGAAACATCCGACTGCATAGAGATTACAATGCAATCGGATGTTTTTGTTCTATTCGGGGAGAATATATGTTCTTAATCGAAAACTTATCTCTTGTTGCGTTCTTTGATATATTCCTGCGGAGAGATGCCGGTGCTTTTTTTGAACATTCGGCTGAAATGCTGGGGGTATTCAAATCCCAGGTCGTAGGCCGTCTCCGAAATGCTTAGACCGGAGACTAATCGGTTTTTAGACTCTTGTATGATTGCGCGGCGGATATAATTCCCCGCTGTCTCGCCGGAAATCCGTTTGATTACGTTGCAAATTTACAAATTTTATTCCAGATATTCCCTGCATCGGTAAAATTGGTACATAGAGGCAGAATTTTTATACGTTGGGCCGATAATTTCGAAGTAATTTTGCAGTCGGAAAAACATTACTGAATCATGGATACAAAAATACTCTTACCCAAGTCATATTGCGAGGATGAGTTGGTCATGTATATAGCAAGCAGGTATAAGACAACTCCCCTCGCCGTAATAACGGGATTTATGAGACACGAGGGTATTTTGCCCGAATCCGGCGCAGATGAATCTCTGCCATTCCACCTCGCAGACAACGAGATTGAGATTTGCAGAGGGCTCGGTATCGCACCCTCTCAAATAGAAGTAGTTGAATAATCAAAAAACAATTAATATGAGAAGACTGATTCTATTTTGCCTGATACTTGCCGGCTGTATGGCGGCACAGGCTAAGACGCTGGTTGTATATTACAGCTATACCAACAATGTGAACCGCATAGTGACCGAACTCACGAAGCAGATTGAGGCTGATGTGATCCGCGTGGAACCGGCAGAAAAAGGACTTGACTATGCCGCCGACAACTATGCCATAGGGAGCGCGCAGATTTCTGCCATTCGCAATAACCCCGATGACGCTTCATCTTATCCTGCGATTGACCCCGTAGACGTCAACCTCGACGAATATGACTGCGTGATTATCGGCGCCCCGTTGTGGTGGAGCAATATGGCTGCTCCGCTCCAGACATTCCTGTTTCACAACGGCAAGGAAATGGCAGACAAGAAAATCGGTCTGATTGTTTCGAGCGCAAGCAGCGGCATATCAGGAGTGGAAGCCGATGCGAAACGGCTGATTCCAGACGGTGATTTTATGTCACCGAGCTTGTGGATACGCTCTTCGCAGACATCAAACGCCGCGACTTTGGTATCAGACTGGCTAAAGACTATCGGATATGATGACTTTGCCAGGATTGAGGACATCATGACAGATGATGCAAATCATCTCGACATATACACTCTGACAGGACAGCCCGCTGCTTCCGATATAAGCAGTATTACCAAAGGGATTTATATCGTCAGATATGTCAGTAACGGTAAAGTGACTTCCAAGAAAGTTGTGATATGAAATCAGGAAGAAGGCACCCCGAAACGACTGATAAAGAAAGGGGATGTGATTGTGACACCTGCCGATGTAAAGCACTGGAACGGTGCCACGAGCAACAAGCCATTAGTCTGCATCACTGTGACAGAAAGAGGTGTCGATGGGCATGTGGTACAACTCAGACCCGTAACCGATGAAGAATATGGATTTTGCATGGAAGAGAATAAGAAACCCGCAACATGCTCGAAATTACCGATGTCAACGGATGGGATAACACGCCTGTCGAAAATCGAGGTATTCCCGGAATGGCTTGAGGAATATATGAAATATGCCACGGAGGTTGGCACAATATCCTTGCAGACAGAACCGGGAGTCCTGACAATGTATGCCGTCGCCGATAAGGATAATCCTTGCAATATCACGATACTTGAAACCTATTCTTCGCAGGAGGCATACCGCAAACATATCGCTTCGCCACATTTTCAGAAATATAAACAAGGAACGTTGCACATGGTAAAATCACTTGTTCTTGACGACGTCATTCCCTTGAATCCGCACAATCAGATAACATATAATTGAAAGATGAACCGCATAATAACCGCTATTGTTTTTAGCATGATAACATTTGCACCGATTATGGCACAACAGAAAATAGTTCAGACGGCAGGTCGCCAGCAGCTTGGCGACTTCGCCCCGGAGTTCGCTCACCTCAACGATGACATTCTTTTCGGCGAGGTGTGGAGTCGCAACGACCTCCTTTCGCTGCGTGACCGCAGCCTCGTGACAATCACATCGCTAATCTCAATGGGTATCACCGACAACTCACTGAAATATCACCTCGCGACGGCGAAACAGAACGGCATAACCCGCACCGAAATAGCCGAGATCATAACCCACATTGCCTTTTATGCCGGCTGGCCGAAGGCTTGGGCTGCGTTCAACCTCGCCAAAGAGGTGTGGAACGACGACATCAAGGGCGAGGATGCCAAAGCCGCCTTCGCCGGCACGATGATATTCCCTATCGGCGAACCGAACACCGCATACGCCAAGTATTTCACCGGCAACAGCTATCTCGCACCGATATCCACCGAACAGATACCTTTCTTCAACGTCACTTTCGAGCCCGGCTGCCGCAACAACTGGCATATACACAAAGCTGAGAAAGGCGGAGGCCAGATGCTTGTAGGAGTAGCCGGACGAGGATGGTATCAGGAGGAAGGCAAACCCGCAGTGGAGATACTCCCCGGCACCGTAGTCCACATTCCAGCCAACGTGAAGCACTGGCACGGAGCAGCAAAGGGCTCATGGTTTGCTCATCTCGCCTTTGAAGTTCCCGGTGAAAAGACTGAAACGGAATGGCTCGAACCTGTCAGCGATGTAGAATACAACAAACTTGAATCAAGATGAACAGATTAAGAGTCCATCTAATTTGCGCGTTACTGATGATTAGTTCAATAACACTCGGCTCATGCGCCCAAAACAAAAAAGTATCTGATATGGAAAAGGAAAACAATAAAGCCCTGGTTGTTTATTATTCTGAAACAGGCACAACACAGGCAATCGCAAAGAAAATATCGCAGGCCACCGGCGCTGACATCTATCGTATAGAGCCGGAACAACCCTATACTGCAGCCGACCTTGACTGGCAGGACAACAAATCCCGCTCTACGAAAGAGATGAACGACCGCACTGCGCGTCCGGCAATCAAAAACGGGAAAGTAGATTTTGACAGCATCGACACAGTCTATCTCGGCTATCCTATTTGGTGGGACCAGGCACCTCGCGTTGTCAACACTTTCATTGAGTCTAATGACCTTTCAGACAAAAGAATCATAACTTTCTGCACCTCAGGTGAGACCTCTATCGACGGAAGCGTCCGGCAGCTCAAAGCCGATTATCCCATTCTCGACTTCGTTAAGGGCAAACGCCTGAACGGTGCACCTGTCAACGAAATCGAAAAGTGGGTTTCATCCTTGAAAAAATGATGGAATATAGAAAACTAAACAACGGATTATTGATGCCTGCATCGGGTATTTGGAGGTTTCCAAATACCCGATGCAGCTCAATGTCGAGTCAAGGGAGTCTGATGTTGACCGTTCGAAATATCGGCTATCAATGTAAAATCGGCATTAATGAAGTATCTCGACCGGGGGGAGTCTCCATGTAGGCTCGATAGACGATAAAGATGTGGCTGTGATTTAAACGTCGAGAATAACGATGGCACGGTTGAGGAGATTCTATAGTGAACTATCATCCGAGTAATAGTGTTAACATAGGTAAATATATCTGAATTTTGAATCCATGAAGCGTATGCTCCATATTGTCATGTGCCTTATCGCCACTTTTCTGATGGATTCCGTTGCAGAAGATTGCTCCGGGATTACGGAATTTGAATCAGAGACAGAGGTGATGATGGAGTGTGTGCGCTCGACCGTTTTCGAAGCGGCGCCTGAACCGACGGTAAAATTAGTCAGAACAACCATGCCGCGCAATGAGCAGCATGTGTTCGGTCGTGATAAAGACATATGTCCAGTCAGCGCCAGTCTTCGGATTATTTACTGCGTGTTCCGGGAATAGAATGTATAAGCCAAGCCCTCTCTTCGCATAACCGTCAGCCAACGCCGACGGAAGGTTTCACTTATACATAAATTTATGACTATAATATTCTTATATCTATTCGGAGCATTGGCCGTATCGTTTCTTTGCTCCGTTCTGGAAGCTGTGCTTCTCTCTACCCCCATATCATTTATCACCATGAAGGAAAATCAAGGCGACAAGACCGCCGCCTTGATGATGAAGTACAAGACAAACGTCGACCGTCCTGTGGCGGCGATACTTACTCTCAACACGGTGGCACATACTATCGGAGCCGCTGGTGTCGGTTCCGAGTCGGTAAAAGTTTTCGGAGAGGCATACTTCGGTATAATCTCCGCGATTCTGACTCTTCTAATTCTTGTATTTTCAGAGATTATACCAAAGACCCTCGGCGCATCCTACTGGAGAACCCTCGCCATGCCGTCGGCACGGATTATCAAGACACTGATATTCATCACGTATCCGCTTGTATGGATTTCGGAACTGCTTACAAAATGCTTTTCTCCGAAAATACAGCCTCTGACCGTGAGCCGCGAGGAAGTTGGCGCTATGGTGGATGTAGGCACCGACGAGGGCGTGTTCGACAATTCGGAAAACCGTATCATACAGAGCTTCCTGAAAATATCAAACGTCTGTGCGAAGGAGATTATGACACCCTTTGTCGTGGTATCGTCCGTTCGTCGTTCCACTACGATGAAGGCGTTTCATGAGAACAATGCCTTAACCCCGTATTCCCGTATCCCGGTATATGACAGCAAAAGGGAGTTCATAACCGGATATGTGAGGCGAACCGACGTGTTGGAACAGCTTTCGCAGGACAGATTCGACGAGACTATGGACAGCATCGTGCGCCCGATACTATTCTTCTCTGAGACCGATAAGGTTTCAGACATCTGGCAGAGAATGCTCGAAAGGAAGGAACACATATCTGTCATCACCGACGAATACGGATGTATGCGTGGTATCGTCACCATGGAGGACGTCATCGAGTCGATGCTCGGTGTGGAGATTGTGGATGAATGCGACACGACCGAAGACCTTCAGGCGATGGCTCGTGAGAGATTCTCGATAGAAAGGCTCACCCGGACATAACTGTTTATCACCCTAAAAAAAGAAATCCCTCAGTCCATAGCCGGGCAGAGGGACTTGATGTTTCCTCTCGTGCCGTCATAGAAGAAGATGACTATCGAGCTAAGGATAAAAAGGAATTGCCTTTGTTTATTGATGGGCTCTTCCATAAATAAGCATCTTACGCATGAAATGATACAATTTTTGATTAACTTTGCAGAGTCAACATGGAATGGCGGCCTACTGCCACTCCAAGTATATTGTTAATATATATGTTTAATCAGTGAAAGCGACCGCCTGAAGCGGCCCATCCCTATGAAAGATTTTGTTGCAATAGACTTTGAAACGGCCAACGGACGGCGCTGCAGCGTATGCAGTGTCGGGGTGGTCGTAGTGCGCGGAGGCGAGATCGTAGATAAATTCTACTCTCTCATTCAACCGACTCCCAATTACTATACTTATTGGACTACGGCAGTTCACGGTCTTACACGTCGGGATACCGACGGACAACCGACATTCCCGGAAGTGTGGGCTCAGGACGTATAGAATTCCGTTATTCATAAAGATTGTTTTGCATTCTGCTTTTGAAGGGGCAGGTATTGATATGGTCATCTATGAAGCCTGTGGCTTGCAGGAAGGAGTAGCAAATTACGGTGCCGAAAAACGTGAAGCCTCTGCGCCGCATATCCTTGCTAATTGAATCCTATATCGGAGATGACACCGGGAGGGCCTCCGTCGACGGAATGTCGTTGATAATTCTATTGCCATCCGGAAAAAACCGTATAATGTAGTCATAGAACGACCCGAATTCCTCAAGGATTTCTCCAAAGTGTCGCGCATTGACGACTGCAGCATGAATTTTTCTGCGGTTACGTATGATACCGTCAAATTGCATAAGCCGCTCCTCATCTTCAGGCGTCATCATGGCAACTCGGCGGAAGTCGAAATCAAAAAACGCCTTCCGATATCCCTCACGCTTTCGCAGTATTGTTATCCACGCCAGGCCTGCCTGAGCGCTTTCAAGAGTCAGGAATTCAAACAGAATGCGGTCATCCTTGACAGGTCTCCCCCATTCTTCGTCATGATATTTGACGTATAGAGGGTCGTTGGCACACCACTGGCAGCGACCGGTTTGATCCGCCTCCAAAGGCAGCGTGGACGCGATGGATTTTTGTTGCATATCGATATTTCTGTTCTTGACGGTTAGGCATTATCTGATCGAAGTTGTCGCGACCCCAATTGATGAGGGCTTCGACCTGTGGCAAAAAGAATGCTGCGTTACAAAATTATAAAAATATTTGGTGACAACAAAATTTTCAAGTCGGGAGAATAATGAGTGGTCCGCCAAACAAAACAATTAACCAATGCCATATCAGCGAAGAAGGCGGTGAAGCGTGATGCTCCATCGCCTTCATTTCGTCCAAAATTTCGGCCGCCACAGGCGGCGTTTTGAGCAGTGTGCCAAGTCGCACTCCTTTGTCACTGATATATTTCAGAGCAGGTTTTCACGCTCGGTGATTTCTGCATCTGTCATGGTATAGTCGCCGAGACTGTCGGCTTTGGCCTGGATGCAGATGTAGGTCATCGGTTCTGCCGAGGTGCATTTGAGGTTGCGGTCGCAGTTGGTGGAAACGCGAATGACGGAGCCTTCGGCAATATCGAATACTTCATCGTCAACCTGAAACTGTCCGGCTCCGGAGAGTATGATGTAGTTCTCCTCGTTCATCTTGTGGGAATGGAAGAAGGGAACTGCAGCCCCGGCGGGAAGAGAGCCAAAAGAGATTTCGCACGATGTGGCGCCGATAGCGTCCTTAACAAACTGTTTTCCCTCGAAGCCGTGGAGTGAGCCGACCGAGGCGTGGGCAAATTTTTTACCCGAGTTGAGAGTCTTGATTTCGCTCATATTTTTTGATTTAGAATTTTATGATTAACTTTGCAGTGGTAAGCCGCTTTCGTATTGATAGTGCAAAGTTAATCGATAATTTTGAGCTGTACAAGACGTTACGCAAATGTAATATACTTACCTTGAAGTAACTATTTTTGAAAATGAACGCTTTACCATTGAAAGAAAATCTGAAAAAATATACGAGCATCTCGACATGTCCCGTGCGAAACATCATAGCCCGGTTCTCCGGCAAGTGGGCCATACTCGTCCTTTGCATACTTGCCGAGAACGAGGCTACCCGTTTCAATGAAATCGGCAAGGCTATTCCCGACATTTCTCCGAAAGTGTTGACAGAAACTCTCAAGGGTCTCGAAACCGATGGTCTAATCTTTCGTAAACTTTATGCTGAGATTCCGCCACGAGTAGAATACTCCTTGACAGATCTCGGGAAAAGTCTAATCCCTGTTCTCGGCAACCTTATAGGATGGGCACTTGAGAACTTCGATGCCATCACCAAACGATAATATCATCAATAATTAAGCAATCGACCGCAGTCGTGCCAGTCGCCTATCATCTCGCCCTTTGAAATAGAAATGTTCTGTGCGTTTGTCTCCGAGAGGAGATACAATGTCATGACTGGTCGGGGGCATAGCGATACACAGCATACGCATCTTCCTCTCGCCACGGCCGAAGGATAAGTCTGCCCTTTGAGGACACTTTCTGATTACTTCTTCAGTTCACCTTCATCGATATTGATTTCCGGGACATTTCCGTAGGCGGGAAGGTCGCAATAAAAACCTATCCAGAATGCAAGATAGTCCTGGACAATCTGCCGCCCTGTCTCTTTGCCTTGTGAGGCTCCAATGCAGGCTTCGGGAAGCAGGTTGTGTTTTTGTATATACATCGCAGTGTCATGTGGCATCGAATTGTGGAAAATCACATCGCCGAATGAGTCTTTGGCGGCGGCACGTTTCCGGTAGAAATGATTGCCCGGTAAGTCGAAGGCATATCCCATGTCGGGCAGAAAAGCTACCCCAAGTTCCTCACTGAGGAGAACCACGAAGTTCTTTGCATCAGGAGCGTCACTGGCATTTCCCGCCGGCATGTCTATTTTCTTCAAAAACTTTTTTATGTCGGATACGCAGACCACCTGTTGACCGTCAAGAATCTCTATCCATTCCTTGGCTTGCTCACGCTGTTGCTCAAAGGTGAGGAATGAGTGCTGACCTTCCCAGTGTGACTTTAAGGCCGGATTTCCGGAGAGTGAACCGTTAAGCAGATATTTCCCCTTAAATTTCAATAGATTGCACTCAGCATATTGAATCGCATCAGGTCTGAATCCTTTTGCGAAAGAATCCCGTTGTACTTCGAACTTCTCATGCGTGGAGGTTTCAAAGAAAATCTGTCGGCTTTTCTTATTCTGGCTTATCGCATAGATCTGTCTGGGAAGTACTTCGATAGCCTCGATGTCTTCCGCCAGGGCCTCATGACCGAATTCGGCGGCTATGGCTGCAATAAGGGTTCTTGAGGGACATCCCATAGGACTCATTGAACGTTGCCACGATTCCGATGCCATGTATCCGTATGTTATATGTGCAAGGTGTGTGGTATCATAGCTCTCGTCCATAAAGGCGAGGTCTATTCCTTTCTCAATATTGTCGAGGAATCCCGGAAAATAGGTGAGGGGATTGCGGAAAACAAGCCAGTGCGCGATCTCCCTTATGTCGATATAGTCTTGCTTGCGGAATGATTTCCTCAGCCAGTCCGACACACGCCGTGCTTCCGGTGCTTCCTCATACCGGGAATTGAGCTCATCGAAAATCCTGTCGGAAATCAATGCCCATCCCGGTGCCAGCGGGGAATAGGTCATCTCTTTCTCCTTGCCGAGCTGGCAGGCGGTCTTCCAGATGAGAAATCGTATGTCCTCTTCATTGATATGATCCGTAATGTAATCCGGGTGGGCGCAGTCGTAGAATGGAAGAGGATATCCATAACGCTCCTTGCATACACGCCGCATCGCGCTGAACACTTTGGTCTCGCTTACGATGTCTTCCAGATATGCAGCAAGCACACGCCCGAGTTCACGAACAAAATTGTCCGGGATATTCCGGGGTAAAGTGAATTCGCAGATGATATCTGTCAGGTCATTTGCCAGATCCGCATAATATTTGTCAGATCCGCACACGAGGTTTGCAGGATGGGTCTCGCTCCACTCCGTTGTCGTCACAAGGTCAAAATCGTAAAGATCCCCGTTCTCATCCTTGAATTCGTCATCGGTAGCCAGGGCTTCCTCAGAGTTCTCAAATTTGCGGATAGCTTCTTCCACGAGTTGGCTGAATTTCTCCTTGCCGACTGCCCTTTCCATCGCCTTCAATTCCTGAGTGAGTTCTTCCAGCGACATCTTTCCCAAATCTTCAGAATTCGGTTTTTTCTGATTCGTTTTCTCTGCAAACGGGTTCCTTCTTTTCTTATCCATAGTGGCGTTTTTAGATTCATCTTTACAAAATTAACAATAAAAATGCGCATATTAAAATTTGTCTGGCAAAATATTATTTCTTGATCACTGATGATGTCTGATACCATAATCACTAATGTTCGGTTTCTATTCTCTTCCAAGATTTGTGAGTATCAAAGATATCAGCCATCACAACACCGAACTTTTTTCATATATTTTGCTTATGAAATTAACTGCATTTTCCAAAATGGATGTATGACCGGCTCGGAACTGCTGTTCAAGCTCCGAAACAATCCCGAGACCGGGAAATGGCATGAAAGATCCTATGGATGATTTGACAAAGCGTTTTACTTGCGTCTTATTATGATGGTGGTTTCTGATTTTGGATATTGATTATCGTCTTCCATGCGAAGCATATAGATGCGGGTGGCTTTCGTGTCCTGAGTTGTAAGCATGAGGGTTCTGACATTGTTTTCACACTTCTCGGTGAAAGTGCCTGAGTGCTTCTCCGCCTCAAATGCCTTGCGCAGCTGGTGGGAGGTTGTGCCTTCCAGTGAAAGTTTTTTAACGACTTTAATGATACGGCGCGTCTTGCTGTCGCGTTCCACGGCAGAAGTGAAAGTGCTGTTGCCTACGGTTGAGATGTTCTCCACAAGATTATCGATGCTGTTTTGTGCGAAGCAAGCTGCTGCGGGAGTCATAAGCAGGCACAATATAGATATCAGTAGTTTCATATTTTTCAGTTTAACAGTTCCTTGATCCGTTCGAGTTCCTCAGGATCGCTGATATTGTCCATAAGTTCTTGTTCTATCAGCAAAACGGATGGCTGGTCAGACGCAAGCTGCTCAATGTCGTACGCGTCTGCCAGTGAGCTCTCTATGCTGGATTGTATTTTCTTCAGATTGTCGATGCGTTTGCCGTTCACTATCATGTAGCTGCCTCCATATCTTGCCTGGAGCATATAATCCTCGTATGCATTCCATGCCCAAAAGCTTCCGCAGAGCAGCACCAGAGAGGCGGCTACGCCCGCAATCCAGCGGATGAAATGGAGTTTTTTTCGCATAGGCTGAGGATCCGGCAATGACGCGAATCCTGAGAAAATCGGTCGGTAACACTGCAGGTCGACCGGGATATCCCCTCTGTTGAAATATGCATAAAGCCGGCGCTCTTCAGAAAGCGATGTTTCTCCGTTGAAGAATTTTTCAATCAACCCGGCAATCTTTTTTTCTTTCATTTTTTTCTTCCTCCCAATATTGGTTTCTTATAGCAATCCTAGCGCGGCTCACCACTTTGCGAATGGCGCTCTCGCTGCTTCCCGTAATATCGGCTATTTTGGAGTATTCCAATCCTTCCATATGCCGCAGCCGGATGGCAAGTTGCTGGAAAGGTGGCAATGCGTCGATGCAACTTATGATTCGGTCAAATGAAGCGTCAATCTCCGTTTTTTCGTCGCTCTCGCTTAGTTCTGTCTCGTCGATGTTGCAGGAGGGATGACGTCTGCGCAGATGAGAACGTGCAATATTGCGGGTCGCCACCGATGCGAGCGCATCAATCGGACTGCGCAGTTGCGGACATAAAGTCCACAACTTTAGCAGAACATCCTGTGCGATGTCCTCTGCCTCGTCGTGGTCGCCGACTATGCCGAAGGCGACACTGACAAGCACTGGTCTCAGGCGCTTTGCCTCCTGTGGAAAGTTTTCCGCTTTCACATCTTGTTGAGTTTGATGCTGTCTATTTTGCTGACGCCCTCCGATTTAATCTGAGTGTCATCGGCCGACCCAGATATGACGAGATAAGATACTCCCGAACTTTTGGCTTTAAGTGTCTTGCAGTCTACCGTAAGGCCTACATTTACGGCTCCATCGTTTTTTAAGTCCATCACATTGCCTGTGAAGGCTATTTCCTGTTTGCCGCTTCCGTCATTGTCGATTGTCAGTGTGGTGGCGTTTAGGTTCATATCTCCGTTCATGGCTCCGTCGTTGTCAATCTTTATTGTATTGCCGCTCACATTGATGTTGCCGTTAATACATCCTTCATTGTTGAGATCGAAAATGTTGTTGTCTGTGACTGTGAATTGAGTTTTCAGGCTTCCGTCATTGTCGATATGTACCTCATCGCAGACCATGCTGATTTCAGAGGTTATTGCGCCCTCGTTCTTGAACTTGAAAGTCCCTAAGTCAATTTTGCCGGCATTTAATGTCAGTGCGCCTCCATTGTTGATACGCAATTCTTTACTTTTAAAATTGCTGATATCGACATTCAGGGCTCCATCGTTGCTGATAGCCTTCAATGAAGGTATTGTAATCCATACTTCGGCAGATTTCTGCTGGTTCGGGTGTCCCTGCGTTTCAAGTATTAGGGTATTGCGGCTGACCGAAAGCTTGAGGTGCCAGCCTTGGGCTTGTTTCACCCGTACACTCTGCCGGTTACCCTGCGTGATATGCAGGCGTACTGCGCTTTGGTTTTGAATGGCGTCAAATGCTGGAAGTGAAATTGTCTGAACTTCTGCGTCGATGTGTTGGATTGAAGATTTTTGCGCCCGGCAAGCTGATACGCATATTATCAGCAATGCGATCGCAATAAGCCTAATGAATTTGAGACTGTTCATTTTAGTTGATGTTTTTATTTATTGTACGTCCGGCTACGCCGTTTGTGACATGCGAATGAGGAAAATTTCTGAACCGGCGCGGAGAACACATTTATGTGGCAGCAATTCTAAGGGAGGAGCGTCAAAAATAAGTGCCCCATAAACGCCATCGGCAGCATGCCTCTTTCGATAAGATTTTTATTTGTTCCGTACTGGAAGCCGTGTTGCTATCTACTCCTGTATCATTCATATCGATGAAAGAAAGCCAGGGGGTGAAGTCTGCGTCTCTGCTGATGAAGTACAAGACAAATATAGACCGACCTGTCGCGGCAATCCTGACGTTCAATACTGTTGCGCATACCATAGGTGCGGCCGGGGTAGGCTCAGAATCGGTCAAGGCGTGGTGTCCTACCTCGTGGGCTATTACGTAGGCATAGGTAAAGTCTCCGCCGGCGCCTATGGCCTTCCCGGAGATTCTTCGGCGGTCCGAGATATTGTTGCTGTGTCGTCTGCCCGATAGATTCATTTTTTCAGTGTTTAGAGAAACGTCTGTTGATGTTTAGACGCATAAGGAATCCAAAATGGTTACTGCCGGGAAGGTATTCCTCATTTCAATGATTCGCAGTCTGTCCGATTCCTTCAGTCGAAAAAACGTATGCCATAATAATATAAGGATTTTAACGTTTATTAATTAGTCGAAACAATTCAATGATATGTAACCGATCATGAAAAAGTCATTATTCTTTGCGATGTTGATACTGATTCCTTTATCGGCAGTCGCACAGCAGGCGTTATGTGGAGTCTCCACGATGTGCGGTTCTGATCAGGCGGCTGAGAATCCTGTATATTCGATAAATGTGTCTGGTGTGGTGTCCGGATTATCCGGCAAAGGTCCAAAGACGTTGATAGTCAACGAATGTGATATTTCGGAAAAGAAAGTCAGAAGTATAGCTGAGTTGGATTCTGCCGGAAGGTTTGACGTTGACATACCCTTTTTTTACGGACATACATTCACGATCAATTTCAACCGCTGGCTTTTTATAAATGCCTACGCTGAGCCGGGCGACTCAGTGTTCGTAAGTATCGATGCCTCGAAATCTCCTGTGGAATTCCATTTAGGTGGTGATCATGCCCGGCTCAATGAAGAATATTCTCACGCCTATTATGACTTGTCTCCGATAAATAATGACGTGACACTTCTCCCCGATTCTGCGGCACTCTCGGTCTATATGCCGAAATTCAAGGAAGAAGTCGGGAGGATACGTAAGATTGTAGACAGATATATCGAGGAAAAGTCATTGATGCCTGAGACTGCGGAATTGCTTCATCTTGACAATATCTTTATCCCCGCCAATCAGGCCATAGGATTCGAGGGCAAAGGGCTTGACGAGCAGATAGCCTTTTTTACTGATCCGATCTTTGACATATTCAACGAACGCAACCATAAGGTGATGATTTTTCCATATCATCTAAGTGCTCTGATGCAAAGGAATCCGGAATTGGTAAATACGGTACCGAAATCAGTCGTCCGCGATTTGATGTATGCCACGCTTAAAGATGCGGAGGCTCCGGCCAGGGATGAGTTTGAGAACACTGCATATTACGACCGCCTTTATACGGATATGCCTGAACGGCAGATAGACTTTTCGAAACTTAAGGCGGGAAACATAGTTGTCATCGAAAATGACATGGCCTATAATGTCGGGGATGTAAATCCTGTGGAGTGGTTGAAAGAGCGTTTCCCTAACCGTCCGGTTTATCTGGATGTGAGTGCCACGTGGTGCGGTCCGTGCCGTGCGGGTATTTTATCCGGAGAAGGGGTGCGGCAGTATTTCAGCGGTTCTGACATTGTCTTTGCCGTCATCTGGTTGCAGTCAAATCTGGAATCATTAAAGGAATTCGTGCCTGGTATTCATAATGCCGTGCATATCTTCATACCCGACAATGATATGTCAAACCGTATAATGGACATTCTGCATCAGAGGAACTTCCCGTCATACTACTTTATTGACCGGGAGGGCGAGATATCATCTGAAAATATTCCTCATTTCAATGATCCGCAATTAGTCGAATTCCTTCAGTCGAAAAAATAATTGCCTGCCGGAATAATAATACGGCATCATGCACCATGAAGAGTCTGAAAAACAGACAGAAGTCAGAATTGTCATATCTATATCAGACAATTCAAAAACTGATAGGCATATGAAGGTATTATTGGCAAGCGCAAGCCCGCGTTTAGGCAAAAGGATGCCATGTGATTATCGACGGAAAGAAACTGCAATGCTTATATTTGCATAAATTTTGAGATTATGAAAAAGAGAGTTGAACTCAGTTCATTTTGCTGGATAATAACATCGCTGACATTTGCCTTCATATGTGGCATATTTGTTTGCACAGTAACAATTCCAAACAATAATCCGGCAGCATGTATATGGGGAGCAGCAGTTGCAGTATTAGTGTTAACTGCTTTATGCTACATGCCGTTATCTATTTCGGTGGACAATAAAGGTCTGAATATCCATCGGCCGTTGAAAACAAAAAGGATTCCTCTTTCAGAGATTGCAGATGTGAGACTGTGCCCTCCGACGGTGGGTGAAAGACGAATCTGCGGCAGCGGAGGTTGGTTCGGCTGGTACGGTTGGTTCAAGGAAGCTGATCTCGGCAAATATTTCGCATATTACGGCAAAGCCTCCGACTGCTTCCTCGTCACCCTCAAAGATGGTCGCAAATATATGCTCGGCTGCAAGGATGCCCCGGAAATGGTCGATACGATAAACAGACTGAAATGAACATTGAGGAGTTCCGCGACTATTGCCTTTCGATGGAAGGAGTGATAGAGTCAAGGAAGGGGTCGCAAAAATATGGATTTTGATTATAACGATTACGGCGGAAACCCCGTTAACGACATGATGACCGATTACGATTATCACGTCAATACCCGCCAACAGCAGGGCCGGTTTAATGGATCATCGGGTGGCGGCAACTGGTTGTGAAAGCAACTGTATTTCCTTGAGGCGAGGCGACAACGCGCGAGGGTGTAGGAAGAAACAACACATGAACGGAGATCGAACGGACTTGGCCGAGTTGCCTTGAACTGAAACAGCACGTAATTTTTGCACAATTGGCGTAGTTGTGCGTTATATAAAATGTGGTCTTAGATGGACTCTTAACAACCGCGGCATGATCTTGTAACATCAAACATGAATTATAATATGAAACTCGCAGAAGCATTGAGCCGTAGGTCGGCTCTAATCGAGAAGTCCCAGCAACTTCGCTCTCGCCTCAAGGATTGTATCAAGATTCAGGAGGGCGATGAGCCGACGGAAGATGCCGAGCATGTAATCGCTGAATTGGACCAGACTCTCGATGAACTCCAGAACCTTATCTACCGCATCAATATGACCAACACAAGCGCCGTCGTCGATGGCAGGAATCTGACTTCACTGCTTGCGGAACGCGATACCTTGTCGATACGTACAAAGACTTTGTATGATGGTCTCAAGCATCTTACCGAACGAGAGGAACGCTATGGCAGAAATGAGGTAAAATACGTGCGAATGGTCAATGCAACGGAATTCCGGAAACTTCATGACCGGAGTGCGGCACGCTTGAGAGACCTTGACCTCAAGATTCAGGCACTCGGATGGTCTACAGACTTGATTTAAAAAATAATCCAGCCGAAGTAGTGTAGTATTTTGGCGGCGATGCGATTCACTGATTCTGTCAGTAATAAATGTCATGGCCCGTTGAGCCGGCGGGACGCCTGCACAGTACTCGGCTCAGCAAAGCGCACAAGGGCATAGTGCATAAGACTCGTTGAGATCCGCAAATAGCAATACCATGCATCGGCCAACTCAGATTCACTACTTTCGGCTGGATTTTTCTTTTTTTGATAATGGGTGGCGATGCTCCGGAATCTTATAATGATGCGGCATCGAATGACATTCGCCTACTTGTTGAAGCCGAGAAAGAATAATCAGTTCTTTTCTTGTCAGGCTGTTTAGTAGAGTCTTAGGCTCTAATATTTCTAACGAAGCATTCTATCATGAAAAACCATATCAGGTATGGCCGGAGCAAACCTCATCACTCATAGGGCAGTATGTTTTGACTGGGATACATGTATTGGCTTTTTGAGAAATTTTTATTAACTTTGCGAGATGGGTGCGGGTATATGCAGGCTGCCGGGTTGCGCCCGAAATGGTTGAATCGATAAAACAGTCACAGAAATGAATATAGAGGAGGTAAGGGAATATTGTCTTTCATTGCCATTCGCGACTGAGCGATGTCCGTTCGGACCTGACACGTTGGCGATGGAAATCGGCGGACGGATCTTCTGCCTGATGACGCTCGACGGCCAGTGGGATTTCTACAACCTCAAAGTGAATCCGGAATATGGTGTCGAGCTTTGCGACAGGCATTCGGGAATACGCCCCGGCTATCACATGAACAAACGGCACTGGATTTCGGTGGACTTTCACGGCGATGTTCCCGACCGTCTGCAGGAAGAGCTTATCCGTCACTCCTATCGCCAGACAGCAAGCAAACTGCCAAAGAAAATCCAGGCACAATTAGGGCTATTGGATAAGTCAATTCCTCGCCCCGGTGAAGTTTAAGGCTATGGATAATGCGGGGAGATTCGTATTATAGACGGTTTTGGTGTATCCTCTCGGGATGCCACTTGTCCATGGGGGCGTGTTCCTTTTCGGGGTAACCGATGGGGATAAGGTTGAACGGCACAAGGGTGTCGGGGAGGTTGAGGATTGACCTGACGGGATTGAGGCGCTCCTCGTGGGGATAGATGCAGGTCCAGACTCCTCCGAGACCGATAGCGTGGGCTGCAAGGAGAATGTTTTCGGATGATGCCGATAAATCCTGTTCCCAAAGAGTGCTGTCGATTCCATCCAGGAATCTTTCCTTGTTGCCGCAGACCACTATTGCAACCGGAGCGTCGGCTGTCATTTTCGCATATGGCAGAACATCGGCGAGTTGGACAAGCAATTCCGGCTTATCGACTACGATGAACTCCCACGGCTGCTTGTTGACACCGCTGGGAGCGCTCATCGCGGCATGTAGAATGGCGGATACCTGTTCCGCAGTTACCGGTTTGGCGGCATACCTCCTTACGCTGACACGACTGATGACGCTCATATAGGCGGCGTTGCCCTTGAACTCATCGGCGATTGAATTAGTAATTTCCATAGCATTATTATAGAAGTAACATCAATATAACGCCCCTTTCCCATATTAGTTCAAAAGCTGACTGAACGGGGGGGGAAGGGTTAGGGACTTTAAAGACCGGAAGCCAGGGGAGGGAAAAAGAATGCACCGCAAAAATGGTAAAAAGCGGAACTATTCCCGGCTCCGGAGTGTTATAAAGCTATAAACAAAATAGAGATGGCTATGGAGTCAAGAACAAATCGCAATTTCCGTTGGTGGCGTCCGCAGGATATTTTCCCGTGGCGCTGAGGCGTGTTCTTGAATCAGAGTTAAATTCCAAGATAAATTAGCCGGAACGTCCACTTTGCGCGACGTTCCGGCTTCATTCTTTTAAAAGATACCGCTATGACTGAAGATTACAACCAGAGAAAACACGGCGTCCTTCCCGTGGACGACAAAGGATATTACGGCTCCGACCACAGGTTTGGAGGCGCATACGTTCCCGAAGAACTGAAGAAGAACCTCGACGAGCTCGCCGAGGCATATTATGCCGCTATTGCAGATCCGGCGTTTATCGGAGAGTACCGGTCTCTGCTGCGCAACTATGTAGGACGTCCGTCGCCGCTATATCACGCGGCAAGACTGTCGGAGCTTTACGGCTGCGACATCTATCTCAAGCGCGAGGACCTTAACCATACCGGTGCCCATAAGATCAACAACGCGCTCGGACTGGCGCTCCTCGCCGTGCGCATGGGCAAGAAACGTGTCATCGCCGAGACCGGCGCGGGACAGCACGGCGTTGCCGCCGCCACCGTATGCGCCCTCATGGGACTCGAATGCACCATCTACATGGGCGCGGTGGATGTGGCGCGCCAGAAGCCCAACGTCGAGCGTATGAAGATGCTTGGCGCGAATGTAGTCTCAGTGGAGCAGGGAGGCGCCACGCTTCAGGATGCCGTGGACGCCGCCCTCGCGGAATGGACCCGTCATCGCGAGGACACGTTCTATCTGATAGGCTCCGCCGTCGGGCCTCATCCCTTCCCGGAGATGGTGACTACATTCCAGTCGGTGATCAGCGAGGAACTGAAATCGCAGGTGCCGTTTCTTACGCCCAAGACGAGTCCCGACTATGTCATAGCCTGCGTGGGAGGCGGGAGCAATGCCTCCGGCGCGTTCTACCATTTCCTTGACGACAAAGAAGTGACGCTTGTAGGCGTGGAGGCGGCAGGCCACGGCATAGCCTCGGGCGAACATGCCGCCACGATGACTACAGGAGAAGAGACAGTGCTTCATGGCTCGCGGACCCTTTCCATAAAGGACGAGGAAGGCAATGTGAAGCCTCCCTACAGCGTGTCGGCGGGACTCGACTATCCAGGTGTTGGTCCTCTGATGGCGTCGCTTGCCTCTTCGGGAAGGATGAGAGTGCTCGCCGCCACCGACGACCAGGCGCTGGAGGCAGCCTTCATGCTTGCACGCACAGAGGGCATAATCCCGGCTGTGGAAAGCGCCCATGCCTTGGCGGCACTCGCCATGATTGACTTCAAGCCCGACGATGTGGTAGTGGTCAACCTGTCGGGACGAGGCGACAAAGACATGCTCACCTTCATGAACTACGCAGCCCGGAAATGAAAGAAGTGTGGATAAAATATGGCGTGATGACAGACGTAGTGCAGAAGTTATGATAAAGATCAGGTCGTTTTTTGAGCGTTGCATGTCGTGGATGGGGAAACCGGTCGCAGCAGTTCCTCTATTGTTTTTGACGGCGGTGGTTTGTTGTCTGGGAGCAGTATTGGTATCGACGGCATTCGGAGGAGAACGTCACTTGCGGTTCCTGATTTACGGCATCTTCCAAGGATGCTTCTGGGGATGGCTTGTATGCCTGATATGTCATCGCCACAGTTGGCTTTGCTATATCGCATCCGCGCTGATGCTGCTGACATTATTGATTGAGACGGCACATTATATTCTCTTTGAGCATGTTATAGATTACGACTCTTTCAGGCTTGTGCTTAACACAGATCCGGTAGAGATAAAGGGATTCTTCAAACAGTTCTTCAGCAAGGGTGTCATTCTATGGACCGCCACCGGTCTGATAGCCGTCGTTGCGCTTCCGATAGCACTCACCAAGGGTGATGAAAGATTGCGTGGCAAGTTCATTCCTTTTAAAACAGGATTGGGCATATTCCTAAGCATTTCAATAATCATCGGTCTTTTCGGAATCGCTAAAATGCTCACCATCCTTCGCCAGCGCGACTATAATCAAATAGTGGTATGGCAGACACAGGGCAGCGACAATCCGGAACTCGTTAATATGACCAGGGCACTCTATTCAGATCCGATGCTCAAAGGGATAGTGATATTGAGAACCGTTGCAAGCGAGCGAGCCAACATAGAGTCGTGGAGCAGCCTCCAATATTCTTTGGCAGAGCAGGATGACAGCGCAGTAGAGGGCATGGAGGAGCGGGATTCGCTGAATATCGTCGTGGTGATAGGAGAGTCTTTCATCCGCAGCCATTCATCACTCTACGGGTATCATCTGCCGGTGAATCCCAATCTCGAGGAAGAGCGCGACAGAGGGGCATTGACAGTGTTTACCGATGCGATATCGCCGGCGAATTTCACAGTGCTGTCAATATCCAATCTTTTGAATCTCAACTCTGTGTCGAGAGGCGAAAAATGGTGGGAGGCTGCCGGATGGAATACACTGTTCGCGAAAGCCGGCTGGAGGGTGAATGTCTTTACCAATCAGTATGCGCCCGACAAGGATGGAGATCTGGAGAAGATATTCTTTCACCCTCTCTCATGCGGCGCCAATGGAGGCATCCACAACACATCTACGCGGCGATACGACGGTGAATTCCTATCAGATATTTCAGCAAGACTGAGGAGCAGGGACAATGCGGCTCATGAGCTTACGATCTGGCAGTTACGGGGCCAGCATTTTCCGCCTTCCTCACAGTTGCCCGCCGATTCGCGACATCCGTTTACGATAGACGACATTCCGGCAGACAAGCCATGGCTCACTCCCGAGCGAAGACAGGTGGTGGCGGATTATTCGAATGCCACACTCTACAACGACAGCATCCTTGGAGGAATTATTGACCTGTACCGCTCTCGGCCAACGCTGCTCGTTTATTTCTCCGACCATGGAGAGGAGATGTGGGACAGTGCGCCATTCGGCAATCGTAACCGGCAGCGACCGGAAGACCGGGAATGGATGCGGCGTCAGCACGACATACCGCTGATGATATGGATGTCGGATTCCTTTAGGAAAAACTTTCCGCAGCTGGCGGAGGCTGTCGGTAAAGCTTCCGCTCTTCCGATGACCACAGACCATATCGGCCACACCCTTCTGAATATAAGCGGTATAAAGACTCCGTATTATAGAAGCGAACTTGATGTCATAAACCGCGACTACAAGCCGGTAAAGCGAAAGACCGCCCAGGGTTACTCTTACGAATAATGCAGGTTAGAATGCTATTTGAAATTTTTTTTCTAAATTTGCATAATAAAAGCAAGTAGAAGTTGTTTAAACAACTTCATACCGAATTCTGCCGAAAAACTTCAAAAAATGATAGACAAAGCAATAAAAACTATAATATCAATATGGCTGCTGATAGCGGCAGTGGCTATCGTCGGCTGCGACAGCCAAAGCGACATTTCCGAAAAGATGGACAGGGCTGAATGTCTGATGTACTCACACCCGGATTCAGCGCTATCCATTCTTAACGGCATTAATCCGGAGCAAATCGGCAATAAAAGGAATAACGCGAGATATGCGTTGTTGAAATCAATGGCGCTTGACAAAAATATAATTGATACCACAAGTTTTGATGTCCTTCAGCCCGCAATTGACTATTTCTTAAAGAATGGAAGTGCCGATTTTCGAATTATAGGACAACTATAATTTAGAAAGTATTGATCAAGACTTGCAATAATAAAGGATTGTCTTACGTTTTAGTAACAAACCTTGATTATTACAAGTCAAGATTATTCCATATTTAGAAATACACAGAAACTTGTAATATAATTTTAATAAAATTTGATGATGAGAACTCGATTGAGCATTGTTTTTAAGGAGAAGATGTGCATTGCATGTCTGATGTTGTTTTTTGTAGCCACTGTGTGTGTTTCATGTTCGGAGGATAGTCCGGCTGAGCCTCTGAAAGACTACAATATGCCTTCACAGATAAGTATAGACGTTACGGACGAAATTCCCGTAGTGGTTACAAGTTCTGCGGAATTTAACCGGTTGTTTGGCGATGTAAAGAATCAGATGGGTAAGATAGACTTCGGGAAGTATGATCTGGTGTATGTGCAAGGAGTATCCTCCTCCGGGATTAACGACATCACCACGCAGTGGGACATGGATCATGTGCCCTATATCCTGAAGATAGACATCCGCCAGAATTTTACTACAGAGATGGAAAGATGGAGCCGTGGCTTCCTATTGGCAAAGACCGGAAACAACATCTCGGTTAAAACTGAGGTCATATATTCGAAGTAAGTGAGCCGAAGGTGATGTAGTTCACTTTATTAAAAAAAATCAACTCAATTTAACAAAGTATTTTAGTTCAAAAACACAAAGCTATTTTTATATACGGTTGTTAATCAGATATTTCAATGTCGATTATTGCTGATAAAAACTATTTACGTTATTCCTGCTAAATACTTTGTCAACGCAGCGTTACTGAGGATTCTTTCAAGGGAGCTATGCGAGCTTCATAAGAGCGCGTTCCGTAGAGTGCGCTCTTAAAATTTACCCTGATTGCGGTATTGCGGATGAGAGATCCGCTGCTTAATTTTGTGCCGTAATTAAGGATAAATGATATGATACGGACGTTTTTGATTTGTATGTTTTTGGCTGTCTGCGGTTTTTCGAATGTCGCGATGGCGCAGCGGAAACCGGTTTCCGACGCCAATCTTGCCGGCCATGTGATCGACAGGGAGAGCGGTGAGCACCTTCCGGGGTGTCTCGTGAGAATTGACAATACCGACTTGGCGGTAATGACCGACGCATCGGGACATTTCCTTTTCCGAGACCTTGTGCCGGGATCCTATACGGTGACAGTCTCAATGACGGGATACCGCACCGAGTCGAAAAATACCGACATCTCCGCCAACCGGAGTGTGGAACTGAATTTCGAAATAATCCCGGACGCTTTCATGCTCGACCAGGTGGTGGTGACATCATCAAAGACCGAGACCGCACGACGCAACAGCCCGTCGCTCGTCAATGTGCTCTCGGGAAAGACCTTCATCAATGTGGGAGCCGCTACACTCGCCGACGGTCTGGACTTCCAGCCCGGCGTCAGGGTAGAAAACGACTGCCAGAACTGCGGATTCACTCAGGTGAGAATCAACGGTCTCGACGGCCACTACTCGCAGATATTGATGAATTCACGCCCTGTGTTCTCGGCTCTTGCGGGAGTCTACGGTCTCGAGCACATACCGGCAAACATGATAGACCGCGTGGAGGTGATGCGTGGCGGAGGCTCCGCATTGTTCGGATCATCGGCAGTGGGAGGCACCATCAACATCATCACCAAAGACCCGCTGAGCAATTCCGCAAAGGTGTCGCACAAACTGACATCCATCGGCATCTCCGGCTCATTTGAAAACAACACCACAATGAACGCCTCCGTGGTGACCGACAACAATAAGGCGGGGATGTTCATCTACGGACAGATAAGGCAGCGCGACGGATATGACGACAACGGCGACGGATTCACAGAGCTAGCGAAAATCAAAAGCCAGACACTGGGGGCGAGGGCCTTCGTGCGCACGAGCGTCGACTCCAAGCTCACCATAGAGTATCACAACACCCACGAGTTTCGCCGAGGCGGCGACAGTCTCGACGAGCCGCCACATCTGGCAATGGTTGCCGAGCAGGCAGACCACAACATCAATACCGGAGAGGCGACCTGGGACTGGTGGCTCCGCGACCGACGCGACCATCTGTCGGTGTTTGCCGCCACGCAAAGCACTCGGCGCCAAAGCTATTACGGCTCCGAGATGGACCCCAACGCCTACGGCAGGACATCCGATGTCGTCGCCACAGCGGGAAGCCAGTGGACACATCCCATCGATAAGTTCCTTTTCATGCCCTCGGAATTGGTGGCGGGCCTCGAATACTCATACAACCGTCTTCACGACGTGACGGTGGGTTATGACCACGACATACTCCAGACAGTCAACATCTACAGCGCATATCTGCAGAACGAGTGGAAAAACGACCGGTGGGGCTTCCTGATAGGAGCGCGCGCCGACAAGCATTCCCTCATCCGCAATGTCATAGTATCTCCAAGGGTCAACGTCCGCTTCAACCCGTCGGAAAATTTCAATTTCCGCGCGTCGTATTCCACCGGATTCCGCTCGCCGCAGGCCTACGACGAGGATTTCCATGTGGCGATTGTGGGCGGCGAGCGAGTGGTCACGGTGCTGGCTCCCGGCCTGAAGCAGGAAAGTTCACAGAGTGTGAGCGTGTCTGCCGACCTATACCACCGCTTTGGCGATGTCCAGACCAATCTGCTTGTGGAAGGATTCTTCACCGACCTGCGCGATGTCTTCGCCCTTCGTCAGCTTGAGCAACCGGATGCCGCCGGCAACGCCGTGCTTGAAAGATATAACGGTTCCGGGGCACGAGTGGCGGGTGTCAACCTGGAAGCCAAGGCATTTTTCTCCAGTCATTTCGACGTGCAGGGTGGTGTGACAATCCAACGGAGCCGCTACAAGAAGCCGGAATACTGGAGCGAAGACCCGGATGTGGCACCGGTGAAAAAGATGTTCCGTTCTCCCGACGTATATGGATATTTCACGGCAAACTGGACCGTGACGCCTGCACTCAAGATGATATTGACGGGAACCGGTACCGGCCCGATGCTCGTGCAACATTTGAAGGGTTCCGGAACCGACGTGGACCTTGCTGTCACCACGCAGTCGTTTTTCGACGCGTCGCTGGAAATAGTCTACAGTTTCCGTCTTTTCAACCGTCTCAACCTTGATCTCAGCGCAGGCATCAGCAACATCTTCAATTCGTATCAGAGAGATTTCGACACCGGCTATCTGCGAGACTCTGGATATATCTACGGGCCCTCGCAGCCCAGGAGTCTCAACATGGGTCTATCCGTCTCAATCTGACAAAGTGACAGTAAGTTAAACTAAAGCATCAGGGCGGTTCTCCGGAAAAGAATCGCCCTGATATATGTCGATGCCGGCACCGTCTTCAGTCATCCGCCTCGTTCATGTCGCTAAGAATCGAGTCGTTGGTTCCCTGCGCCTTACGGTAGATAACGATTATCACCACTATAGCCGCAGCCAATCCGATGACGCCACCAACAGATATGCTAAAGTTGAGCGCGACATCATCAATCACATCGTTTGCAATCATTATCGCCCTTAAGTAAAAATACAGCCATATAATTGCCAACGGCGCAGATATGCAAGTCTGCCATAGGCGCTCTTTCTTCTGCCTCAGGAGTTTTCTACGAATTTCTATCATTGACGCGGTGCCCAGCAGTCGAGGCGAAATTCTCATCGTGCGCCAGTCAAACGCCGTGTCGACGGCAGCAAGAATCAAGAAGATGACGGCATACCACATCGAAATGTCGAATATAGCGCCAAACGCCACAAACAAGAGGAATATCAACGGCAACATTATTATCTCAACATTGACCAGAGTGTTGAGCCATGAGGCACGATGCTTCATCACGTTGCGCAGCATATTTTTATTTATTATCTGTTGCCGGTCAAGATTCTGCTTAAGAGCAGACATCTCCTGCCGCAGGTTTTCGAGTTCGTCCATATATTCACGGATTTATAATGATTTCAGTTTTTCTTTGATTCTCAGGAGTCTGACTCCGACATTCTTGGCCGATATACCGGTAATGGCCGCAATCTCGTCGTAAGGGAGATTCTCAAGCCAGAGCAGCACTATAGCGCGGTCGAACGGCTCGAGACGTGAAATTCGCGCATGGAGCATCGAAGCCTGTTTTCCCTGCGGCGAGTTATTGTCGAGCACGTCGGGGCTGAGATCCAGCGGCACTGTCTTGACGCGCTTCTTACGCTTGTAGGATATGCAGGTGTTCATGCTGACCCTATACACCCAAGACCGGATGTTGGAGTCGCCGCGAAACGAATCGAAGCCCTTCCACAGACATATCAGCACTTCCTGAAAGAGGTCGTCGGCGTCCGTGCGGGTGTCGGTAAACATATAGCATACCGAATAGATGGTGCTTTTCTGCTCCATCACAAGCCGTTCGAAGTCGCTTGTCAGATTGTTTTCCATTTAACAGGGTTGTTATTGTTTTACATATATATGACGCAGAGGCGAGTTGAAAAACTACACCCCTGCTTTAAAATATTTTTTAGGTCCTAATGATTTCCGAGACTTTCAAGAATCGAGGTATTGTTGTCGTTGCAGACGCTGACGATTCTGCATCCCGAGTCCATAGCCAATCGTGTCTCTTCCCGCTGGCTCTCGATGCGCCTCCGGATATCCTCCGGAGCGATGCCGTCCCTGTCGCCGACGCGCGCCACGCGCAGCGGTTCCGGGGCGTCGACCAATATGATGTCGCTACACATATCCGCGAGTCCCGACGAGGCAAGGATCGCCGACTCCACGAAGCAGCGGTCTCCTCCCGCGGAGAATACAGCGTCTGCCCACTCGCGCACGTCTTCGCGAACCATCCGGTGAACCATCGCGTTGAGCCAGAGGCGTTCCTCCCTGTTGCCGAAAACCCTCTTGGAAAGTTCCGGACGGCATATAGGACCTGCCGCCGGACACACCTCCTCACCGTAGCGCTCATATAGAGCCATCATCACCTCGGGGGAGCTGTCCATAATCCTGCGTGCCTCGAAATCGCAGTCGTAGACCATCTCGCCGCGCAGGCGCAACACCCGGCTCACGACCGACTTGCCGCTGCCGATACCACCGCATATACCTATTATCCGCCCCTTCATAATCTTTCAGTTCAGTTTCCAGTTTATCTCCAGAGGATTTGCATCCATTGCCACCACAAGCGGGAAATCCCCGTTGTCAAGAATGAGCATCCTCGCGCCCTCCTCACAGTCTATGACCTCAATGACGCCCTTGAGCGACGACGACGGCGCGGCGGTTTTTCGGAACGTGACGCCGTTGTATCTGAATTCACCATAATCAGCGAGATTCCGGAACGCCTTGCGCGATAATATGCCGAAGGTCTCCCGGTCGGAGAGTGCGACGTATGAGCCGTCTTCCGGCATCATGAATGCGAGGGAGTCTCCCTCCTCCACAGCCTTTGCCGACATTCTGTAGCTACCTGTCCATAGCTTAAGGTTTCTGACAATACTCCAGTCAAGAGTCATGCCGCCGTCCGGGTCATTATGATATACGAATTTGAAGCGACGTGTCTGTCCGTGGAGCTTGAACTCCATGCGCAGGGTGTCGCCTGGCGCTACTTCGCCTGGAGAGCGGAGTGTCGCGAAATCTATCACACCATCTTTAGCGTGCGCGGGAATCAAAGGTTCGTATTCCCTTGAAACCGGAAGCCCGAGAGTTTTTCCCCAGCCCGACGGCTGCTCCGACATCACAAGTCTCAGTTCACCTCCCGCGACGAGGTCGGAGTGAAGAAGAGCCGATCCCGGATGCGGCTTGCCGTTGAGATATGCCGCCGAGATGTATTTCTTTTTATCGGAGAGCCCGGCGGCAGTGATTCTGAAGACCTTGCCGTCGGCAAGGTTGAACGACACTTCTTTCAATAGCGGGGTATGGATCAGATAGTAGTCATGTCCTGCGTTTGGATATATCCCCGCCATATTGAAGACCAGCCACGACGACATCGCCCCGGAGTCATCGTTGCCGGGGAGTCCGGCAGGTGAGTCGCCATAGTGCTTCCGGATGATATCCCTTATTCTATCGCTTGACCTGTCGGGGAGACCCGCCCAGTGATACAGGAGCGGGGTCATGAACGAAGGCTCATTGTTGACATTGAAATAACCCTTGTCGAAAAAAGTGTCGAGACGGCTGACAAAGGCGTCAACGCCTCCGCATTTTGCCATAAGGCCCGCCACGTCGTGTGGTATGCTCAGGGAATATTCCCATGAAGAAGCCTCGTAGAAGAACATGCTCCACCAGGGAGTGTACCAGGGCCCTTCGAAAGTGTGGGGCGTGTATCGGTAAGACGGCATCTGCCTTTTGGAATGTCCGAAAGAGATTGAGTCAAGCCAATTGCCGGCAGCGTCGCGCGGCATGATGAACCCCTTCACGCCATCCTCCACATATTCGTCGCGCCAAAGGTTTTTCCACGACTCCGACTGCCTGAGGTATTTAATCTCGAGATCCTTCCTGCCAAGACGACGCGCCACCTGCGCGATGGCGAAATCACAAAGGGAGTATTCCACCGTGCGGTTGCCGGCGCGGTCAATGCCGTGGGGCACATAGCCGAGGTCAAGGTATTCGCGCAGTCCGCCCCTGCCCTCGGCCTCGCCGTTGCCGGCGGGAGGGACGGTGGCGTCGGTAAGCATAGCCCTAAGGGCTTCCTCATAGTCAATGCCGGGGATACCCTTCACGCAAGCGTCGGCTATGACGACATCCGCATTGGAGCCGCCCTGGGTCCTGCCGTTGCAGTTTCCGCTTCTTGCGTCGGGCATGAAGCCGTCGCGCTTCCAGATGTTGACAAGAGAGTTTACAATCCCGGCGAGCCTATCGGGATCAATGATGGCGAGCAGCGGCATCGAAGTCCTGTAGGTGTCCCAGAGGGCGTAGAAATCATCATAGTATGGTACGTGGTCGGTCCAGCGCGGATTTTCCCCCGTGCGGTCGCTCGGCATCATCATTGTATGGTAAAGGGCGGTGTAGAACATCCTCTTTAACGGTTCGGGAGTGTCTGAATCCACTTCCACCTTGCCCAGTAGTCTTTCCCACTTGTCTTCTGTGCCCTTCCTTATTTCGTCGAAAGTCTTTCCCTTCGATTCGGTCTCATAGTTATGACGGGCCTTAAGCTCGCTTATAAAGGATATTCCAATTCTGACGTTGACGGTGTCGGCAGATTCGGGAAACTTCAGAAGCGCGCCCGTCTTTTCTCCGGAATCATATTGAGACAGCGCGTCGCTGACCACGCCGCTTTTCCATGTTGCCGTCTCCGAGGCGTCGACATCTGTGGTGAGATAGAAATAGACGGTATATTCGCGGCCGTTGTTCCAGCCTCCCCTGATGCGGGAATAACCTGCCACTTCATGATTGGACAGTATCTGTATCTGCGAGCCCACGAACTGCTGCGCCTCCCTTGCGTCGGGAACCGGGGATTCGCCCAGGAAAAAGCCGGGGTCTATCTTCAGCGCCCTGTCGCCCCGGGGGGCGTAGGAGATGCGGTAAGCCGTAGTTCGGTCAGAGGCGGTGATCTCTGTGGTGATTCCGCTGCCCGTATATGTGGTCGAGTAGTATGCGGGAAGAATCGTCTCCGACTGCCGGAATGCATAGCCGGCAATAGTGTCGACGGATCCGGCATAAGGCTGGATGAGTATGTTTCCGTATTTGGGGCCGCCACCGGTACCGCTGACATGTACCTGGGCGAATCCGTCGACCCTCTCGGGCATCGGGAGCCAGCCACTGTTCGGGCTTGGAGTGCAGTCGGGCGAGGGTCTGACCATTCCGAAAGGAGCGCATGGCGACACGCATACCCTACCGAGGCCTTCAGAGCCTATTCTCGGGTCGACATAGTCCAATGATGCGGCGCCGTATGCCGCGACAGTGAATGCCACCGCCGCCACAGCCGTCAGGACTATGTTCGGTCTCATTTATTTGTCAAACTTGAAATGGCGGGATGCGAGGCGGTATCCGTCGCAGAAGACCTCCACCGTGTAGTCGCCGGGGGTAAGGGTGGCGTTGACATCCCAGTATATGGTGACGGTGGTCTCGTCGTTGGAGTATTCAATCTGCCGGTGTGCGGTCGCCGCCACGTTGGCGCCGTCCATCGGGAAGGTGATATTCCCGCCGAGCAGCGAGCCCTCGGGGGTCACGATCCTCACGTAGAAATCCTTCATGCCGGGAGCCGCCGTAGAGTTGGGGCTGACGGTGAAGCTGACGTTAAACTGGCGCGCCTTGCTTATTTTCTTCTCCCTCTTCCCTTTCTTGTTCAGCGGAGTGAGCGAAAGACTTGTGATGTTGAGTTTCTTAGCCTGCTTCACAGTCTGGGTCAGCTCCTCGTTGCTCTTGGTGGCGACAGTGACGGCTGAGGTCAGCTGCTCGTTGCGGGAGCGGACTTCCTGAATCTCGTTGCGCAGGCCTTCGTTTTCTTTCGAAAGCCGGTCAATCTCCTCAAGATAATGCTTCAGGATACCTTTCAGGGTCGAGATCTCGTTTTCGAGAGCCTTTATTTTGGCGCGGTTTGCGGCATTGCTCCGTTTCTCGCGGTCAAGTTCCTGCAGAAGACCCTCGACTTTCATCTTCGCCTGATTGTATTGCTTCACCAGAGAGTCGTTAGTAAGATACATCTGCTGGTCCTCATACATGCTGAAGTTGGCGTTCAGTTCATTGAACTCATTGGTGAGCACAAGGCGCTCGTTGACGAGAGCGAGCGAGTCGGCGCGCGCCTCCACCTCATTGAGGCTTGCCGTGCGGCTGTTGTTGCTTACTATCAGTATGACTACGAGCGCGATGAGACACAGAGCCACGCCTGCTCCCACATATATGATGACTTTCTGCTTCTTGTCCATTTCGGGTGATGAAGATGTGATTGAACTTATTGAGGTTGATTAAACAAATTCATTTCTATATTTCAACCTGCAAAGTTAATAAAAAGTTTTCAAACTCCCGCTATTTTTAGCCGCAGACTTAGGGAACGTCGGTAATCGCGGAGTAGCATAACGGTAACCTCCCCCTGCCTCGTCAAAGCCCAAGACCGAGTGTCGGCTCGTTTGGATTATATTATCGCAAAGAATACAGAAACGCTGGTTGTCCTATCAGCTGTGTCACAATTGGCAACTATGAATAGGGTTTACACACAAGCTGCGAAAAAATGAAAATGAATGTATTGCATTTCCTCAGAGGTTCAGGTTGTCATGCAGGAAGCTATGGGTCAGTCGGCCAAGATCTTTAGCATGAATATACTGGTTGCTGTATGCCCGGAATCTCCGAGTTGACCATCCAACAGCTGAAAACCCCGTCCCTTATACATATCAATGGCCTTACCAAATGAAGGGAATGTTTCTATATACAGGCTGGTATAGCCCGCTTCCTTTGCACGGCGTACAATCAAATCAAGAATCATGCCTCCCAATCCTTTTCCTCGGACAGCAGGCGATAAATAATACTTGACTATTTCAGCACACTTGCCGGGCAAGCCTTTGGTGGGATAGAAGCCACAGCCTCCTTGAATCTCTCCGCCGCAATCAATCACCCAATATTCTGCATTTACATTTTCAACCGACTGACTGATGCAGTCCGTGACAGGGTCATCATACACCGTGCCTGTACGCGACACACCAAATTCATCAATAACACATCGTATCAGACGAGCCATTTGAGCATTATCCGTTTCCTTGATTGGACGGATGATAAAACCATCTTTTGTCTCCATATTGTTATCAGTTTATTTCATATTCCTACAAAGATTCTCTTTGTTTTCGGGCAATGAATCTGTAGCCATTCCATTTACCGTGGTCTGCATTACTATATTCAGGCTGAATATTTGACATCCACACTTATGCTGTTTTAGAGTTGAAGCAATTAACAAGCAAGGAGGCTACGGTGTTGGCAACGGAAAGTCCGGTAGCAATTGCCATCAGAGCCAGCAGAGGTGCCGGAATGCCTTGGTTTTCTCTCAATTTATATTTCATCATTTATTGCCCCCTTTCAGTAGGAAACGATTTTCAATCCAATCAAGGAGGCAATGAGCGTGAACAGGAAGAAAAGCCGTATGGAAGTGGCCGGCTCTTTGAATACGAATATCCCAATCAAAACCGTGCCTACTGCCCCGATGCCCGTCCAAATGGCGTATGCCGTTCCTAAAGGCAAAGTCTGCACAGCTTTGGCAAGCAAAGCCATACTCAACACGGTAGAAGCCAAGAAACCGCTTCCCCACAGATAAAAACCGATACCTGATGCCTCTCTCGTTTTTCCCAAGCAGAATGTAAGGCTTACCTCAAACAATCCTGCCAGAAATAAGATTATCCAATTCATACCTATGATTTATTAAATTCGGGTGCAAAAGTAAACAAGTAATTTCTAACGGTTTTTTGCATTTGATAAAAACGGCTTGCATTTGACAAAAAGCAGCCGTTCGTATCTGTTTTTGTGCGCTTTTTTTGTAATTTTGCATCACAACAAAATGACTTATGGATATAAAGGAAATCATCAACCTGAGATATGCCATGCCGGATGTGTCTTTGGACAAGTTACGGCAATGCCTGACGGAAGTCTCATACTCAAAAGGATTCCAAGTGTTGGAATATGGCAAGGTGGAAAAAGACATCTTTTTCATCAAGAAGGGCATTGTCCGCGCCTATACTCTGGTAGAGGGGAAAGAAATTACTTTTTGGGTTGGCAGGGAGGGGGCGACCATTGTTTCCATGAAAGGATATGTGAATGACGAGCCGGGATATGAAACAATGGAACTGATGGAAGATTCTGTCTTATATGTATTGGAAAGGAAAAAACTGAAAGAGTTATTCTTGGAGGATTTGCACATAGCCAATTGGGGGAGGCGTTATGCGGAAATGGAACTGCTTGCCGCCGAGGAACGGCTGATTTCCATGCTGTCTGCCGTCGCCTCGGAACGGTATCACGAGTTGTTGGAGAAAGAGCCTGATTTGTTACAGCGGTTGCCGTTGGGATGTATCGCCACTTATTTAGGCATCACGCAGGCAAGTCTGAGCAGGATTAGGGCACAAATAAAGTGACGTTTCAACCAACAAAGAGAGGAGAATTAACGGAATCGAGCTAAATTTGCACTTGATATGACCTCCCACGCTTCCCGTAAGATTAGCGCACCCGGGGAGGTCTTTGAGTTTTATATTGTCCGTGATAGATTAAATGATAGAATAATTGATAGATTAAATCCGTAATAGAGGAAGAGGGTATGTAGTGTATTATCTTGGAGAGAACGCTTAAAGTGTTGTACCCCTTACCTATTGGATATGGTATGATTTCGACAAGCGAGAACCTGTAATGAGTCGGACGTATCCCTATGACCACAAAATTCCGAAAGCGTTCCAGCGACAGTTGGCGGCAAAGCAATCCCCCGCATCGTCATCGCAAGATGCCGGAATCCGGTTCTCATCGCCTTCTCTCGGTGGAAATATTCCCGAAGAACAAGGCTTCGCCCACGGAGACGGAATACCCGATGATTTCAAGCATTCCCTTGAGATGCACCCCGGCATGAGCTTCGAGGAAGCCAAACGCCGCTTCAAAGAAGATCAGAAACAGCGTTCGCGAGTGAGATTGAAGTATTAGTCGGCGCAGCCGGTGTGCGGTGGCGAAGCCATCAATACTCACCGCAAAGCCAAGTAGCACCGCAAAGGCCCGAATTGCATTAACCTACAACGCCACCGAGGGTTCAATTTTCTCTCGGTGGCGTTTCTTATAAAGCATCTATATTCCCGGATTGTATATCTGGAATAGAACTTCGGATTTTCTCAATGGGCCAGTTCCACCATTGTATCTCCATAAGTTTATTTATAACTTCCGAAGCAAATCTTTTACGAATCTCTTTTGCAGGTACACCGCCCACTATTGAATATGGCTCAACATCTTTGGTGACGACAGCTCTTGTCCCGATAATTGCACCGTCGCCGATAGTAACTCCGGCCATGATTACTGCGTCATAACCTATCCATACATCATTGCCAATCACAATATCACCTTTGTTGTCCCAAGCGGAGGCAACCTCCGATTTCGGCAAATCCCATTCCTCGAAAAACAAAGGAAATGTGTATGTGGACAACGATTTAAGCGTATGGTTGGCGCAGTTG
>JAGAJP010000011.1 GCA_017626045.1 Muribaculaceae bacterium | reverse complement strand
GCCAATATGAGGCCTTTTCAAGGCAATTAACCGGCCAAAATATAAACTCGCCAAATCCTCGGATAAGGACCTGGCGAGTTCTTGATTTTTAGTCTCGCTTAAGAGCAACCTGAAATATGATTACTTTTTCAGTGCCCTCCAAAAAATGCGGAGTCTTTTATTTTGCCATAATCCCTCCCAATTACTAATTACTAATTACCAATCAGCACCTTTGTCACTGTTCCGCCGATTCATCGGCGTCCCACGTCAACAATTATACATAACGAATTCAACTACCAAGCTGACCACAAAAAGCAAAAACGCCCCAAGAGCCAGCCATGCTATTGTCTTTCCCGACAAGGGAATAATCCTACCGATTGCTATCGACATCATCCACAAAAACGATGCCATAAACAAGGCAAAGCAGTCTATGAACGCCCACCATCCAATCTCTTTCCTATATGAATATGTAAGCGCGATATACAATATAGAGATTATGATTGCCAAGACAGAAAATATCATCTTGACCTTGAAATTCTTATCCGATACCATTGAATTGTAATCTTAGTTTTTATCCCGATTCCTACCGATTATTCCTATCCGATGTCTTGCGCCCTATCGGAGTTATCTTATCTATAAAGCTTAACCCCGTGGCAAGCCCCGTTTTCATCCACAATCAAAGCTATATAGAAACCATTCGGGTGCGCCGCAAGATCCACATGCGCCACATTAGTCCCGCGGTAAGTCTTATTACCCACCATACTCCCCGATATGTCATACACGATGACTCGTCTTATGGTGTCGGGCATCGAAATAGAGAAATGTCCGGCTCCGTTAGGTATGACTCGCGGTGTCTCGGCAACAGATATCGACGACACAGCCGATGTCGACTCAAGACCATATTCTTCCGGCTTACCCGTTTCAAAATCGAATTCCGTCGCATATCGGCGAACCATCCAGAATGCCTCTTTGTCATCAAGCGATGCCGCATAATAATCATCGTTGTCAGGATTCTTCAGCATGTCAAACACCACTTCAGGATATGTGGACCATTGTTCGATTGCATCCGACGGGATTCTGCTGTCATACCGGATCATCTCGATGTCTCGGGCGAAGTCGCTAAGTATTGACTTCACCATAGGAGTCATGCCATTTTTGTCAAATTTTCCTGACAGTGAATACGCAAGAATGGGGAAAGCCTTGTTTTCAGCAGATACTATTACGAAACCGCCACGCGGCGAGTTGAACACATAGAAGGGAGTGAAGAGACGCTGGGTAGTAAGGTCTTTGCCATTATATACATACGACACCGGAGGCGTCACATAATTGACCGATTCATTAAAGAACTTCTGAGCCATAGACTTCGCTTCCTTCTGCCCAACGGTCTCGGCAAACAACTGATGGCCACCTGCGCCCGAATAGGCGCAGACAGCCACCAATACAAATATTCTCTTCAGTATTACATTCATTATACAAATCTCACTTCAAATCTTATGCCAAAGATTCCTCCATAAAAATGATTCATCTCTTAAAAAAGATTCATCTCCTCAAAAGATTCATCTCCTCAAAAGATTCATCTCTAAAAGTATCCTCTAATCAAAAAGAATCCTCTCCTCAAAAGAATCTTTGCCACTGTTCCGCCGATTCATCGGGGTCCCGGCGCAGCGAAGCCAATTATGCATTATGCATTAACCAAATCCTCACTCCTCAGCCGCAACTACCTCCGAAGCCTCCACTTCCGTCTCGTCTTTCCTGATATTGGGAAGCTCGAGACCCAAGTGCTGCTTGCGGTCGATGATCTTGAGCCAAAGCCCTATCAGAAGTGCTGCGACGCCAAGACATGCGAGCATCACAAGTGGCCATGTGTAGTCATAGCTTACCGCCGCCACCTGCTCGCTGATACTGCCGTTGGCAAGTCCTTCTGCTATCTCCGGATTGGTGTTGTCAAGCACCTTTCCGATAAGAAGAGGAAACAGCCAAAGTCCTATGTTCTGTATCCAGAAGATGAGAGCATAAGCCGAACCGATGATCTTTGCGTCCACCAGTTTTGGCACAGACGGCCACAACGAAGCCGGAACAAGCGAGAACGAGGCGCCGAGCACCAATATCGTCACATATGCCACTATTACGCCGCCAACTGTATTTCCCTTGAAAAGCGGAAGTATGAAGGCAAACGTCAGATGGCAGATAATAAGCAATAATGCCCCGAACACAAGCATCGACGCCGCCTTACCCTTATGATCCACATATTTGCCCAGGATAGGCGTGATGCCTACGGCAAGCAGCGGGAATACAGCAAAAATCGATGCCGCGCTCTGACACATATACCCCATGTAGCAATACACTATCAGTGCTCCGACGGCAAGAGCAAGCATTCCGCTCTTCATCATCTTGCCCGACGAGAAGTTGCTCACGAATGCAGCAGCAGCCGCTACAAGCATGATGATATACTGCACCACAGTGACTGTGTCCGATGCCCAGAAACTGTCAGGCGCAACTTCTGTGAAGGTGAGGTTGCACTGAAGCATATTGACCGCATATTTCTGAAACGGGAAAATCGCGGAATAATACAGCACGCAGAGGAAAGCCACAAGCCAGAAGCCGCTGCTCCGCAAAATCTGACCGATGTCGCTGATACGGAACGGATCATCCTTCTCTTCCTCCGCATGTGTCTGCGAGTCCAGTTTCTTGTCCATGAAGAAATAGACGATAAACATGATCAATGCTATCATCAGAAGCACAACTCCGAAGGCTACGGAATTGCTGACCTTGGGTGTGCCGCCGATATTTGCGAAGAGTGGCGAGAAGATCATGCAGGTGGCGACGCCAAGACGGGCAAGCGCCATTTCGCTGCCCATGGCAAGCGCCATCTCGCGACCCTTGAACCATTTCACGATACCACGGCTTACCGTGATGCCCGCCATCTCTACGCCACAACCGAATATCATGAAGCCGATAGCGGAGAATTTAGCCGATGCAGGCATCCCTTCATAAAACGGTGATACTCCCAGCTCATCGAAGACCGGGATATAGTTCAGATGGTCGGTAAACCATCTCTCGAGTGAGCTTCCGGCAAACATGTCGGTGACGGCATACCAGTTGATGGTTGCGCCCACAAGCATCACGACTCCCGAAAGAACCGCCGTGAAGCGGACTCCCATCTTGTCGAGTATGATACCGGCGAAGATAAGGAAGAAGATGAAGACGTTAAGAAACGTCTCGCTGCCCTGCATGGTTCCGAAGGCTGTGTTGTCCCAACCAAGCTGGCTCTGAACCAGATTCTTGATCGGAGACATCACATCCATGAATATGTAGCTGCAGAACATGCCGAGCGCAAGCAGGAGCAACGCTGTCCAGCGTGCCCATGCCTTGTCGCTCAGTACGGTTATTGATCCGGCTCCCATATCAGATCTCTTTGTCATGCTCAAGGAGCAGGGTCATCGACGGACGATCGCACACCTCGGCGGGACCGAAATACTGAATAGGACCGGGATACTGATACAGAGTATTGAGCATCAGTGTCTCGCGCATAGATGCGTATTTGAGATACGGCTTGCCCTTAAGGTCTACAAGAGCCTTCTGAATAACCGGTTTCATGTGGCCGTTGCGTTTCTCCATGTTCATCATCATGGTGATGGGGATACCGCCGGCGATCCAGTTCTCAGGCTTGTCTGTAAGGTTGCGCACTGAACTCATGTAGCCGGTTACACCGCTGTTGATGAGCATCGTTGCGTTGTAGCCGAGTGAATAGCAGTAGTCGGCATCGAAGTTTGTCGGGTCGGCGCACCGTCCCTCGTAACCGAAGAAGTGATGCTGTGTGGCGAACTTGCCCGAGTATTCTCCTTCCTGTTCGAGTTGCTCCAGACGGGTTGCCACCATGCTTGCGAGCAGGCACTCTGTGTCGATGAGCGATACCTGCACGTTGCCGTGGCTGTCGCGGTCAAGGCTGAGCTGCAATGCTATGTTCTTGGGAAGCGAGCGGAACAGTTCTGCCTCGGCAGGCTCCAGATACTTGGCGATAGCCTCCAGTTTCTCTACCTCTACCAATGGCTCGAGTTCCTCTGCATGGTTGGCGAGAATGTCGTTGAGCTGCTGAATGAGCACCTTCATCGACGGGATAAACTCAATCAGACCTTCCGGCACAAGCACTGTACCGAAATTCCAGCCCATCTTCGCGCGCTCCACTATCATGTAGCAGAGAGAGTTGACGATATTGTCGAGAGTCATTCTCTTTGCCTGGATCTCCTCGGAGATAAGACAGTAGTTAGGCTGTGTCTCCAGTGCGCACTCCAGCGCGATATGACTTGCGGAGCGACCCATGAGCTTGATGAAATGATAATATTTCTTCGCAGAGTTGCAGTCACGCTGGATATTGCCGATTACCTCAGAATATACCTTGCAGGCTGTGTCGAAACCAAACGATGTCTCGATCCACTTGTTCTTAAGGTCACCGTCGATGGTCTTCGGCACACCGATTACCTGTATTTCCTCGCCCTTTGCCTTGTAATACTCGGCGAGAACGCAGGCGTTCGTGTTTGAGTCATCTCCACCGATTATCACAAGCGCCTTGATGTTGAGTTCCTTCAATATCTTCAGGCCTGCGTCAAACTGGTCAGGATTCTCCAGTTTCGTACGTCCGCTGCCGATAATGTCGAAACCGCCGGTATTGCGATAATCCTTGATATAGCCCTCGGTCAGTTCAACATACTGATGGTTGATGAAACCGGCAGGTCCCATAAGGAAGCCATACAGACGGTTTTCCTTATTCAGTTTCTTAAGCGCGTCGAAGATACCGCTCACCACATTGTGGCCGCCGGGAGCCTGACCGCCCGAAAGTATGATACCCACATTAAACGGCTCCTCAACACGCTGCGGGTTCTCGTCACGCTTGAACTCCACGATAGGAAGTCCGTAAGTGTTGGGAAACAGTTTCTTGATTTCTTCCTGATCGGCAACTGACTCTGTAGGAGCGCCGAATTCCAGTTTTACAGGACCCTCGCGAAGGGTCTTCGGGAGCTTGGGCTGATACTCAGCGCGCACTCTCTGAAGGGGACTCTTTTTCATTTTAATCGAACCTTATAATTAGATTTATTCATTATAGTTATCAATATCCACCAAATCAAACCACAAAATTAATAATTTTTATCCTCACCACCAAAAAAATCTCACCTCCTCTGCTCCTTCTCCCACGGCTCTTTCATTTAAAAAAGTCTTGAGCTTCCGAAAAGCCTGTTATTTTATAGCGGGGGGAAGTCTGAATGGGAAAAGGTGATTTTCGCATTTATTTCTCTGATTTTCAATAAAATAAGTGGTATAAAAATTTGGT
>JAGAJP010000010.1 GCA_017626045.1 Muribaculaceae bacterium | reverse complement strand
GTTAAAATCGAGTCAGCCTGGCTGCGGAGCGAAGGAGCTTAGCGAGCTAAGCGACTGAGCGACAATGCCGGGATGGCCGATTTTAGCCGCAGTTATCATATCAAGACCTTTATAGTTGCTTTATACATATGTCGTTTAATTATTCTTAGCTACTTAATTCTATTTGATTACTTTGAGCGGGTCTTGATCATCATGGGAAAGCCATTGAATCGGAAAGCATAGATGAAAGAATCAGAACCGGGAACAATCGAATATTTCTTATAAATCATTGGTGCCGACAAGGGATGGTTGCGAGACACCACATTTATCTTTTCCTTCTTTATCAACTTAAGGGATTTCTTGTCAATAGAGCAATCGATACGGGTCACACGACCGGGAAAATCGGAGTAAAAGGTATCTGAAAGAAACAGATGGGTATTTACGTCTGCCTTATCCAGATCAGGAAACTGTAACTGCAATGCACTCCAGTCACCGGTCTTCATAACCCCGGCATTCGGTTCATAAAGCCACGCGTAATCGATTGGAGAATTTCGAGAAGTATACTTAATAGAATCTCTATTGGAAATAGGGGAGAAGTCTGTTTTGAACGTAGAAATCATGGAGTCCGTGTCGAGATCCACAACAGTCACACCGGTAAACGGAGCATCTTTTCTGACATCCACAAGCACTTCCTTGCATTCACCTTTAAAGCAGACGATATGAATATGATAAAGATCGGGAACCGTCTCGCGGACTAAGGAAATGTCAAGTAGGGGAGAGCTTTTCACAATCAGACGATTGGAGACTCTGAGGATGTCTGGAAGAGCCGTCAGGATATCCGGTTGACAATCAGCTAATGCGTGGACTTTAGCACCGGCACTGTCTCTTCTCGCCGGATCGGCGAAAACGGCATCGAAACGAAAGGAGCAGGAGCGAAGAAACTCAATGGAATCAGTATTGACAACGGTGAGGAAGTCATCGACCTTCATTTCAGCGGCATTGTGTCTTAGAACCTCACATTTAAGATCTTCTATTTCGCAAGCTGTTATTTGAATACGATTCCGTGCGAAAGAGATATCGTCAATGCCGAGCCCGGCTGTTAGATCAAGAATATTTGTGCAATTGGAGAGCAGCGATGCGTGAAATCTCGCCACGGTCTGGTTTGAGGCCTGTTCTGCAGCAATTATTGACGGAAAGAGGAAACGCTCATTAGAGATGAAATCAGACAGTTTTTTACGTGTCTTTTTGCGTGCCTCAATCTGCATCAAGGCAAAATCCAGCGGGAAATCAAACCGTTTATCGGTATTGCCAGAATATTTAAGCCTTAACGATACAGTATCGTCCGCGGCATGCTGCCTGATGAAAGTATAGAATGAATTTGAAAGCTCCATACCTATATAACAATGCATAATGCATAATTGAGATTTGAGAATTTAGAATTGCTTCACGACTCGTGGACTTTCACGCGTAGGAGTGTGGAGGGAGCGACCTCCGGCGCGACGTGTTGGCAGGGTGCTGATGAATGGTACAATTCATCAGCCTATTTAACATAATATGGATTATAGCGCATTTAGGTCGGATAGAATTGGAGCCGATAAATACACTTCTAGAACTTTTGTTGTAGTACAAAATTAATACAAAAGATTGTAGAAATCCCTTATTTATATTACTGGGGACGAGGATTTACAAATTCTCGCATAACAAGGCTTCACAATTTGCTTCTGTGCGAGGATTTGTACTGGGGGCTTGAAGAATTAGGGTTTTGAGGCGGGGAAGAAGGTTTCGAAGGTTGAATCGTCGTAATAGACGGTTATCTGGACTACTTTTCGGGGATTTTTTTGCAAATTTTCTATTTGCGATTGCAATTCGATGATTTTCTTGCTATCCTCAACATGCTGATTAGTAATAGTATTAGCATTAAAATCATTAGGAGTTAAGCCCCTGAGATTTGAATTTTCAACGTTTCCCTTACCGATATTGGGATTTTCTGAAATATGCCCGTCATTTTTGGCTATTGGATCAGAATCTGAAACAGAAGAATCCATTTCTGGCGCATCCTCGTGCTGAGAGATCTTCATCTCGCCCTCGCTAAACAAAAGCCAGGATACAGAGAGCTCAGGATACACTGAATGGATTTTGCGAATGATAACATCACTCACTTTCTGATTACGTCCGGACAAGAGCTGAGAGAAAGAAGGACGAGGAATTTCGCACGAATCGGCAAATTGGGTCGTGCTGACTCCGATAGAGTCAATGTAGAGTTTTAGACGAGTAGCGAAATTTCCTTCCATATCGAACTAGTTTGCAAATATTTTTGAGATTGCAAAGTTATAAAAAAAAATGCAAATTACAAATTTAAACTTGAAAATTTTAAATTTACAATTTGGAATTTCAATTTATAAACTCACGAGATTCAGTTTGCAATCTGCAAATTTGCATTTGAACAAACGGTTTAACAATCACCTTTAATTTACAATAAGTCATGCATATATCATCTAAAAATGAGGCTAAGGACAGAATTATCCCGCGTTTGAACCGTTCTTGCATCCGATGCTTCTAAAATCAAGCGTAATTATCTAATATACCGACCTATATATATTATACTAATAAATGTTAACGACTTAAATTCACAAAACTGAATAATTTGAATATTCAAATTTGCAATTCTACATAGGGTTAACAACTATCACAATATTTGCGAATGCAATGAATTATTTGCAAACTTATTTGTATTTACATTTCAAAACAGCAGTCTAATTTAAAAACGCAAACCAATTTTTGCAAACAGCACCACCCTATCAAATTGTCCTGAATTTTTGTTCGCAAACAGAACACCACTCCCCTTTCATGATTTTCTCGCAACTTGATAAAATAAGGAAATACAGAACAATATTATGTTTCAGAATACAGTTTTTGATGCTTTTATCTATTTGCAATTACGAATTTGCAAATTAATTATGCCGTAAAACAGCTGAATTACAGCTGTTTTACGGCATAAAAACATAAAATTAAGGCTCTGAGAATCGCTTGGCTTTCAGAATCAGTCCAGCATCAGGGAAATATCGAAGACTGGAAGTGAAAAATCAGAAAACATGATTCGGTCGCGATTAAGAAATTTGAACATCGCGTATGGTCGGCATCCGCATTCTTGTAAATTTGCATAGGGGTAAGCCGGTTCATTTACGTCGGGGCAAGAAATCATGAATGAGAGATCCGATTGCCTATAAAAACGGCATACTGCATTTTTCACAAGTTCCGGAATTTCATTACCGCTCCCCGACTCATGGTGATATGACGGGAATCCATCCTTACGGATGCCTTCACATCTAAAATATGATTTCAATATTCTCACGCGGGAATTTTCTCCGGGTGCTGAGTCGGGAAACAGCACTGCCCTCACTTTTGCGAGAATCGGTTTTTTCAGATTAAACGTGCTATCGGTAACAAATATCGAATTCTCGTTTTCTCTCATCACAGCCAGCATATCCGTTCTCGAATGCAGGAGCGTGGGAAAAGGATTGGAACTTTCTATACCGCGACACCAGTCGGCGATCTCGAGGACAAATGAAGATTGTCCATTCATCACCAAATCCCGAATCGAATAAATAGCGAGAGGGTCTTCACTTGTCCCGTCGCCGTCCGCCGGCGCCTCACCGAGGCACCAATCAGAACCAGCTGCGGAAACCTCTTTCCGAAAAGACAAATCCAGATAACCCGCCCGTCTGTAGAAATCCCTCAGATGAGAATCGGCGGGAATGAGGAAAGTCATATCAAATCCTCGCTGAAAGGCATCCTGCTCCGCCTCCAGCATCAATGAGGACATGATGCCACGACGCCTGTATTCAGGCCGCGTGGCAAGACCGCATAGATACATACCTCTTAATCGTGGATGCGCAGGACATGATTGAGGCATGGAAAACTCGTATGGTATCCCTAAAAGCGCCGCAGACAGTCTATCGTCCTCTATCCTTACGTGGACATTCTCCCGATTGAAATACGTGTCGAAAACAAGGCGTATGTAATCATCGGAATCATGAAAAGTATCTTTCCACAACTCCATCATATCTTGCTTCAGAGAATCGTTAAACGGCTTTATCATCTTCTAAAACGCACAAGTATCCCATAACACATCCATGACAGACAACTTCTTAGGACTCCAGAAATGCAGCGAGATCCGAATTATCGTCATATCTGCATTCAGAAGGCAAGCCGCGAACAAAACGCCCCACGCCGTCAAGCGAATTAACCGAAATAGTAAAAAGCCAAGGGAAATCCGTCCTTCCTGTGCGGAAAAGAGCCGAAACAGCCCCGGGGTGTTCCTCCCTCAGGAGCATTGCGCCATATTCAGTAAGTTCCAGCTCAACTTTATAAGTATGTTTATCGGGATCGAACACGAAGCCGAACACATCCGGTTGCAGATCCCTTTTTGAACTGTTTCCCTGGGTGCAGTTCTTATCGAGTATAACAGCATCCATCCACCGGGAACACTTAAAAAGGCGCACGTCCTTAGCCTGGACATCATAGGCGAGAATGCAGTTGGACTCCGCAAAGACCTGAAACACCTCCACCTCACGATCTCTGACACCGGACCTTGAAGTATAGGATTTCAGAAGCACCCGTTTTTTTGAATTTCGGGCCTCATATATTGCCGCCATACCGTTACCATCCCGGTCTCCCACCTTATGGTATTTCTTCTGCATAGTCTGCTCCCTCACGGTCCTGTTCATCGGCACAGTGGCACCGCTTGTGCGAATATAAGCCTCATGCACCTCTTCCGGACGGTTGCAGTCCGGGTGGAACCTCACCATATCGCCGCGGAAACTGTCGACCCGAATACGCAAAATCTCTATGCCCTCGTTGTTGACCTCGATAATATAGGAGATGTAAGCCGTGGTGACACTTGATTTTTCCAGTCTCGATTTATAGGCTATGAAGGAATTGTCGATAATATTCTTAAGGTATGTACGGTACCGGTCGGCATTCGCTTCCGGAATTCTCCCGTTTTCAAACAGCAGATTATAGTCGTGATCTATACCGATCGCGACCCCGTTGTCACGCACACCGAGGAGAAGTTCACCACCTCCTGTAGAGTTCAGGAAACCGCAGACAGTCTTCAGCACCGCCCAAATCTGCGTATCCGGTTCATATTCCTGGCTACCCTTCAGTCTATTTTTCGGTGGACAGACCGCCGAAGACTTGAACTCCAGGGTATCGCTCTCCACACCGTAGTATGACACCTGGTCAGTAATCTTGAACTGGTCGTCGACATCAAGGACTCTTGCGAGTTCAAGCTTTATTCTCGATATCTCCCTGTCGTCAATCTTGCCGAGAAGACGGTTTGACGCATCAATAAGACCGTCGACAGTATCTTCCAGATTCTCTTCTGTATTGTCAGAATCGGAGACATGACCGATTTCGGGTTCTCTATAATTGCGAATCATAGCCAGTATTCGTTCGTGCTTCTCCACTTCGGGAATACCGTCAAGATTCTGACCATGCACAAGAGTCAGAGACATGGGAGATGCACCGGCGGCAAAACGCGCCACAGCCATCTGATATTCGAGTTCATGACGGGTGTAAGCGCCCATGTCGTAATTGCCGGAACAGATATTGAGCATCAAGGCGGTCTGCAGGCAAGCCAGTCTCGGCATCGTGTCGGTGAGCCGGCGCTGATGCTCCACCAGAACGTTTCCAACCGCGATCACACCCTCCTCGTCGACAACCTCGAGGAGCTCCTCATCGGAAAGTGCCGGACGGTTGTCGTCGCTATATTTCAGGAACTCACCGAACAGATATGAAAAAGCGTCATATTCATAAGAATCGATATCCGCAACAGGTTCCGGCAGTTTGTTGTCAACATCTAAAACATCGACAATACCGCCGTTGATAAGCACATTGCCGTTGTGAGACTTAGTGCTGTTCATGCGTATGTTGACAGGAATGTGCTGCTCCATAGCCATAAGGACATCCTCATCAGTTACATCCCCCATCACATTGACGACGAACCCGTCTTCCGCCAGCCATTGGGTGCCTGCCGAATAATCGCCGATATACACTCCGGGCATGTGCTCGCCACGCAACTGGTTGGCAAACTCTTCATAAAACGGATTAAAGCCCCCTTTCAGCGAAAACATGAACTCGTTGTCGTCGGGAGTATATTCCACGAATAATGTAATACCCTCCCTGACATTGGTCATCATCTTGTGTTTGTCGACATATCTCAGGGAATCCAACAGGTTTATGTTTACCTTTCCGGCAACCTTTTCATAACCGGGGTCGATAGACTCCGCCTGTATCTTCACTCCCCAGCAACTGCGCACTGCGACAGGAATTATCGCTCCCGCCACATATTTTCGTTTCTTCTCTACCTGCTGGTTTTTCACGCCACTCTGCGCCCTTGTCATAAATGTCATGCCATCAGCCACATCCTCCACGCTGTCAGGTTTCTTTATATGGTCGCTTTTGGGAAGATAAACCTTAAGGCTTTTACCGATAGAAAGATATTCCGTCAGGCTTGTCCTTAGATAATCCACTCTGTTGAGGGGCGCAGCCTTGATACCATCCTTAGTGAACATCACCGTACCTTTACCTTCAAACCCGCAGTCACATCCGGAATCGTCATTAAATCTTGTCTGACAGATATTGTATAGCAGTCGTGTCGCGCTGAAATTTTCAGGATTTTCGATATCGTCCCATTTCAGACCGAGCGTGGAGACCCGGGACTTTCGCATACAATTACATACCAAATAAATAAGTTCATCAGAAATATCCGTTCGGGGCATTTTATGTTTTATGACAAGCAGATTTGCAAGACGAAGAAGAATCTTATGTTTTATATTTCCAATTTTTTGTGAAGCCAGAATTGCAGCCACCATAATTCTGAAAGCAAGATCTTCAGGCACTACCATATCCGAGCCCGAGAGTCTGAACTCCGGTTTATTGATAAAAGAAGAAGACAATGAATACTCCGACAATTCCTCGGCAAGCCGCACAAGGTGTTTGCATGTAGTGGAAAACTCACTTCCCGCCGAATCATATCCGGAATATTGATACCGTTTTATATAATATACAAGTTTTTCAAAATTTTCTATAATATACTCTTTTCTAATTTCAAGCCAGAAATCCGGCTGTTGGCAATAAATAGCAGACATAATACTAAATAGCAATGCACAATTCATAACGCATAATTATTGCAGACTGAGATTCAATACTCAAAGCATTATGCTAATTTGAACCGTTAATTATTAATAAATCAATATACACATAAATCGCGTGTCTCCACATTTTTATATAATATCGATGAGAGACACGCGTGAAATAATTATTTGAATTTTACACACGAAGAAACTCTTCATGAAGGAGAGAGGAAGAGCGGCATGGTTATTTAAGTCTAAGGAAAGAATAACCGAAACGAGCCGCCGCAGCCCTCTCGAGCTCCTCCCGGAATTGAGGAGCGGCAATCGAGATGAGCAGTTTTGCCCTCTCTGCAAGATCCTTGCCCCGCAGATCGACGGCGCCGTATTCAGTCACAACATAATTAGTCTGGAACCTTGTGGTGACAACTCCCGCGCCTTCGGTGAGTGTCGGCTTGATCTTGTTGACACCCTTAGAGGTAGTGGAAAGCATAGCGAGAAACGACATACCCCCCTCCGACAACTGGGAACCATAAACAAAGTCATGCTGGCCGCCGATGCCGGAAAAGATACGCGTTCCGATGGAATCGGCACAGATCTGACCCGTAAGGTCAATCTCCAGGCATGAATTGATACTCACCACCTTAGGGTTCTGAGCGATTACAAACGGATTGTTTGTCCATGCGACATCCTTAAAAATAATGTCGCGATTACCGTCCATGTAGTCATAAAGATTCCGAGACCCGAGAGCCAGAGACGCCACCGACTTGCCCGGCATCACCTTCTTCATACTGTTGTCGATGATGCCGTTTTCAAGCAACGGGAGCACACCGTCGGTCATAGCCTCCGTATGCAGTCCCAGATTTTTATGGTCATGGAGAGCCCTTATCACAGCGTTGGGAATACCCCCGACACCAATCTGCAGAGTAGCGCCGTCAGGAATATGCTCAGCAATGAAATTGCCGATTTTTATTTCCTCTTCGGAGGGGGTTGCAGTAGGCACCTCCACGAGCGGTTCGTCAACCAATACGGCAGCCGCAAGGCGGTCGATATGAATCACGGGGTCACCATAACTGAACGGCATATTGGGATTGATCTGGGCAATGACGCGGTCGGCGCATTCCACCGCAGCAGTGGCGAGATCGGCAGAGACACCAAAGCTCACCAACCCTTCCTCATTAGGCATCGAGCAGTTCAGGAGCGCCACATCCACCCGACAGGTGCCGTCGCGCATAAGAGCGGGTACCTCACCTAAGAATCTCGGTATAGTGCTTCCGTACCCCTCCTGAATCCAGCGGCGCACGCCGTTGGATACAAAGAAACTCTGCACCTTGAAAGCATCCTTATATTCCTCGCGGCAATATGGCGCCTCTCGGGAACACACGGCAAACGCCGAATATAGAGTCACGTCGCGAAGTTCCGTGCCACGTTTCGCAAGAGCCTCGCAAAGCGTCTCGGGGGTCGACGTGCTGCCCTGAATATAGACATGGTCGCCGTTTTCTATCAATCTTACGGCCTCATCGGCCGACATGTAATTAGCGCTCATCTCTGAATCTTCTCAATCGTTCGTTTAAAGTATTGAAACCATCCTCATCGGAGACAGTTGAAACGCAGACACGCACGCCATCCTGTTCCGACCCGGTGGAAGAAAGAGTGATGGCAGACACACCATGACGCATCAGTTCACTTTGAAGCATCTTGCCGTCCATGCCGGGATACCCTACAGTGAAAAAGAAACCATCGGATATCGGCTCGTCGCCATCTTTGTCGTATACAATGTGGAATCCATTGTCGATAAACAGCCTCTTCATAATTCCGGCCCTTCGACCATATTCAGACGTGTCAGCCACGAAATTCAGTTTTCCGTCAGACGCGGCGTCCATCATGGCGGCAAGCGCATACTGAGCCGAGTGGGAAGTACCGGAACTTGCAGTGTAGAGCACTCCGAAAATATATGCGTCGCCAAGCGCCGGCATCTCATAGTTGTCGCGGAAATAGTCGTATTGGCGTTCATAAACGCTCCTGCTCATAGCCACGACAGCGATTCTCTGACCGGCATAACTGAAAATCTTCGAGCCTGACAGCATGAGGATATAGTTGTCAGTGTATTTTGCGACAGTAGGAATATATGGCGGCTCACCGGGATGACTGAAATCACGGCGGAAATCCATGCCGAGATATGCAAGGTCCTCCATCACGATAACGTCATACTTTGTGGCGAGACGTCCGATAATCTCCAGTTCCTCCTCAGTAAGGTTGACCCAAGCGGGATTGTTTGGGTTGGAATAAATAATTGCGGTGATGTTGCCTTTGGAAAGGAACTCCTCGAGTTTAGCCTCAAGAGCCTTACCGCGATAGCTGTATATGTCGAACTGTTCGATACCGATACCCAACACTTTAGCCTGGTGGCGCTGCGCGGGAAATCCGGGATTGAAGAAAAGCACAGTGTCTTTATTCGGGAGTCGATGGCTTAGCAAAAGCTGCAGGGTAAAACTCGCCTGCATCGAACCGACGGTGGGAATAATCGACTTCTCCGGCACCTCAACATCGAGAAACTCCTTGATGAACCGCACTCCGGCTTTTTTAAGCGCCGGGATGCCGTTGATAGCGGGATAGGTGTTAGCCACCCCTGATCGGAGAGCTGCTATTTCAGCCTCCACTCCAACGCAAGCCGGGGGGAGACCAGGATTTCCAAGCTCCAGATGCACGAATTTTTCTTCCGCGAGCTGCTCAAGAGCTTCGGACAGCGAAACAATCTGCCTTATAGTGGCTGTGGAGATATCCATAATGCCGAGATCGGCAGCTGTCTTTTGAAGAATATCCTTTGAAATGGGAAACATAATGTCAGCGTTTAAAGGAAGTTTCTGAATTTACATACCGGCAATTTGGAGAGACTTTTCGCGTGCTGTGCGGAACGCCTTGATATTGTCGGCCACAATCTTCTCGCCTTTAGACGAGAACACACTGCTGATGGCTCTTTCAATCTTATCGGGAGAAATGTCGATAAACGGAGACGCCGCACCGAGGAGCGCCATATTGCCCGAACGCGGAGCCGCAAGCTGTCTGGCAAGCTCATCCATGTCGAAAGCCACCACATTTCCGGAATCCTCGAGATGTCTCATCACCAGAGCCTCGTCGGGATAGTTGTCGATATTGACAAAAGGAGCCGTCGAGGTGATGACCCAGCCATCGGGCTTCAGGTATTTCAGATAGCGCAGTGCCTCCATCGGCTCGAGACTGACTATAAGGTCGGCTGCACCGGTCGGAATGAGGTCTGACGATATTTTTTCTGACGATATACGCAGATTGGACTGCACTTCACCGCCACGCTGGCTCATTCCGTGCACTTCCGACTGCTTGATGTATAATCCCTCTTTTAGCGCCGCCGCTCCCAGGATAGTGGCTACGCTCAGTATGCCCTGTCCTCCCACGCCGGCGAGTATGATATCTGTCTTCATTGTTTTTGAGGTTTAGATTGGTTAATGATAGTCGGGGGCTAATCTGTAGCCTTAGGTCCACGGTGGGCGCCATGACGGCGAACAGTCTGGATGCACTCTCTTCGTGACACCACCACTGAAAGTCCCTTATGCTCAATGGCGCTTTTGAACAGGCTCACCATATTGTCATGATTTTTCGGTAGCGAATCGATAGTGTGGAGACACTCCGCACTCACTCCGAGACCGAGACAGATCTCCTCGATCTTACCGGTACCCTGAGAATCCTGTCCACCGGTCATTCCCGTGGTAAGGTTGTCGGAAATTATGACGAGAATATTACTGTCTTCATTGACGGCGTCAAGGAGACCGGCGAGTCCTGAATGAGTGAATGTGGAGTCTCCTATTACGGCAACAGCCGGATGGACACCTGCCTCCGATGCACCCTTTGCCATAGTGATGGACGCGCCCATGTCGAGCACTGTATGGATGGCATTGAATGGAGCGAGATAACCAAGAGTGTAGCATCCGATGTCACCGAAAATTCTGGCATCGGGATATTGTGCAAGAGCATCGTTCAGGGCACCGAACACATCCCGGTGACCGCAACCTTTGCAAAGCGATGGCGGCCGGGGCACAGTGATCTCGCTTTGCGCCCTCGGTTCTTCTTTTTTCAGCTCGTCGAGCCCCGGCTTCAGAATGAGAAGCGCGTCCCTCACATGGTCGGGATTCAGTTCACCGGTGCGCACAAGTGTGCCGTCGAGCTTTCCGTGGATCGGAACCATATTGTCAAGCACGCCGCGCAAAGCCTTCTCAATAAATGGCTGTCCTTCTTCTATCACTAAAAGAGCGTCGCACTGTTCGGAAAGGTTCCTGAGCATTCCCTTGGGAACGGGATATTGAGAGATCCTGACAGTCGGGAACGGAATCCCCTTTGGGAATAGTTCTTTCAGATAATTGTAGGCAATGCCACTGACCACAATTCCGAGCGAATGGTCAGAGCCGGGTATATACTCATTGAAAGGAGAAGATTCGGACTCAAGTTCCAATTGCTCGTAGATCTTAATCAATTCCGGGTATCTCCGTTTTGAGTTCACCGGCATAAGCACCCATCTCTTGCCGTCGGAAGGGAAATGCAGTTCATTCTGCGGGGCTGCCGCATCATCGACCTCCACAGTGGCACGGGAATGGCTCAGACGAGTCACAAGGCGAATGATAACCGGGAGGGCAGACTTTTCGGAAAGGCGGAAACCGTATTCAGCCATTTCATAAGCCTCCTGCTGGTCGGCGGGTTCCAGAACCGGAACGAAAGCAAAATCGCCATAGAAACGTGAGTCCTGCTCGTTTTGAGAGGAATGCATCGAAGGGTCGTCGGCAACAGCCACGAGCATGCCACCGTTGGCACCGGTCATACCGGAATTGACAAAAGCATCGGCACAGGCGTTCAGACCCACATGCTTCATAGTCACCATGGAGCGTTTGCCGGCATACGACATGCCGAGAGCCTCTTCGTAGGCAGTCTTTTCATTAGCAGACCAATGCGAATGAATACCTCTTTCCTTGGCAACAGCATTAGCCTGAATATACTCCATTATTTCAGTCGAGGGGGTACCGGGATAACCGTAAGCGCCGCTAAGACCGGCGTTCACAGCACCAAGTGCAAGGGCCTCGTCACCCAATAATAGTTTCTTAATTTTCATGTATCAGATCAATTTGTTAAGGGTTGTTGTTGATTATGGGTATAAATCGGGTTAACCGATGCAAATATAGTAATTAAAATTGATATTGTCAATATATTTCGCATCAATTTTACAACAGAATGACAATTATATCGAAAAATCGACCAAATGAAGTTGTTTAAACTTATTTCTTTATTAAGATTTCGTCAGGTTGCCGAGCGGATTTTTTCACGTGAAGAGGGAGCGATGCGGGCATCGTGACCGATGAGCGGGGAAAAATACGCCGGCAAGATGGCGGAAGATTGAT
>JAGAJP010000009.1 GCA_017626045.1 Muribaculaceae bacterium | reverse complement strand
GCTGAACATGACCGGTAAATCTTACCGCATGAAGGAAACTCAGGAAATGATGAACCAACAAATTTGATTATCTTTGCATTCCCATGCCGGGTGGTCCCTTTTTCAATTGCTATCCGGGTCCCTTTTCAAATGTTAGATGCAGAGAACTTCATCGACCATGATTAGGAGCTTGCCCGCCCAGTCGGAATTGAACTTACTGCGGAAGTCCTCGTTGGTGTTGAAAGTCGCGTTGTCCTGAAAGATTGCCTTTAGCAGATTGAGGAAAGTGGTTTTGCCGGTGTTGCGTTGCTCCGATACGAGTATCAGTATAGGCAGCTTTTGAAGCGGCATCTGATACAGCAACTGGATATAGTCAAGACCGTATTCGTAATGCTCCTCGAAGATGTGGCGAAGCAGGCTGTCAATCGCGCTCCAATCTCCCGGTTCGGGAAGATGGGTGATTGGCTCGTAAAGATTGTAAGCGTTGCCGATTATCTTGCGGTAATCTGTGTGGCTCGGAACGGTGCAGAAGCAGTCATACTTAGGCACATCTTTCAGATAATTCTTCCCGAAGTCAGCCTTGATTGTAGATGCCTTCCAATAGACAAGACACTTACAAGTGGTTCCGTTCGCCTGCGGTCGATTGACTTCACGGTAATAATCCGTACCGACCCGGATATATGGGCACTCGCTGTCATCTGGGTTCAACAGGTCATTATGCCCCACTGGAATGTCAGAATACTCGACATCCACCACCTCGGTTTCTTCATCTGATGCCACATCATTGTGAGTGGTTTCATCAACATGAGCCGGAAGCAACTTGATGATGTCTGAGAGCGTCAACATATTGCACCGCCTCCACTGGCAAATGCCTCATACTTGAAGCGTCGTAGAAATGTGTCAACATCATTCTGTGTATACCAGAACTTGTCCCCGTGTCGGGAATAGGAGAGATAGCCATTATCCCGAAGATTTTTGAGATAGCGGCTTTCCACACCGAGCAACTTCATCAGCTCCTTGTTGGTGTAGATGCGGCACTCGTTTGGAGTGCCATTGCCCGAGGTGCTTCGTTCCTGCGATTCCTCAAGCATATGGAGGATTCTTTTGAGCATGTCCTCCGCTGTGGTGATTGTGTTACTTGATTTTGGCATTTATATATTGTTTATTCTTTTGTGCGCTGCGGATTTTTCCGCCATCATTTTCAAATCGGCTGCAAAAGTATCTCATTCGCCATCGATTTAGAAATAATGCACACAAAATGCCCTGATTTTTAGCTCAGTATAACTATATCACAAAATCGGCACTAAATTACGGCACTCTAGCTCCATAGATTACGGTTACAAAACTTTTATACGGACATGGAAAAAGGAGGCTCAATACCTCCTTTAAACTTAGTGGATTATTTTGTCGCTGACTAAATGATTGTTGCCAACAACAGATTATGATTCGGTGGAATCATCAGATGGCAGAAAACCGATTCTCTTTCGGGGAGTTGATTTCTTCACTTGTAATTCAGCGAGCGATTCCGAAATAGCATCGAGTTGTGCCTGGGTTTCTTCGTTGATGTCATTCTGATCAGCCAGAATCTCCTCTACATATTCCTTCAGCTGATTTACACTTTCACGCAGCTGCTTGAATTCATTCGAAGGCTGTATCAATGCTTGACGCACCATGACAAAGGCTCTCATTATGCTGATGTTTACTCGTATTGCAGCTTCGCTTCTCAATACACTTGACAACATCGCTACACCTTGTTCGGTGAATACATATGGGTTTGTGCGACGACCGCCATAGGAACTTGCTATTCCAATTTGGAATTTCAAGTTTGAATACTCCTCATCATTCAGTTGGAACATGAAATCATCGGGAAAACGCTCTATATTGCGCTTGACTGCTTTATTAAAATTACCGGTGGTAACTCCATAAAGTTCAGCCAAATCACTATCGAGCATTACGCGCTGACCTCGATACTCATAGATTTTGGATCGGACGAGTTCAATTTCATTCATTGGTATTGGGTTTTATTTGTAAATATTATCGCATTGGGATGGTGATAGTTACATTTCTTCCGGGAGGAAGGAGTAGTGAAGTTTTTCGACCTCGGCGGTGAGCGTCTGGGGCAGTAACCGGGCATAGACCTTCTCGGTGATGTCGGTGGAACTGTGTCCGAGAAGACGGCTTACAACAGTCATGGACAGTCCGTCATTGATGGCAAACACGGCGAAGGTGTGCCGGGCAGTGTGAAATGAAAGGGGAAAAGGAAATTCCAACCGTTCGCCGACCACTCGCAGCGATTGGTTGATATTTTTGGTCGCCGTATTTCTCGCACGGTAGAGCGCATCCGCATCGTTAAGACTGAGTGAATCCTTCACAAGGTCGAATACATATTTACTCCGGCGAGCCATACTCTGCCACTTGTGGAGAATACGCAATGCAGGTTCTGTAAGTGGAATTTTGTGGCGTTTGTTGGTCTTAATCAAAACCTTACTCAGCTCTTTCTTCTCAAAATTAAGGTGCGCCCATTGCAGAGTCATCACATCTACAATACGGAGACCGCACGCATGAAAGGCAAAGAGAAACATTTCGATAAACTCCTTACGGCGAGGCTCGGTATCGTTCTGATAAAACTCCACAAGTTGAGAAAGTTGCTCCTTGCTGAGATTATGACCGTCAAACTCTTTCTCGCCTTCGGCTTTAAGGGAGGCTTTCTCCTGAATACGCATATCCTGAAGCATAGCATTGACTTCGCGGTCAATCAATCCCATCTTACAAGCTGCCTCGCATCCTTTCAATATAGGTGTCAGTGAGTGGTTGATCGTGGCATCTGAGTTATTCTTGAAATCCCGGCGCCATTTGATGTATTTGTCAATTAGTTCCGGTGTGACCTCTCCTATATATAATCCGTCCGGCTTATAAGTTCCGTTATTTGTGGCTTTCAAGAACTGTTGGAATATATTCATACCGCTCTGCCCGTTCTTGTATCGGCTGTAGCCGATTTTATTACGGCTATACTCAGATGCAAGCCGTTTCAATACGAAATCCACGAAATCCTCACCCTTGTCTTTCCGAGTTATTGGTTTGTCATCGAGAAAAGAAACGATCACATCCTCGTTGACCTGACCGGGAAATTTCTGGTTATACTCGTTCAGTCCGGCATCGACTTTGTTTACTTTCGCCAGCAACAGGTTGTTGAATCTTGCGCTGTCCGGCATGGAGGCGCGAATCTCACCTCTGCCGTTATTGCCATTTGGGTTCCAGTCGGCGACAGCCACTGAAATATTCATGTTGCGGCGCAGTGTCCTGCCGCCGAAGATATAGATGATTTCAATCGGATATACTTTCCCTTTGTCGTAGTTTTTCGGATAACGAAGCCGGAAGCGCCCTAATGGGAATGGTCTCTTTTGTCTGCCCATATCTTTCTTGTTTTAATACTCACCAAGGTTGGAATATGATGCGAATTTACTAAAATATAGGCAAGTTAACAAATTTCAGACGAGTTAAGTGCTTGAAAATAGAAAAGTTTATTTTGCGATAAAATAACATAAAAAGCGGTTGGCAAGTTTATTTTATAACTTGCCAACCGCCTATATTTCAATTATTTAAACTCTAAATTTGAGCCAAATTTTACTTAATATTCGTCCTCGTTGAAGAAGAAGTCGTCTTTGGAGGGGTAGTCGGGCCAGATTTCTTCTATCGATTCGTAGGTTTCTCCTTCGTCTTCTATCTCTTGAAGGTTTTCTATTACTTCGAGGGGGGCGCCGCTGCGCTGGGCGTAGTCAATCAGTTCTTCTTTGGTTGCAGGCCATGGTGCGTCTTCAAGTTTCGACGCCAGTTCGAGTGTCCAATACATATCGTTGTGTTTTTTATTTATTTTTTCGGTTTTATTTTCGAGGAGAAGGCTTCCAGGTGATTTCTTCAACTCCCGCCACATGGTTGATGTGTCTCGCCGCTATGAAAAGATAGTCGCTGAGTCGGTTTATCCATTTGATTAAGACAGGATCTACATATTCCTCCTGTGCCAGGGCGAGGATGCGTCGCTCGGCTCGGCGGCATACAGTGCGCGCCACATGGCAGTGGGCGCTCAGCATACATCCACCGGGCAATACGAACGCCTTTATCCTCGGAGTCTCGGCATCGAGCGTGTCAATCCATGATTCGATCTCCTTTATTGTGCCGTCGTCTATTCCGCCACATTTGGGCTCGAGTCCTGCCTCCACACCGGTGGCGAGGTAGCACCCTGCGTCAAACAGCCGGTTCTGGATATCCGTCAATTGTCTTTTCAGTGTTGCCGGACATTCGTCGGCAGCTGCCACGACTCCGAGAAAAGAAGAGAACTCGTCGAGTGTGCCATAAGCCTCAAGCCTCTTTGCTGTCTTGCTAATGCGCTGTCCCCCAACGAGTGAAGTCGTTCCGGCATCGCCGGTGCCTGTATATAGACTGCTTTTCATATCTCAATTCTTACATGTGTCTATTTGTCTAACATTATTTTTTCTGTTTTGTTTCAGACTTCTGTTAAAAAGTGCCGGAAGTTGGCATCGTAATTTTTTTGCTTTTTATTTGGATAATAATTGTAATTATTGTAATTTTGTAGTGAATACAGAAATTATGAAGAAGGATTATAACAGAACTGACTTTCTGAAGATGCTCGCGAATGCGGGGATCCGTTCTTCCGTGCAGAGGCTCGCTATTCTTGAGTATGTCTTTATGTGTGAATCGCATCCGGCGGCGGAAGAGATCTACTCGGCTCTTGTCAGGTCTAATCCGATGCTTTCGCGCACCACTGTATTCAATAATCTGCGTCTGCTTTCGGAAAAAGGCATACTGAACGATATGGACATATCATCCGAATCCACCAGATATGACTCCACCGACACGCCTCCCCACGCGCACTTCATGTGCCGAAAATGCAGGCGAATCTTTGACATCCCGCTTGCAATGCCGGTCATGTCAGCGCCCCATGGATTCCACTGCGACAACGTGAACGTGTTTTTCAAGGGAGTCTGTCCGCAATGCATGGAGAAATCAGATGTCGATAAGAAGAAATAACCCAAATAACCCAATAAATTAAAAGAAAATGAAAGATTTAAAAGGAACAAAGACCGAGCGTAACCTTCAGGAAGCGTTTGCCGGCGAATCTATGGCACGCAACAAGTATTCCTACTTCGCCTCCAAGGCGCGCAAGGACGGCTACGAGCAGATTGCCGCTATTTTCGAGGAAACCGCCAACAACGAGAAGGAGCATGCCAAACTATGGTTCAAACTTCTCAACGGTGGAGAAATCTCCGACACTATGGACAATCTCCGTGCCGCAGCCGAAGGTGAGAACTTCGAATGGACCGATATGTATGCCCGTATGGCAGAGGAGGCTGATGCCGAAGGTTTCCCCGAAATCGCTTTCCGTTTCCGTGCGGTGGCTGCGATCGAGAAGCATCATGAGGAGCGCTATCGCCGCCTGCTCCAAAACATTGAGGAGGGCATAGTATTCTCTCGCGAGGGCGACACCGTATGGATCTGTCGCAACTGCGGACATATCCATATCGGCAAGAAGGCTCCCGAGGTTTGCCCCGTCTGCCATCACAAGCGCAGCTTCTTCGAGATAGAGGCCAAAAACTATTGATTCGGTTATGGCAGCCAATGCTCTTTACGACATCACCTACGGGCTATATGTGGTCGGATGTTGGTCCGGCCATAAGCCCGCAGGCTGCATTGTCAACACCTGTTTCCAGGTCACAAGCGAGAACCCGCGTCTGGCGATATGCCTCAATAAGAACAATTTCACTCTCAACTGCATAAAGAAAAATCCCAGATTCTGTATATCCATCATTTCAGAGGATACCGATCCCTTCGTAATCAGTTCGTTCGGATTCCGGTCGGCGCGTGATGCCGACAAATATGAAGATTTCGGTTATGAGGAGCTTGATGGAGTCCCCGCCGTAAACGGGAATTTCTGTGGCAGGCTTGTAGTGGAGGCTTCGGAATTCATTGACTGCGGAACACATGACATCGTGGTCTGCCGTCTTGTATCGTCTTATGGCGGAAGCGGAGTGCCTATGACTTATGCCTATTACCACAATGTAATCAAGGGAAACGCACCGAAAAACGCACCCACCTACCGCGCTCCGGAGAAGTCTGCTGTTTCTCCCGAACCGGCAAAGGGTAATCGCAAATTCCGTTGCGATGTGTGCGGCTATGTTGTCGAGTCCGAGACCGACCTTCCCGAAGACTTTGTATGTCCTGTCTGCGGCATGAACCGTTCGCACTTTGTTGAGGTGGAATCTTAACGACAAGAACCATACTCTGGATTTTCCCAAAAGATTCAATATAGTCATAAAAAGTTGGTCTGATTGGTCTTATTAGTCCAGTCAGACCAATTCGTCTAATTGGTCTAATAAGTCTAATTGGTCTAATTCTCAATTTTCAATTCAATTGTTATATAGTCAGGGGCGATTGACGCCCGCATTGTTTCATCAAAATCTACTTGAATATGAGGCTTGACGGAAGAAGAAGCAGCGGCAACATCAGTGATCGTCGCGGCATATCGGGGAAGGCAGTCGGTATCGGCGGCGGTATCGTAGGCTTGATAGTGGCGGCAGTGATAACATTCCTGTCGGGTGGCGGTATCGGCGACGTGGCGAAAAATGTGTTTGACGTCGTGTCGCAGCAGCCTGCCGGACAGCAGAGCCGTGCGACTCAGCTCGACGAGGAGGACCAACGGCTCTACGACCTGGCGTCGAAAGTGCTCGCCGGCACTGAGGATGTCTGGACCCGTAAGTTTCGCGAGCAGGGCTGGGGTGAGTATGAGCCGCCGCAGATGGTGATATACAGCGGTTCCATACAGACCGGCTGCGGGCATGGCTCGGCGCAGACCGGACCTTTCTATTGCTCTGCGGACCGCACTGTATATATCGACCTTGATTTTTTCAAAAACATGCAGTCAGACATCGGTGCCTCGGGCGATTTCTGCTATGCGTATGTCATAGCCCACGAGGTGGGGCATCATGTGCAGAATCTGCTCGGCACCCTCGACAAGGCGCACTCGGAGATGGCGCGACTCACCGAGACAGAGGCAAACCGTATCAGCGTCTGCCTTGAGCTCCAGGCAGACTACTACGCAGGCGTGTGGGGCAATGTCGACAATGAGATGTTCGGCTCCATAGAGCCGGGAGATGTGGAAAATGCCATCAACGCCGCTTCGAAGATCGGCGACGACTATCTCCAGAAGAAGGCATACGGAAGGGAGATGCCGGAGTCGTTCAACCATGGGCGTTCCGACTGGCGAGTCCACTGGCTGTCGAAGGGTCTGCGTTCCGGCGACCCCGCCGGAGGAAACACCTTCACAGGCAAATATCCACCTCTCTGACACGACGCCGGACATATAATAGCGGAGGCGGCTTCCAGAAAGGGAGCCGCCTCCGTTGGTCTTGAACCCATATCGCCAAAAAGCGAGGGTATGGACTCTTATTTGCGGATGGTCTTTTTGCCGTTCTTTATCAGCAGTCCCTTTGAGTCGGGTGCCACGCGTATTCCCTGAGTGTTGTAGACAGGAGCGTTTTCGTCATATATCGACGGGCCGGAGATTTCCTCCACACCGCTGCCGAATTCCTGACGCCCTGAGAGAAGGATGCCGTCGGCATTGCCTCCCTCCACTATATGCGCCACAAGTCCGTTGATGTAGTTCTCAAGGTTGGTGTAGCCGTTTTCAGCAATTGCTGCTCCATCGGCGGCATCGTTGGGATTGAGGCCGTTTGTCTTCTCCCACTCGTCCGGCATGCCGTCGCCGTCGGTGTCGACAGGTGCCTCGCCACCGTTAAGAACGGGAAATCCGGTGCTTCCGTCGGCATAGGTTATGTCGTCCTGGCTGTTGATGAGGCCCTTGCCGATTCCTTTCACCACGCAGCATGCAGTCCCTTCGCGAGTGTCCGCCACCATCATGCGGTCATATTCGTCGCGGCTGAGGCTTGCGCCGGCATATTCGAGCACGCGCTCGTAGGCAGTCTCTGCGGTGTGGGTCGTCACAGCCGCGAACTCCATGGGCGCGAAAGCGTGGAGTTCTTCTTCAGTGGCGTCGTGGTAGTCCACCTTCTTGCCTTTGTCGATCTGCTCCCATAGCCCGATGGTCCAGTTGTCGGCGGATACGTCGGCATATTTGCTGTTGACGTTTCCCTCGATGTAGTAGCTGCCCCACTTGTGGAGGGTCTTGCCCCAGTCGTTGGTGGCAACCTTGACTTCCTGGCCGTCAACGGTGATGGTGCGGGTCTCTACATCTATCTCATATTGGTTGTCGTCTCCTTCGAAAGTAAGGATTCCCTTGTCGGAGGGATCCACCGTCAGTTTGCATGTGGTGAGGCTCGTGCCCTTCACCTTGTTGTAGTTCTGGGCTGTCTGCTTCAGATGGTCTGCCTTGATGCAGTATTCGAAGGTGCGGATGCCGGGCTTTGCCATGCGCTTTTCTCTTTTGGTAGTGGCTGGTCCCGGTTTGTAGTAGTTGTTGACTAAATTTACCGTCATTGCCTCGCCGCCATAGCAACCTTCGCCTGAATAGTTGTATATCACGTTGTTGCGAAGGTCCATCCGCTCGTCGAGCTGAGTGCCGGGGCGTGGCCCGAGGCGGGGGGTGCGCGAGCCGTGGTGGGCGAGCAGGTTATGGTGGTAGGAAGCGCCGGCGCCGCCCCAGTTGCCGCCGTAGCCGTGAGCACCCTTGCTGTGTCCGGAGTTCACGAGGCTCTGGGTCACCATGCACCACTGCACTGTGATGTCGTGCGAGCCGTATACCGAGAGGCATTCGTCGATGCTCCAGCTCACCGAGCAGTGGTCGATCATCAGTTTCTTGCGGTCCATGCCTCCGAGACCGTCGCCCTCGTGCGCCTTGTTGTTGGTCTTGAGAGCCTCGTTGCCGAGACGGAAGCGCATGAAGCGGATGATGACGTTATCGGCTTTGATCACAAACGGATAGTCGGCGACGCAGATACCGTCGCCAGGAGCAGTCTGTCCGGCTATGGTCACGTTGCCGTTGCTGATTCTCAGTTCCGACTTGAGATGGATGGTTCCCGCCACATCAAACACTATGGTGCGGGCACCGCTCTGGCTGAGCGCCCAGCGCAGCGATCCCTCGCCGCTGTCTTCGAGATTCGTCACATGAATCGCCTTTCCGCCGCGTCCTCCGGTAGTGATGCTGCCGAAACCCTCGGCTCCCGGGAAAGAGGGAAGGGCAGACTCACCCTTCGCCATCGCCGGCAGGAATGCCGCGGCCGCAACCGCAGCCGCCACGATTATCTTAGAAATCCTCATAGATGTCCAATTACTAATTACTAATTGCTAATTACTTCTTAACGACTTTGTCAGTCTCAGCCGTCCCGTCGGAGTAAATGATTCGGCGGATACTGATGCCCTCGCCTGGATTGGCGATGCGTTTGCCGTCGAGACCGTAGTATTCAACGGCTACGACTTCTCCTTTTTCCGTCTCGATGCCCTCTACCGAGCTCATCTTCACGCACTCGGGGTAGTACTCGTCCACCGCGTTCTCAGCGTCTGCGTTGCCACCCTTCATGATGTCTTCCACAAGCTGGTTCAGATAAACCTCAAGGTTGGTATATACACCCTTGGTGTCGACAGTATAGAGGCTTGCGTCCTCCGGGTCGTCGGGGTTCAGTCCGTTGGCGGTCTCCCACTCGTCGGGCATGCCGTCGCGGTCGGTGTCGTAGCCCTCGGGACGCGAGTTGACCGGAAGATACGGATAACTTGCGGTTTTGGTGTTTTCGGTTCCGTTGGGGTCATTGATGAAGTCGATGATACCTTCAGTGCCTGACTTCTTGCCTGTGGGACCTGGCACATCGCCGTGATAAGTCACGGTTCCGGTGCGGGTCTCTTCCATATAGCGGGCGTCGGTTGCGTCGCGGTAGAGTGACGCTCCTGCGTAAACGAGCACTTTCTCGTATGCCGTGGCTGCGGCCTGTGTGGTGACGGTGCCGGCGTCGATAGGCTCTTCGAGCTTCACGCAGATGTAGTCTTTGCCGTCTATCTGCGTGTAGTCGGCTTTCTCGCCAAACTTATGTTTTGAGTCGGGCATATACTTCACGCCATCTTGTTCTATGAGGCCGCTGTCGTATTTCACGCCCTTCCAGTCATAGTTTTCCGGCTGGGATGCTGCAGTCACGTGGTTGCCGTTGATATAGTAGCGAGAGCAGAGGCCGCGCAGCGCCTCGTTGGTGGAATTGCCGCTGTTGCCTACGGACACCTGTGTCACGCAGGTCTTGTTCTTCGTGCCGGGCCCCGCTTTGTAGTAGTTGTTGACGATATTGATGTATCCGCCTCCGGGACCTCCGTAGCAGCCGTTTCCCTTTCCCCAGTTATACATCACGTTGTTGCGGAAGTCGACTCTTTCGGCGTCTACAGTGTTCTCGTATTTGTCCTTGTCCCAGCCTGTCCATTCGTAGCGAGCGCCGTTGAAGCGGGGCGCTCGATTCTGCACGTAGCCGAGGAAGTTGTGGTGGAAGGAGGCGTCCTTGCCACCCCAGATGCCGCCGTAGCTGTGCTCGCCCTTGCTGTGGCCGGGGTTTGCGAGGCCTTCGGCGATCGTGCACCACTGCATGGTGAAGTTACGGTTGTCGTAGAAAGAAGCCACCTCGTCGATGCTCCATGAGAATGAGCAGTGGTCGAGGATGATGTCGTGGCGTCGGCGTCCCCATGTGGCGTCGGCACCGTCGTTGACATCTTTGATCTGAGAGCGACGGCTTCTGATGAAGCGCACGATCACGTTGTCGCACTTGCCGAAATAGAGGGTGTAGTATCTGAGGGTGATACCGTCGCCGGGAGCGGTCTGGCCGGCGATGGTGGTGTTGGAAGTCATGTCGAGCTGGCTTTTAAGGTCGATGTAGCCGCTCACGTCGAATACGATAGTCTTCGGACCCTCCTGCCCGATAGCCCAGCGGAGCGAGCCTTCGCCGCTGTCGTTGAGGTTTGTCACATGGATGACCTTTCCCCCGCGACCGCCGGTCACGTATCTTCCGTGGCCCTCGGCGCCCGGGAAAGCCGGAGCCGGCTCCTGCGCCATGGCTCCCATACCGAGGGCTAAAGCCCCGGCAAGTAGTATTGATTTCTTCATGATGTATATATTATGTTCGAATTCTCTTATGTCACCTTAATTATATAAGTCACCTTGATAAGATAGGCATAACTATATATAGAGGACTGGAGTCTAAGATGCAAATTTAGCCAAAAATCCTCAAATCAGCAATATTTGCCTCAATTTTTCTGCATTTTCTGCATTCCTGCGGATTGCTCCTTCTCCATCAGCGGCCGAATCAACGAACGGCCGGATCACCGGCCGTTAACAGAATACCCGCCGCGTCTTGGATCATCTCCTCCGGTGCTTCCAGCTGCCGGCTCCTTCCGCGTCTTGGTTCTGTCAGCAGTCCGTGATTGGACTGCTCGTGCGGGCCTTTTCGCCTGTTTCCTTGCTTCTGTACCTCCCGATTTTAATTTTTAACACATATTTTTAAAGAATTTACGAAATTTTTTTGGAAAATATGTTAAGTTTTCCTAATTTTGCGCGTAAATACCTTTTCGGCCAACAATCACTATGAAAAGGCACTCGAACGTTAACCTTATATAGGAGAAAGAGAATTAACAACATAAACATGGATTATGACCAAAATTATTAACCAAACATCGAAACGACAGGAATCAGGATCCGTGTCCCTTAAGGGAAGGATATGCCTGACTCTGATTGCCATGCTGATGGCGATCCCTGTGTTCGCTCAGAATGTTGACGTCTCCGGCACGGTAATCGACGCCAACGGCGAGCCACTCATCGGCGTTACCGTGATGGTAGACGGAAGTTCCAACGGAACTGCAACCGACCTCGACGGCAACTATTCATTGAAAGCAGTCCCTTCGAAAGGCAAGCTCGTGTTCTCCTACATCGGCTACACCCAGCAGGTAATAGACGTGAAGGGACGCACACAAATCAACGTGACCATGACCGAAGACTCCAAAGCCCTCGACGAACTCGTGGTAGTCGGCTACGGTACAATCAAGAGGTCAGACCTTACCGGTTCTGTATCGACTGTAGATACTCAGCAGATTAACGCTAAAGGTTCTGCTTCAGTGCTTGAGAGCCTTCAGGGTTCTATTCCTGGTGTAAGTATTACAAAATCTACTGGCCGTACTAATGGTGCTATTGACATTGAAGTTCGTGGTAAGTCTTCGATTAATTCAAAGACAACCCCTCTGTATGTCGTAGACGGTGTGCAGACCACAGATATTTCATTCCTTAACCCTCAGGATATCGAGCGTGTCGATGTGCTTAAGGATGCATCATCCACAGCCATATATGGTTCTCGCGCTACAGCAGGTGTCGTTATGATTACTACCAAGAGCGGCGCTAATGTATCCAAGGGCACAAAGGCAAAAATCTCATATGATGGCTATTATGGCATCAGCCATGCTACCCGCATGCCTCAGTTTATGAATGGAGAGGAATTCTATCGCTATCGTGTCATGAAATTTACCCAGCCTGCCAACAATGGCGCGTTCGACTCTCCGCAGCCGATTTATACTATGTTGCCTGCTGATCTGGGTCTTGGACAGGCTCTTATTCAAAAAGTAGGTGCTGACTGGGAATCTCCTTATCTTTTGAAGGAGATGCTTGCTAATGATGCCACATATTATTGGCCTGGTCTTGTTACTCAGGATGGTCATCAGCAGAATCATTATGTATCAGTATCGGGAGCAAGCGAAGCTGTAAACTACCATTTCGGATTAGGCTATGAAAATGTTCAAGGTCTGTATAAGGGTGATAGTAAAACTAACTATTCATTTAAAGGTAGTGTGGATGCTAAAATCAATAAAGTTATCAGCGCCGGTTTTAATTTCAACCTTGCTCAGATCAACAATACTTATGCAGACAGTGATGGTATTGGAGATGCATATCGTGTCAATCCGTTCATGATACCTTATGACGAGGATGGTAATACAAATCATTATCCTGGCGACAAGACTACACTTGGCACAGACGTGCATCAGTTCTCTGCTTTCAAGAATCCTCTTGACTTGTTGAAGAATTCAGAAGAAAGACGTAAGACATATCGACTCCTTGGAAATGTATATGTTCAGTTCAATATCATAGAAGGCTTGTCGTTTAAGACCACAATTTCACCGACATACACTTCCTATCGTAATGGTAAGTTCACTGGCTTTACAAACCCTGCTACCGGTTTGACATGGAACGATCAGAATCCGGAAGAAGAGGCCACCGCAACAGTGGAAAATAAAACTTCATATGGATGGACCTGGGATAATGTCTTGAGTTATGTCAGAAGTTTCGGAGACCATTCAATCAATGCAATGGCATTGTATTCAGCTGAGAAGAACAATAGCGAGATTTATAACCAGACTGCAGTCCATCCTATAGAGTCTACAAAATGGTGGAATCTCGGATCTGGTGTCGACGGGAAGTTCAAGGATACATCCGCATTTTCAGAAAATACAATGGAATCTGTAGCTATCAGGGCAAACTATTCTTGGAAGAACCGTTATATGGCTACGGCTACTGTTCGTTGGGATGGATCTTCAAGATTTGCAAAAGGTAACAAATGGGGATGTTTCCCGTCTGTTGCATTAGGTTGGAACATAGCTGAGGAATCTTTCGTTCAGAAATGGTGGCTGAATAATTTAAAGCTGCGTGTAAGTTATGGTGTTACCGGCAATAACTCTGGAGTCGGTGATTATGCTACATATGTTGGAGTTGACGCATCAAGCCGATATCCTTTTGGCGGTATATATGAAGACGGTTTCTATCCCTCAGGAATTGTAGATAAGGACCTTCGTTGGGAGGTGTCACACGAGATTAATGTCGGTCTTGACTTCGGTTTCCTTAACAACAGAATCGTAGGTTCTTTTGAATGGTATAACAAGAAATCAAAAGATCTATTGTATCCGGTAAGGCTTCCGCTGGAAGCTGGTGGCGGCACGATGAGAACAAATATCGGATCTGTGAGAAACACCGGTGTGGAATTCTCTGTCACGACAACCAATATTGACACACGCGACTGGACATGGACCACAACCTTGAACTTGTCACATAATGAAAACAAGGTTCTTCAAATTAATGGAGTTTCTGACCGGTATATTGGAAACAACGCCTCAGACTGTCTTTTTGTAGGACATCCTGTTAATAACGTTTACTCATATGCTTGGGATGGAATTATCACAGACAAGAACATGACAGTTCCGGATACTCCTATTGCCATAGAAAAAGGTCTCACTCCCGGAAGCACCATGAGGGAATGCGATTACTATTTCACTTGCTATGGTCAATCAGAAGGTCAGCCGATTATCCGCGACGTGAATGGTGATGGACAATGGGGTGACGAGGATCGTGTGATCTTCAATTCTAATCCCAAACTTACAGGATCAATTACTTCGAATCTTTCTTATCGCCTTCCCAAAAAGGGAGGATCGATAGATTTCGGATTCTCAATCTACACAAAAATGGGATTCAAGGTCGCATCTCCTTTTATGGGAGGAGACGCTTTCGACCTTCATGACCGTGGTCGTGGAAAAGTGTTGGTCGACTACTATATTCCTGCCGGCATGATGCTTGATGCAGATGGTGTTCGTCCCGATGGAACATTCATCAATCCGGTATATCAGACTGAGACTCATTATGGCAGCTGGCCTGTCGTAAATGCAGGTACAAACGACGGTGTAGGTCCGGCCGGTTCTTTCTTTGGCCTTAGCACACAAACTAAGTTCTGTGCTCGTCAGGTTGTAGACGGCTCGTTCTGGAAAGTACAGCATGTTTCACTCGGTTACGAATTCTCCAAGCAGATCATTGAAAAGATTGGTTGTAGCAGACTCAGACTCTACTGTAACATATCAAATCCGTTTGTATGGTCTAAATATAAAGGATTCGATCCTGAATGGGCTACTGCATCTGCAAAGAATGATGGTCCGAGTACCATTACCTACGAGTTTGGCGCAAATATCACATTCTAACTTTAATCATGGAAAGTAAAATGAAAAAAATATTATATTCGTTGTTCGGACTTGGGACCTTGTTTTTTGCAACAGGGTGCTCGGACTTCCTTGATTCAAGGAATCTTTCGCATCCGGATGATTCTGACGAGTATTTTGCAGCTCATCCTGAGCAGCTTCGTCCTGTTGCATATGATGCGCTCAAATATATAGCGACTCAAATTGATCTTCTTGATCAGGCTGGGGACCTTTATATAAATCCGCGTGGAGCTGATGACGGCACTCTGTCGATGTTCCTTACCAACCCCGAAACTGCCGCGGTGGAAACTTACTATCAGAAAATGTACGATGGCATAAATAAGGCCAATTGTATGATTCACTATGCAGGATCCAATAAAGATCTTATCGCTCAGGGTAAATTCCTTCGTGCATTAGGCTATTACTATCTGACTCAGCAGTTCGGCTCGGTTCCGTACGTTGATTTCTATATTCAGAATGCTAAGAGGGATTATCCCCGCACTCCTCTTGATGAGGTTTATGCAAAAATTCTGGCAGATTGTGATGAACTTTATAATAATTCTTCTCTGCCTGAAGTGGATCATCAAGGAAATGCGAGCAAACAGGCTGTCGCTGCTTTGGCAGCAAAGGTTGCATTGGCAGCAGCATGGGATCTTGATACAGATCTCGTCGATGCAAAGGCCGGCACTTATACTGTAAGAGATAGTAAGCGTTTCAAGGAGGCTGCCGCTTGGGCAGAAAAAGCCATCAATGGAATTCAGCTCACTATGCCCTTTGCCGAAAAATGGGCCTGGAACAATGAAGGCAATGCAGAAGAAATCTTTTCTGTTCAATATGATAGAGACGGATACACGGGAACCATCGGCTCCGGTGGTAGTGATCTGATGTACAACTATACGGCTTTTACCGACAACTGTCTTCTTTCTGGCGTTAAAGGTAATGGTTCCGGTGGTACAAATATGATGTCTGTTAAGTCTGCAAGTTTGTTTGAGCGTGGTGATTCTCGTTTTGAAGGAACATTCATGACTACTATTTATAATGCTACAAGACTTGTTGATGATAACGGGAAATATGGCAATGCTGTCTGGGAAGAGGGATATATGGCGTGGTACAACATGTCGCCCGAGGATCAGGCTAAACTTCCTGTAGCACTTCGCTTTTTCGCTCCAGGCACTACTGTGGCTGAGGCTGAGGCAGAGATTAGAAAACTTGTTGATAATGGTCAGGCTGTGAAATTTGATGAGCAGACTCACGGTGTCAATATTCCTTTTGCTGCCATCATCACAGGTGAAGATGTCACTATCTGGGATTTCAAGAAAGACGGGACTATGCCGTCCAGAAGAACTCAGGATTTTGATTCCTTCATGAAGGCTGCCGGTAACAATGGAGTAAGTGTTAAGAAGTATGACGATCCCCGTTCTGCTGCTGTAACAAAAGGCCAGTGCTATCGCGATATTCCTCTTTTCCATGTAAGTGAGATGTACCTTGTGGCTGCCGAGGCTTACCTGCTTGCCGGTGATGAGACAGCGTCATTGGCTAAGATTAATGCTGTCAGGGCAAGGGCCGGACTTCCTGCTCTCTCTTCATTCGGAGCTTATGAGGCACCTTACGTTACAAGCATGAACTTTACTGTCAATGCTCTTGACCTCGTGCTTGATGAGAGGGCTCGCGAATGTTATGCTGAAAGGACACGTTATTTCGACCTCCGCAGAACAAAACAGCTTGTCCGTTATAATCTTGAGTTCAGCCGTTTTATCAAGGATGTCAGCCAGATGAGCAATTCAAAGGGTGAGATTAAATGGTATAGGCCTATTCCCCAGACAGAAATTGACAACAACACTTCTATAACGAGTGCTGATCAGAATCCCGGATATTAAATATAATTTGAAGAATAATGAAAACATTTTTGAAATCTATATTTGTCTGCATGCTGCTTTTGCCTATGCTGGTAGCTTGCGACGGAAAGAATGAAGAAATGCCCCCGTCAGGAGCGCCTGACAACGCGGAAAAATTAGTGGTGGGCACTTATGTAGGAGAATGGTCAAGAACTAATCTGTCTACCAATGCCGTTGAAACCGCAGATGGCTCTATCTCTTTCGCTTTGACTGAGGATGAGGCGAACAATGTTTCCGTCATCAGTGTGGAATCCGCAGGCATGAACCTTGGAGTGAAGGCCCCGACCTCCGCATGTAATGTTACTCGGATGAATTCAGGAGAATTTGTTTATTGGAATGTTGTGAAGGGAAATCCCTTCGGCATGACTTTCAATGGACGTATTTCTCCCGAAGGAGTTGCGACCATGGATTACAATCAGATTGTGCGCTCTGGTCGTAAGGAAGTAGAGTTCAAGTATTCCTTCAAGGGAGTAAAGCAATAAACGCAAAAATCTCGCAGTGGCATGGACATGCCACTGCCACTGCGAAACATATTAACAATAATCAAATAATTAAAAATTATGAAGAAAACGTACTTCATTGCTGCTTTTGCAGCTTTCTCCATGGTAGCCACAGCGCAGACTGTCTGCACTATGGACTTCGGTGCTCTTGGTATCGAAGGCAGTACTGACATCCCCGCAGACATGCTTCTTTGTGAAGATGAAAACGGTGCACTCTATGCAGCTTTTGCTGACAACGCAAAGCCTCAGGCGATCAAAGCCGGTGGTTATGACTCTTTTCAGGTGAACAGTGGTGAAGCACTGGGCATGGGTTCAGGACTTGGCGGTAGCAACAACCCCACTTTTAGTTATTATGAGGAAGGTGCACCCACAGCAGGTTGGGTCTTCAGATATGAAGCAAAAGCAGACGGATATGTTACCGTGCTGACAAAGCTGAGCCCCAACAAGCAGTATCTCGTAATGGAAGGAAAGACTGGTGCTCTTCCCTACACTCTCGGTTTTGCTTTGAACAATGAGGGCTATGCATTCAATCAACCCGAAGTCACAGATGAGAACGATGAAAACTTCGGTCTTATCAATTTCAATGACAACCCTGATAGCAAATATTTCGTAACTGGCCAGAAGCAGAAGAAAAATGAGGCCGGCGAACTTCTTTGGACAGATAAAGACGGCAATGTAGTAGCTGGTGAAAGACCTGTTTGGAAAGACGAGAACGACAAAGAGCAGAAAGGAAAGGCTGTGATGGAAGATGTACCCGGAACCCACAAGCCCCAGTTCCCCTACATCACAGTAGGTTTGGATAAGAATCCGGGCAATGCAGCAGGAATGATTCAGTTCAACGTTCTGAAAGACAATGTTTACTATATCTGCGCACTTGGTTCGAAGATTATCATCCCTGGTTTCATTTATACTGCTGATGCAAAACCCGCAATTACCTTCACTGCAGAAGGCGCAACTCCTGTAACACTTTCTGACAAAGGTGTACAAATGGGCGTAGAGGGTATTGAAGTTGACAGCGAGACTCTTCAGGTTAACGCTCCGATCTACAACCTTATGGGTGTGCGCGTGAACGCTGACGCTAAGGGTATCCTTATCCAGAACGGCAAGAAGTTCATCCGCAAGTAATCTCTCTTAATCAAGTAATCTCATTTGCTTTAGAGATACACCAGGGCGACTCCCCGCAGGGAGCCGCCCTTTTTCCTACCGGAGGGAAATAACCGGGACTTGCGGGGTTGCCGAGCCGTAGGCTCGTACACCTAAACAAACAATGCTTTTGAAACCAGATTGGTTTTCCCCGATAAAAGTGCTGCCAAAGAGCCGCTAAAAGAGCTGGCTAAGGAGCCGCTGTCGCTGTTTGTCTCGGTGTCGGAGCCGTTGGTTCTGCATTCAAATGGCTCTGATTAAGAGTAATTTTAAGAATAAGAATATGAAAGCAAAAGCTTTATTCCTCTTCATTTTGATTGCTGCCGCGTTGAATTGCGGGGCGGCGGAAAAGCCTTGGAAGCATGGCGACCTGCGCGCCTCCGACAATGGGATGTATCTTCAGCATGTCGACGGTACGCCTTTCTTCTGGCTGGGCGACACCGGCTGGCTGCTGCCGCAACGTCTCGACCGCGATGAGGCGCAGCATTATCTCGAGCATTCCGCTCGCGAAGGCTTCAACGTGGTCCAGGTCCAGGTGCTCAACGGTGTCCCGTCGTTCAACCGCTACGGCGCGATGTCGAATCCCTACGGCTGGAATATGAACGCGGCATCGCGTCCCGGCTACTACGGATATTGGGAACATCTGGACCATATCATAGACACAGCCGAGCGCAACGGCATCTACATCGGGATGGTCTGCATCTGGGGAGGTCTCGTCAAGGGAGGATTGATGTCGGAAGAGGAGGCTGCCGTATACGGCAAGTTCCTCGGCGAGAGATACAGAGACAGAAAGAACATCATCTGGATTATCGGCGGCGACATACAGGGCGACGTGAAAACTCCGGTCTGGGATGCCCTCGCGCGCGCCATCAAGGCGTATGATTCCAACCATATCATGACCTTCCACCCCCGAGGCAGAACTGTTTCCGCCCGTTGGTTTGCCGACCGCGACTGGATAGACTTCCACATGTTTCAGAGCGGTCACCGCCGTTATGGCCAGCGTATGGGCAATAAAGACTATCCCATCCCCGACGACACCGAGGAAGACTCCTGGATGTATGTGGACTCGGTGCGCAAATACAAGCCGCTGCGTCCGGTATTGGATGGAGAGCCATCGTATGAGAATATCCCCCAGGGACTGCATTTCGCCGACGAACCGCTTTGGAATGATCGCGACGTGCGCCGCTATGCCTATTGGTCGGTGTTCCGCGGCGCCTGCGGCCACACATACGGCAACAACAATATCATGCAGTTTGTGCGTCCCGGAATCCCCGGCGCCTATTTTGCCGACGGTGTCAATAAACCCTGGTACATCGCGCTTGACGACCCCGGCCGTCTCCAGATGAAACATCTCAAGCATCTCATGCTTGCCTTCCCGTATTTCGACCGGGTAGGCGACCAGTCTGTGGTCCTCGACAACGGTGAGAAATACGACCGCATCATCGCGACACGCGGGAGTGACTATCTGCTTGCCTACAACTACATGGGGCGTCCCATGCGCGTCGACTTAGGCAAGATTTCCGGCAAGGAGAAGAAAGTCTGGACCATGGATCCCGCCGACGGTTCTCTCCGCTATCTCGGCAAGACCAAAGACGGAATCTACAGCCACACTCCGCTCCCCGGCAAAGATATAGTCCTGATAGCCATAGACTCCGAAAAGGATTTCCTGACCCCCGACATGAAATCCATCCCCACCGCCTCCACCCCGAAGTCCAAGACCGACCTCAACGAATGAATTGAACCGGTTGTCAGCATAACGGGAACTCAGCCTTGAATGTCTTCAACTATTTCGTATGTCGGAAATTTTGACTAATTTTGCAGTATGGAATATTTGACTCATACGCTGGCAAACGGACTCCGGGTGGCACTCTGCAAGACGGATGCCAAAGTGGCGTATATAGGGGTGGCCGTGGGCAGCGGCAGCCGCGACGAGGGTCCCGAGCATCCCGGCCTCGCACACTTCGTGGAGCACACCATATTCAAGGGAACATGGAAGCGTAAGAGCTCCGCCATCTCCTCCCGCATGGAAAGCGTGGGAGGAGAACTGAACGCGTACACTTCCAAGGAAGACACGGTGCTCTACACCAGCGCTCCGGCAGGCTACGCCGACCGGGCTCTCGAACTCCTCTCCGACATCATCATAAACTCCATTTTCCCGGACCCTGAGGTGTCGATGGAGCACGAGGTGGTGGTGGAGGAGATAAAGTCGTATCTCGACTCACCCTCCGAGAATGTGTATGACGAATACGAGGAGCGTATCTTCTCAGGCAACGCCCTCGCCCACAATATCCTCGGGTCTCCTGAATCGGTAAGGGAAATCACCGGCTACGAGTGCCGGCAGTTTCTCGACCGCAACTATACCCCCGACAACATGGTGGTCTACATCTCCGCTCCCGATGACCCCGCGCGGCTCGTGCGTCGCGTAGACCGCTATTTCGGCTCCATGACGTTTACCCTGAAACGCCCCGCGAGGGTTATGCCCGAGAAGGTTGCGCGCTTCGACGAGGTAATTGACAACAACGGATTCCAGGCGCATACCGTCTACGGCGCCACCACCTTCAGCCGATACGACGAACGCCGTTTCGCGCTCTATCTCCTCAACAACTATCTCGGCGGCCCATGTATGAGCAGCCGGCTCAACAGTGAATTGCGCGAGAAGAGAGGACTGGTGTATACGGTCGACAGTTTCGTGTCGAATTTCAGCGACACCGGGCTTCTGTCGATATATCTGGGGTGTGACAAGAGCAACGTCGCCAAATGCCTCCGGATTGTGCGCCGTGAACTCGACCGCCTTGCCCAGTGCCGGCTCAATCCCCGTCTTCTCGACAAGATAAAGACCCAGTATTGCGGACAGCTCCTCGTGAGCTCAGACAACCGCGAGAACATGGCGATGGCTATGGGCAAGAGCATGCTATACCACGGATGCGTGCATGACGCGTCATACACCGCCGAGCGCATCAGGGCTGTCACGGCAGACCAGCTGCTCGATGTGGCGCAGATGCTGGCTCCCGAGAGGTGCTCGCGGCTGACGCTGCTTTAGAATTGAAAATTTAGAATTTAGAATTTAGAATTGAGAATCGCTGATTTAGATTTGGGTGAGAGGCCGGTGATGCTGGCTCCGATGGAAGACGTGACGGATCCCTCGTTTCGTCTGATCTGTCGCGAGCAGGGCGCCGCTATGGTCTACACCGAGTTCGTTTCCGCCGAGGCTCTCGTCAGGAATATCAACTCCACAACCCGCAAACTCGCCATCGACGACAGGGAGCGTCCCGTGGCAATTCAGATCTATGGCCGAGACCCCGACGCCATGGTGGAGGCGGCGCGGATGGTGGAGCAGGCGCAGCCCGACATCCTCGACATCAATTTCGGATGTCCGGTGAAGAAAGTGGCGGCAAAGGGCGCCGGCGCCGGTATGCTGCGCGATCCCGAGAAGATGCTCGCCATCACCGAGGCGGTGGTGCAGGCGGTGAATATCCCCGTCACTGTCAAGACGCGTCTCGGATGGGACTGCGAGAACAAGATAATAACCTCCCTCGCCCCGCGTCTCCAGGACTGCGGCATCAAGGCGCTCACCATCCACGGCAGAACCCGCTCTCAGATGTATACCGGCGATGCCGACTGGACCCTCATCGGGGAAGTGAAGGCAGACCCGCGCATGGAGATTCCGGTTATCGGCAACGGCGACATCAAGACTCCGGAGCAGGCGAAGGCGGCTTTCGACACGTACGGCGTCGACGGCGTGATGATAGGAAGGGCAAGTTTCGGCGCCCCCTGGATTTTCCGCGAGGTGTCGGAGTATCTCGCCACCGGACGCATTCCGGAAATATCGCTTCAGGAGAAGTTCTCGCTCCTGCGGCGGCAGATAGAGGAGTCGATCAGCCGGATCGACGAATACCGGGGAATCCTGCATATAAGGCGCCATCTCGCCTCGACTCCGCTCTTCAAGGGAATCCCTAATTTCCGGGAGACCCGGATTCGGCTTCTGCGCGTAGAGACGGAAAAAGAGCTGTTGGAGTTGTTATTAGAAGTAGAGGGCTTGCTTGCCTCTATGCAGGCCTAAGGACTCTAATGACCTTAAAGTCCCCCAAAAGAAAAAGAATTAAAAAAGAAAGGATATGAAAAAGATAATATTGATTATGGCGGCTGTGCTCGCGGCTGCGGTTCAGATGTCGGCGAGAGAGTTCACGCTCCCCGTGGGGCAGTTCAGCAAGTTGTCGGTAGACGATAATGTCAACGTGACCTATATCGGTGCCGACGGAAGTCCCAGCCGTGTCAGGTATGAGGGCGACCAGAAATATGCCAAGGCTTTCATAATCACCCACAAGGGCGATAAGCTCCGCATCCAGGTTGAGACAGAGTTTGTCAACGACCCGGAGCTTCCCATGCTCTACGTCTATTCCGACTTCCTGAAGTCGGCGTCGAATTCTTCCGAGGCGACGCTGAAGATTGAGTCCGCGGCTCCCGCCAGCGAGATAAGCCTGTCGCTGATGGGCAACGGCACCCTCGTGGCAGACAATCTGCGCGCCACAAAAGTGGCGGCAGCCATCAAGTCGGGCAACGGCACGATTGCTGTCACCGGCAACTGCGAGACCGCCGATTTCACAATGGTGGGCAACGGTACCATTCAGGCAGACCATCTCGAGGCAGCCACTGTAAGCTGCAAGATTCTCGGAAACGGCTCGATAGGATGCTGGCCGGTCAACAAACTGAAGGTCCGCGGCATCGGAAGCACCAAGGTCTACTATAAGGGACGTCCTGAGATCGACAAAAAGGGGGGCGGTAAACTGCTCCAGCTTGAATGGGAGAAGGGGAACTGAAAAGCAAGACCGCCAAGACACTGAAGTGGAATGCGCTTGACCGCATCGCCACTCAGGTGCTTTACGCCCTCAGCGGTATAGTGCTCGCCAACCTCCTGAGCAAGGAGGACTTTGGTCTGGTGGGCGTACTGGCAGTGTTTCAGGCGTTTGCAATCCTGTTTGTCGACTCCGGCTTCGGTGCCGCCCTTCTCCAGAAAAAGACACCCGACGACGATGACTACAGCACCGTCTTCTGGTTCAACCTCGCGGTCAGCGTAGCAGTCTACGCCATCCTGTATCTTTGTGCGCCTGCCATCGCCCGGTTTTTCGGCGATATGAGGCTTGTGGCGATGAGCCGCGTGATGTTTCTTACGTTTGTGCTGACCGGTCTCGGGATAGTGCAGACCAACCGTCTGATGAAGCGTATGGACGTGAGGCAGATAGCGGTAGCCGACCTTGTGGCGCTGAGTGTGTCGGGGTGTCTCGGCGTCGCGCTTGCCATCGCCGGCTTCGGGGCATGGGCGATAGTGTGGCAGTCAGTATCCCTTGCCGGGCTTAAGAGCGGCTGGCTATGGTTCACCGGAAAATGGACTCCAAAGGCAGTTTTCTCCCGCTCCTCAATGCGCGACGTGAGGCATATCGGTGTCAGTGTGTTCGTGTCGCAGTTTTTCAATACTCTCTTTCTCAACGTCTACCAGTTCGTGATAGGCAAGTGGTATTCCCTCTCGCAGCTCGGCAGCTACACTCAGGCAGACAAATGGAGCAAGATGGGGAGTGCGTCGCTCTCTCAGATACTCACGTCCTCGTTTGTGCCGGTACTTTCCCGGGTGCAGGACGATTCTGCCACTTATCTACGCTATATGCGGCGTATGGACCGCTTTACCGCGCTTCTGACATTTCCGTCGCTCGTGTGCCTTGCCGCCTGCGGCGGCTCGCTCTTCCATTTCCTATTCGGCACCAAGTGGGACGTGGCGGTACCCCTTTTCCAGGTGCTGTGTATCCGGGGCGTCGGCACGGTATTCATCTCCCTTTATTCCAACTTCATGATGGCGCTCGGCCACGGCAGGCAGCTCGTGGTGGTGGAGGTGGTGAAGGATGTGGCGACGGCTGTGGCGCTTATAGCCACTGTCTTCACCATGAGCCTCGAGGCTCTCGTGTGGGGCCAGCTTGCCGCCACATTGGCTACATGGATAGTGGCAGGCGTCATAGCCTCGCGTGTTTCCGGCTGCGGCAGGATGTCGCTTATCGCCGACATCCTTCCCTTTGCCGTCGCGGCTGCGGCAGGAGGCATAGCCATTATCCTTCTTCCCCTTCCTGGAGGCGATATCACTGCGCCTCTCAATCTTCCGTCGCTCGCAGCGCTTCTGATGCAGGTCTTTGCCGGCGGTGTCGTCGCGGTCGCGGCTCTCGCGGCGATGCGTGTTCCTGAACTGAAGGAACTCAAGGAGCGTATACTGAGGAGGGGATAACTCCGGAATATTTAGCAAAAAAGACTCCGGCCCTCACGGGTCAGAGTCTCCCATTTTCTTATCTTAAATTCTATTCTTTATGGTCTTAGCAATATTTCCCAAAGTCTGCCTGAGTCATGTCTCCCGTGTCGAGGAATGCCTCGTGGAGGGCAAACGCGGCGTGCAGGTAATGCGGTGTGTGGGTCTTGCTGCCCTTGGCGGCGAGCTTCAGGTAGTCCCACATAAGTTCCTTATACATCGGGTGCACGCAGTTTTCGATGATGGTCTCGGCGCGCTGGCGCGGATCCTTGCCGCGGAGGTCTGCCACACCCTGCTCGGTGATGAGGACCTTCACGGAGTGCTCGGAATGGTCCACATGCGAGCACATCGGCACGATGGCGGAAATCTTGCCGCCCTTCTGGATCGACGGGCATGAGAATATCGACAGGTAGCCGTTGCGTGTGAAGTCGGCGGAGCCTCCGATGCCGTTCATCATCTTGGTGCCAAGCACGTGGGTGGAGTTGACGTTGCCGTAGATGTCTGCCTCGAGCGCGGTGTTCATGGTGATGACACCCAGTCGACGCACTATCTCGGGGCTGTTGGAGATTTCGCCCGGACGCAGAAGGATCTTGTCGCGGAAGAAGTCGATGTTTTCCATGAAGTGGAGCATCGCGTCGTCGGAGAACGTCATGGCGCATGTGGATGCGAACTTGCAGTGTCCCTGCTCCATGAGAGCCATTACGGCATCCTGTATCACCTCGGTATACATCTCAAACGGCGGAACCTCCGGGTTTTCGCCCAGACCGTAGAGCACGGCGTTCGCCACATTGCCCACTCCCGACTGAATCGGAAGGAATTCCTTGGGAATCTGTCCGGTGCGCAGCTGCTCCACGAGGAAGTTGCAGACGTTCTGGCCGATCATGTGAGTCACGTCGTCGGCGGCGGCAAAAGGTTTCACGCCTTCCGAGGCGTTGGAGGGCACCACGCCGATGATTTTCTTCGGGTCGATGTGCAGTACGGTCGATCCTATGCGGTCAGACGGCTTGTAGATGGGTATCTCGCGGCGGTGAGGCGGATCCAGGGGCACATAGTTGTCGTGGAAACCGCGAAACGATGTCTTGTAGTAGCTGGAATATTCCAGAATCACCTTCTTCGCCACCTTGGCGAGGGTAGGCGCCATTCCGAGACCGGCTCCGAGCACCACGTCGCCGTTGGGGCTCATCTCGGTCACTTCGATGATAGCCACGTCGATGTCGCCGTAGAATCCATAGCGGATATCCTGCGACACATGGCTCAGGTGAGAGTCGAAATAGTTGATTTCCTGGGCGTTGACAGCCTTGCGGCAATCGGAATGAGACTGGTAGGGGGTACGCATGGCGATGGCGTTGGCTCTTGCGAGCTCACCGTCGACATGGTCGTTGGTAGACGCCCCGGTGAAGAGATTAATCTTGAAGGGGAGTCCCTTTTCATGGAGTTCCCTGGCTCTCTGAGCCAGAGCGACTGTTACAACTTTGGGCGTGCCGGAGGCGGTAAAGCCTGACAACCCCACATTATCACCGTTTTTAATGTACGATGCAGCCTCTTCGGCTGAAATAAATGGTATGCTCATTTGTAACGATTAGATTTATTTGGTAATTTTGCACAAAATTAGGAAATATCTTTGAATTAAAAAATAGTATGGACATTCTTTTTCACCCTTCGGGTGTTAAAAATTGCACTTTTTTCAAAAAAGTGCGCATTGAGACCTACGGATGCCAGATGAATGTGGCGGATTCCGAGGTCGTGGCGTCGGTGATGGGCATGGCGGGATATGAGCTTACGGAAGACGACAGCGAGGCGTCGGCGGTGATTTTCAACACCTGCTCCATTCGCGAAAACGCCGAGCAGAAGATATATCAGCGCATCAACCACTGGAAGGCTTACCGGCGCAAGGCGGGGCGCCCCATCATCATAGCCGTGATAGGATGCATGGCGGAGCGCCTGAAGCGTACTCTCATCGATGACTATGGTGTCGACGTGGTGGCGGGTCCCGACGCATATCTCCAGCTTCCGGAGCTTTTCGCCGCAGCGGAGGCGGGCGAGAAGGCTATGGATATAGAACTGAGTCTCACGGAGACTTACCGCGACGTGATGCCCCGGCGCATCGGGTCGGCGGGAGTGGGCGGTTTCATCTCCATCATGCGCGGATGCAATAATTTCTGCTCATACTGCATCGTACCTTACACAAGGGGACGCGAGCGCTCGCGCGAGCCTCAGAGCATCCTCCGCGAACTCGCCGACCTTCGGTCGCGAGGATTCCGCGAGGTGACGCTGCTCGGACAGAATGTCAACTCCTACTGTTTCAGCCCTGAAGGGGAGCCGAAGGTGGATTTCCCGGCGCTCCTCGCCATGGTGGCTGAGGCAGCTCCCGACATGAGGATACGGTTCACTACCTCTCATCCGAAAGACATGAGCGACGAGACGCTGGAGGTCATGGCGGCGCATCCCAACATCGCGCGGCACATACATCTCCCGGTGCAGAGCGGCAGCGACGCGGTGCTTAAGTCGATGAACAGGAAATATACCCGCGAGTGGTATCTCGGCAGGGTGGCGGCTATCCGCCGCATACTGCCTGATGCCGGACTCTCCACGGACATGTTCACCGGGTTTCATGGCGAGACGGAGGAGGATTTCCTCGAGACGCTCTCGCTGATGCGTGAGGCGGCTTTCGACAGCGCGTTCATGTTCAAGTATTCGGAGCGCCCCGGCACCTATGCCTCCAAGCATCTTCCCGACAATGTGCCGGAAGACGTGAAAGTGGAGCGTCTCAACCGCATGATAGCGTTGCAAAACGAGCTGAGTCTGGAGTCAAACCGGCGCGATGTAGGCAAGGAGTTTGAGGTGCTGGTGGAGGGAGTGTCCAAGCGTAGCGACGAGGAGCTTTTCGGGCGCACCTCTCAAAACAAGGTAGTGGTCTTCCCGCGAGGCGACCACAAGCCCGGCGATTTCCTCCGGGTCCGCATCACCGACGCCTCCTCCGCCACGCTTCGTGGCGAGGAAGTAGTCTGAATTGAAAATTGAGAATAAAAAAAATCCGCTCGGGTGGAGGGCACTGAAAAAGTAATCATATTTCAGGTTGCTCTTAAGCGAGACTAAAAATCAAGAACTCGCCAGGTCCTTATCCGAGGATTTGGCGAGTTTATATTTTGGCCGGTTAATTGCCTTGAAAAGGCCTCATATTGGC
>JAGAJP010000070.1 GCA_017626045.1 Muribaculaceae bacterium | reverse complement strand
TTTGCCCTTTGGCCGAACAGAGAAGTTAAACCTTGCCACGCCGATGGTACTGCGAAAGCGGGAGAGTAGGTAATCGCCACCTTAACCGAAGCCGGGTTCCCTTCATAGGAGACCCGGCTTTTTTGTGATGACAGCGCAAGGCTCCACCTCTTCACCTTTTTGCCCTTTGGCCGAACAGAGAAGTTAAACCTTGCCACGCCGATGGTACTGCGAAAGCGGGAGAGTAGGTAATCGCCACCTTAGATGAAGCCGAGTTTCCAATTCCGGAGACTCGGCTTTTTTAGCTCTCAGAGCGATAGGAGCGATAGGAGCAATAAGAGCAATAAGTGCAATAAGAGAAATAGGAGAAATAGGAGCAATAAGAGAACTCCGAGAACTCCGATAACTCTGGGGAATCTGAAGGCTCTGAGGGCTTTGAGGACTTTGAGAATTCAATTCTCAATTCTCAATTATACTATTGGGGAGCAATTTGCGTTATTATTGTGTATGACACAACTTCGAATGCTGTTGTCGGTTGCCCTGTCGTTGGTTATATGTATTTCATTTGCTGAGAATGTTCATATAGCCGGTAAGGTAATCGATAATGAAGATAAACCTATTGAGTTTGCGACGGTTCAAATCAAGGGGACGGCAATAGGCACAAATACGGATCTCCAGGGAAAGTATTCCCTCAGTGTGGCTGAAAATGACACAATCGATGTCGTTTTCAGCTGTATCGGTTTCAAGACGGTCAATCAACGGCTGATTAAGCCAAAGGGTGATATTACTTTGAATGTTCGTCTTTATACAGACTCTCAACTGCTTGAAGAGTTGCAGGTTGAAGGTTTCAGGAGCAATGTCAACGGAATGCAGAGCTTCGATGCAGAGTCTTTCAAACTGTCACCGGATGTAAGCGGAGGAAGTGTGGAATCTGTAATAGCGACAATGCCCGGTGTCAATTCAAACAACGAGATGTCTTCTCAATATTCCGTGAGGGGAGGAACCTTTGACGAGAACTCTGTGTATATCAACGGTACTGAAATCTATAGGCCTCAGTTGATGAAGAGTGGTCAGCAGGAGGGAATGTCTATTATCAATTCGGATATGGTCGGTAATCTTAAATTCTCATCCGGTGGATTTCCGGCACGATATTCAGACAAGATGTCATCAGTTCTTGACATCTCCTATAGAGATCCCCAGTCATTCGAGCTGAAAGCATCCGGAAGTCTTATGGGTGCCTCGTTGGCAATTGGTTCCAATACGGGCAAGTTCTCTATGCTCCACGGCATAAGATTCAAGAAAAACAATTCTCTTCTGAGCAGTCTTGACACGAAGGGAGAGTATGACCCGAGTTATTTCGACTATCAGACCAATATGACGCTAAAGACGTCAGAAAAGTTTCAGGTCAATTTTCTCGGTAACATTTCGCTAAACAACTATAACTTCACTCCGGCGGATAGAGAGACAACCTTCGGCACTTCTGAAAACGCAAAGTCGTTTAAAGTATATTTCGACGGAAAGGAGAAAGACAAATTCCAGACATTTTTAGGAGCGTTAAACCTTACATACCGTAAAAATAGATCTACGACCTTCGGTGGTGGAATATCGGCATTCATTACCGATGAGTTGGTTAGTTACGACATCTCGGGTGAGTACTGGCTTGACCAGGCGGGAACCGGTGGCGAAGGTGGAGTAGGAGGAGAACTGGGGGTAGGCAAATATATGGAGCATGCCCGAAACCGTCTCCGCGCCTCGGTGATTCAAGGTATATTAAAGGGAACTACAAGAATAGGGGCAAACAATCTGACCTACGGCTTGACATACCAGCATGAGACTTTTCATGACAGGTCGAAGGAATGGGAGTGGCGAGACTCTGCCGGATATTCACTTCCGACTTTACCGGATGGCGTTCATTTGATCTACAACCTTTCGTCGCGTCAGGACATGTCTGCAAACCGATTCGCATTGTTTGCAGAGGATGCCTTGTATTTCGAGACCTCCAAGTTTTTCTTGACATTAAACGCAGGTGTCAGGTTATCGTATTGGGACTTCAACAAGGAGTTGCTGATCTCGCCTCGCGCCAATCTAAGCATCTCTCCGGTCAACAACAATCGGCTGACGATGCGACTTGCCGCAGGTCTATATTATCAGTCTCCGTTTTATAAAGAGTATAGGGCAACTGAGACAGATTCATACGGCAACGGCTACATAACGCTCAACCGCGACATCAAGTCACCCAGAAGTCTTCAGATAATAGTCGGCGCGGACTATACTTTCCGGGCGATGAACCGACCGTTTAAATTGTCGGGCGAAGCCTATTACAAGGCTCTCACACGTCTTATCTCTTATGAGTACGACAATCTGAAGGTAGACTATAGTGGCGTGAACGATTCAAGAGGACACATCATGGGCATCGACATGAAACTGTTCGGACAGTTTGTAGAAGGTTCAGATTCATGGGTATCATTTTCTCTAATGAATACGGAGCAGAATCTTCATGGAGTCAAGACACCGCTTCCGAGTGACCAACGCTATTCGTTCGCACTGTTTTTCACTGATTATTTCCCGAAATTTCCGAAATTGAAATTTTCATTACGTGGCATATTTTCGGATGGTCTTACAATGACGGCACCTCATGTATCGAGGTCAGTGAATTATTTCCGGGCGCCTTCCTACAAGCGAGTGGACATCGGTTTTTCCTATCAATTAGTAGGAGACAGAAAGGAAGGTGTACGGCCATACAACTTCTGGCGTCATTTCAAGGACATCTCGTTGTCGCTTGATGTGTTTAATCTGTTTGACATATCTAACGTCAGCGGATATTACTGGGTGACCGATGTGAACAACATACAGTATGCAGTTCCGAATTATCTGACCCGCAGACAATTCAACTTGCGACTATCATTTGAACTATAAAAGAAAAATCTTCTTTAGGAAATGGCAGACACCACGAATACAGAATCTTTCCGAACATATGAAATATCGGAAATATCCAGATACTTCAACCGTAAATCGGACAATGAGCATCCGGTCAACTATGCTGTGTATTACGAGATTGACAGCACGCTGCATCACGACAACGCGCAGGTAAGGCTTCTCGGTCTCACCATAGCCTTGTGTCTGGAAGGGGAAGGAGAGATAAAAATCGGGATGAAGAAATACAAGCTTAACAAGAATAGCATCACTCTTCTGAGTCCCAACCATTATGTTCACTCTGCCTATACCAAAAGTCCGGTGAAGACGATAGCGTTAGGATTCAATCTTGAGATGAGTGAATCGATACTGCATAAACTGTCGAGCAGACTACTGCCGATCATCATCCACAGTCCTATTGAGAATGTGACGACCCTTTCGGAGGAAAGAGCCAAGAACATAGAGGAAATGATGAGGCTTATCGGCTCAAAGATAAACTCTCCTGAAACGCCTTTGAAGCGAACTAAAATCAGCAATCTTATCCAGGCGCTGCTGTGTGAAATAGTGGAAGACCACTATATCTCAAAAGAGGGAGAGGTAAGGAAATGCACGCGTAAGGAGGAGATACTCTCAAAGTTCGTGATGGAAATAATAAGAAACTTCAGAAGCGAGAGGAGTGTTGCCTTTTATGCTGATAAACTGTGCATGACTCCCAAGCATCTGTCGGCGGTGTCTAAAGAGATTACGTCGCAGACAGCGAGCGAACTGATAGACCACTATGTGATAATGGAGGCAAAGACGATGCTTGCAGAGACTACCCTCACCATACAGGAGATATCAAACAAGCTCAACTTTGCAAACCAGTCGTTTTTCGGGAAGTATTTCAAGCATCTTACCGGATACTCGCCATCAGCCTTCAGGAAAATGACGGAGAACTGAATTATTATGATCTGGTCTAATCAAAGCTGATAAAGATAGATGAGACTTGAATTATCAAGATAAATCTTGACTACGATTGACTAAACTTGACAAAACTTGACATAACTATTGAATAAAAATAACACGACTATGGCACAGAAACCAAACATACCCAAAGGCACGCGCGATTTTTCGCCGGCTGAGATGGCGCGCCGCAACTATATCTTCAACACTATACGTGAGGCATTCCGGCTTTTCGGCTACCGCCAGATCGAGACACCTGCAATGGAGAATCTTTCGACCCTCATGGGCAAATACGGAGAGGAAGGCGACAAACTCCTGTTTAAGATTCTGAATTCCGGCGACTTCATGAAAGACGTGAATCCTGATGACTTGAAAGAAAGGCATCTTGCACGTCTCACCAACGAGATGTGTGAAAAAGGTTTAAGATATGACCTTACGGTTCCTTTTGCTCGATTTGTGGTGCAACATCGCAATGAGATACAGATGCCATTCAAAAGATTCCAGATTCAACCGGTTTGGCGTGCGGATCGTCCGCAGAAAGGGCGCTACCGCGAGTTTTACCAGTGTGACGCAGACGTGGTTGGGTCAGATTCACTTTCCAATGAGGTTGAACTTCTCTCGCTCATCGACCACGTTATGTCAAAACTGCGTATCCGTACCTGTATCCATGTCAACAACAGAAAGATACTGACCGGCATAGCCGAGACAATCGGAGAGGCTGACAAGATTATCGACATCACAGTAGCAATCGACAAAATCGACAAGATTGGGATTGACAATGTCAATGCCGAACTTAGAGAAAAGGGTCTGAAAGAAGAGGCGATAAGCGCTCTTCGTCCGATTCTGGAGCTGAGGGGAAGCAATGAAGAAAAACTTGAAGTGATATCCTCCATTCTTTCAGGAAGCGAGACCGGAATGAAAGGATTGGAAGAGATGCGCGAGGTGCTTGCCGGAATCGAGAATCTCGGACATTCATGTGAAGTTGAATTTGACGTTTCTCTCGCAAGAGGTCTGAATTATTATACAGGCACAATCATAGAGGTAAAGGCTCTTGATGTGGAAATAGGGTCAATAACCGGAGGAGGCAGATACGACAATCTGACCGGAGTGTTTGGCATGACGGGACTGTCGGGTGTCGGCATTTCGTTTGGTGCCGACCGTATATATGACGTGCTGAATGCTCTAAATCTGTATCCCGCAGAAGTGAACGGGAGCGTAAAGGCACTTTTCATCAACTTCGGAGAAGCGGAGGCAGCCGCATCGGCAAGGTGTGTAAAAGCTCTGCATGACGCCGGAGTATCTGCTCAACTCTATCCTGACGCCGCCAAGATGAAGAAGCAGATGCAATATGCAAATAGCGAGGGTGTTGGCTATGTAGTGATGATAGGCGACAAGGAACTTGCCGACGGCACCGCGACAGTCAAGAACATGACAGACGGCAGCCAGGTGACACTCTCACAATCGGAATTACCCACCTATCTATGCTGAGCTTTGAATCATTTCTCGCGGGGCAACCGTGTGCTCCTGAGGAAAAGTCGACCGACCGATACTATTATGGAATAGTGTGTCGGCTTATCGAAGAGGCTAAAAGACACAGAGTGCCGCTCCATGAATCGCAATTGGAGCGTGCTGCACTCTGCGTGACCGGATATTATCAGGATGTAATAGCCGACGCAGGCCTTTGGCACGGCTTTGTCGACGAATGCATGAGGCTGTATGGCGTTCCGGTGCCTTTCTTCGACCGGTCGGACGATTATATCGACTATGAACTGAATCGTGAGGATGTGGGATTTCTTGTATGGTACAGCATATCGATGTATTCCGACCGGAGGTGCGTCTATCCATTTGACTCCATGATTGTAAGGCTTGCTGACCTGTGGTACTCCCTTCTTGAAGAAGTCTATGAAGAGTCCCCGGTGCCTGATGGCTATCATCTCGCTCATGAACTTGATGTATATGACGAGGGTGACCGAGAAATGATAATGCGTCTCGGGGGATGGCTGTATCTGCACAGCTGGCTGCTCCGGCCTGCATTTGCATTGACGGCTGGAGAAATCATATCGGAAGCGAGAAGTGCAGGGAAGAATGATGAAGAACTTGCCGAGGAACTACAGAATGCTGTGGAGCACCAGCCGACCGGACCTCTTGCCCTATATATTGGGGAATGGGTACATCTGACAGTGAACCATAGGTTGCCTTCGGTTCGTCAGAAAAAAGAAAATAAAGAATCGCATCCTTCTTATGCTCTCATCATGGAGGAAACGGGCGGATATCCATTGCAGTTCATTCAAGGATATGAGGCATTCAACGAGTATCTGATCAGAGTGCTGGGGTGGAAAGCGGGAGAAAACCATCTCGAGCAGTTACGAGAATGCAGAGACTTCGTGGTGATGTCGAATAGAGAAAAGGGGCTGCTTGTGGCGACGGACATCTGCCGGAACATTTGCGCTCCCCACAATCCGCTGTACAACAGGGAGTATGCGCGGCGGCACGCTATGGAACTGCTGACAGAGCGGGGTGTATGTCCTCATGACCTTCTGAGTTATATCTGCGATAAGGGATGGCTTCCGGACGCAGTCTTTTCAGGGAGTGATGACAACGCTCTTGTAATGCGCTATCACGACTTCATAGCCAGATGCTATCTTCAACTCTATTACAGAGGAGACTGAAAGAGAAAATCAGAGGCGTGAGAAGATAGATTTCATGCGTAGGGAAATCACCCCGAAGACAGCTTCGCCAAAAATACTTGAGTTCATTTTGGAAGTTCCGAGCTGTCGGTTGACAAACACGATAGGGAGTTCAACTATCTTGAAATTCTTCTTCCACGCCTTGAACTTCATTTCAATCTGGAAAGCGTAACCTTTGAATTCAATCTTATCGAGCTGGATGTTTTCAAGTACTCTCCGTCTGTAGCATACGTAACCGGCTGTAGAGTCGCGCAGAGGCATCCTTGTCACGAACCTGACATAGGCTGATGCAAAGTATGACATCAAGACTCTACCCATAGGCCAGTTTACTACATTGACACCGGTAATATATCTGGACCCGACACAAACGTCGGCACCACGGTCTTTGCATTCATGGTAAAGTCTGGTGAGGTCGGCGGGATTGTGGGAAAAGTCGGCGTCCATCTCGATTATAAACTGATAGTCGCATTTGAGAGCCCATTTGAAACCGTGAATGTAAGCAGTGCCAAGGCCAAGTTTTCCGGACCTGCATTCCAGATGAATGCGGCCAGGGAAATCCTCCATAGCCTTTCTGACGGCGTCTGCGGTTCCGTCGGGAGAGCCGTCGTCGATTACGAGAACATCGAAGTCGTCGGGCAGTTGCATCACGGTATTCAGCATATTGCTGATGTTCTCAATTTCGTTGTATGTCGGTATGATGACAAGTACGTCGGTCATTTCAGATCAATTTTGGGTTTGCTCAGGGTCGGTTATGTAAATCAATGCAAAATTACCAAAAAAATATCAATTAGGCAAATTCAAATTCAAAGCGTGATATTGTATTTCCTCAATAGGTCGATGGGATGATAAGATAGTTTTGCAAAGCGAAGACCCTCGTCGCCGGAATCGTCCTCACGGTTGATGAATCTTATCTCAGGCTGAGCCGAGCAGATCATATCAGCGAAATCCCTGTTGATTTTTTCATAGCTGCCGTCAAATTTACGCGAGGCTTTTTCCACATGGATAAAGAGGGTGTCGCGTTTCGTGTCGCCGATGGTAAAGGCAGCCACTTCGTCGCCAACCGTCAGGATGGCGCCTTTCAGTCGGTCATCGCCTTCACGGATATAATCGAGAAGACGGCGCGTCATTTCTCGTTCTGTCACAGCCATCATGGATTCGTCACCTTCGGCGTCAACGGTATCCATAAAGTTTATCGCCTTATCCACATTGCTTTTGTCAAGCGGTACTGTCACGCTTTCCGGGTATAGACTGTTGAATCTATTGACATGATTTCTCTTCTTGCTCATTTTCTTACCGGAAAGAGTGGCGAGAGCCCTCGCATCGTAGAGATAGTCGGACCAGTCATCAAGAGGCGAAATGTCATGAACGCCAATTTTTTTCAAATCAGCGACAACATATTCCGGAACTGCTGACAAAACAGGGCGGATATTGTGCAGGCTGCAATACTTGCGAATTGTGGCGATACTTTCCGCAAGAGGCATCTTGCCTATGGGAAGAGAGAAAGCCGGCACACTTGTGTCATTTTCAACGACACCTTTTATAAACAAAGTGTCGTTTATAATTGCATATTCATATTTGAAATAGTCAACCCACATTAGAATTCCGGCATAAGAAAAGTCGGTTGTTCTTCCGGGTTCAGTCATAAGGAACGGAAAAATCAACTTCATATCCTGATGTTCGATATGCTTGAAATCAAGAATGGGTGTCGACTCGTGTTCGGAACGGTTAGAGGCGGACGCATTTGGACTGTATCTTCTTGCAGTCTGTCTTCCTATCTTCGAGAGTCCTGTGACCGATCCGTATAATAAATTTGCTATATTATTCATATTCATTGGATAATAGTTCGCGGCAAGTCGGTGCGGCACGCTAAGGCGAATCTGTCAACGACAAAAGCCGTGTAGTGGATTTTTCATTATATAAACATCTGAGTTGAATTGTTGGTTTTCGATTTGAGGAGAATAACTTCAGGATAACTTCCAATGAAGAAAAGTTGTAGGAATAGAATTAAATGATTAATTTTGTAATGTGATAACGCCGTAATAAGGTGTAATTCGATAATAGTGCGTTATGAATGTATTAAAATTCGGAGGCACCTCTGTAGGAACAGTGGAAAGCCTCAGGCATGTAAAACAGATAGTGGAGTCCCTGCCGCGAGAAACGGTAGTGGTGGTATCGGCTTTGGGAGGACTGACCGATACTCTTATCGCCACGGCACTCAAGGCTTCCGAGGGGGGCGAATGGCGTGCTGAGATGGACAGGATTTCCAAACGTCATCATGACATCATAGACACCTTAGTGGAGGAAGAGAGGAAGACTGAGACGCTAAGCAAGGTGGACTCTTTGCTTGGAGAACTGTCCCGCACATACGAAGGTGTTTCTCTGATCGGAGATCTTCCGCAAAAGATACTTGACTTGATTGTCAGCATGGGGGAGCGAATGTCGGCGCCAATAGTAGCAGGAATAGTAAAAGGCGCGAGACTTCATGACTCGTTGGAATTCATCAAGACTGAAAAATGGTTTGACAAGAATATTGCAGATGGCGCGTTGACCCATGATCTGATACAAAAGGAATTTTCATGTCTTGGCGACGGTCCTCATATAACCGGAGGCTTCATATCGCAAGATCGGGATTCCGGAGAGATAACAAATCTCGGAAGGGGCGGCAGTGATTATACGGCAGCGTTGATAGCCGCAGCCCTTGACGCGGAGATGCTTGAGATATGGACCGATGTGGACGGTTTTATGACTGCTGACCCCCGTATCATCAAGGATGCTAAAGTATTGCCGTCGATGTCGTTTGTGGAGAGCATGGAACTGTGTTCTTTCGGCGCAAAGGTTATCTATCCTCCTACAATCTATCCCGTATTCCATAAGAATATACCTATTCGCATACTCAATACATTCAATCCCACAGCAAAAGGCACCTTGATATCCGATGTGTCTGACAGTTACGAATATCCGGTAAAGGGAGTTACCGCCATCAACAAGACCTGTCTTGTATGTCTGAGCGGAAACTTCACGGAAAATGTGGCGCAGGTCAATACTCGAGCCTACAATGCGTTGGCACGAAACGGCATAAGTGTGTTTCTGCTCGCTCAGCCAGGAGAGAATCACGAGTTTTCATTTGCCATCTCGTCGTCAGACCGCATTCAGGCGTCAAAGGTCCTCAATGAGGAGTTTGCCCCGGAATTGATTGACGGCATGTTGACAGGAATAACGCTGACAGACTCTCTTTCTACTGTCGCAGTAGTGGGAGAGGGCTTGAAGGTAATGAAAGGCATAAACGGTAGGGTGGCGAATACACTGAAGAGAAACGGTATAAATCCACTTGCATGCTCGGAAGGCAATTCAGAGACCACCATATCGTTTGTGGTAGAGGAAAAAGACTCTGTGAGAGCGATAGAATCAATACATGGGCTGTTTTTCAGAACAAACGTGTGACCATTTAGCGTTATACTGATATGGAGATAAAGAATGCGCGATATGAGATAAGCAATGCCAAATTCGAGAGTTGTCCCGACACCGGTGTGCCTGAATATGCCTTTATCGGACGGTCGAATGTGGGCAAAAGTTCCTTAATCAATATGCTGATGGGCAACAGGTCACTTGCCAAGACCTCTCAGAAGCCAGGTAAGACGCTTTTGATCAATCATTTTGCGGTCAACAACGGTGAATGGTATATTGTGGATCTTCCCGGATATGGATATGCTGCGAGGGGTAAAGACCAGCGCGATTCATTCCGCAGGATGATTTCAGGATATGTCACCGGGCGGGGTCAGTTGGCATGTCTGTTTGTATTGGTAGATGTCCGTCATGAGCCGCAGAAGATAGACCTGGCGTTTCTTGACTTTTGCGGGGAAAACGGAGTTCCGATAGCGATAGTCTTCACGAAGGCCGACAAGGTAAGCCGGAAGGAAGCGGATCATAACATCAGCCTGTTTAGGAAGGAATTGCTTGAAAGATGGGAGGAACTCCCTCCGATTTTCGTGACTTCCTCCGAGAAAAAAATAGGACGAGACGAAATTCTAAACTTCATAGAAGATACCAATAGGGTTTGGCATGAAGGAGAGGAACAGTAAAAATGAACAATAACATAAACTTTAAAATATATTCATGAAAGTAGCGATAGCATCAGACCATGCAGGCTATGACCTGAAAGAGGTGATTAAGAAATACGTTGAGGAAAAAGGCGGATACGAAATAATGGATTTCGGTACATATTCGTCAGATTCGTGTGACTATGCCGATTATGCCCATCCGGCGGCAAATGCCGTAGAGCGAGGTGTGTGTGCGTTTGGAATAGCCATGTGCGGAAGCGGCAACGGTATCCAGATGACTCTCAACAAGCATCAGGGCATACGGGCCGCGCTGTGCTGGGAGCCGGAGCTTGCGGTATTGGCGCGTCAGCACAACGATGCCAATTTTCTTGTGATGCCTGCCCGGTTCATCACAGAGGAGATGGCGTATCGAATCGTTGACGCGTATCTATCCACAAAATTTGAGGGCGGCCGTCATGCTCGACGCGTTGCAAAAATACCTGTGGATGGGGCGTTTGAGATAGAGTTGGGAGATGTGATGATTCAGGGCAGCCACGGTGTATTGCCTGAAGAGAGGGTCTGTGGCAACCAATATCGTATAAATGTGCGGATTCGGATACCGTCATCCTCGTTTGATATAGAGTCTGACCATCTATCCGACACAATATCGTATGCCGAGATGTATGAAGTGTTGACTGAAATCATGTCTCGTCCGGCTCGGATGCTTGAAAGCGTGGCAACTAAATTCGGAAGCGCATGCCGCAAAAGATGGCCGTTTATATTAAACGGAGAAATCGAGATTGTAAAGACAGTCCCCCCGATTTCTGGAATGGTCGGGAGCGCCGGCGTTAAATACGAATTTTGAAAAAAACGGTTTGCGGAGAAAAAAAGTGCGTGAAAAATTTGCACAATTCATCAGAAAGCAGTAATTTTGCATACGTAAATCGGAAACGATATTAAAAGGAGGTTCGCTAGCTCAACTGAATAGAGCATCTGACTACGGATCAGAAGGTTACAGGTTTGAATCCTGTGCGAATCACGCAGAGAAGGCTGCCTTATGGCAGCCTTCTCTGTGTAAATCATATTATTGAGTTTGATGCATTATATGAGAAGCAATCAAACATGCAATATACGAAAAGAAACTTACACAATCCCGGCTCAGTGAGGTAATGTGAGTGCACCGCGCATAAGTTTCGCGTCGCACCGCACTGAATAATAATACTATACGGTTATAAGTGATACTCCCAATGCTTGGGATATCTTAGCAATGGTACGAACGGTAAAGTTATGTGTGCCTCCAAGCCATCTTGATACTTCCGATTCGGTCTTTCCCATTTTATGAGCAAATTCTTTTTGCGAAATATTCTTCTCTTTAAGAGCCGCATCAATCTTGTCGGCAATGGCAAATGTGATGTCAAGTTCAATCTTAACATTCTCTGGAACCTTTGCCAATTCTTCCTTGAATAATTTTGCAGTTGCATTCATAATATAAATAATAGAATCTTCTACAAAATTGCAATGATAGGTTTGTTGAAGAAAATTGACAGTATTGCGATGGTATTAATTGGGAAGTTGTGTTCTCCACTCAGCCATTCTGAAGAGCAACCGCATTGTTATCAGAGAAAGTGACCCTAAACAGATTCCTATTTGCAACAATCAGCAGACTTTTAGAGCTTTCCTGCTGGACAAACAAAGACTCCCAAACAAAAAATGGATTGTCGGCTCTTCCGCTTCCGTCAAGCGCATATATCTTATTGGTGTGTTTGTCGATAATAAGATGACGATTTATTGGTTCTACTCTTATTCCGGAATCCCAATTCATTATAAATGAGTCGCGGTCCGGATCAAAATAAGCGCATAACCCAAGATATATAAAGTCATTCATATTGACAATGTAATTCGGATATAGGCTCAATTTCACCTCATTTGTAAGTTTATTACCGTCTTCGTCTTCCGTAAAAGTTATTGCCACGGTCTCGATAGAGCCGTCGGGAAGAATCTTATAAAGCCCGGTGCTTTCAAATTGGCCATCGACGGCTCTGCTTTCCTCGGCTCCGAAGCGCACCAGGGACTGAGCATCCTGTATCCCGATGCTGTAAGGCCGTAAATTTCCATTCTTCAAATAGTCCGGTTCATTTGACTGGCAAGAAGCTAAAGCCAAAAATGCCATCAATGAGCCGACTGCGTAAAAGTGTCTTAGTTTTATCATTGCAAAAATTTAAATGTGAATACAATACAAAATTAAACAATAAAATTCAAATTCCCCCTCCTTGATGTTATATTTTACTAATATATGTTAAATATTGTATATAGAGAAGTGCTGACTTTAAATATTGTTACAGTTCTGATAAGTGTTGAAAGATTTGAGTGAGGAAAGTCGTTTGGTGTTTTTTATTGGAAATAAGACTCAACAAGCATGCTTATTGTTGAATATTTTTTGTAATTTTGTACAAAATATACTGAAGACTGATGAAAGTATTGAAATTTGGGGGCTCTTCTGTCGGAACGCCTGAAAGCCTTGCCAATGTAAAGCGTATTGTGGAGACTACAGACGGGAAAAAGATTGTGGTGGTGTCAGCTCTTGGCGGTATCACCGATCTTCTTTTGACCACAGCTCGTCTTGCCATGAACGATGATATCTCGTATCTCGAGCATTATGCGGTGATTGTTGAGCGTCACCGTTCCGTAATCAGTGAGATGGTTCCGGCATCAAGGCGGGAGTATGTGGAGTCTGTAGTTAGGATGCTGCTTGACGAACTTGGCAACATCTACAAGGGTGTCATGTTGCTTCGAGATCTGTCGCCTCGCGCTATAAGGATGATAGTCAGTTATGGCGAACGGATGTCGAGTGTGATAGTCGCCAACATCATAGAAGATTCGGTTCATTTCGACTCAAGGAATTTCATCCGCACAAAGAAGGGTCCTCACGGGGAGGAGATTCTTGACACGGAACTCAGCAATACGTTGATTCATAAAGAATTTGACGGAGGCGAGTGGAATACCGCGGTATGCGGAGGGTTCCTTGCCACCGACTCAGAGGGAGAAGTCACGAATCTCGGACGAGGAGGAAGTGACTATACGGCATCCGTAATAGCAGCCGCCTTAGATGCGGAAGTGTTGGAGATATGGACAGATGTCGACGGATTCATGACCGCAGACCCGCGAGTCATAGACCATGCATACGTGATTGACGAACTCACGTTTACAGAAGCTATGGAGTTATGTAACTTCGGAGCAAAGGTAATATATCCACCTACGATATATCCGGTCTATCACAAGAATATACCAATCAGAGTCAAGAATACCTTCAATCCGGATTCCAAAGGATCGCTGATAAGCAATCATGCCGCACCCACGGATAAGGTAATAAAGGGTATATCCTCAATCAACGACACCGCACTCATCACTATAAGCAGTCTTTGCATGGTCGGAGTAATCGGCGTGAATTCGAGAATATTCAACGCGCTAACTTCAAGAGATGTAAGTGTCTTCCTGGTGTCGCAGGCTGCCAGCGAGAACAATACCACTATCGCAGTAAGAAACGGAGATGTCGATCTTGCTGTAGAGACATTGAAAAAGGAATTCGCGGAAGAACTCGCCGACGGCATGTTTAACGACGTAAAGGCAGAGAGGAACCTCGCGACAGTGGCAGTGGTTGGAGAGAACATGAAGCACTGTACGGGAATAGCCGGCAAACTATTCAACACAGTGGGGAGAAACGGTATAGACGTGATAGCGTGTGCTCAGGGAGCCGCCCAGACCAACATTTCCTTCGTAATAGAAAAAAAGAGTCTTACAAAGGCTCTTAACGTGATTCATGATTCATTCTTCCTATCGGAGAGCCAGGTTCTCAACATATTCATAGCCGGAGTAGGCAATGTGGGCGGAAGTCTTCTTCGACAGATTTCAAAGCAGCAGGACAAACTATTGAGAGAAAAGAACCTTCGCATAAATGTGGTGGGTATCGCATCGAGCAGGAAGGCGGTCTTCTGCAGGGAAGGAATGGACGTTTCAGACTACCGCTCACTTCTTGAAGCAAGCGAGATGGAAGCCACTCCGGAAAAGATAGTTTCGGAAGTATTGCGAATGAACCTATATAATTCGGTATTCATAGACTGCACCGCCTCTTCGGAAATAGCCGCGCAATATCAAAGGCTTCTTGAGCATAACGTGAATGTGGTTACAGCCAACAAGATAGCCGCATCATCCACATATCCGTCGTATCTAAAACTAAAGAACATGGCAAGAGAGAAGGATGTAAAATTCCTGTTTGAGACGAATGTAGGAGCCGGACTGCCGATTATCAACACCATCAACTCGCTCATCAATTCGGGCGACAAGATATTGAAGATAGAGGCGGTTGTGTCCGGAACACTGAACTATATATTTGATGTGCTGTCGGAAGATATTCCATTGAGCAAGGCAGTGGAGATGGCACGCGAGTCAGGTTATGCAGAGCCTGATCCTCGCATCGACCTGTCCGGAACAGATGTTGTCCGGAAAATAGTAATACTTGCACGCGAGGCAGGCTATGTGGTAGAGCAGACGGATGTGGAGAAGCAACTCTTTGTGCCTGATAAAATGTTTGAAGGAGAAGCCGGCGAGTTCATAGACAATCTTCGCCTGATTGACGAGGACTTTGAAAAGTCAAGGAAAGAAGCCGCCGATGCCGGAGAGAAATTCCGTTTTGTAGCCACTCTTGACTGCGGCAATGTCAGTGTCGGTCTTCGCAGAGTTTCGAGGGCACATCCTTTCTATAATCTTGAAGGAAGCAACAACGTGATACTCCTAACGACGGAGCGCTACCGAAAGTATCCCATGGAAATCAAGGGCTATGGAGCGGGAGCCGAGGTGACGGCTGCAGGCGTGTTTGCCGACATCATAAGCATAGCCAACATTCGATGATACATAGGTAAAAAATCAGCGGCCGGGACAATGAATCCCGGCCGTAAAATTTTAATGAATGCGCTCTTAAGGAACGCTCGATATATCAAAAAATCTATCGGACGATAACTTTTTTATTGCGTGATACTCTTATTCCCGGAGCGTTCATGTCGGTGACACGGCGACCCGATAAGTCAAACCATACGTCTTCCTGCTGTGCCGACCGGTCGGTCAAACTGCCCACTCCCGAGTCCTTGGCAAAAGAGCAGATAGTCTTGAGCGCTGAAGTGGCGCACCCGTCGAGACTGTTGAAGAGGGGAGCGTTGTACCATCCGGAAAGAGACGTGTTGAAAGCGTTGTATTCCATCCACCACCAGAAGAGACCATCCACATTTTTGTATTTTTCAAGAGTCGCCACGAGGTCTTTGGCAAACTTGTCCTGCCCTTCGTCGCTGTAAGGCCATTTGTTGGTGAAACTGTGGGTGGTGCCCGGAACTTCCCATTTATAAGAATAACCGGTCTCCACAATCATAATGTTTTTCTCGGGGAAACGCGATTGTAGAGTGTTAAGCGCATTGTCGAGCACACTCATGTCGCCATGAAAATATGGATAATAGCTTAGGCCTATGATATCATAATCCACGTCAAGACTTTTCATTTTGTCGTAGAAATTTTTCAGCACATCTACCTGAGCCACGCGTTCAGTATGAAGAACAATCTTCGCATCGGGGCAAACCTCGCGGCAAGCCTTGACAGCCTGGTTCAGCAGTTTGCCGAATCGGTCCCAGTTGGCGTTGCTGCCCATGAAGGTCTTTTTGAGTGAACTGGAAGGAGAGTCTTCCGTACCCCAAAGCATGCCATAACTGATCTCATTGCCTGGCTGGATGAAAGCCGGAGTGATGCCTGCCTCCTTAAGAGTCAACAGCGTTTCCTTCGTATAGTCATAGATCTTCTGATAGAGTTGATCGTCGGTCAGCCCCCTCCATGATTCCGGCGTCCACTGCTTTGCGGGATCAGCCCAAGTGTCGGAATAATGGAAGTCGAGCATAAGGTTGAATCCATTGTCAACTATTCTTTTGCAGAGGGGAGTGATATATTCAAGATCCTGACATGCATTAGGATCATATTTGGAAGGATACTTTGCCTTATGGTCAGCAGGATTCACAAATAGCCTGACCCTCATCGCATTCATGCCCTGCTCCTTGAGCCACGGCAGAAGGTCATTGATTGGTTTGCCGTCATGGGTCTTGTAGATAGCTCCTGCCTTTTCATATTCCGGAAGGAGGGAGATATCGCCGCCTACGAAATGTTGGGCGACAGCCGGGAGTACTGCCGACAGCAAGCAAGCGAAAACTAAATGAAATTTTTTCATTTGAAAATATTTTGTTGATTAATAAGAATCAGCACAGCTGATGATTACGGGGACTCCATTGGGAGGGAGTCTATAGCACAACATGCAGAATGTCAGCGTTTTCATAACCCTTGGAGTTCCTTAACCAGTCGGGGCGTGAACCGGATTTGATGAATCCTGCCTTGCTATAGCAACGCATTGCGCCGTCATTGAGTTCAGACACAGTCGCTGTCAGCTGGTGAAGAGCCAGTCTGTCGCGGCAGTATTCGATAAGGAGCCGGAGCGCGTTGGTTCCAATTCCCTTGCCTCGGAAGTGCGGAAATATATAAATGCCTGTATCAGCCCTGAGGTGCCTTGCGGAAATGTCAAAAAGATCAATGATTCCGGCGGTTTCGCCGTCTGCCTCGAGAATGAGCCTCAACTGACCGGCACCGAATGGGTCGGCATCGTATGTGAGTGCATACCGGTTCAGCTGCTCCATGCTCAGCGGCGCTATATAATCGGAATATCTCCATGCATCCGGGTCAGACTCCGCCTCAAACATCTTCCGGGCGTCTTCCGGCTCGACAGCGCGCAGTTTTAAATTATAATTCATAATTAGACCATTGCTTTAGAGTATATCTCACAAAAAATGTCAGCGGTAGGGTACACGGTTGATGATGGACCTGCCGAGAGTCAGTTCATCGGTATACTCAAGATTGTTTCCGATGCTGACTCCTCGAGCCAGCATACTGATCTCGACATTAAAGGGCGCCAGTTTTCTTGATATATAGAAATTTGTTGTGTCACCCTCCATTGTAGGGCTGAGCGCAAGAATCACCTCCAGAATGCCGCCATTAGCCACTCGATCCACAAGCGACGCTATTTCAAGGTCGGAGGGTGAGACTCCCTCGAGAGGCGATATTACGCCTCCGAGCACATGGTAAAGTCCCCTGTGCTCACCGGTAGCCTCGATGGAGATAAGATCCTTGATGTTCTCCACCACGCAGATGACAGATCTGTCGCGAGATGAGTCGGCGCAAATGTCGCAGGTCTCTTTGTCGGATATATTGTGACAGGTTCGGCAATACCGGATCTGTCGTCTCATGTTGATGATAGACTCTCCCAAAGCCACTGCCTCGCCTTCATCCTGCCTTAGCAGATGCAGGGCGAGCCGCAGGGCTGTCTTATGCCCGATGCCCGGAAGTTTTCCGAGCTCCGCCACCGCGTTGTCAAGAAGTTGGGAATTATATGACTGATTCATATTGCAAAATTAGCAACAAATCATTAATTTTGCAAAAATTGAGAATTAAACTTAAAGAAAATGATAGAGTATATCAACGGCAGCATAGGGGAATTGGAACCGACACTCGCGGTTCTGGAATGCGCTGGAGTGGGGTATGGACTGAACATCACTCTCATGGACTATGAGAAACTTCGTCAGAAGAATCAGGCGAAACTTTATGTGCACGAAAGCATACGCGAGGACGCGCATGATCTCTATGGTTTCCTGACCCGGCAGTCGCGGGATCTTTTCCGGCAGTTGATAGGTGTTAGCGGCGTAGGCCCCAATACCGCGAGGCTGATACTGTCGTCTTTGACAGAAGGGCAGCTTGTAGACGCTATCTCCAACGACCGTCCGGAAGCTCTGAAAAAGGTGAAAGGAATAGGAGGCAAGACCGCGCAAAGGATAATTGTTGACCTGAAAGATAAAATAAAAGGTGCCGAAATATCGTTAGATTCAAGTACGCCCGTTGCAGGAGAAGTCTACGAAGATGCGGTGTCAGCCCTTGTGATGCTGGGATTCAATGCTCAGTCGAGCAAAGCCGCTCTGAGGAAACTTTTGACCGACCAGCCGGAACTGACTACAGAAAAGGCCATAAAGCTTGCTCTGACAATGCTTTGAGGCTCATACTCCGAAGTTTTGCAACCGGGCGTTTGTTTGGAAAGGACTAAACGACTTGAACAGACGCGGAAACAAAATAAAGCATATATTGGCAGTGGCAGCGCTCATAGGAGCACTGGCACTGTCGCTTACGTCATACTCTCAATACACAAAATCGAATCTTGAGGCTCCTCCGCCGGCTCCGGTCATGCCTGTTGAGGATAAGGACACATCCGGTATGCTTTCGCCGGTGCGTCCCACAGTGCAGACAAAAGCAGAAGACTATAAGCCTGGAGAATATCCGGCTGACCTTAGAAATCCCTCCAACATAAAGACAGAAGCGGTATATGACCCGGAGTCGGGCATGTATGTGCTTCATACCAAGATTGGCGACAAAGACATCGTGACTCCCTTTTTGATGACGGCGGAGCAGTATCACGAGATTGCCAACCGTAGCGAGATGTATGACTATTTCCACAGTCAGAACCAGTCTATTTATGAGAATAAGGGGAAAGAGGCGTTCAATATCCTTGACATGAATTTTTCTCTCGGACCTCTCGAGAAAGTGTTCGGACCGGGGGGAGTGCGTCTCACCACCCAAGGCTCGGTGCAGCTGTCGGCGGGCGTGAAGAGCAACAAGACGGATAATCCTGCGCTGTCATTGAAATCACGGAGAAAGACATATTTCGACTTCAATCAGAAGATACAGGCCACTATCAATGCATCGGTAGGCGACAAGATGAAGTTCAACATGAACTACAACACCGACGCCACCTTCAGTTTTGACTCGCAGAAACTGAAACTTCAGTATGAGGGAAAGGAAGACGAAATCATCAAGAACCTCGAGGCCGGCAACGTGAGCATGACCACCGGAAGCAGTCTTATCAGAGGCGGAACCGCGCTTTTCGGAGCCAAGGCAAAACTTCAGTTCGGCAAACTGACTCTTACCGGCCTTCTGTCGCAACAGAATTCAGAGTCAAAGACCATCTCCACCCAGGGAGGAGTCCAGTCCACACGCTACGAGATTCCTACATCGGACTACGACGCCAACCGACACTTCTTTCTAAGCCAGTATTTCTACAGTAATTATGATGAATTCTGCAAGAAACTTCCATACGTGTCGTCGGGCATCAACATAACGCGCATCGAGGTCTGGATCACCAACAAGACCCAGAAGTTTGATGAAAGCCGCAACTTTGTGGCGTTCATGGACCTTGGCGAGAACACTCGTCTCGGCAACGATTACTGGACACCGGACATGACTCTCCCAGTGCCGTCCAACGGAAGCAACAACATGCTTCAGATACTGAAGTCGGAATATCCGAATGCGCGGAACATCAATCAGGTGACCGAGGTCTTGAAGCCGCTGCGTGCCTACGGCATAGAAGGAGGAAAGGACTTTGAGAAAGTGGAGAGTGCCCGACTGCTCAACTCGAGTGAATACACCCTCAATTCCAACCTCGGCTACATTTCGCTGAAGCAGGCTCTCAACACCGACGAGGTCCTTGCCGTGGCATTCGAATACACGTTCAACGGCAAGGTCTATCAAGTGGGCGAATTCTCGGGCGATGTGCCTTCAACGGAGTCTGCGCTCTATCTGAAGATGCTGCGCGGCACCACGGTGTCGCCCAAGCTTCCCATGTGGCAGCTGATGATGAAGAACGTGTACAGTCTCGGTGCATATCAGGTGCAGAAGAGCAACTTCAAGCTGAACATAAAATATCTCAGCGACTCCACAGGCATAGAGATACCGTATCTTCCGGTAGGAGTCATTTCCAACAAGCCTCTCATCCAGGTGATGGGCCTTGACCGTATAGACTCCAACGGAGAATCGGTGAGCGACGGAATCTTCGACTTCATCGAAGGCTACACCATACAGTCGTCGAGCGGAAAGATCATATTCCCGGTCGCCGAGCCCTTCGGCAGCAATCTCCGAGAGCAAATAGGGAATGACGCTCTTGCCGAGCGATATGTATATCAGGAGCTGTACGACTCCACGCTTGTAGTGGCAAAGCAGTTTGCCGACAAGAACAAGTTTACCATCTCCGGAGAATACACCTCCGGGCGAGGCAGCCAGATTAATCTTGGTGCAATGAACGTGCCGAGAGGATCCGTGGTAGTTACAGCCGGAGGCGCGGTGCTTACGGAAAACAGCGACTATACAGTGGACTATTCGATGGGTATAGTCACCATCACCAACCAGAGCATCATAGATTCGGGCACCAACGTCAGCGTGTCGCTGGAAAACCAGTCAATGTTTTCCATGCAGCGCAAGACGCTGATGGGTCTTGACGCACAGTATCGGTTTAACAAGGATCTTACCGTAGGTGGAACACTTCTACATTTCGGAGAGAAGTCACTGACGGAGAAAGTGGCGATAGGAGAAGAAATCATCAACAATACCATGTTCGGTTTCAACCTTAGCTACAACAAGCAGTTCATGTGGCTCACCAACCTGCTCAACAAGGTGCCGACCATCAACGCCACGGCTCCGTCGTCGCTCAACCTTGTGGCGGAATACGCCCAGCTTATACCCTCCAAGCAGAAGACCGGCACCAATCAGGGCAGTTCGTATATAGATGATTTCGAGACATCCCAGACGGGTATAGACTTAAGGAACCCTTACAGCTGGTTTCTCGCGTCGACACCTCAGGACAACTCGTCGGATGCTCTTTTCCCCGAGGCATCGCTCAGCAACAATCCGGCATACGGAAAGAACAGAGCACTGTTGGCGTGGAATTACATAGACCGTATCTTCACGCAGAAGAACAGTTCCATGCTTCCGGGCTATCTGAAAAATGACCTCAAGCAGCTGTCCAATCCTTATGTAAGGGAGATACAGGTCCGTGAGATATATCCCGGACGTGAGACCAACTATGGAGACGCCAATTACATCCAGACGTTAAACCTTTCCTTCTATCCCAAAGAAAGAGGTCCCTACAACGTAGACGTCGACGACGTGGGCAGCGACGGGTATCTGCTTAATCCCGAGAAGCGCTGGGGAGGCATAATGCGGAGAATAGAAAACTCCAATTTCGAGACTTCCAACGTGGAGTATCTGCAGTTCTGGATGCTTGACCCGTTTCTTGACAAGGATGCGCCGCCGAACCCCGGAGGAGACCTTTATTTCAATTTCGGAGAGATATCCGAAGACATACTCAAAGACGGCATGAAGAGCTATGAGAACGGACTTCCTGTCGACGGCGACAATGAGTTTATCGAAGAGACTGTTTGGGGCAAGGTTTCCAAGCAGAACTCACTGACGTATGCTTTCGAGAACACCCCCGACGCTCGTCTTCTTCAGGATGTGGGACTTGATGGGGTGTCGACGGAAGAGGAGTTCAACTTCCCGACCTACAGAGACTTCGTGGAAAAACTTCGTGTGAAGCTTCCGGCGAGCACTGTGGCAGCCATGCAAGACGACCCGATGTCGGTATTCAATGACCCAGCGGGCGACAACTATCATTTCTTCAGATCTGACTATTACGATGCCCAGCATACATCGATACTTGACAGATACAAGCATTACAACGGAGTGGAGGGCAACTCCCTATCGCCCGACCAGAGCTCGAATCCCCAGTATCAGTCGAGCAGGGCGGTGCCGGATGTCGAAGACATCAACCAGGACAATACGCTCAACGAATATGAGAGATATTTCCAGTATCGCGTTTCCATCCGCCCTGAAGATCTTGTGGTGGGCAAGAATTATGTCACTGACCGCCAGGTAACCCAGGTCACCACGCGCGACGGATCGCAGGAAGCAGTGTGGTATCAGTTCAAGATACCCTTGTCGAGTCCTGACAAGGTTGTGGGAGGAATATCCGATTTCTCCACAATTCGCTTTGCGCGCATGTTTATGACCGGATTCTCGGAGGTCACTCATCTCCGTTTCGGTTCTCTGGAACTGGTACGCGGCGAATGGCGAGACTACAAGTTCAACCTCAATTCACGCAACGACTCTCCCGCTGAAGGAGATCTCGACATGAGTGTGGTAAACATCGAGGAGAACTCCAAGCGGACGCCTGTAAACTATGTGTTGCCGCCAAACGTGACACGAATCCAGGACGCAAGCGCCGCAGCCGCCACGCTGCTCAACGAGCAGTCACTTCAGTTGAAGCTGACCGGTGTCCAGCCCGGCGACGCTCGTGGAATATACAAGAACACGCAGATGGACCTCCGTATCTACAAGAGGCTTCAGATGTGGGTTCACGCCGAGGCCGACGTGGATGACAGAACCAATCTAAAAGACGGAGACTTCGCCGTGTTTGTCAGACTCGGATCCGATGTGAAGAACAACTATTATGAATATGAGATACCTCTCGATGTCACGGCTCCCGGCAACTACAACAACATGTCGAGTGCCGACAGGTGGCTCGTTTGGCCTCAGAACAACTTCCTTGACCTCTCGTTTGAATCTCTGACAAATGCTAAGGTGGAGCGCAACCGCAAGATGTCGGAGGGCCTTGAGGGTGCGTCGTATGGCAAAATATATTCAATCAGAGACCCCAACAACCAGCGTAACACAATCTCGGTGCTCGGTAATCCCTCGCTCAGCGATGTCAGGACCATGCTTGTGGGCATTCGCAACAAATCGAACACAACGAAAGACGGCACAATCTGGATCAACGAGCTGAAGGTGACGGAATTCAACCAGCAGGGTGGTTGGGCGGCAAAGGTCAATGCCAACCTTGCCATTTCTGACATAGCCACGGTCAATTTTGCCATGCACAAGGAGACTGCGGGATTCGGAAGTGTAGACCAGGGGCTTTCGGCAAGACGTCTTGACAACTATGACCAGTATAACTTCTCGGTGCAGGGCAATGTGGGAAAACTGCTTCCCGAAAAACTGAAGCTCAACGCTCCGGTATATTACTCACGCAGCAACGAGACATCCACGCCTAAATACAATCCGCTTGACCAGGATATCCTTTTGAAAGACGCGCTGTCGGCTGCGACCACGAAAGCCGAGAAGGACTCGATAAAGAACTACTCGCTGACAAAGAAGACTACGGAATCGTTCTCGCTTTCCAACATGCGCTTCAACGTGACGTCGAAAAACGCGATGCCCTGGGATCCATCGAACTTCACCGTGGCATTCAACTTCAATAAGCAGCGGAATATGGATCCGACTACAGAATACGAGAACACTTCCGACTATCGGGGATCGTTCCAGTATTCATATTCTCCGTATTTCAAGCCAGTCAAGCCGTTTTCAAAGATAAAGGGCAAAGGTAAATTCCAGAAGTTCCTCAAGGACTGGCAGATCAACTGGCTGTTTAACAACCTCACATTCTACACAAGCATGTCGCGTCACTATTACGAGCAGCAGACTCGTTCGGAGGTGGATGTGGACATGCAGCTGCCTGTGCAGGTGAGCAAGAACTTCCTTTGGGACCGCCAGTTCTCCATCAACTGGAATCCCATCCAGTCGCTGACCCTCTCCTTCTCGAGCAATACGATAGCCCGTATAGAGGAGACTATCGGAGCAGTCAACAAGAAACTGTTTCCTGACAAGTATCGTGACTGGAAAGACACAGTCCTTAACTCCATCAAGGGTCTCGGAACGCCTTGGAACTATACTCAGACGTTTACGGGCTCATACAAGGCTCCGTTTAACAAGATACCGTTCCTGGACTATCTGACCGGGTCGGTAAGCTATACGTCAAACTATCAGTGGGACCGAGGCACACAGGTTCAGGACGTGGATTTAGGCAACACGATACAGAACCAGACGACATGGAACGCCGATGCCCGGCTGAACTTCGAGACTCTATATAACCACAGCAAGTATCTGAAAGCCATCAACCAGCGATTTGGCAAGAGCGGTAGCAGGACCAACGCTCGCAACGCACGAGATAAGAAGAACGTGTCGAAAAAAGATGACAAGAATAAGCGTGTGGAGAAGAGTATCCAGTTGTCGCCGGACACAAGCAGTATGTTCAAGCACAATCTTAAGACAAAGAATGTGTTAGTCAGCGCAACGGTCAACGGCAAGCGCATCAAGGTCAACAGCAGGGTTGTGGACGAGAACAGCGTGGAAATCCTCAACAGAGGCTCGGATATCATCAATCTGGTGGTAAGAGAGAATCCGAAGAAGGACAAGAAGAAATTCGGCACGGAAGTGCTTGAGCATGGTCTACGTCTGCTGATGGCTCCCCGCAGTCTTTCGTTCAGATGGCGGCAGAACCATTCGCTCAACCTCCCTCTGTTCATGCCGAGTGTAGGAGACATTTTCGGACAGAGCACCGGTTACGGACCAATGTCGCCGGGACTTGACTTCGCGTTCGGATTCTATGACGAGTCATACGTGGACAAGGCGCTTGACCGCGGATGGCTGCTTACCGACGGACTGAGCACATCGCCGGCAGTATGGAACAAAGGCGAGGAATTCCATTTCGAGTTCACGCTTGAGCCGATCAGAGGCCTCAAGATAACCCTGACTGAAAACCTCACCGACAACAGGACCAACCAGGTGCAGTTCATGTATAGCGACATGCCGACATCTCGTACCGGCAACTATACGCGCACCCACATGGCGTTGAAGACGGCTCTCAAAACGAGCAAGGCAGAAGACGGATATTATTCCGAGGCGTTCAACCGCTTCCTGGAATACATACCCATAGTCGCCAACCGCTACGAAGAGCAATACCATGGCATGAGATATCCCACAGGAGGCTTCATGGAGGGGAATCCTCTTGGAGGCACCGTATATAATAAAGAGGTTGGCAGCGTAAGCCGGACATCGAGCGACGTGCTGATACCTGCATTCCTTGCCGCTTATAGCGGGGGAGATGTAAACAAGGTTTCACTTGACCTCTTCCCGGGTCTGTCGGCGATGCTTCCCAACTGGAAGGTGACCTACGATGGATTCATCAACATGGGCAACATGAAGAAGTGGTTCAAGACGTTCACGGTGCAGCATGCATACAACTGCACGTATTCCATCGGCGGCTACAGTTCTTATCTCAACTGGATAGGGGTGAATGGAGACTATGGCTTCACGCTCGACGAAGCCACTCAGAATCCTGTTCCGACATCGCCTTACAATATATCGTCGGTAGCGATCACCGAGCGGTTCAATCCGTTGATCGGCGTGAACTTCACTCTCAACAATGACTTGAAATTCAATCTACAGTATACCGATAGCCGAACGCTGAACCTGAATTCACAGGCAGGTCAGGTAGTGGAGACCGGATCTCGTCAGATTACTATTGGCGCAGGCTATAAAATAGCCAACTTCAATAAGATCATTAAGATCGGAAGCCGTCAGGGAGGTATAAGCAATGACCTGTCGCTTGACCTTGACCTGAACTTTGCCAACAACTCAAGCCTTATAAGGAGGATAGAGACAGCGTATACCCAGGCGACCCAGGGCACGAAGTCATTCTCGCTCAATTTCATGGCAAGCTACGTGCTGAGCAGACGCATTACCCTCGCCGCCTTTTTCGACCATCAGGTCAATACACCGCTTGTGTCGTCTTCTGCATTCCCGACCTCAAACTCCAATTTCGGAGTTTCGATAAATATGTCGCTTGCCCGGTAACGGGTTCAGCGTTTTCAGAAGACGAGAATTTTGATGTTGAAGAGCATAAAATATGCTGTACAACATATTTTCTAAAACAATTCTGATTATTCAGCGTTATATATAATGGAGTGCATGATGAAGGGATAGAGATTCCGGAGTGCACGATAGTTATAGTTTCGGCTTGCAAGTTATTGATAGCAGTATTGTTAGCAGAATGAGCAAGCGGCAATTTGCAGTTTTAATGCCGAAAAATCCGAAACGCCTCGGCAATCTCCTTGGCCCGCGTTGACGCGATGCCTGTGCCGGGTAAGTTTAATCAAAATTATTTTTTATGAATTTCAAACTGAAAATTGCGGGACTTGCTGCCGGGGCAGCCGTCATGAGTATGCTGACATCAGCTGTATCCATCAACAATGTTCCGCTTGAGGTAGGAAATCAGGCGCCCGAACTGTCCATAACAGACAAAGATGGACAAACATTATCGCTCAATGAACTTACAGGCGAGAAAGTGATAATGCATTTCTGGAGCATGAACGATGCGGAGAGCCGCATCAGTAACATCCGCCTCTCAAGAGACGCTGAACGCCAGGGGGCAAGATTCATCAGCATGTGTGTCGATTCTGACAGAAAACTTGCGGAAGAAGTTATGAGAGCCGACAATCTGCCCCGGGAAACAAGGTTTTATGCTGACGAGAGCACCAAAGACAATTATATGCTCGAAGCAGGCGTTCGGACCGTTAAAATTGACCCTTACGGCATAGTGGCCGCTATTGATTGAAAAAAAAGCATCCGGTGAGGATGCTTTTTTTTTGAACCGATTTGGAACGATATTTGTTAAGATTTTTGAAAAACACATAAAATCACTCCTTATGAATTTTAACAATTTCACGATTAAGTCGCAGGAAGTAATTCAGAAGGCTATTGAACTCACCAGGCAGGAGGGGCAACAGCAGATAGAACCTGTGCACATTCTAAAGGCTATAATATCAGAGAGCGAAACGATTGTCAATTTTGTCTTTCAGAAACTTGGAGCCAATCTTAATTCCGTCAACATATCCATAGACAACGATATCAAATCCTATCCGAAAGTAAGTGGAGCAGATGTGGTATTGAGCCGCGAATCAAACGACGCGATGCTCAAGGCTCAGGACTATGCGAAGAAGAACGGCGATGAATACGTCTCGGTGGAGGCAATGCTCATGGGCATACTTCAGACCAAGTGTAATGCATCCCGCATCCTGAAAGATGCCGGAGTTACTGAAAAAGGTCTTGACGCCGCCATAAAGGAACTGAGGAAAGGGAACAAGGTTACAGGGCAGAGCGCGGAAGAATCCTATCAGGCGCTCAGCAAATATGCCATCAACCTTAATGACCGTGCAAGAAACGGCAAACTGGATCCGGTGATAGGTCGTGATGAGGAAATACGCCGCGTACTTCAGATACTTTCAAGGAGGACTAAAAACAATCCTATGCTTGTAGGCGAACCCGGAACCGGAAAGACTGCGATCGCCGAGGGGCTTGCCCAGCGTATCGTGCGCGGCGACGTGCCGGAGAATCTGAAGACAAAACAGATTTTCTCGCTCGACATGGGTGCTCTTGTCGCAGGAGCCAAATATAAAGGAGAATTCGAGGAGCGTCTGAAAGCCATTGTCAACGAGGTGACTCAGAGTGAAGGCGAGATAATACTTTTCATAGACGAGATACACACTCTTGTAGGCGCAGGTAAAGGTGAGGGTGCCATGGATGCCGCCAATATCCTAAAGCCGGCGCTTGCGCGGGGCGAACTCCGCAGCATTGGCGCCACGACTCTTGACGAATATCAGAAATACTTTGAGAAGGACAAGGCGCTTGAGCGTCGTTTCCAGAAGGTAATGGTTGACGAGCCGGATGAACTTGCCGCCATTTCGATTCTCCGCGGGCTCAAGGAAAGATATGAGAACCACCACAAGGTGCGCATCATGGACGAGGCGATAATAGCCGCTGTCCAGTTGAGCGTAAGGTATATCACAGACCGCTTCCTTCCTGACAAGGCAATTGACCTTATCGACGAGGCTGCGTCAAAACTCCGGCTGGAGATGGACTCGATGCCTCAGGCTCTCGATGATGCCACGCGCAAGATCCAGCAGCTTGAGATCGAGCGTGAGGCACTGAAGCGGGAAGACAATAAATACCGGCTGAAGGAAATCGAGGAAGAGCTTGCCAATATTCGTGAGACTCAGAAATCGCTGAAGGCGAAATGGCAGGCAGAGAAGAACGAGATCAACAAGATACAGCAGAATAAGATCGACATCGAGCAACTCAACCATGAGGCTGAGCGTGCCGAGCGCGAGGGCGACTATGCCAAGGTTGCCGAAATCAGGTATTCAAAGATCAAGCAGAAGACCGACGAGATAGAGGCGACACAGGCAAAACTGCGTCAGCTTCAGGGTGAGAACGCCATGATAAAGGAAGAGGTAGACGCGGAGGACATAGCGGAGATAGTAAGCCGCTGGACCGGTATACCTGTCAAGAAGATGGCGCAGAGCGAGAAGGAGAAACTGCTGCACCTGGAGGAAGAACTCCACAAGAGGGTAGTGGGTCAGGAAGACGCTATACGCGCGGTCAGCGAGGCAGTGCGTCGCTCGCGTGCGGGACTAAACGACCCGAGACGTCCGCTCGGATCATTCATCTTCCTTGGCACTACGGGCGTGGGCAAGACGGAACTCGCGAAGGCACTTGCCGAATATCTTTTCGACGATGAGGACATGATGACCCGAATCGACATGTCGGAATACATGGAGAAGCATTCAGTGAGCCGTCTTGTCGGAGCGCCTCCGGGATATGTAGGCTACGAGGAGGGAGGACAGCTCACAGAGGCTGTCCGCCGCAAACCTTACAGTGTCGTCCTCTTTGACGAGATTGAGAAGGCAAATCCGGATGTATTCAACATCCTTCTTCAGGTGCTCGACGACGGCAGGCTTACCGACAACAAGGGTAGGTTTATCAACTTCAAGAACACCATCATCATCATGACATCCAATGAAGGTTCACCTATCATTAGGGAAAACTTCAAGGATCTTGACAAGAAGAAAGATGAAGAGCGGGAAGCGGTTATCGCCAAGACTCGTCAGGATGTGATGGATCTTCTTAAGATGAAGATACGTCCAGAATTCCTCAACCGTATCGACGAGATTGTGATGTTCACTCCGCTCAATAAGAAGGAAATCGAAGAGATCGTAGGCATACAGGTCCGTGGCGTGCAGAAGATGCTTGAGAGCAACGGTGTGAAACTGGAAGTGACGAAGCCGGCGATGGAACTTCTTGCCGAGGATGGATATGATCCCGAATTCGGTGCCCGACCAGTGAAGCGCACAATCCAGCGACTCGTGCTCAATCAGCTTGCTAAAGACATACTTGCGCAGAAGGTTGATAGGGAGCATCCTATCGTGATAGACGTGAAGGATGGCGAACTGGAGTTCAGAAACTGATGAATTGGTTTTCGAAATAAAATCAAACCCCGGTCTGACAAAGGCCGGGGTTTGCTATGGAGTATCTTAAAGTTTTTAAGCCGGGGTTTCCGCAATTGCAGATACCTCAGCTTTTCTTTTAGCCTCCCAGCCGAGAGCGGATGCGCCGAGAACTGCGGCATCGCCTTCCTTAAGTTCGGAGACGAGAATCTGAGTTTTTCCGCGGAAAACTGGCATAACGTTTCTGTCAAGCGATTCCTTGATAGGATTGAGGAGGAGATCCCCGCTCTTTGCGAGACCGCCAAAAAGAATTATAGCCTGCGGTGATGTGAAGGCTACCATGTCGGCAAAAGCCTCGCCAAGGATATTTCCGGTGTAATCGAAAATCTCTTTGGCAAGTTTGTCTCCAGCCTTGGCAGCGTCGTATACATCCTTTGATGTAATTTCCTCAATGTCGAGATTACGCAGCGACGAGGGTTCCTGACGTATCTCAAGAAACTCGCGGGCGGTGCGCGCCACACCTGTAGCGGAGCAGTACGCCTCGAGGCATCCTGTTCTGCCGCATCCACACATACGGCCGTTGTTGCGTTTCATCACGAGATGACCAAGTTCGCCGGCATTGCCGTCGTGACCGTAGACCATGTTGCCGTTTACTACGATACCGGAACCGACACCGGTGCCGAGGGTAATCATGATGAAATCCTTCATAGCCCTTGCTGCGCCATAAGTCATCTCACCGAGAGCGGCGGCGTTCGCGTCGTTGGTGACAGCCACGGGAATACCGCCGAAGGCTGCGCTGACTTTTTCCGCAAGAGGAATCACCGGACCCCACGGGAGGTTCGGCGGGTTTACAATTTCACCTGTGTAATAGTTGGCGTTTGGTGCGCCGATGCCGATACCCTGAATCTTGTCTTCGGCATCGTTTGCCTTTAGAAGCCGCATCACGCTATCGTGAAGTTCAGCGACATAGTCGTCAAACTCTGCGTGTTTCTGAGTCTTGATGGAATCGCAGGCGATAACCTGACCGCGTGCGTCGACTATGCCGAACACAGTATTGGTTCCACCGACATCCACTCCTAAAACATATGGTTTAGTCATCTGATATGATAATATAAAAGTTAATAATTAATCTTTTGCGTGAGAGTTAAGGTAACTCCAACGCAAAGATAAACAAAAAAAACGGAACTAAAAAATAAAAAGAAGTAATAAAAACTAAAAAAATGAGATAGGTGTTTTTTAGATAGAGGATAGAGCAAATAAGTCTAATTAGACCAATTAGCCCAATCAGCCTAATAGCTCCGACAACTAAGTCGTTGTCAGGAAGTAAAACACACAAAAGATAAGAAATGAATAGATTCCGCTTGATAGCCTTAATCATTGCAGTCATAGCATCCGGAGTGATTCTTCCAGCCAAGGGAGAAAGGCAAGGAGGCGAATGGCATTATTTCGCCGGATTCAATGCCGGAATAGTAGGAGCGTTCCATACGGCAGACTCCCGGATACCGGTACGTATTCCGTTTGGCGCGATATGCGGCGCGATGAATGACCATATAGGTGTCTACATGCGCATGTCGCTTTCGCCCACCATAGCCACAAAACTGAAAGTTGACAATCTCTCGCAGATGGTTGACATGCCGCAGGATCAGGTGCTTCCCGACGGCAGGGTCTCGCTGCGATCCGTCTACAACCAACTTGTGGTGGGACCTGTATTCAATCTTCGTCGCGGATTCAGCGTGTATTGCGGTCTTGGTGGCTATCAGATGCGAGCATACGTGAGGAATGCCGAAAATGAATATGTCAGGGTCCGCGACAGATGCTCGGCGAGTCTCGCTATAGATGCCGGAGTGATGTATCATCACAGGCACATATTCTTTACCGGCGGACTGACGCTCGATACCGCCAAGTGGACGGATGATTCTCCGTATTCGCCATTCTGGTCGGGGAATCTATCTGTCGGATACTTCTTCTGATGAAGGTTAAACAACTTCAATGCGTGCTGATATTGTTGACAATAAAGTCAGTTATCACTGAATAAACCTTCGACTCCTCTTTCATTGAGAGGTCATCGAGAATAGTAAGATGTTTTTCAATTGTAGAGAAATCCTTTCTTACGGCCGGTCCCGTCTGGGCCTCCTTCGCAGGCAGGGATTTGAGTTTCGCTACAGTTTCGGCGAGGAGGGGATTGACGATGGCGCCGTCGATGCCGCAATCGCCGAGTATCTTCTGGGCTATTGCCACCATAGCATTAGGGAAGTTGCTGACAAACACGCCGGCGAGATGCACCTTACGTCTCATATCGCTGTCAGAGCGTGTGACATTAGTGAATCCGCTTTCCCTTGCAGCTTTTTCAAGCCATGATGCGGTTTCCTCGCAATCAGCCTCCACAAGAAGTGGTATGGAAGACGCGGGAAGAGGACGCTTTTTGCTGATGGTCTGAAAGGGATATAAAACGCCGATACCTCTGCATCTCACATTTCCAAGAGCCTCAAGAGGCACGCTTCCGGTGGTGTGGACCACTATGCCGGGAAGCTCCGGGAGAGAGTCAGCCACCTTCTTGACGGCGGAATCGCTGACGGCTATAATGTAAAGGTCTGCGTCGGAAGGGAGTCCTTCAAGTGTGCGCGACGACACGCATTCCGAGTCGAAAATTTCGGCGAATCTTGTAGCGACATTGCCGGTGCCTATTATTGCGGTCTTCATATCAGAAATCAGATTTCAGGATTTTGTATAGCTGATGCACGGGAAGCCCCATCACGTTGTAGAAACTGCCGTTGATGGCTGCTACAGCGGCGGCGCCTATCCATTCCTGAATGCCGTAAGCTCCCGCCTTGTCAAGGGGCATGTATTTCTCGACGTACCATTGAGCCTCCTTTTCATCAAGATTCGAGAAAGTAACGTCGGTGTATGTAGAGAACGACCTTATCTTGCCTTCTGTGGCGACACAGACACCTGTAGCCACAGTGTGGGTGCGCCCCTGGAGCTCCATAAGCATTTCCACCGCCTCTCGTTCACTCTTCGGTTTCCCGTAAATTTTCCCGTCGAGTATCACTACCGTGTCGGCGGTTATCACCAGTTCGTCAGCCTTGATTAAAGATGAATAGGCAAGACCCTTCTTTTTTGAAATATATTCCGCCACTTCGCGGGCAGGGAGATCTTCCGGGTATGACTCGTCGATACCGTCGACGGTATGGACTGTGAAAGGGATATCCAGCATTTTCAGAAGTTCTTTTCTTCTCGGGGACTTGCTGGCGAGAACGATATTGTAACGGGCAAGGTTGTCAAGCATTGTAGTCTGATTGTTGAAAGTACGGAATTAAAATACGTCAAAAGGAACCTTTGGAGTATGCGCGCCATTTGTCGAGGAGCGCTTCCATGTCGGGAGGCAGCGGACATTCGAAATCCATCTGCTCTCCGGTAGTAGGGTGCCGGAAACCGAGAGTCCTTGCGTGGAGAGCCTGGCGTGGACAGATGGAGAAACAGTTTTCGATAAACTGACGGTATTTGGCAAAAGTGGTTCCTTTCAGAATCTGGTCTCCGCCATATCTGGCGTCATTGAAAAGAGGATGTCCCTTCCACTTCATGTGGACACGAATCTGGTGTGTACGTCCGGTTTCAAGCACACACTTGACCAATGATACGTATCCGAATCTTTCGAGCACCTCATAGTGGGTGACGGCGTGTTTCCCGATTTCAGGGTCGGTGAACACCGCCATCTGGAGTTTGTTGCGAGGATTGCGGGCTATATTGCCGACAATGGTTCCGCTATCTTCATCGAAGTCGCCCCATACGAGAGCCCGATATTCACGGCGCGTCGTCTTGTTGAAGAACTGCAATCCGAGATTTGTCTTGGCGTCCGGAGTCTTCGCTATCACAAGCAGTCCGCTCGTATCCTTGTCTATCCGGTGAACGAGTCCGAGTCGTGGGTCGTTGACATCATAGTTGTCGTCATTGCGGAAATAGTATGCGAGGGCGTTGACGAGTGTTCCCGAATAGTTGCCGTGGCCGGGATGGACCACGAGCCCGGCGGGTTTGTTGACCACGAGCACGTCGCTGTCCTCATACACAATGTCGAGAGGGATGTCTTCAGGTATGATTTCGAATTCATACCGCGGGCGGTCCATCACAATGCTGACGATGTCGAGGGGCTTCACCTTGTAGCTTGACTTGACAGGTTTCCCGTTGACAATGATGCAGCCGGCGTCGGCAGCCTGCTGGATGCGGTTGCGGGAAGTCTTGGTCATACGGTCGACGAGGAATTTGTCGACCCTCAAGAGTTGCTGCCCTTTGTCGGCCTCGAAACGGAAATGTTCGAAAAGTTCCCGTCCGTCGTCGGTAATGAATGAAGGTTCATACTGCGACGGATCCTCGTCGTCGATATGGTCTTCCGTCAATTGATTGTCAATAGTACTCATAAGATTCAGTCTGTTCCGAAGCTTCCTGCTCATCGGGATAGGTTTCCGACTGCGGCTCATCGGTGACGTAAGGCTCGTCGGATACGAAAGAGGGGTCGATGTCTTGCTGTATAGAGTCCCTGACCGCCTCGAGGTTGCCGTCGAACACCTCCATCACGATTTGTGCGTTGACCGGAGTTTTCTGCATTTTCTTGACCACTTTCCCATTGGCGAAAATTTTAGAGATGCAGTCGTTCTCACCGAGAATCTTGACGACGCGGATATTCTTGAAGCCGAGTTCCTCAAGACGAGCCATACCCTGACGGAAGGATGTCGATTTCAGAGCGTCTTCCCGTGGGTTGTTGTCTTCGTCGATAATCACCTCCTTTGGATGAACGGCGTTAATATAAAGGAAAATCTTCCTGCCAGGCTTCACCAAAGAGTTCGCTTTTGGAAACTGCTCGATTACGTATCCCGGCTTCTCGTCCTCTTTATAAAGGGAATCGCGTATATCTACCTTGAACCCCTTGGAGTGAAGAATTTCTATTGCCTTGGTGTAAGACATCCTCTCCACGCCGGGGACCTTGCTCTTCTCGCCATGTTTGGTGAAGATAGCAAAAGAGAAATACGCAATGCCGAGACCGGCTGCGCCGACCAAAAGAATTATAATCAAGTTAGCAAGCACCGGATGGCGTGCGATAAAACCTTTGTCATTCATAAAATATGTCGAATTAAACATGAAGATGTGTCCGGTCAAAAGACCCGTCAAGGAAACAACTTCGCGAAATCGACTTCAAAGTTAGTAAAATTTATTGTAATTTTAGTAGTTGTTTGCAAAAAAATTATTAACTTTGCATGCTAATAAGCGGATAATCGAAAGCAACCGAGTATCTAAGTCGACTTGATTTCAAGAAATAGATGAACAAACTTCTCAAGACAAGCCTATTTGCCGCAGTGATGTCAGTAATGATGTCATCGTGTGGAGAATATAATAAGGTGCTGAAAAGCACGGATATGAACTATAAGTTCGAATACGCCCGTAAGGCATACGACCAGCGCAAATACATGCAGGCGATCACTCTTCTGCAGGACTTGCAGATGCCGATGCGGGGAACAGAAAACGGGGAGGACGCAACGTTCCTTCTCGCTATGTCGTATTTTGAAAACAAAGACTATCTGAACTCAGCGGTTTATTTCAAAAACTACTACCAGCGTTATCCCCGTGGCAAATATGCGGAGCTGTCTCGCTTCTACAGCGGCTACGGCTATTATCTCGACTCGCCCGACCCTCAGCTCGACCAGACCTACACTCTGAAGGCAATCGAAGAATTGCAGGGATTCCTTGACTATTTCCCCCAGAGCGACAAGGCTGGCATTGCTAAGAACGCCATATTCGAGATGCAGGACAAGCTGACACTAAAGCAGCTGCAGAATGCGCAGCTGTATTATAATCTCGGCAATTTCCTCGGGAATAATTATGAGTCGTGCATCATCACTGCTAAGAATGCGCTCAAGGACTTTCCGTATTCCAAATACAGAGAGGACTTCGAGATGCTTATATTGAAGGCAAAATATCAGGAGGCAAAGAACTCGATTGCTGAGAAGAGTGAGGACCGGTATCGTGAGGTAATCGACGAATACTATTCGTTTATCAACACATATCCGGAGTCAAAAAACCTGTCGGAGGCTCAATCGATCTTCAACATTGCATCGAAGCACCTTGGAGAATAAGCAAAATAAACAACCCTACATACGTAAATCATAATTGCATATTATGGACTACAAAAAGACAAACGCACCGCTCACGACCGTAACACGCGACATGATCGCCATGGCGGAGCAGACCGGCAACGTATATGAGACCGTCTGCATCATCGGCAAACGCGCAAATCAGATTGCGGTAGAATTGAAGAAGGAACTGGAGAAGAAACTCGCGGACTTCGCCTCAAGCGACAATCTTGAGGAGGTGTCGGAAAACCGTGAACAGATAGAGATATCACGTTTCTATGAAAAACTGCCGAAACCTACCTTAATCGCAACTCAGGAGTATATCGAACACAAACTGTATTTCTCAAATCCCCTTAAGGAGCGCGAGAAACTTAACGACTGATGCGTCTGCTTCTCTTCAATCCCGATACAGAATACGCCCTCGCAACGGGGGCGTCTTTTTATACCCCTCCGGCAAGGGTGGCGGAACTGGCACGTGAACTTCAACTGCTGCCGGAGGCGTGGGCGAGGGAAGACGACATCATACTTGTAGAAGACCGCACGCAGGCCGAGTCCGTATTCAGGACAGCGGACTGGGGCATGCTCCGGGATATCTATTCGTGCGGCTCATTGCCTACCCCCGAGCCATGGGGTTGGAACCATGCGGTGCGTCGCCGGTTGCTCGATTCGGGAGTGCCTGAATCTGTGCTGCCGGCTGTAGAGTATATTGATTTGGTGAGGAATCTGGCACATAGACGCACCACTATAAAACTAAACGAAGAATGGAACGCGACAACGGGTGAGGAGTGGAAGGTGGATTTGCCCGTTGAACTGACTGATGAAGAAGAATGTGTGGCATTCTATCGCAACAATCCAGGTTGTTGGATGAAGGCGCCGTGGAGCTCGAGCGGGAGGGGAGTTGTGAATACTGGAGCTGATATGGAGGAGCGGCATGTGCGTCCATGGTGCCGTGGCATATTGCGAAGGCAGGGGAGCGTCATATGCGAGACCCCCGCCGACCGGGCAGGAGACTTTGCCACGGAATGGCGCATTGAGGACGGCGAGGCGACATATCTCGGGCTTTCGAAGTTCATAACGTCAAACCGTGGGAAATACATATCCAACTCTATGGCGTCGCAGGAAAGACTGGAATACGAATTCTGTGATGAATGCGCATTCCCATTGGAAGATCTCAGGAGAATTCAGAAGGAGATACTTGAAGAGACACTCAGGGGCTACACCGGATTGCTTGGTGTGGACATGATTGTGGAGAAATACGGAAAACTGCGGCCATTCGTCGAAATAAATCTGAGACGAACGATGGGAATGCTTTGTCTGCCACGAGTGCCCTGAGAATCAGGCAAGTTGAGAGAACCCGATTTTAAAGAAAGTCCGTGAATAGTCTTTTTCGCGGATTATCTTTCCATTGTAGATGACGACATCTATATCGAGTGGAACCATGCCTGCCGCCCTTGCTTTCTCGTCTCGTCCCTTTTCGACTTCATGCGCCTTACAAAGGACTTCGAGCTGCTCTATTGAAAGATTTGTTGTCCCGGCGACAACGGCGTTCATGTAATGTGTCGGGCCGCCATGGCAGTCAGGGGTAGAGTAGATGTCGGAAACTCCGGACACGCAGACATGTGAGGATAGCCAGTCGATACCCTCCTCAACGTTAGAATATCTGTCGCCGCAGTTGGAGCCGACCGACAGAATCACCCCGACAGCATCAACTTCGCAGGTCATTTCCGTTTGAGTGTGATAAGGGTAATCTCGGGATAGCAGGAACCGATGCGGAACGGCATCCCCACTTCTCCGGCTCCTATGTTGACATATAGGGAAGGTCTGTCAAGATTCCTTGTCATCGACCTGACGGAAGGATTCCCGAAGTCTTCGAGATTTCCGTCGGGAGTGGATGTGTAGAAGCCTCCCCATGTGGTATATCTAAGTGCTGACGGAGACCAGCGGTGCCCGAACGCGTCAGCGCTCATCTGTAGGGCGTGGGTATGTCCGGAGAGTGTGAGATCGATATTTGACACTTTTCTGACTTCTCTGAGCCAGTGCTCCGGATTGTGGGTAAGCAGTATCTTGAAATTGGAGTCTTTCAGACTTAAGCTGTCGGGAGTGGAACATGCCGTCTTAAGACTTCCATATTTCTTGAAAGGAGGCTCTCCCCAGTTTTCCACTCCAATCAGTGCTATGGAGTCAGAATGCGCTATGGAATGCCGGGATATGAATACGTGCCTGTTGTTTAGCATCTTCCATCCGGATTTCTCCTGTAACACTTTGAGCGTCTCGAGATTTTCCTTTTTTAGGTCGGGAGAACTCCAGTCTATGTAGTCTCCATAGTCATGGTTGCCGAGTATGGAGTAAACTCCGTCTTTAGCCTTAAGTCTACTCAGCGAAGTGATGAAAGGCTTCAATTCGTCGGATTTCTGGTTTACGATATCTCCGGTGAACACTATCAGGTCGGGATTGAGAGCGTTGATCTGTCTGACAAGAGAGTCGATAAATCGGGTGTCATTGCCCCAGGTGCCGAGATGAAGGTCTGAGATTTGCGCAATCCGGTATCCGTCGAAAGCCTTCGGTAATCTTGACGACTTGAGGGTCACGTCGATGGTCTGCGACTGATATCTTGTGTAAAGGATGCCGAACCATAGGAATCCCAAAGCCGCGACAGCTGTCACCACGCCGACAGCTCTTGTCCAGAGCCATCTGCGGCAACGGAATATTGTGGGTATTCTTCCAATGAAGGAGAAAAAGATATATATGATCTTGGCGATATATATCGAGGCGTAGGCGGTCAGCATCCACATTATATGGATGATTCCGTTGTCGGCGGATCTCCTTGGGAGGCATACCGTAACGATGAGGAATATCCACAGAAGTATGGAAGTCCCCGCGTAAATCTCGCTCCACATCCAGCGTCTGAGCGACTTGCCTTTCCGGATGTCTCTCCAGATATAGAGGTCCACGAAGACACTCAGGAGCATTACCACAATCAAAGTCACGACAGGGATTCTCATCACTCAAATCCTCCAAGAATAGATTTTAGTTTGTTTTTGAGAGGATTCGCATACATGATCAGAATCATCTCGCGCATGAAAGAGCGCTCTTCATCTGTAATGCCGTCGACATCGATTTTGTTGAGCTGACTTTCGAAATAATTGAGGCAGTCGGTTTTTTCTTCTTCCGTGTATTTGTGGGCAAACCGGCGGGACTCATGGAGTGAGTCGTAAGCCACATAGTTGATGGGGAATATCTCGTATCCTCGGTGAATCGCGGAGTCAATAAGAGCGCAGACATATTTGGCGGAAGTGTTGCTGTCTGGAAATTCGCCCAGTTCGTCGATTCTGACGTTGATGCGCGGAGTAAGCTGGAAATGGACCTTCCCCTTGAACTGCAGGAGTCCGGTCTCCATTGAGAAAAGGTCGTCGCGCTGCGACTTCTTGAAGTGTGGGTCTCTTCTACGCAGGAGGAACTCCTTGACCTTCAGGTAGTCGTTGGGGTCATATTCGTAGCTTATAGAGACGGGCATCAGGTTTATCTCCTTTATTTTCTGCATGAAGGTGCCTTCTCCTCCGAGCGCCAGCATCTTGATAAGCGACTCCTGGGTATGGTCGCTGGAGTCTTTGGCGCGTCCTTCCCTCTGCGCAATCCAAACCGACTCATGCTTTTCCATGATGGCGTAGTGGATGTATGCCGAGAGTTTTTTTGCGGCTTCGAGTCCTTCGCGCAGTCCGGTGTTCCGTTTGACGATAAAACTGTTGTTGAGTCTTACGAGGTCTGAGATCCAGTCGAAGACGAGAAGGTTGTTTCCGATTGCCACCTCCGAGGAAGGCCAGTCTCTTCGGAGGAAGGTCAGGTTGAGGAAAGATGCGTCGAGCACAATGTCCCGATGGTTGGTGATAAACGTATAGTTCAGTGCCGGGTTGAAATATTTTGCGCCTCCGAGAGTGATGCCTGAAGTAGTTGTCTTGGCAAGCATCTCGAGAAAAGGAAACATCACACGGCGCTGGAAGTCGCGTCGGTTGTCGGTATGGTTAAGTTCAGTGATGAGTGCGGGTATGTCTTTCTGAGGCATCACGTAAGACACGGCATGCAGAAAGCCCGGGTCTTTCACCAGTTTGTCCAGAATCGTGCGGAAGACAGAGTCATCATAGGGCGCGATATCGCTGAAGTCGAAGTCCTTGTTTGTCACAATTCCAATATATTTTGGGCAGGGCGGATATGCCCCGGAGAATTAAAAATTAGTTATATTGCAAATTTAATAAAATATTCCCTATCAGCAAAAAATAAAATAAATTCAAGCGCTTAAGAAACGATAAAAATTGTTAAAATGCAAAATGACGGAATCCTGACTTGATGATAGTCAGAATTTCGAGGCTCGTCGGTAAAGGAATATTCCTATCACGAGGTAGACAGCGTTCGGAATCTGCATCGCTACCGCCGGCGACGTATATCCGCTGATGGCGAAAGAAGATGTAATGCTGCTGAAAAGGATGTAGCTGAAACTTAACGCGAGTCCGATTCCGATATTGATGCCCATGCCACCCTTGACCTTCTTTGACGACAGCGACATTCCGATAAGGGTAAGGATGAAGGCGGCTGCGGTCTCCGCGAGGCGCTTTTCCTTTTCAATCTCAAACTTCTTGATATTCGCGACACCTCTCATCTTTTGTTTCCGTATATACTCCTTGAGTTGAGGAGTGGTGAGCATCTCCTGGTCGTTTACGGCAATCAGGAAGTCTTTCGGCTCAATTGGGATGATGCTGTCGATTTCGGTGCCCCTTTTTATTCGTTCGTTCATGCCGTCGAAATCCCGAATCATGTAATCCCGGAGTTTCCAGTGATACATCTTGGTGGAATCGTATTCCACTGAAGAAGCGGTCAGTCTGGAGGTCAGTACCTTGCCGTCGAACTTGTCGAGCGAGAACCGGAAGCCCTGCTTGATGGTGTTGTCGAATCTGCCGAAATATGCCACTTCGCCCGGTCTTACCATAAGCTGGATGTTTGTTCCGTATTCCACAGCCTTGTTTCTCACATATTTGTTGGTGTATGCGATGCGGTCTACATTGGTGGGGGGTATGATGTAGTTGGAGAGCACGAATGTCATCGAGGCGATGATGGCGGCTCCGATCATGTAGGGACGCAGTAGGCGGCGGAAAGTAATTCCGCTCGATAGCATCGCAATGATTTCTGAATTGTCAGCGATTTTGGTAGTGAAGAAAATCACTGATATGAACACGAAGAGCGGAGAGAGCTGATTGGCGAAATAGGGTAGGAACGAGGCGAAATAATCGAAAAGGGTCTCGGAGAGGGGAGCGGTGAGGAACGCGTCAAGTTTCTCGGTGATGTCAAACATCGAGATTACAAGAAGCAGGAGCAGGGTGGCGAGAAAATATGTGCCGAGAAATTTGCCCAGAATGTAGCGGTCGATGATGGTGAGCGGCATTCTGAACTTTAATCGACGGGGAAAACGTAGTTTGGGAAAACGGAATTTTAACCTCCGTCGATGAATCTTCTTGCCCGATGAGTCGGGAGTCATATTCTCTTCCATTATAGTTGCTCCTGAGTCTTGGTTAAGGCATTCTTCTGCTTACTTTCTCGATCATCTCTTTTTTCCATACGGGGAAATCACCCGCCTGGATGTGATTGCGGGCCTCGCCCACGAGCCAAAGATAGAATCCGAGGTTGTGGATGCTCGCTATCTGCATGGCGAGTAGCTCGTTTGCGATAAAGAGATGCCTAACATAAGCCTTTGAGTAAGCCTCGTCGACATAAGTCGGACCTCCCGGGTCGAGAGGGGAAAAGTCGTCGGCCCATCTTTTATTGCGCATGTTCATCACGCCGTTTCGCGTGAAGAGCATACCGTTTCTGCCGTTTCTTGTAGGCATCACGCAGTCCATCATGTCTACGCCTCGGTCGATGGCCTCGAGTATGTTTGCAGGTGTGCCGACCCCCATCAGGTATCGGGGGCGGTCAGCGGGAAGAATCTCGTTGACAATCTCTATCATCTCATACATTTTCTCGGTGGGCTCACCGACAGCGAGACCGCCGATGGCGTTGCCGTCGGCATCGAGGTCCGCCACGAAACGGGCTGATTCCCTCCGGAGATCGGGATATACGCAACCCTGCACGATAGGAAAGAATGTCTGACGGTAGCCGTAAAGGCCTTCTGTCTCATTATACCGTTTCCATCCGCGGCTGAGCCAGCGGAGTGTAAGTCCGAGCGAGCGCTTTGCGTATTCATAGTCGGAGTCGCCGGGTGCACACTCGTCAAGAGCCATCATGATATCGGCGCCGATCACTCGCTGGATATCGACTACACCCTCCGGGGTGAAGAGATGCTTGCTGCCGTCGATATGGCTGCGGAAATGCGCCCCTTCCTCCGTTAGTTTGCGGTTTGATGAAAGAGAAAACACCTGAAAACCACCTGAGTCGGTGAGGATCGGCTTTTCCCAACCGTTGAACTTGTGGAGGCCACCTGCCTGGCGGAGAATGTCCAGTCCCGGGCGGAGGTAGAGGTGATAAGTGTTGCCGAGAATAATCTGAGCCTTTATGTCGTCGCGCAGTTCATGCTGATGAACAGCCTTCACACTGCCAACAGTGCCCACGGGCATAAAGATAGGAGTCTTTATCTCGCCGTGGGCAGTTGTTATCGTCGCTGCCCTGGCATTGGAACCCGGGCAGCGGGCGTCGAGTCTGAAATCGAGAGACCTCACTTTATGATGCCGTGCTTTTTGAATACCTTGCTTATGGCATCGAGCGAGCGGGTCACCTGCTCTTTGGTATGTGTCGCCATGAGCGAGTATCGGATGAGGGTGTCCTGAGGAGCGACTGCCGGAGACACTACGGGATTCACGAACACGCCTTCTTCGAGGAGGTCGTGGGTGACGGCGAAGGTCTTGTAATCGTCGCGTATGAAGAGCGGGATGATAGGAGTGGAAGTGTTGCCTATCTCGCAACCCATAGCCCTGAAATTGTCGAGGGCGTAGTGGGTGATTTCCCAGAGGTGTTCCTGACGCTCGGGCTCGTTGAGCATAATCTCGAGGGCAGCCATGGCTGCTGCGGTGGATGCCGGAGTTATGGATGCCGTGAAGATGTAGCTTCTGGAGTGATGACGCAGGAAGTTGGTGATTTCCTTGTCAGTGGCGATAAAGCCGCCGAGCGATGCGAAAGACTTCGAGAATGTGCCCATGATGAGGTCGACATCATCAGTAAGTCCGAAGTGGTTAACCACACCGCGGCCACCTTTGCCGAAGACGCCGATACCGTGAGCTTCGTCTACCATCAGGCTGGCATTGTATTTCTTAGCTAAGTCTACCATTTCGGGAAGCTTTGCCACATCTCCCTCCATGGAGAATACGCTGTCGGTGACGATAAGCTTGATGCTTTCAGGCTTGCATTTCTTGAGTGTTGCCTCAAGCGAATCCATGTCGTTGTGTTTGTATTTGAGGGGCTGTGAGAAAGAGAGACGTCTGCCCTCCACAATCGAGGCGTGGTCCTGCTCGTCGCAGATGATGTAGTCCTCGCGACCGGTGAGCGTGCTGACTACACCGAGGTTTGTGCCGAATCCGGTGGAATAGACGATGGCGTCGTCTTTTCCTACATAGTCGGCGATTTTAGCCTCGAGTTCCTTGTGGATGTCAAGGGTACCGTTAAGGAAGGGACTTCCGGCCATACCGGTTCCATATTTTTTAGTGGCGGCCACGGCGGCTTCAATCACTTTCGGATGGTTTGTCAGACCCATATAGGAGTTGGATCCGAACATAAGAACCTTCTTACCGTTCATCAGCACTTCAGTGTTCTGTTCGCTCGAGATGGGGCGGAAATAAGGATATATGCCCGCAGCCTTAGCTTTCTGCGGAGCATCGTAGTGCGATAGTTTTTCCTGTAATGGCTTCATAATCAATAATATTGTGCCTATAAGGGCGCCCCAGTCACTGGGACGCATTTTGCTTAGGCTTGCAAAATTACTAAAAATATCTTAATAATTAAAGAAAAACAGTTGATAAATTAACATGAAATGTCTAAAAAAATGAAATTGACATGAAAATTCACTTGATGAAGCTCGAGCCGAGCGTCCCTGTCTGGTTATATGTTTGGTAATTCCTAATATGGTCGGCACTTTTGCGGTGTTTTGTCAGAATTGTCACATCGGAGTCACGCTTGGTTTAGATTGTGATTATTAAAATTATGGTTTGTTAAGTGTTTGGTGTTTGGTGAATTAATATTTTTTAAGAGGATTGAGGAATAATTAGTGAAACATTTAGCATACTATTTGTTAATATTTCAGACGAAGATGAGATACCCGTAGGCGCATAAGGGTCGCGGGAGATCATCCGATAGAAATAAGTAATTATTAACTCCTAAATATATAAAAGAATTATGGGAAAAATCATTGGTATTGACCTTGGCACCACCAACAGCTGTGTTGCTGTGCTTGAAGGCAAGGATCCGGTTGTGATTCCGAACGCCGAAGGTCGTAATACAACACCTTCAGTAGTAGCATTTGTAGACGGTGGCGAAATCAAGGTTGGCGATCCCGCCAAGCGTCAGGCTGTCACCAATCCTACAAGAACAATATACTCCATCAAGAGATTCATGGGCGAGAAATGCTCAAAGGTAGAGGACGAGATCAAGCGAGTTCCCTACACCGTAGTATGCCAGAACGATATGCCGAAGGTAGACATCGACGGACGCCTGTATACTCCGCAGGAAATTTCCGCCATGATTCTTCAGAAGATGAAGAAGACTGCGGAGGACTATCTCGGACAGCCGGTTACAGAGGCTGTCATCACAGTCCCCGCCTACTTTGACGACTCGCAGCGTCAGGCTACAAAGGAGGCAGGTGAGATTGCCGGTCTTACTGTAAGACGAATCGTCAACGAGCCTACAGCGGCAGCGCTTGCCTATGGTCTTGACAAGAGCACTGAGGAGCGCAAGATCGCAGTCTTCGACCTTGGTGGCGGCACATTCGATATTTCGATTCTTGAGCTCGGTGACGGAGTGTTTGAGGTTAAGTCGACCAACGGTGATACCCACCTCGGCGGCGATGACTTCGACCATGTGATCATCGACTGGCTTGCTGACGAGTTCAAGAAAGACGAGGGTGTGGACCTGCGTCAGGACCCGATGGCAATGCAGCGTCTCAAGGAGGCTGCCGAGAAGGCAAAGGTAGAACTCTCAAGCTCGACATCAACAGAAATCAATCTTCCTTATATCACAGCAACGGCATCCGGTCCTAAGCACCTTGTGAAGACCCTTACCCGTGCTAAATTCGAGCAGCTTTCGGAGCGTCTCATCGACGCAGTGGTGGCACCCTGCCGCAAGGCACTTCAGGATGCCGGCCTCACGGCGAGCGAGATCAACGAGGTAATCCTTGTGGGCGGTTCCACACGTATTCCGGCTATCCAGCAGAAGGTAAAGGAAATCTTCGGCAAGGAGCCCAACAAGTCTGTAAACCCCGACGAGGTAGTGGCAATCGGCGCAGCAATCCAGGGCGGTGTCCTGAGCGGCGATGTGAAGGACGTGCTTCTTCTTGACGTGGTTCCTCTTTCAATCGGTATCGAGACCATGGGCGGAGTCATGACAAAGTTGATTGACGCCAACACTACAATTCCTGTGCGCAAGAGCGAGACTTTCTCTACTGCAGCCGACAACCAGCCGGAAGTTACAATCCGTGTTCTCCAGGGCGAACGTCCTATGGCAGCCGACGACAAGCTTCTCGGTGAGTTCAACCTTGGCGGCATCGCTCCCGCACCGCGTGGCGTGCCTCAGATTGAAGTTACCTTCGAGGTCGATGCCAACGGTATTCTGAATGTATCTGCAAAGGATAAGGCTACCGGCAAGGAGCAGTCAATCCGCATCGAGGCGTCTTCCGGTCTTACGGATGCAGAGATCAACCGCATGCGTGAGGAAGCTAAGGCGCACGAGGCAGCCGATAAGAAGGCAAGAGAGCGTGTCGACAAACTCAACCACGCCGACTCGATGATCTTCCAGACAGAGAAGCAGCTGAAGGATCTCGCCGACAAGATTCCGGCAGACAAGCTTGCTCCCGTCAACTCCGCACTCGACCGTCTGAAAGAGGTTCACAAGAATCAGCTCGTTGACGAGATCGACGCAGCCGAGAAGGCATTGAGCGACGCACTGCAGGCAGCAGCCCAGGACATCTACGCCGCACAGCAGCAGGCTGGCGCAGCCGGAGCAGGTGCAGGTGCAGGAGCAGGCGCACAGCAACCTCACAATCCTGATGAGAAAGACGTGACGGACGTTGACTTCGAGGAGGTCAAATAAGTAAAGTCGTAATCATGATCAGGCTTAATGTATTCCTCCTGTTGGAGGACGTTCAGAAGAAGGCCGCAGCACGATTCGTGGGTACGGAACTTGTGGAGAAATCTCTAAAGGACAAAGGCTGTATCGCCTATGACCTGTTTGAGTCCACCACAGTCGACAACCACATGATGATCTGCGAGACCTGGGCATCCGAAGAGGATCTTAAGGCACACATGGCGACGGAGCATTTCCGCACACTTGTGCCGAAACTCGAGGAGATAGCCACCTTGACAATGGAGAAGTTCAACTTCTAACACATCACCCGTTCAATTATATATATATGCGGCATCGGGAGCATTCGCTTCCGGTGCCGCATTGCATTAGATGGACTCTTAATCGCTCTGCCGGTTGAGCAAAGTCACTAACTTCACCGGTACGCCTATACGAGTCCAGCCAATTCAACATTATTAAGTTAGAGATATTGCTCGAGCCGAGCGTCCATACCAGGTTATCGGTATTTCCACAGAACATTTTACGGATCCTTTATTTGAATGGCATTGACTGACTTGTATGTCCTTACAAAATAATACGTGATTGGAAACTCGGATTACGGATAGCCGATATCAACAGTATCTTCCTCCAAATTGAAATCTTCGAGAGAAAGATTTATTCCACAAGATGAATTATCTGTGGAATCATTATCTTGCAATGGATTTTGAAATGAATCCTGTACTTCGACTTGCATCTTCATCAATGCTTCTGTTCCATCAGATTGACAAGATGAAAGCATGAAAATCATTAATATAAAAGGGAATGATTTCATAATTTTAGTAGAATATCTTTAAAAATCATATTGGACATTAGGCATCTCTTCTTTAGAGATTTTGATGTCCGTTAAAGTATTGAGATGTAAACTGATATCAAAGATGTAATTTTGATTTTGCTAAATAAATTTATTGTTGATTTATTATTTGAGGGATACTTTATTAAAAAAAATATTAACAAAGTTGCTCATTTTCAGATTATTTTTATTAATTTTGAAAAATCATTAATTATCTCTAAAGAAGAGATTTTGATGTTTGCTAAATTCATAGCCCTCTCAGGCTATCGGTATTTTTTTTGTGGCATTTCCAATCTTAAAGCCATTGCAAGATTTCTTCAGTCTTCGTGAAGAATATTCGGAATCTCGTGTTTCCTTATCTGAACATAAAATATGTCCGGCATAAATAATGACTAATGAAAATGATTATTACAGAAATCACTTTGTGAAAATGATTATTACAGAAATCATTCTTGAAAAATGATTATTATAAAGATTTTTTTGTATATTTGCAGATGCGTCTGCAAAATCTGTTATTGTAGCATGTACGGACTATTGTTGGCGATGATAATAAGAATACAAGAAGATTATAGATATGAAAGGAATTTTTAAGGCAGCTTTGTTGGGCTGCGGTTTATTGATGGGGGGAGTTGTGAATGAGGTGCGGGGTGAGGTGCCGGCGGAGATGACATCATATCTCATGGTGTATCACAAAGATGCCGATCATGGTCTGCACATGGCAATCAGTCATGACGGCTATAACTGGAAGGCTCTTAACGGCGACCGTCCCATCGTGGCGGGCGACACCATAGCGGAGCAGCACGGTATCCGTGACCCGCATATCTTCCGGGGACCTGCCGGATCGTTTTATATTGCGATGACAGACCTGCACGTTTTCGGACAACGGGACGGTTTCCGCACCACAGAATGGGAGCGTGACGGCAATAAATACGGTTGGGGCAACAACCGTGGTCTCGTGTTGATGAAAAGTAAGGATCTCATAAACTGGACACACACCAATATCGACTTCACGAAGCTGGATCCAAGTCTTTCGGATTTAGGATGTGTGTGGGCGCCGGAGACTGTTTATGACGAGGAGAACGGCAAACTGATGATTCATTTCACAATGCGTCATGGCAAGGGGAACAACGCCCTATATTATTGCTATGTCAACGATGACTTCAACAAGCTTCTCAGTATGCCTCAGCTTCTGTGTGAATCGCCCGAACGCGCCTACAGCATCATCGACGGCGATATAGTGAAGCATAACGGCAAATATCATCTTTTCTATGTGTCGCATGAGAAGACCGCCGGGATATGCCGGGCAGTCTCTGACAAAATCACGGGGCCATACACAGTAGACCCGACGCCTGTCAGCACGGAGCGTCGTGGTCATGAGGCTCCAACTGTTTGGCAGAGAATTGCTGACGGAAAGTATGTTTTGATGTATGACATATACCGCGCAAATCCCCATACCTTCGGATTCGATGAGTCCGCCGATCTTGAGAACTTTACCCATGTCGGAAAGTTCAACGACGACAAGATGAAGATGGAGGGATGCGTGTCGCCCAAGCACGGCGCGGTTGTCCTCATAACAGCCGAGGAGGCCAAGAGACTTGAATCAATGCATAATTAGCTTCGCTCAAGCTAAAGCAAGTCATAATTCATAATGCATAATTGGCTTCGCGACGATTTTATTTGTCGTGATTCATAGAACTAAAAATGCGAACCGGTTTGTCGGGTCGCATTTTTTTCGGTTTTATAAAGGGCGCCATCTTACATTGCTTACAATTTTTCTCTTAAATAACGGATTAATGAGAAAAAATCGCTATATTTGCATTGTCATAGAAAGAACGTTGCCTAAGTGAGTCAGTTTCGGATACTTTTAGTGAAAATTTCCCGGAAGTGCTTTGCTTTGGACTACTCAAATACATTTTTTTTGATAATAAATTGCTTAATATTCAAACAATTGACAACATGGTGAACTATTTCAAAACTTCGCTTGGATGTGCTATTGTGCTGCTAATGCTAAGTTTAACAGTTTCTGCAAATGGATACTGGAAATATTATGAGGTGACAGGAGATGGCGTGAATCTGCGAAAGGCGCCCAATGGGCAAGTATTCGGCAAAGTTGCCAAGGGAACTTTCTTCATGGCAACTGAACCGGAAGATGGATGGATATACATATCAACTCCGCTTCAGAGTGGGTTTATTTCCGAAAAGTTTGTTAAGGAAGTTCTCGTCGGAAAATTTTCACGTTCTATGGCGGGCTCTGTAGTAGGTATGCCTGTTGACCAAGCGTGGAGCTATTCGCTCGGTGATCTTAGGGAGCATGAGGGATGGGTTACACTTTCATTCGCAAACTGGAGCGAGCCTATGGAATCTGGCATGCGCCTGAGAGATGAAGGATTTTCATACGCAGGAAAGCCGACTGCCAATGGAGTAGACTTTACTTATCGCCTCTATGGATATGATCCCGAATCGCCGCTGCAGCCGCAGTTGGAAAGTGGCGAATATCTGTCACATCAATATATAATGGTGGTTGAAAATACTTCCGATGGAAGTACATCGCTTAGGACATTTGATCAATCATTCAGTGTCGAACCGACATCAGAGAAAGACCCCGTTGTATCCGAAAGATGTTTGTTTGGGCTGAAAGGCGCTGTGAAAAAACTTGTACATGCCCGTTCTTACGTTCCTTCATTCATGTCCGTTATGGATGATGCTGAAGTATTTGAAAACTATGTAGATATGGCTCTTTTTGAGGCTGACGGCATGCTTGCGTCTTATTGCAAGGTAAATGCTGATAGCGAGAAAGTTTTGGACAATTATAAGTATACCCGACAGGGAGATCGTGTCTATGTGGAAGGATATAGATATGAGAATCCTGTAAAGGGGGATTATAAAATCGGAACTTCTAACTTCACGCTGAATTATGAAGACGGAGAGTTTAAAGTCGATTACGGAGAGAATGGCTCAGACGAGGCAGGCATATCCGGAGAATATTCAATAGGGTGGAATGGATTGCCTGAAGAAATATATTTTGATGGAGATGGAAGGAGCGCGCCTTTTATTCGGGAATCAAATGCAGGAACATTCACTCAGACAGTGTATGATTCATCAACCGGCATGCCAAAGAGTGCAAGTCTTAGGTTTGACTATGGTGGGGAGGGCTATGCTTTCGATGTGGAGTTTCGCGATGTGCAGAAAGACGCGAAGGGCAACTGGACAAAGAGAGTGGCCTATGACCTTGAGGGTAGCCCGATGTTTATCGAACTTCGTGAAATAGAATACTTTTAAAAACTGCATTGATTTCTAATCATCATGAATTGCTATAAGATATTATCAGTGTTGGCGGCATCTGCTTTCTGTGTGGTATGTCGCGGAGAGAGTGCTGTAAGTGCTCATGGCTATCCCATCACCCCGGTGTCGTTTACATCCGTAAAGGTGGATGACCCTTATTGGAGCGGGCGGCTTGAGTCGGTGAGGACCACGACGATTCCGCTTGCGTTTTCCAAATGCGAGGAGAGTGGCCGCTACGACAATTTTGTGAAGGCGGCGCATCCGTCGAAGGATTATAAGGTCGGGGGATTCCCTTTTGATGACACTGATGTCTACAAGACAATCGAAGGGGCAAGTTACCTTCTTCAGATTAGTCACGACCCGAAACTGGAGGCTTATATCGACAGCGTGCTGACTGTCGTTGCCACCGCTCAGGAACCCGACGGATATCTCAATACATCATATACGATGAATCCACAGTCTCCCCACAACTGGATGAGCCCCAACCGATGGGAGAAAGTGGAGCAGCTCAGCCATGAGTTCTATAATCTCGGACACATGATAGACGGAGCGGTGGCGCATTATCAGGCTACAGGCAAAAGAAACTTCCTTGATATCGCCATACGGTATGCCGACTGTGTATGCCGCGAGATAGGTCAGGGTGAGAATCAGGTAGACAGGGTGCCCGGTCACCAGATAGCTGAGATGGCACTCGCAAGACTGTATCTCGTCACAGGCGACAGAAAATATCTTGACCAGGCTAAGTATTTCCTTGACCGCCGCGGCTACACTTCCCGCAAGGACGCATACAGCCAGGCTCACAAGCCGGTGGTGGAGCAGGACGAAGCGGTGGGCCATGCCGTGAGGGCAGGCTATATGTATGCCGGAATGGCTGATGTGGCGGCTCTAACCGGCGACACGGCGTATATACATGCCATCGACAGAATATGGGACAATATAGTGTCGAAAAAATATTACATCACGGGAGGCGTCGGTGCGCGACACAACGGTGAGGCGTTTGGCGCCAACTATGAGCTTCCCAACCATTCTGCCTATTGCGAGACTTGCGCGGCGATAGCCAACGTGTATGTCAACCAACGGCTGTTTCTGCTGCATGGCGACGCCAAGTATTATGACGTGCTCGAGAGATCGCTATACAATGGCGTGATGTCCGGCATATCACTCGCCGGCGATGCCTTCTTCTATCCAAATCCTCTCGCGAGCGACGGAGGTTACTCTCGTAAGCCATGGTTTGGCTGCGCCTGCTGTCCCTCCAACCTGTCGCGCTTCCTGCCGTCGATTCCCGGATACATATATGCCACTGACGACAACAATCTCTACGTGAACCTTTACATCGGATCAGACTCTCAAATGAAAGTCAGAGGCAAGGACGTCCATGTATCTCTGACGGGAGACTATATCGGCGAAGGACAGATGTCGCTGACGGTCAAGGGCAACAAGGCTGGAGAGTTCGCGATGAGACTGCGGGTGCCGGGTTGGACGCAGGGGAGACCGGTGCCGTCTGACCTCTATGCATACAAATCTCCGTCCGACGCATCAGGCATCACGGTGTCGGTCAACGGCAAACCCGTTGACGCAGACATAAAGGACGGTTATGTCACCATCAACCGCAAATGGAAGAAGGGAGACCGCGTGGATATGAAATTCGATATGACGCCGAAACTTGTGGTTGCGCATGAAAAGGTTGCCGCAGACCGCGACATGACTGCGGTGGAGAGGGGACCGCTCGTATATTGCGCCGAATGGCCTGACAACGATACAGACCTCTCCGCGGTGCTGATGAACCTTCAGCCAAACTTCTCTGTGGAGCGTAGCGACATTCTGAATGGAGTGAACGTGATAGAGGCGGACGCGCAGGCTGTAGGCACAGACGGCGACAATTTGGTGCACTCCAAGAAAATAAGGCTTAGGATGATACCATACTATGCGTGGGCAAACCGCGGCGAGGGTAAGATGAGGGTATGGCTTCCCTCTTCCCTTACATCGTTTGGACGCGCTATGACTGCCGAGACTGAGAAAAACGTGTTTGAGGACTGATAGTAGTATTCTATCGTATAATTATAACTAACTGCAAAAAAAATCATGAAATTAATTTCAATAAAGACCGGTATATTACTGATGCTGGTGTTGTCGGCAAGTGTGGCGGCATATTCGGCAGACAGTAAGGAATCCGCCAATGTGAGGAAGATTATCTCTACGGTCAACAGCCAATGGCAGAAGACTCATCCCGCGGAGCATAACTCCTTCTGGGACGAGGCTGCATACCATACCGGCAACATGGAGGCTTATTTCCTCACCGGCAACGAGGACTGGCTCGATTACTCGCGTAAATGGGCGGAACACAACGACTGGAAAGGAGCCAAAGGCACTGACCGCTCCAAGTGGAAATACAATTATGGCGAGACCGACGACCATGTGCTTTTCGGTGACTGGCAGATCTGCTTCCAGACGTATGCCGACCTATATAATATCCTTCCCGACGACAGGAAGATAAAGCGAGCCCGGGAGGTGATGGAATACGAGATGTCGACACCGGTGAAGGATTACTGGTGGTGGGCCGACGGTCTGTATATGGTGATGCCGGTGATGACGAAGCTCTATATGATAACCGGCAATGGAAAATATCTCGACAAACTGTATGAGTATGTGCAGGTGAGCGACAGCATCATGTATGACGACGAGACCGGACTTTATTTCCGCGACGGGAAGTATGTCTTTCCCAAGCATAAGAGTGCCAACGGAAAGAAGGACTTCTGGGCGCGTGGCGACGGCTGGGTGCTTGCCGGACTTGCAAAGGTGCTGAAGGATCTCCCTGCAGACTACAGGCATAGGGATTTCTTCGAGAATAAATTCAAAAGAATGACGGATGCCGTTGTAGAGCTTCAGCAGCCGGAAGGCTACTGGACTCGCTCGATGATGGACCCCGAGCATGCTCCGGGCTATGAGACCAGTGGAACTGCCTTCTTCACATACGGACTGCTGTGGGGAATAAACAACGGTTATCTGAAAGGTCAAAAATATGTGGACGCAGCCAAGAAGGGCTGGAACTACCTTTCCAAGACGGCGTTGCAGAAGGACGGAACTGTGGGATACGTGCAGCCAATCGGCGAAAAGGCGATTCCGGGTCAGGTGGTAGACCGGAAGTCGACCTCCAACTTCGGTACCGGCGCTTTCCTGCTCGCTGCCTGCGAGTATGTGAGGTTTCTTGAGAAGGACAGCCTGCCGGACCGCGCTTATTGGGCAGACCTCGCGTGGAAGATTGCCGCGCCGGTGCTGAGCAATATGGCGAAGGGGGAACTGCAGAAAAACATGCTGGTGGAGGTAAGCCCCACATGGGACGGGCGTAACCGTAAGGTCACTTTTATGGAGACTTTCGGTAGACTGATGGCAGGGATCGCGCCATGGCTTGCCCTCCCTGACGATGATACTGAAGAGGGTGCAAAACGGAAACAGTTGCGCGAGTGGGCTCTTGCGAGCTATAGGAACGCGGTGGATCCGTCGAGTCCCGACTATCTGCTGTGGCAGGGCGAGGGACAGGCGATGGTGGATGCCGCCTACATTGCGGAGTCGTTTACCCGCGCCTACGACGCGCTGTGGATGCCGCTCGACGAGCAGACGAAGCAGCGGTATATCACGGAGTTCAAGAATATCCGTAAGATAGATCCGCCCTATACCAACTGGCTACTTTTCTCATCCTTGATAGAGAGTTTTCTCAACAAGGCGGGGGCAGACGGCGATGATTATCGTGTCAACTCGGCGATACGGAAAGTGGAGGAGTGGTATACCGGCGACGGATGGTATGCCGATGGTCCGGATTTTGCGTTTGACTATTATTCCAGTTTTGTCTTCCACCCCATGTATCTGGAGACTCTTGCCAACATGAAGGACTCCGGACGGCGTACTCGAATCCACTATGGCAAGTATTATGACCGTGCGCTGAAGAGGGCTCAGAAGTATGCGATAGTTCTCGAACGCTTGGTGTCGCCGGAGGGTACTTTCCCGGTATTCGGCCGTTCTATCCCTTACCGTATGGCGTGTATGCAGCCTCTCGCGCTCATGGCTTGGAAGGAGCAGCTGCCCGAAGGGCTGACCAACGGACAGGTTCGTTCAGCCCTTACGAAAGTGATGCACCGGATGTTTGACGGAAAGGAAAATTTCAATGATGGAGGATTCCTGACAATCGGTTTCTGCGGACGGCAGCCCAATGTTGCCGACTGGTACACCAACAACGGCTCGCTCTACATGACGTCTCTTGCCTTCATGCCGCTCGGTCTTCCGTCGAGCTATCCGTTCTGGACCGACGCCCCGGCGCCGACCACCCAGGAGAAGGCTTGGAACGGCAAGCCCTTCCCCAAGGACCACCATTGGCTTGATGTCTCAGCGCTTCGTGATCTTTTCTGAGCAATCGAATACAGACAACTTCTAAAGTTAACGCCATCAAGGGAGCATTCTCTCGATGGCGTTTATAATTGGTTATGTGTCTTTTGTTTCAGCTTCGGCGACTGAGTAGTTTTTTCAGGCGTTTGATCCATGAGTAGGGGAGAAGCCTCATGATGCTGTGGCTGACGGTGGTGAAGGCTTTTGACCATTGGTAGGCAATGACGAAGCGGGTGCTGTGGAAGAGCTCGGCTGAAGTCATCAGCATCAATGAGATGTTGAGGTTTGTCTTCTGTCGGTCGAGGATTTCTTCCGGCACTGGCGCCTTCTTGGTGATGACCGCCACTATTCTCCCTTCGTTGCTGACGGAGGTGACGGTTTCGGCAAATGGAGCGAGAAATTTGGTGATGTCTTTGCCGTGCTCCCGGTTCCATATTATAAGGTGTCCGTCTTCCTCTGTGATGTTGTATTGGTGGAAGCCACGGTAAGCCTCGTTGCACGCCTCGTTTCGGAAGTGGTTCAGATACAGTATGCCGCCGGTTCTCAGGCAGGAGAGAGCCTGGATTATGCCCGCTACGGGATCGGCACAGTGGTCGAGGGCATTCCTTATATGGATGAAGTCCACTGTTTCTTCCCCGAAATTGGAAGACAGCGTCTCAATCATGCCGAAAGTGATATTTGGTCTTAAGATTGTGTATCTGTTTAATATCCGATTGTAGAAAGGTGCGAGCGGATCGATGTAAAGCACCGGTAAGGTTTTGCCGTTGAATACGTTGCCGAAAGCATAACTCAACGCGCAACCCACATCCATGATAACGGGGGCGTGGTCAAGGCTTCCTATGTATGCGGCGACATCGAAATTATCGAGGACGCATTCCTCATCATATTGAGACCATTCGAAAAGGTCTGCCCTGCGTTTTCTATTTCCGTAATAGCTTTGCCAGAAAGCCACCTCATAGGGAATGCCTTTCAGCCATTCCTTAGTGCGCTGTCTTACAGCCCATGTGTCTTGATTCATGCGTAATTTGCTTTAACAATGCAAATATAGCACAATATTTTATAACTGCCAAATTTAGCCCTTCAACATTTATAGCAATAACTGGGGGCGAGGATTTCACTGGGGGCGAGGATTTACAAATCCTCGCAAAACGACCTGATAGGGACGCTCGGCTCGAGGTCAGGGATAGGGATGGATGATGACTTCGAGAGAGTTGGAGACTGAGCCGGATGAGCGTGCGGCAGCCGGTGCCGGCTTTTGGTTGGGAGAGGGCGGTAGGGTGCCCTCGTGATGAATGTGGATGCGGTAATTGTAGTGGTATCCCGGTCTCCATTTGTTGCGGTCGCTGTCGGCAGGTTTGTCGCTGTCTGCGAGAGGAAAGAAGATATATGCCCATTTACCACCCCATTGACTTGGAACCAATTGGTAGGGAGTGTTTTCATTAGGCCATATCTGTTTTCCGGTATCGTCGCTGATTGTCTTGCAGAGAATTCTTATGCCGGATCCTGTGATATATCCGTTGTTTTCTATGAGCGGAGTGAATGTGTAGGGAATATAGAAGATATTGTCCTGATTTCCAATGGATGTAACAGACGTGTCCACCGGAGTGCCTAACGGTTCATTTGAAATGAAGAAGGCGATGGTGTCGTTGGCGTTAGACTGCGTCCAGTCTGCCCAACAGCCGTCGAGCTGTCCGGTCTGGTTTTGCGGGTATGTGGATTCTTTCGGAAAAAGGAAAGTGCTTCTTCTACATACATTAAACAGATCGATTTTCTTGACCATAAGAGTGGCATCCGGAATATCGGCACCAAGCAGAATGTCTATTCTTGCCATGGCGTGTCGGAAATTGAGCCGTATTCTGCCCTCGGTCTGATGGATATGACGTGCCACGGCTATGCAGAAATCTGTTTTTCCCTCCTGATTTGTATCGAAATCGACGGTGGACGGATACCCCCAGTTCCAGCTGCCGAAGGAGGCAATCTCCACGCTCGACGGAGTGACCGCCTCAAAGTCTATCGGATAGTCAGGCCAGTCGATGGAGGGGGAATAGGTCCAGGAATTCAGTCCCTTGCGAACTACCTCGATATTGCGCATAATAAGGTCGTGAGGGTTTGATGAATTGAACGCCGAGACTCTGAAATTCCGGATGTTTGCGGTAGTGATGGTGCCGGGAGGAACGACTGCCGAGGCTTCGACAGAGGGTTCGAAACTGAAATTGCTGTCAGCTGTCGGATTGCAATCGTGATTGTCGCCACATGAGGCGACAGCCGCCATGACAAATGCCGTGGCGGCTGCCGACTTACATGTATGTAGCAGGGTTTTCATTATGATATTCACGATTAAGACCCATCCGTTAGAAGCAATCTCACTCGAGTTCCGTGTTGCCGTAGTCCACGTAGTTGTCGACGGTTATGTCGAAGGAGATTTTGGTCGAGCCCTCTTCCGGAACGTCCAGCGCGATTGTGTAGACGTAGGAATGTCCCGGTTCCCAAATGTTGTCCCGGTTGTTGACAACCGGAATCCTGATGCGGGCATACTGGTCGGCGGTCTGGTCGGTAATCGAGGAATTAGGCCATATCACATGGTCGGTGTCGCCATTCTTGAACTGGCATTCTACCTCGAAATAGATACCGGCGGAATTAGGCACCTCGGCCTGATATTGCCTTATCTCCTGAGGAATGACAAACATATATCCGGTGGAGTTTGCCGGGACATTTCCGGAGGCATCGCTGACAGGTCCCACGATTGAGGAATTCAGTGTTCCGCTTCCGAGAGCCGTCTGGCTCTCCCATTTCCCGGTGTTGTCGTCATTTCGGTCGGCGGCGAGGGTGGTGCTGTTCGGGAAAATGAAGTTACCTTGATTGAAGGTGTTGACAATCCTCACTTCTCGCACGAAAAACTTGAAGTTTCCTGTATCAGCCTTTTTCTTGAACAGCGTCTCGATTTTCGATAGGGCATGGCGGAAGTTCACCTGCACTTGGCGGGATGAAACGCCGGAAGACTCCGACGGCTTTTCATTCTTGTTGACCGCATATATGAAGTCGGTGGTTCCGTCGTTGGTGTAGCTGTTGATCCTGAAATCATCGTTGGCGGTCAGCATTGTGCCCATTTGCTCCACGGAGGAGGGGGAATAGCTGTAGAAATCCATGGGCTTGCCAACCGGCCAGTAACTGACCGGAGTATATTTCCAGTTCCCGCCTTCTTTCGTTACATGGATGTTGTTCATGTATAGTTCGTCGCCAATATATCCGAACACATTAAACTCATTGATATTCTGAGTTGTAATCACAGATCTTTGAGTCTGGGCGTAAGGCACCGAGGCAGTGAAGGCTATCGAGGAGTTTGAGAAACTCAGGTCGTTTTCCTTGTCATGACTGCAGGATGTTGCCGCAAGCAGTATTCCGGTGCCGATAAGCAATAATGTATTTTTCATAGAATAGTATGATTAGTGTTTTTCAATATCATTTCTTTTAGGATTTAACAAACGTGTTTCGCGGTTGGTTGAGTACTGAAGTTCAAAATCCGTCAGTTTGAGAGGTCGACGTCTACGGTTACCCAGTTGTCGATACCCAGGTTGATGTTCCCGGCGTTTCCGCTGTCGGGAATCTCAGGCATGTCGGGGAGGTCGAATCCGCCGACTCTAATGGTAAGGTTCATAGGGTCGGGACTTGAGTCGATTTGGTCAGTCACGTCATACATATACACGAACTTCTCGCCGTTTCTCAGCCAGACATATATGCAAAGTATGTTTTTATGCGGGAGTGTGGTGGGTCCGAAAGTCACCACGTTGCCGGTGAGCTGTGCTTCGCCTGAGACAGCGAGGTTTCCCGGGAAAGTCACCGGAGTCTCTATGCCGTGGCCGTTGACGAGGTATTTGGCGCCTGATAGTCCTGAGAGGGCAAAGGAGGCAGTTGATATTGACTTCAGGTTACCTATGTTGTCGACTATTATATTGTAGTTGGGCGTGAACTGTTGTGGATACAGAGTGATTGTCCGGTTGTCTTCATCCACATCATATATTGTGTCGCCTTGGTCGGCGACATACATCATGTCTGCCTCACGCCTGATAGGCTGGGTATAGTCGGGGTGTGGCGGTTCAGCGCCGTCGGTGGCGCGGAAAGTGGCCTCGATTACGGATATTCCCTGGGTGAAGACGAGGGCTCCGTTGTAGGTTTGTTCGAAATAGTGGTTGATGGTTCGGGTGTCGTTGTTAAGGGCGAGTATGTTGTAACTGTTGTATGGCAGGTTGATGGTGCCGCTTTCCACCGATACTTCAAATTTCCAGTAGTCGCCACCGTCGGTGGGATAGCATAACACTGTCATACCCTCCGGCATATAGAATTCCGGATGGTCGACAAGGCCCCAGTCAAACTCGATATGCACATCCTCATCAGGGCAAGGCTGGAGGTCATCGAAAATGAGACCGCAGCCCGACATGGGAAGCAGCATGGCGAGCAAGGCTATTGTTGCCACAAATTTATGTTTACTGCAAACACTCATAATAGAATCATATAGCCTGTCAGGCTTCTGCAATAATAACAAACTCGCGCCCTCTTGGATTATCTTAAGAGGCATATACAATGTGTGATGTGAACTATATGTATATATCAATTTGTCAAATTTTAACATAGGTTATGAATGATTAACCGGGAGAATTGCTTTGGATTGGAGGATATTGCTTATTTTTGCAAATAAAATATTTTTTGCAAATATAAAGGAATATAAATCATCCGATATGCGCCATTTGCTTTTGATTGCCGTAATTATTCTGTCTGCCATGATTGTCTTGGCGGAAGACCCGGTATGCGTTGAGGCGGATGATACCCTATGCGTAGAGGCAGATGACACGCTATGCATAGAGGCAAATGACACGCTATTTGTTGAGGCTGCTGATTCGGTTGATTTTGACATGCTGGAGGAGACGAAGAGAATATCGAATCCTGCCGATACTACGTTTCTTTGGGATAAGGTGTCGGAACTTCCCCAACTGGACGTGAAGACCAAAAGGAAACGTCTGCTTCATATTCTGGCGTATGTAAGGGAATACTCCACGATGACTACCATCAACGACACAGTCTTTCTATTTCGCGAGAAGATGGTGGACTATATGTATAATCCGGATAAAAAGTTGCGTTTCAAGGGTTGGTCCAATCCTCGTACACTGAAATCGAGGTCATACTACAGGTTTTCCGATTGTGAAGGTCTCGACAGCGTAAGCGATGTCTGCGACCATCACTTCTCATGGTCTGACTGGATAGGGATTAATCCGGGCGCAAGACTTCCTGCGAGGCTCAGCAAACCGACTGTCGGTTGCGACACCGTTCACGCAAGATTCGTTCCGTCGGAGGTATGGAAGAGAGACCGCGACAGGGTCTCGGTAGGTGTCGACGTGCTTGCCGATACGCTGAACTGCAGATGGGTGCCGGACATATCATGGTTTTTCCATAGGGATATAGACTTCTATGAGATGAAAGTCAACCTTGAATATGACAACGTGCTCACCGACGCCCTCACTCCCGGTGAACTGACAGGCTATTCGTTTTACATCGAGTCTAACGGCAGAGGCAGGGAAATGTTCCGCTTCGGCGAGGGAAACGTTCCCTATTATGTCAAGACTGATGTCAATGTCTATATATTGGACAAGGATTACATCACTGTCAAGGAAGCCAAGAAATGGAAAAACTGGAAAATTGACGAAGAAGAGATAGACATATACGAGCCGGCCGGCACACCGGAGGTTTCCGATGATATCCTTGCCCTGATAGATAGGGTAGAGAAAATAGACAAGGACGGCATCATCATCGACAACATACCTGACCGGAGGATGGTCAGCAAGCATTTCGAGCACCGCGGCCGAAACTTCACTTTCGGTCGCAGGGCTCTATTAGCGTTGAAAAGGGCGGGAGGTATATCGTCATATAAAGGGAGACGCAACCTTAACCGCGGTTGGGATCAATTCCGGAAAGAACAGACTCGTAAGAATATTCTTCGGGAAATTGGGGATTGAGAATTGGGGATTGAGAATTGGGGATTGAGAATTGAGAATTGAAAATTGAGAATTTAGAATTCAAGTCAGAGGCTTAGACATCCTATTATGAAGCCTATGGTCATCGGCGAGAAGTTGATTCCCGAGTTTCCGTTCATTACCTTCATGGGAGAATATCTCGCATATATTCCGATACCGTTTTTCAGAGAGACACATCCGAAGAGGTCGACTGTAAACAGTCTGTTGTCTACATATTTTGTGAAGTCTTTGTATTTATTGCCGGAAATATCTTCATAGCATGTA
>JAGAJP010000069.1 GCA_017626045.1 Muribaculaceae bacterium | reverse complement strand
GTCTGTTGAAGTGGTAGCATATCGGCCTGTTTTATACCTATAAAAGTACAAAAAAATCGGCACATATCCAAGATTTGCTCTTGATATGTGCCGATTAATTCAGACCGATGTCTTATTGAAGGACTTTTTCAGTGCCCTCCCTTCGGGCTTCGGAATTTTTTTTATCTTTCGGAATAAACCTTTGTGGTGTCTTTCAGTCATAATAAATGAGTGTCGGAAAAACACTCATTTTTTATTGAGCAATTTTTTATTGAGCAAAGTTTATTAATGAACAAAGATTGATATTACCACAACCAACTATGTCAAAACGAATCCTCGCCTCGATGGCACTGTCTCTACTCACCGCTGCCACGCTCCTTGCCGCCACGGTCAAGGGTACGATCACCGACTCCCAGGGGCAGCCCCTCATCGGCGCCACCGCCACACTACTTGCCCTCCCCGACTCCACCATAGTGACCGGGTCTATGACAGATGAAAAGGGGCAATACATTTTCAAGAAACTCAAACCCCGCAGATACGCAGTCAAGGCATCCATGACCGGCATGGACACGGAAGTTGCGGACTTCACCGTCTCCGACACCTCCCGATTGGTCACACTGCCCCCCTTCAAGCTGTATGACACATCGACAGTCTTGAAGGAACTTGTAGTAAAGGGTGTCAAGACCGCCGTGGTGGCGAAAGAAGACACCATCGAGTTTAACGCAGGATCGTTCCACACCACCGACAATGCCGTGGTTGAGGATCTCCTCAAGAAACTCCCCGGAGTAGAAGTCGGCTCTGACGGTTCGATTACCTCCGGAGGAAAGACCGTGTCCAAGATTCTCATCAACGGTAAGGAATTCTTCGCAGACGATCCCCAGATGGCAACCAAGAACCTAAGTGCCAAGATGGTGGATAAGGTACAGGTCGTAGACCGGAAGAGCGAGCAGGCACGTCTTACAGGCGTTGACGACGGCGAGGACGAGACAGTGATCAACCTTACCGTCAAGAAAGGCATGGAGGAAAGTTGGTTTGGCAACGTCAGGGCCGGCTACGGCACCGACGGACGCTATGAAGGCAACTTCATGCTAAACCGTATGACTGAAGGCAACAGATTCAGTCTGATAGGACGCGCCGGCAACACCAACAACGGAGGTTTTTCCGACATGGGTCGCGGTAATTTCCGAATGAACGGCGGCAACGGCGGTATCAACACCACCCAGATGCTCGGCATGAACTTCGTGGTCGGGAACGAGGAAAAGTTCCGTCTCGGCGGCGACGTCAGCTACAATCATTCGCATAGAGACGTCAAGAACAGCAGCGAGACCATGAATCTCCTTCCTGACTCCACCAGCTACCAGAACGCCAGTTCCAAGTCTATCGACGAAGCCCACCGAATCAGTGCCGCGCTCCGTATGAAATGGGAGATTGACGACAACAACACTCTTGACATACGCCCCTCGTTTAACTTCAACCGCCGATACACCACCCTCGGAAGCTCCAACGAGCTCTTCGCCGGCGACGCCGACCGCACCAAAGTCAACAGCCAACTCAGCGACCGCAACAACCACGGCGACTCCTGGACCGCCCGTGGCGATGTCACATACGTTCACCGATTCGCATCAAAGAAAGGGCGCTCCTTCAGCGCACGAGCTGAATTCTCATTCAGCAACACTCGCGAACACGGCACCTCCTTCTCAGAAATCATGAAATATCTTCTCGCGGAGGAGAACCAGGAAGAAGACCTCTTCCGCTTCAGCGACGACCATTCCTGGAACAACAACATCAGCGCCCGTCTCACCTGGACAGAGCCGATAGGACGCGAAGGGAACTTCCTGGAACTCGCATACCGTATCAGCACCCGCCGCAACAACGCCGACAAATATGTCTACAATCTGCCGCTCTCCCTGCTTGAAGGGACAGCCGGCAACTACATCATGCCCGACTTCCCGGCAGTGCCCGACGGCGCGATATTGTCAGACACCCTTTCCAACAGTTTCCGTAACGACTTCCTGACCCAGAGCATCCGCCTCGGCTATGTGAGGTCTACCAAAAGCATGCAGCTGAATGCCGGAATCGAACTGACACCCTCGAGCAGCAAGAGCACGGACCTCATAATCACCGAGCGAAACATCCCGAGAAGAAACGTGCTGAACTTCGCGCCTTTCTTCCGCCTGCGATACAAATTCTCAAAAACGGCATCGCTACACGTGCGCTACAACGCCCGCTCCTCCGAGCCCTCCCTCTCCCAGCTGCAGCCAGTGGCAGACGTATCCGACCCTATGAACATCAAGATAGGCAACCCTTACCTGAAGCCCACCTTTACCCAAAGGCTCAACGCCATGTATCGCAACTTCGACGCCGAGCACCAGCGTTCGATAATGGCAATGATCAACGGCTCCTATACCATCAACAACGTGGTGAGCAAGACCGTAACCGACCGCACCACGGGAGGACGCACCACCACCTATACCAATACATCGGGCGACTTCAACATGATGGGAATGTTTATGTATAACCAGCCGCTGCGCAACAAGAACTGGCGTGTGTTTGCAAACCTCCACGCCAACTACAGCTCATACAACAGCTATATCAACGGAGAATACAACCGAAGCGGCAACCTGAACCTGAGGCCCCGCGCCGGCATCACCTTCTCCACAGAGATAGTGCAGATTTCCGCCAACCCGACATATTCCTGGCAGCTTGCCACAAACACACTCGAGAATCAGGGCAACCGGGACAACTCCAGCTACGGCTTCAACACCGACTTCACTCTCACCCTTCCCTTCGGGCTTCAGTTCAGCACAGACCTGAACTACTCCAAGACCGAAGGCCTGTCGCAAGGCTTCGACTCCGAGTCATGGATCTGGAACGCAAGCCTCCAGTATACCATCCCGCACACCTATGGCCTCAACGTCTTCGCCGAGGCGCGCGACCTCCTCGCCGACACAAAGAACATCTCGAGAAGCGTCTCAGCCGCAGCGATTGTCGACAGCCGCTACAACAACCTCTCGCGCTACTTCATATTCGGCCTGAGCTGGCAGTTCAACTCCCTCACATGGAAGAAGAGCAAGAAGGAAGTAGAGGAAATGCAGGAAGACCTTCCGATGCCGGGACCCGACAGATTCGGAGGCTTCCGTCCGGCAGGACCGCCACCGGGGGGAAGACCGTTCTGAGAGAATGCATAATGCATAATGCATAATGCATAATTATTACTGAATAACAGTCTTTTAGAAATTTGGGAGCATTATGCATTCAATATGAATCTTTATACCATACAGCTAACCTATGTCAAGACTCACTACCATCCTTGCCGCAGCCGCCATTATGTCGGCTTCCGCCTTGGCGGAAACTCCGCGTGCTTATGAACTGCAGCGCGACATGCCGCTCTTTCTCGACAGTCTGAAAAAAGAGCTCACATATCCTCTGGCATGGGGAACATCGGGCATCACCGACTTCAAACAATGGAAAGAGACGGCGCGCGCCGCCATAGGGGGAGAACTGCTTCCCCCTCCTCCCCGAGCCGCAAACTACGACATGGAAGTTCTGGCAACAGAAAAGAGAGACGGATACACGGCTAAAAAAATAGCCTTCAACCTTACTAAATACTCGCGTGTCACGGGCTATCTTTTGGTTCCGGACACGCCGGGCAAGCATCCCGCGATAGTTGCGCTACACGACCACGGTGCACACTTCACGATAGGGAAAGAAAAGATGATACGTCCCTTTGAAGTGGACTCTCTGACACTCGCCGACAGCGACGCGTGGGCGCGCAACCTATACGAAGGCCGTTATGTGGGAGACTATCTCGCCCAAAACGGCTATACGGTGCTAAGCACCGACGCTCTGATGTGGGGCGAAAGAGGCTGCAAGGAGGGAAGCGACAACACCCATCTCGCAAGCGTGGCGGGCAACATGCTTCTGCTTGGTCGAAACCTTGCCGGATGGATGACTTATGAAGACATGTATGCCACGGAATTCCTCGCGTCGCTGCCGGAGACCGACGCCAGACGCATCGGATGCGTCGGGCTGTCGATGGGAGGCTACCGCTCGTGGATGCTCGCGGCAATGTCCCCGCTCATCAAGGCATCAGCCGCTATATGCTGGATGACCACACAGAGCGCCATGATGGACTGGAAATACGGACGCCATGAGCGCGGAGGTTTCGCCAACAATCTCGCCGGAGTCTACAACCATCTCGACTATCCCCATATCGCCAGCATCGCATGCCCCAACGCCATGCTGATTGTCAATGGCGAGACCGACAAACTCTTCAAGCCTCATGCCGTGAGGGAATGCTACGACATCATGCATAAAGTGTGGCAAAGCCAAGGCGTAGGCGACAAGCTTGAGACACACCTGCTTCCGATGGGGCACGAGATGCCTCGCTCAGTGCAGAAGATGACACTCGAGTTCTTTGACCGCAACCTTTGAAAGTCACATAAAGTTTGTCAATTCAAAAAAAAGTAGTAATTTTGCCAATGAAGTCAAAGCCCATCTCACTTCACTTCAAAAAAAGCAAGATTGAATTTTGGAATTATAAAAATATAAGACTATGATCAGGAAATTACTACTTATCGTCGCAGTGATAACCGCAATGGCATCATGCAGGACACTGACACCTGAAGAAAAGGCGGCGAAAGCCGAAAAGGAAGCTGTGGAGCATAAGCTCGACTCCGTAAAGTTTCTGGCTTTGAAACAGGACATCATCAACAAATCATTTGTGCTCGAGGCGCACAACCTTATCTTCAAGAGAGGCAACCGGGCGTATGTCAACAGTAGCACCAACTTCATAGCGTGTGAAGGCGACAAGGCAGTGGTGCAGGTAGCACCCTTCAACGGCGGCGGTCCGAACGGAGTCGGCGGCATCACAGTGGAAGGTGGTTATTCCAAATTCGAAACCAAAAGCGACAAGCGCGGCAACTTCATAGTGAAGTTCTACGTATCGGGCACCGGCATCTCCGCCGATGTGACAATCACACTGATGAAGGACTCCGGCAAGGCATCTGCATATATCAGCCCGTCGTTCAATTCACGCGACCTGACTCTTGAGGGAGACATCGTGCCGTTTGCCAACAGTTCTGTCATAAAAGGGTACACCTGGTAAATCCTCAGGTCTAAGTCCCCGCAAAATATAACAAGAGCGCGATCACTTGATCGTGCTCTTGATATATTCTGTAGAAAGGAGGTCTTAGAACAACGAGAGCATAGCCTGCTCCTCGCTAACCTTACGGATGCTGTCAAGGCGGTCTTTCTCAAGGATGGAGTCATACTCAGCCGCCTTTACAGCGAGTCGTTCCCTGTCGGCAAGATAGCGGCCGAGTCTGCCTGAGATCCAGTTGCGCTCAAGCTTATCCCTGTCGCGTGCCGCTTTGTCGAAAACCTCCTCAATTTCTTCCAGACTTCCGGCTTCCATCGCTTTCCTTACGCGAGATTCGGGGATAATCTGGCCGTTTAAGTCCAACCATTTCTCTCCTTCTGAGTCGCCGACGGCTGCCAGTGAACTTGCCCCGCCGCTAATCGTATTAAGATACTTGCACAATGCGAGTTCATACAGATCCTTTCCCTTAGAAAGGGAATTCAGGCTTATTTTCATTCCCTTGTAGACTATGAAGTCATCTATGTCGCTTGCATCCGAAAGTAGTCTCGCACAAATGTCGATGGCATCAGCCATAAGACCTGCTGTGTATGGATTGAAAATTCCCGGATCTATGCGGTCGTTGAAATTTTTCAGACCGAGATTCCTCCTGCGGTCACGGCTCTGCCATTTTTTCTCGTCTCTGACAATACCGTAACTCCGCAGCATTGCACCGGGCACAAGAACCGTTCGGCCTCTGGCATCGCCGATCACATAGGAAAAGGGGAACTCAGAAGAGTCCGGATGGTTGCGGTGGTCACCCATCAGCAGAGAGAAAGCTCCGATTCTTGATCCATGCATCAGATAGGAGTTGGAGGAACTCTTCACGCCTCTCTCAAGGACGCCCCAATGCACCGGTCCGAGCTTATACATGTGGTTGCTCATGTTGGTTCCCGAGCCGGCGTTGAGAAACGCCGTCTGGCATGCGATCAGCAGCGTGCTCTTGTGCATACTTACGGTGAAGGGTCCGGCAAGCACGGCACACGCCTCGCCGTTTTCCATAGTGCAGTTTGAGAAGCAGAGCGAATCGTGAGACGTAAAGCCCTTGTCAACCACAGCCCCCTGCCCCACATAAGTGTTGCGCAAAAAAGAGCCGCCCCCTATACGGGCATCCTCGATGATGCAGTTTTCCGCATCGGTGCCGTGGCCCACATACGCGGACGCCCCGACGTTTTCGGAGTTGCTGACTATACTGCAGTTTCGGAGGCGCGAAGCACCCTCTACCCTGACACCATTCCATATCCTGACGTCGATGATGGGTCCGCAGTCCAGAATCACGGCACTGTCGCCGATTTCCGGGATATCCGGAAGATTGGCAATATGCTTCTGAATGATCGGGTCGAGAGTCCTTGCGGCATACTCCGGCATACGCGCCGCCAGAGCCGCCAGCTGAGCCGAGATACCGGGATAGATCCTCACAGGACGGCTTCCTGTCTCATCGAGAACCGACACCACTGTCCCTATGCCGAAAGTGGCGCCCTCTGACTTCTCAATCTTCGCCACATTGTTGATTCTGACATTATTGCCAATCCTCACGTTCTTAAGACCTCCCGGCACATTCACAATCTCCGCGTCGGCGCCTATCGACACATGTCCCCTGAAGAAGACATTTCGGATTTTCCCGAGGTCTGTCTTTGGGGAAATAGTCACGAGACTCCAGTCATCGCTGTAGCATCCCTGATGCTCCAGTCTGTCTATATCACTCTTCTTCATCATATTTCTGGAAAAGGAAGTCATTGTAGGGGAACCTCTCCACATGAATCTCTTTTGCTTTCCTATAGAGAATCTCTTTAAGCTGATCTATGTTGGTTTTCTCCTTAGCCGATATGAACACGCAATTGTTGTTCATCTTCGCCATCCAAGTCTTCTTGAAGTCTTCGAGCGACATGTTCTCCTTTGTTGCAGGCGTGAGGTCGTCGGGATCCTTTGGCTTGAAAGTGAAGGCATCAATCTTATTGAAAACGAGAATCACAGGTTTGCAGGCGGCTCCGCACACCTCGTTGAGGGTCTTCTCCACCACCTCAATCTGCTCTTCAAACTGGGGATGGCTCACGTCTACCACATGCAGCAGCAGGTCGGCGTCTCTGACCTCGTCGAGGGTCGATTTAAACGACTCCACAAGATGAGTCGGAAGTTTGCGAATGAAACCAACAGTGTCGGTGAGCAGAAACGGAAGATTGTCGATAGTGACTTTCCTCACTGTGGTATCAAGAGTCGCGAAGAGTTTGTTTTCAGCGAAAACCTCGCTCTTGCTCAGCAGATTCATAAGCGTAGACTTCCCCACGTTCGTGTAGCCGACGAGAGCCACCCGGGTCATCTTTCCCCGGTTCTTGCGCTGCATGCTTTTCTGCTTGTCGATATCCTTCAGTTCCTCCTTAAGCCGGGAAATCTTGTCGAGGATGATTCTTCGGTCAGTCTCGATCTGGGTTTCGCCCGGTCCTCTCATGCCAATACCGCCACGCTGCCTCTCGAGGTGAGTCCACATGCGGGTGAGTCTCGGCAGCAGATATTGATATTGTGCAAGTTCGACCTGAGTACGCGCCGTGGCGGTCTGCGCCCTCTTGGCGAAGATATCGAGAATGAGGCTTGTCCTGTCGAGAATCTTCGCCTTCAGTTCTTTCTCTATGTTGAGCACCTGCTTCGACGAGAGGTCATCGTCGAAGATCACGAGACCGATATCGTTGTCTTCCACATACTTCCGAATCTCCTCCAGTTTTCCGGTGCCAACATAGGTGCGAGGATTCGGGAAGTCAAGTTTTTGAATAAACCGTTTCTCCGGCTCCGCACCGGCAGTGCGTGCGAGGAAGTCGAGTTCGTCGAGATACTCGTTGACTTTGCTTTCGCTCTGCTTCTGGGTCACGAGACCCACAAGCACAGTGCGCTCATTTTCTTCTTTGTTTATTATATTGTCTTCTATCATTTACGTCATTTCTTTTCCTTGCCCTTCTATCTAACATTTCCTGCCGGCATCAAGTTTAAAATAATTCATAATGCATAATTCATAATGCATTGAAATTTTGTCGCGCCCGGAGGTCGCTCCCTCCACACGCCGACGCGCGAAAGTCTCCGAGGCGCGAAGCCAATTATGCATTATGCATTATGAATCATGCATTAATTAAGCTTAGGCGAGTCTGCAGAGAATGTCGGTGAGGAACTTCCAGTATTCAGCTACTGAAGGGATATACGCCTTCTCGCCGGGGCTGTGGATGTCTTTCAGCGTCGGACCAAACGATATCATGTCCATGTCGGGCATCTTCTCGAGGAAAATTCCACACTCGAGACCTGCATGCAGAGCCTCCACCTTCGGTTCATGTCCGAAGAGGTCACGGAAACTCTCCACCGCGGTCTTCAGCAGAGCGCTGTCGGGATTCGGTGCCCAACCCACACTCGGGTCATTGCACTCCACCTCGCATCCTATATTCTCGTAAAGGGCCGTGATGCGGTCGGTGATTTCCTCCCTCTTGCTGTCGACAGAAGAACGCTGATGGGTGGTCACTACCACGGTGTCGTCAGCTGTCAGGTGAACGCTCGCAAGATTGCTTGAAGTCTCCACAAGACCGTGCACTGCGAGACTCATGCCCTGCACGCCGTTTGGAGTTCCGAACACAGTGGCGACAAGCGGCATAGCGTATGCGTCGGCAATCACCTTCTTAGGAGCATCTGCCCGTGAAACTCCGAATTCGAAGTCACCACCTTCGGCAAGCATCAGTTCTGCGTGGATGGTATCGGAATAATCCTTCGCCATCGCTTCGAATTCCGAACCATATGCCGCGGGGATACCGACAAGCGCGTGGGCCGCTCTCGGGATTGCGTTTGGCAGACCGCCACCCTGTATGTCGCTCAGCAGGATTCCGAACTTCTGGTCGGCGAGCCATAGGAAACGCGCTAACAGTTCATTGGCGTTGCCTCTTCCGAGATGAATCTCCATTCCGGAGTGGCCGCCCTTCAAATGGTCGATACGGATGTCGTACCAGTCATAACCGTCAGGAGCCGCCTCCTTCTCGATGGGATATGTGGCGACAGTGCATATTGACCCGGCACATCCGATCACTATCATGCCGTGTTCCTCTGAGTCAAGGTTGAGCAGTATCCGGCCGCTGATCATTCCGGCGTCCAGACCATTGGCACCGGTCAGGCCCTGCTCCTCGTCGGTTGTAAACAGAGCCTCGATAGGTCCGTGCACCAGGTCGGGATCAATCATCACCGCCATGGCGGAGGCGCATCCAAGTCCGTTGTCAGCGCCAAGCGTAGTGCCTTCCGCCCTCACCCAGTCGCCTTCGACCACTGTTTTAATGGGATCGGTCAGGAAATCATGACTCACGTCGCCCCTCTTCTCCGCCACCATGTCCTGATGCCCCTGGAGCACCACTGTTGGAGCGTTTTCATGACCGGGAGTGGCAGGACAGTATATAACCACATTGCCAGCCTTGTCGGTAGCGTATCTCAGGTTATGGCGTTCCGCCCAGGAGGTCAGGAAAGCCTTCATTTTGTCGAGATGATGGGTAGGTCTCGGCACTTTTGTTATCTCATCGAAGCATTCCCACACGAGCTTCGGATTAAGGTCTGTGATTTTCATTTTTCAATGGTTTTTGATTTCTTACTGAATTTTTCGTATTCCTTAGCCATTCGCGTATGATACCCGCGTTTGGCATAGGAGGGACCGTTGTATTTCCTTGCGAATGCCCTCCAGTCTTTCTTGCGCAGGGCATCGAGCATACCGGCATTGCGGATGAAGACGGCAAACATCTCGAGCTGACTGAACTCAGAATCGCTGACCAGCTCCACCATCTCCTGCACCGATGAGCATTCGCAAAGCTTATAGTTGAAGCCTCCAATCTGGAACATACCCCAATAGGTGCCCATATCGGCGGCGTCAGCATTGATCTTTCGGGCGTTGACCAAGGCTGTCCACTCCCTTAGGGCATATCCTTTGAGCCCCGCCGGAACTTTCCCGTCTTTCACCTTCCGCCCCTTGACTTTCTTGCTGTATCTGTTGAAAAGCGTCTTGCTGTAGTTAGCCACCGGCACACCGGGTGCCCAGAAACCCTGCATAGCGCTTCCCGCCTCGATGCGTACCACCGCCTTAATGGCGGCGGTCTCTACATCAAGTTGCTTCGCCACTACCTCGAAATCCTCGTCGGTCAACGAACTGTATCTCGTCAAGGAGTCAGTCTCGGGCATTGACTCAAGCACGGCAGCCACCAGCGCCGCCACGTCCGCCTGCTCGTTGCGTTCCTCCGGGGTGTGTGCGGAAACTGCCATTATACCGGCAGCCGCCAACACGGCAAAGGGCAACGCACGCTTCATGACTTCGCCACTTTTTCAAGCGTCAGGCAGAGATGACGCCAGAATTTATCGACAGTCGGGATGAGGAGTTTCTCGTCGGGCGAGTGCACACCTGTCATAGTGGGACCGAAGCTCACCATGTCGAGACCGGGATACTTGGCAAGGAAGAGACCACACTCGAGGCCTGCGTGAATAGCCTTGATGGCAGGCTTGACGCCAAACAGTTCCTCATAAGCCTGAGCCGCGATCTTCATGATCGGCGACTTCATATTAGGAGCCCAGCCGGGATATCCGTCGGAATGCTCCACTTTCGCCCCCGCGAGCTGGAAGTTTGCCTCCACCTGGCCAGCGATGTCATATTTGCGGCTTTCAACGCTCGAACGCTGCGAGGTGGTGACCTTTATACGGTTGTCTTTCTCCATTTTCACCGCCGCGAGGTTGGTGGAAGTCTCCACAAGTCCCTCTATGTCACGGCTCATCGACACCACTCCGTGAGGCGCGCTGTAAAGCGACCTGACGAGAGCCAGCGATGTCTCCTGGTCTATGCTGTATTGCGGTTTTTCGGTCTCCTCAATTGAAATCTTGATAGACGGTTCAACTCCGGAATACTCATTCTTAATCTCAGCGGCATACGCCTCGAGAGCCTCTTTGATGTCGTCGGCGAGTTTCGTCTCTATACCAAACACAGCGTGTGCCTCCCTGGGGATTGCGTTGCGGAGGTTGCCGCCGTCAAATTCTATGAGTTCGAGATTCCATTTCTGCGAGCAGCCCCAGAGGAAACGCGCCACAATCTTGTTGGCGTTGGCGCGTCCGAGGTGTATGTCGCCGCCTGAGTGGCCACCGAGAAGTCCGGTGACGCTAATTCTCAGATATGAGAAGTTGTCGGGAGCAATCGAACGCTTGTAGTCAAACCAAGCGGTGGTGTCGATGCCACCTGCGCAACCCACGAAGATCTCGCCATCATCTTCAGAATCAAGATTGATGAGGATGTTGCCACCAAGCATATCCTCGCCTAGATTCTGCGCACCTTCAAGTCCTATTTCCTCGTTGACGGTAAACAGGGCCTCCACGGGACCGTGCTTGAGGTCCGGATCGATCATCACCGCCATAGCGGCAGCGATACCGATACCGTTGTCGGCACCGAGAGTGGTTCCGCGAGCCTTAACCCAGTCTCCGTCGACATAGGTGTCGATGGGATCCTTCAGGAAATCGTGCTCCACATCGCCGTTCTTCTCAGCCACCATGTCCATGTGTGCCTGAAGAATGACAACGGGAGCCTTTTCGAAGCCGGGAGTAGCATCTTTGTGCATCAACACGTTGCCGCATTCGTCAGTCTTGACAGCGACGCCGTGTTTCTTGGCAAAATTAACGAGAAACTCACGGATCCGCTCCTCATGGCACGAGGGACGCGGCACTTTAGTCACTTCATCGAAACATTGCCAGATAAGTTCCGGCTTAAGGTCTTTTACTTCCATATCATTAAATTTTAATTAATTTCTCAATCATCATGACCGTCACAATTCAGATTTAACTGAAATATCGGTCAGAACGGAACGAGAATGAATGAATCTCAATTCCAATTCCGACTCCAAAGATATTAATTTTATTTCATTTTAACAAATCTTTTGCATTTCTTAAACGTCATATCATGATTTTTTATTAATTTTGCAGTCGGAGCGTCGCATCATAACAATGCGGCCACCGTTTTTTTGATACGTATCATAAACAACAAACCCTACATAATGAAAAAAACACTTTACACAGTTCTTGGATTCGCACTCGCCGTAGCAGTCGGCACAGCCTCCACATCCTGTGGAGACTCCAAGGATGAGAAATCGGCACCCGCAAAAAAAGAGGCAAAGGCAGACGCCGCAGACCTCCCCAACTACAGATATGTGGATCTCGACACACTTCTCACAAAGTATATTCTTGCCAAAGACTACAATGAGGAAATGATGAGGATGCAGGAAAATCTGGAAAACGAGACCAAGCGTCACCAGACCTCCCTCCAGTCACTGGCGTCGCAGATCCAGAACAAGGTTCAGAACAACTCGTATCTGTCACAGGAAAGTTTCGACACCGACCAGCAGAAACTGGCGTCGATGCAGTCTAACGCCGAGAAAGCTGTGGGCACGATGCAGCAGAAATATGCGGAGGCAGCCGCCAAAGCCCAGCAGGCAGTCAACGACTCAATCAACGCGTTTGTGGAGGAATACAACAAGAAGCATGGCTACGACGCAATCTTCAACAAAGCCGCAGCGCTACACTTCAACAAAGACCTCGACATCACCGATGAAATCGTAGAGGGACTCAACGCCCGCTACAACAAGGTCAAGAAATAACATCAGGGATTCAGCAGAACATTCATCCGCTCCGATATGTCACGACGTCTGATTAGAATATTCATCGCATTGGCTGTGTTTATTGCAGTTGGGTTCGTATCATCGGCCACCGCAAGAAACTGGGAGCCTGTGCGTGTCGTGATATCTGGTCTCAAGACAGTGGCACATGACAGCGAAGTCGAGATTCGCGTCGGTTCCGGATGTCTCGTGGTGTCCACCTCCCAGCAGGTACAGATCAAGGTCTTCACCATCCTGGGGCAGATTGTGAGCAGCGAGACCATCCCGGCAGGAGTGAGCCGGTTGAATCTATCCCACGGTGTATATATTGTGAAAGTAGGCGATCTCACTTGTAAGGTCGCTGTTTAATAACTTTAGGTTTATACTTATGGAAAATATCGATTGGAAAAACCTCCCCTTCGGATATGTGCCCACGGACTACAACGTCCGCTGCACATTCAGCGACGGAAAATGGGGACCGATAGAAGTAAGCGATTCGGAATATATTCCGATGCACATGGCGGCTGCCTGCCTGCACTACGGACAGGAAGCGTTTGAAGGCCTCAAGGCATTCCGCGGCGCCGACGGCAAGATTCGCGTTTTCCGCATGGACGAGAACGCAGCGCGTTTCCGCCGCTCTGCAGAAGGCATCATGATGGAGCCGCTCCCGGAAGAGATTTTCTGCGAGATGGTGAAGAAGGTAGTGGCGCTCAACACTCGGTTTGTGCCTCCCTACGGCACCGGTGCGAGCCTCTATATCCGTCCGCTTGAAATCGGAATCTCTCCGCAGGTAGGCGTGAAGCCTTCGAAAGACTATATGGTGGTCATCTTCGTATCGCCGGTAGGACCATATTTCAAGACCGGATTCAATCCCACTAAGGTTTGCATGAGCCGCAACTATGACCGTGTGGCACCGCTCGGCACCGGAGCCTTCAAGATCGGCGGCAACTATGCCGCATCGCTGAAGGCGGGAGAGATTGCCCACGACAAGGGTTATTCTGTGATGCTCTATATCGATCCCAAGGAAAAGAAATATTTCGACGAGTGCGGAGCAGCCAACTTCTTCGGAATCAAGGGTAATTCATACATTACGCCCCATTCAGACTCCATACTTCCGTCAATCACCAACAAGAGCATCTGCCAGCTCGCCGAAGACCTCGGGATGACGGTAGAGCGCAGACATATTCCGATTGAGGAACTGGAGACTTTCGATGAGGTCGGAGCTTGCGGCACTGCTGCAGTGATATCCCCCGTAGGACAGATCGACGATCTGGACACCGGCCGAAGCTATAAGTTTGGCGACGGCAAACCGGGACCGAAATCCACAATGCTTTACGAGAAGCTTCGCGGCATCCAGCTCGGCGAGGAACCAGACACCCACGGATGGAACGTGGTAATCGAAGAAAAGTGAGAGTATATCTCTGAGAACTCCGAGAGCTCCGAGAACTCCGAGAACTAAATTAAGATGGAGATAAATAAAATCCTTAATAATTATTACGAGGAGGGCTCTGCCCTCCTCGATTTGTTGCTGACCCATTCGGCAAATGTCGCACGTAAGGCACTGCAAGTAGCAGACGAGTGCAGACTTGATATAGACCGGAGTTTTGTGGCCGACGCATCAATGCTACATGATGTCGGCATCATCCGGTGTAACGCCCCTGCAATCCACTGCACGGGCTCTGAGCCATACATACGCCATGGCATCATCGGAGGCGAGATGATGCGTGAAATAGGGTTGCCGGAAATAGCACGCGTATGCGAACGGCACACAGGCTCCGGGCTGACGGCAAAAGAAATAGCGGAAGCGGGTCTTCCGCTTCCGCATATCGATCTCGTTCCGGTTTCTCTTGAGGAGAAACTGATATGCTATGCCGATAAGTTCTATAGCAAGTCGGGCAATCCGAATGAAGAGAAGTCTCTTGAACGTGTCATGAAATCCATGGAGAAGTTTGGCGAGGAGTCTCTTCAGCGCTTCCTGCAACTTCACGCACTCTTCACTCCCCGCTGAGACGTTTCTTCTCCATAGTGGCGCACCAGTCAGCGATAACGCATTCTCCGCACTTGGGATTTCTCGCCGTGCAAACATATCGTCCGTGGAGAATCAGCCAGTGATGCGCGTCAGGAAGCATCTCCGGTGGAATATTCTTCACCAGCTCGCGCTCTGTGACCGTGGGGTTGGGCGATTTGTTGGTCAAGCCAATGCGGTTGCTAACGCGAAACACGTGGGTGTCAACCGGCATTGCAGCTTTATGCCATACCACCGCGAGCATCACATTGGCTGTCTTTCTGCCCACGCCGGGGAGTTTCATCAGATTATCGATGTCGGAGGGCATCTCCGAGTTGAAATCATCTCTCAGCATACGCGCCGCCTTTATAAGGTGGCGTGTCTTATTGTTGGGGAAGGTTACGCTTTTGATATATTGGTACACATCCTCTTCGGTAGCTTCAGCGAGAGCCTCCGGATCGGGGAACGCGGCGAAAAGCGCGGGGGTGACCATATTCACCCGCTTGTCAGTGCATTGCGCCGACAGTATCACCGCCAAAAGCAGATGAAACGGGCTGTCATAGTCAAGTTCGGTTTCCGGCGAAGGCATCTCCTCCGCAAAAGCCGCAAGCACACGTTCGTATCGTTCACCTTTTCTCATTTAATATAATGCATAATTCATGATGCATTATGCATAATGCATAATTCATAATGCATAATGCATAATTGGCTTCGCGTCGCTGGAATTTTAACTGAGAATGTAATTTTCAATTCTCAATTCTCAATTTTCAATTCTCAAATCTCAATTCTCACTGTGCCGCTACGAACTCGTCGAGGAAGCGCACGTCGTTTTCGCTGAAAAGGCGTAGGTCCTTCACTCTGTATTTCAGATTGGCAATTCTCTCCACACCCATTCCGAAAGCATAGCCGGAATATACTTCCGAATCAATGCCGCAAGACTTAAGCACATTCGGGTCTACCATGCCGCAGCCGAGAATCTCAACCCAACCGGTGCCCTTGCAAAGTGCGCAACCCTTGCCGCCGCAGATATTGCAGCTGATGTCCATCTCAGCACTCGGCTCCGTAAACGGGAAATAACTGGGACGAAGACGAATCTTGGTGTCGTTGCCAAACATCTGCTGTGCGAATACGAGAAGCACCTGCTTGAGGTCGGCGAAACTTACGTTTTTGTCGATATACAGTCCCTCAACCTGATGGAAGAAACAGTGAGCGCGCGCTGATATAGCCTCGTTGCGGTAAACGCGTCCAGGGCAAACGATACGAATCGGAGGCTCGGTATGCTCCATAGTGCGGGTCTGCACACTGGAAGTGTGGGTGCGAAGCAGGATGTCATCGCAACCGTCGCGCTGGATGAAGAAGGTATCCTGCATATCGCGGGCAGGGTGGTCGGCGGGGAAGTTCAGTGAACTGAACACATGCCAGTCGTCTTCAATCTCAGGGCCTTCGGCAATGGTGAATCCCATATTGCCGAAAATGTTGATGATCTCGTTCTTTACCAGCGAAAGCGGATGGCGTGTGCCGAGCGGCAACGGCGTCGCAGTGCGGGTGAGGTCGATATGCGACTTCTCAGCCTCGGCGTTGACTGCGAGCGACTCCTTGAGAGCCGCCAGCTTTTCCGTAGCAATCGTTTTGAGTTCGTTGAGTTTCTGACCCAATTCCCTCTTCTGGTCGGAAGGCACAGTGCGGAATTCATTCATTAGCGCTGAGATCTCGCCTTTTTTGCTCAGATATTTAATTCGAAGCTGTTCCACCGCTTCTGCCGTGGCAGCCTCGAGTCCGGCTATCTCACCTTTCAGTGCTTCTATCTTTGATAACATAAGTAAGAAGTTTTTGCGTTTCAAAACGCAAAATTACAAAAAATTCTCAACATCCGCAATTTGAGGAGAGTTTCTTTCTCAGGTTGACCAGCATGTCTTGAGTCATGGCGTCGAGGTCATATTCAGGCATCCAGTCCCACTCCTCGCGAGCGCAGGTGTCGTCGAGACTGTCGGGCCAGGAATCGGCGATATGCTGGCGAAGCGGGTCGAGTTCATACTCCATCTCGAAGTCGGGCACATATTCCTTGATTTTGGCGAATATCTCCTCGGGGCCGAAGCTCATCGACGCTATATTGAAGGAATTCCTGTGTATGAGTCTCGACGGGTCTGCCTCCATAATCTCCACCGCAGCGCGAAGAGCGTCGGGCATATACATCATGTCCATGAGCGTGCCGGGCTTGAGGGGACACTTGAACTTCTCTCCCTTGACTGCTGCATAGTATATGTCTACGGCATAGTCAGTGGTGCCACCACCCGGAGGCGCCACATAACTGATTAGTCCCGGGAAACGGACCGAGCGTGTGTCGACACCGAAACGCTTCGCGTAGTAGTCGCTAAGAAGTTCACCTGACACTTTTGTGACACCATACATCGTATCGGGACGCTGGATTGTGTCCTGAGGGGTCTTTGTGTGGGGCGTGGTTGCGCCGAAACTTCCTATAGAACTTGGGGTAAACACGGCACAATGCTTTTCACGCGCGACTTCAAGAGTGTTGAAAAGGCCTCCAAGGCCGATTTTCCACGCCAATTGGGGCTTTGCCTCGGCAACGGCACTCAGAAGAGCCGCGAGGTTGTAGATGGTATCAACGTCATATCGGCTCACCGCGTCTGCAATCTGCTGAGGGTTTGTGATATCGACCACCTCACATGGTCCTGACTCCAGAAGAGCACCCTTGGGTTCAGCACCCGGAATATAGCCTGCCACGACATTGCCTCCGGGATACAGCGCGCGGAGTTTCATGGTTAGTTCACTGCCAATCTGGCCCGTGCTCCCGATAATGAGAATATTCTTCATATCAATTCAGATTGGAATTTTATAATACTTCGGGACCGCCAATTCAAACCGCCCCTATTTCACTTGCAAAATTACATTAATTTTTCGAAAAATCACATACCTCCCTAACATTTTTTTAGAAATATGCCGTTTCCCTGAAATTCCAATGCCGCTTGTTATAAAGAATCCTTACGTACGAGCCGGGCATTTTTATTGCGCGGTATCGCTTATAGGGTATTCTGCATTGCTTTCTTGGGGCAGGAGCGGACGCATTTTCCGCATTCTATGCATTTGTCATGGTCAACGATGGGATAGCCGTCGCTTCCTTGTGAGATTGCGCCTACCGGACAAATCCTGATTAACGGGCATACATGGTCGTGGGGACAAAGATTTCTATTTACTTCAATCATAATTTTTGTATTTGAGGACAGGCGCGGTCAAGAATTTCCAAGCCGCGGAGCCTGCCCGAGAATGAATACTTTTTGCTTTACATCGCGAAATTAACAAAAAAAGATAGACCAACAAAAGTTTTTTATTATCTTTGCATCCACATCAGCAATTAGACTAATTGGACTAAATTTTAAGATAAGGTGGATGATTGAGGATTATATTATCAATTTAAAACTTAATAAGTATGGACGAATTTGATGATTACAATTCATACAATGGAGATGCCGAGCACGACATGTATGTAGATTATGACCGCTATAAGAATACCGGTGAAGGCGCCGATTATTTTGACGATGACGATTATGATGTCACCGACAATGATTATGACAATGATTATTAAAAATCATCATCTCGCGTGAAGAAGTATCTGTGTGTTTTGCTGCCGGCATTGGTCTTTTATGTGTATGCGGCGGCAGGGAATGTAGTAAGCGTAAGGGATTTCGGGGCCAAAGGGGATGGCGTCAATATAGACTCTCCGGCAATCAATGCCGCGCTGAAGAGTGCGGCCGATGACGGGGGCGGAACTGTAACGCTCGATGCCGGCACATATCTCGCTTATTCCATCCATCTTCAGTCAGGCGTGACCCTAAGACTGGAAAAAGGTGCCGTCATAAAGGCGGCTCCCGTGACAGACACCGCAGGCTATGACGAGGCTGAACCCAACAAGTCGTCATATCAGGATTTCGGGCACAGCCACTGGCACAATTCGCTTATGTGGGGTGAGAATCTTAATAATGTCACAATAGAAGGAGAAGGCCTCATCGACGGCAACGGTGTCCTTACCCGCGGTGGAAAGAAAAAGACTCCTTCCGGTAAGACCACAGCCAACAAGGCTCTTGCCATGCGAGACTGCAGCAATGTCATTGTCAGAGGCGTTAGTTTTCTGAACTGCGGTCACTTCGCTTTGCTCCTCACAGGCGTTGACGACCTTCTGATTGAAAACGTCACCGCCGACACCAACCGCGACGGCTTTGACATTGACTGCTGTGAACGAGTCATAATCCGGAATTGTGACGTAAACACTGTCAATGATGATGCCATCGTGTTGAAATGCTCATACGCCTTAGGAAGGGAAAAGCCCACGTCTGATGTACTGATCGAAAACTGCCGGGTGAGCGGCTACGATATAGGCAGTCTGATCGACGGAACCCGCACCACGCATGCCGAAAAGGCACCTGACGGAGATGGTCCGACAGGACGCATCAAGCTTGGAACGGAGTCTAACGGAGGATTCCGCCACATCAAGGTCCGCAACTGCACTTTCACGCATTGCCGGGGTCTGGCGCTTGAGACGGTAGACGGCGCTCCAATGGAAGATATTGAAGTGTGCGACATCACCATGACTGACATATGCAATTCGCCCATCTACATACGCCTTGGCGACCGCATGAGGGCACCGGAAGGCTTCCATCCGTCGACAATCGACGGCATCCGGATTCGCAGAGTCAATGTGGATGACGCCGATTCCCGCTATGCCTGTCTGATAGCCGGAGTCAAGGGTAATCCTGTCAGGAACGTGCGTATAGAGAATCTCAACATACGCTTCCGGGGCGGCATCACCAACGAAGATGTCCGCCTGCAGAAAGGGTCGAATCCATTCTTTTTCGGAGGGACGGGGGAGGCAGCCATCAGCCGTCATGAAGGCACGGGAGGCTATCCCGAGCCGTCTGCCCACGGCATACAGCCCGCATGGGGATTCTCCATCTCTTACGCCGAGAATATTCTTCTGGACCGCATCCGGCTGGAGTGCATCCGTCCCGACGAGCGCCCCTGGCTCTATCAGAGCCATACTGAAAACGTGCGACTGGAGAATATAAAGATTATTCCGGCATTTTAACATTTTTTACATAGGTCAATTTTCCTATATTTTGGTCAAAATAGAATATTGCACATTTCCATTCGCTGTTTTTTATTAATTTTGCACTTCATTTATACCCGAATGTCTACCAGCATACGATATTCAGGCAAATATTGTGAAATATAATAATTTAAATACTCATAAAAAAACAGCAATGACAAACCATAGACATCGACTGCTATTGGCATGCGCGGCGTCTCTCTGTTTCTGCTTCGGCACCTTCGCCCAGCAGCAACAGCAGAGGGCCCTCACAGGCATTCTTTCGGAAAATGCCGACTCAGTGCCGATGTCGCGCGAGGAATGCGTGCAGATCGCGCTCAGCCAGAGCCCTACCGTACGCATCGCCGACATGGAGGTGAAAAGGGTAACCTATGCGAAGAGAGAGACCGTAGGCAATCTGTTGCCCCAGATTGGGTTCTCCCTATCCTACCAGAGGAGTATCGAACTCCAGACCATCCGAATGAACATGGGAGGACAGAGCCAGAAACTCAAGATGGGCTCCGACAACACATGGAACACCGGCTTCAACCTGACCCTTCCGATCATAGCGCCCACGCTCTGGAAGGCAATTAACATCTCCGACACCCAGATAGCGCAGAATCTCGAAAGCGCCAGATCCAGCCGTCTGGAGATGATAAACCAGGTGAGCCAGGCATATTATTCCCTTATGCTCGCGATATCCTCGAAGAAAGTGATTCAGCGCAACTATGACAACGCCGTTTTCAACGCCGATGTATACCGCAAGAAATTCGCACAGGGAACCGCATCGGAATACGATGTATTGCGCTCAGAGGTTCAGGTAAAAAACGTAGAACCCAACCTTCTTGACGCAGACATAGCAGTGAAGCAGTGCCAGCTGCAGCTTAACGTGCTGATGGGTATCGACAATTCACTCAACATCGTTCCCACCACCACAATGGAAGACATGCAGAAAGACATGTACGGCTATCTTCTCCAGTCGAGAAGCCTCGCCGACAACTCCACTCTTCGTCAACTGGAACTCCAGCAGAAGATGGCGGGACAGAACGTGACCATGAAGAAATTCGAGTGGATACCGACCCTCGGCGCAAGCTTCAACGTAAACTGGCTCTCGCTCAGCAACGGCGGAATGTTTCACGACGTAGACTTCTCTCCATATTCTTCTCTGGGGCTCTCGCTGTCGCTTCCGATATTCTCGGGCGGCACAAAGTGGAATGCCCTCAAGCAGGCACAGGTGCAGGCAAACGAGCTTGCCCTCCAGCGCGAGAACTTAGTCAACAGCCTGAACATGCAGGTGGATCTCGCCCTTGACAACATCAACAAGCAGGTGCGCCAGATCGACTCCTCCAAAGAGGGAGTGGCACAGGCACGCAAAGCCCACGAGATCATGCAGAAAAGCTTTGAGATCGGCGCCGCATCGTATATCGAGCTTCGCGACAGCGAGCTCGCCGACACGAGCGCCCAGCTCTCTTACCTACAGGCAATATACAACTATCTGATATCCACAAGCGAACTTGACCTTCTGCTCGGCAGAGAGAATGGCTTTATAGAAAACTCCAACAAATGAAAAACCTGAAATATTTAGCTCCGGCGATGCTTGCTGCTCTCGCACTTGCCGGATGCGGCAAGGAAAAAGCCGCCGAAACCAATGAGCAGGAAACCGCCCCGGTGGTGAAACTTGAGAAAGTATCGGAACAGGACGTAGACCAGCTCGCCGTATACACAGCCAGCGTGGAGCCTGAAATCATCAACAACATCTCCGCCCAGATGTCAAACCGCATCAAGGCAATATATGTGGATGAAGGCGTAAGAGTGGGCAAAGGTCAGAAACTGGTGGTGCTCGACGACGTGAACACCACCCAGTATCAACTGGCGGCAGACAACGCGAAGGCGGCTCTCCGCAACGCGCAGATCAACTATGACCGCGCTGTAGAGCTGCTCAAGATAGGCGGTGGCACACAGCAGCAGGTAGACCAGATGGAGATGACGCTCATCAACGCTCGCAACACTGTTGCGCAGGCTGAAAGGACTCTCCGCAACGCTCTCGAGAACACTGTGCTCACCTCCCCTATCGACGGCGTGGTGACAGCCAGAAACTATGACCCGGGTGATATGACAGGAGCCCAGCCCATACTCACGGTGGCACGCATAAATCCCGTGAAGGTGGTGATAAACGTCAACGAGTCGCAGCTCGCTCTTCTGAAGAAGGGAATGCCTGTCGAGATGACCTTCAACACGTTTGGCGATGAAGTGTTCAATGGTACAGTGTCGCTCGTGATGCCTACCGTAGACGCTGCGAGCAGGACCGTGGGAGTAGAGATCTCCCTCCCCAATCCCGACGCAAGGGTTCTACCCGGAATGTTTGGCAGAGCCACCATCGCACTCGGCAACTCACGCCACGTAGTGGTTCCTGACCGCGCGGTGGTCAAGCAGCAAGGCAGCGGCGACCACTATGTATATGTCTACAAACAGGACGGCACCGTATCCTACAACAAGGTAGAACTCGGCCAGCGTCTCGGCACCAGCTATGAGCTTATCAGCGGCGTGCCCAACGGCTCTCAAGTGGTGGTGGAAGGTCAGAACGGACTCTCCAACGGCAAGAAAGTGGAAGTGCTGAAATAACAAGTTAATCAAGTACACTAATAAAACGTAATATATGAGTCTATATGGTTCTGCGGTGAAACGCCCTATCATGACCACCCTCTGCTTCGTGACGGTGGTGATTCTGGGTCTTTTCTCGCTTGCAAAACTTCCTGTGGACCTCTTTCCGGACATCGACACCAACACCATCATGGTCATCACGATGTATCCGGGCGCGAGTTCCGAGGATATAGAACAGAACGTGACCAAGCCGCTGGAAAACGTGATGAACTCGGTGGAACATCTGAAACACATCACCTCCGACAGCCGCGAAAACACATCTGTGATCACCCTTGAGTTCGAATACGGTTACGATATCGACAACCTCACCAACGATGTACGCGACAAACTCGACATGGTGACATCGTCGCTTCCCGACGACTGCCAGAATCCCATCATCTTCAAGTTCTCTACCGACATGATTCCTATCTGCCTCCTGTCGGTGGAAGCGAAGGAAAGTATGGCGGGACTCTACAAGATCCTTGACGACGGAGTCGCCAACCCGCTCGCCCGCATCGACGGCGTGGGCACGGTGTCGATATCAGGCGCCCCGAAACGTGAGATACACGTCTACTGCGACCCCCAGAAACTTGAGGCATATCACCTCACAGTCGAGGGCATAGCAGGAATAATCGGAGCTGAAAACCGGAACATTCCGGGCGGCGCGTTCGATATCGGCAACAACACCTTCTCCGTGAGGGTGCAGGGAGAGTTTGACGAGACCTCCCAGATGCTCAACGTGCCTGTGGGCACCTACAACGGCTCCATCATCTACCTCAAGGATGTGGCAAAGGTCGACGACTCCCTCGAGGAGCGCACCCAGCACTCCTACATCGGCGGTAAGGAAGGCGCGATCATCGTGATTCAGAAGCAGAGCGGCGCCAACTCGGTGCAGATTTCCGAGCAGGTGATGAAGGCGCTTCCGAAACTTCAGAGAAACCTCCCCTCCGACATCAAGCTCGGAGTGATTGTGGACACGTCAGACAATATCCGCAACACCATCGCCTCACTGGAGGAGACCGTGCTATACGCTCTGCTGTTCGTGATGATAGTGGTGTTCTTCTTCCTTGGAAGATGGCGCGCCACCATGATTATCGTCATCACGATTCCTGTGTCGCTCATAGCCTCGTTCATCTACCTGTATGCCACCGGCAACACCCTCAACATCGTGTCGCTGTCGGCGCTCTCGATATCAATCGGTATGGTGGTGGACGACGCGATAGTGGTGTTGGAAAACGTCACCACCCATATAGAGAGGGGCTCCGACCCGAAGCAGGCGGCGGTGCATGGCACCAATGAGGTCGCCATCTCCGTAATTGCCTCTACCCTTACCCTTATCGCGGTGTTCTTCCCGCTGACGCTCGTGACCGGCATGACAGGCGTTCTCTTCCGTCAGCTTGGCTGGATGGTCTGCATCATGATGGTCATCTCCACTACCTGCGCGCTCTCACTGACTCCTATGCTTTGCTCGCAGTGGCTGAGAAGAAACACCCACCACGGCAAACTCTTCGTGAAGTTCTACACCCCGATTGAACGGGCGCTCGACAAACTTGACGACGGCTATGCTCGTCTGCTTCACCTTGTGGTGGGACACCGCACAGTGACCGTACTCGTATGTATGGGCATCTTCGTGGCATCCATCTTCCTGATGAAATTTGTCGGCACCGAATTCTTCCCTACACAGGACAACGGCCGAATCGGCGTCAACCTCGAGCTTCCTATCGGCAGCCGCATGGAGCGCGCGTACGACGCCACATCCCGTCTCGACTCCCTCTGGCGCAAGAAGTATCCTGAAATCAAGGTATCTTCGTTTACCGTCGGTCCGGCATCCGCCGACAACACGTTCGCCTCACTGAGCGACAACGGCGCGCATATCGTGTCGATGAACATCAGTCTCTACGACAAATCCGACCGCAAGCGTGGCATCAAGGAAATCGCAGAGTCGATGCGAGAGGACATCCGGACCCAGTTCCCCGAGTTCTCGAAGGCCCAGGTCAACGTGGGCGGCGGACGTGGCTCCGGCATGGGTGGCCAGTCGGTTGTAGACTTCGAAATCTACGGCTATGACTTCCAGGCTACCGACTCTGTGGCACGCACACTGAAGCAGATTCTGGCAGGCATCGACGGCACCGCCGACATCATGATATCGCGCGGCGACTACCAGCCCGAATATCAGGTGGACTTCGACCGCGAGAAACTGAGTCTTTACGGACTGAACCTCGCATCGGTGGCAAACGTGCTCCGCAACCGAATAAACGGCTCCACTGCATCACAGTTCAGGGAAGACGGCGAGGAATACGACATCAAGGTGATGTTTGACAAAGAGCACCGCACCACAATTGAAGACATCGAAAACATTGTGGTCACGACAGCGACGGGCGCCCAGGTGCGACTCAGGGAGCTCGGAACAGTAGTGCAGCGGTTCACGCCTCCTACCATCGAGCGCAAGGACAGGGAACGCCAGATTACTGTCTCCACCGTAGTAGACGGAGTGCCGATGAGCCAGGTTGTAGAGCAGGCTCAGATAGAGATCGACAAGCTCCACCTTCCCGCCGGCATCTACATCCAGCTCGCCGGTAGCTTCGAAGACCAGCAGGACTCGTTCAGCGACCTCCTTATGCTCGGTGTGCTTATCATACTCCTTGTATATATAGTGATGGCGGCACAGTTCGAGAGCCTCACCTACCCCGGCATCATCATGACATCGCTACTCTTCGCGTTCTCCGGAGTGTTCCTTATTCTCTGGATGACGGGACACACGCTCAACGTGATGTCGATGATCGGTGCCATCATGCTTATCGGTATCGTGGTGAAGAACGGTATCGTGCTCATCGACTACATAATCCTTAACCGAGAGCGCGGCCTCAGCATCCGTAGCGCCGTGATCGACGCAGGTCGCTCGCGTCTGCGTCCTGTGCTCATGACCACCGCCACCACCGTGCTCGGCATGGTGCCGATGGCAGTCGGCTCTGGACAGGGCGCCGAGATGTGGCAGCCGATGGGTGTAGCCGTGATCGGTGGTCTCACCTTCTCCACCATCCTCACCCTGCTGTTCGTTCCGGTTCTCTACTGCTCGTTTGCCGGCAGAGGTGTGCTCAACGTTCGTCGTAAACTCAAAAAACTGAACGCAAAATGAAATCTGTATTTATAGCCTTCGACCAGGCGCACTACGAAAAGATTGTCGACATCCTGACAAGAAGCAACTGCCGCGGGTATACGGCATTCAATGATGTTCAGGGAAGAGGCAGCGTTAAAGGGGAGCCACATTACGGGAGCCATGCGTGGCCGGGGCTCGCGAGCGCTATATTGGCAGTGGTGGAAGACCGGCAGGTGGACCCGCTGCTCGAGAAACTCAGGCATCTCGACGAAGACAGGCCGATGCTCGGTCTCCGCGCGTTTGTCTGGAATGTCGAGAAGTCGATATGATTGATCTATGTATAATGTAAATTAGGGAAAGGCTGCCGAGGCAGCCTTTTTCTTTTGCGTGAATGAGAATTTTTTTATAACTTTACCGAAAATAACCTTTGAAGTTGTCTCAACTTCTTTCGGCCATGATTGACCTCAAAAATTTAAAATAATGTATAAGAATTTCAAAAAACATCTTGCCAAGGAGCTTGACTCCATCAAGGAGGCGGGACTTTACAAAAATGAACGAGTAATCGAATCGCCCCAGAGCGCCGACATCAAGGTTGCCGGAACCAACGGCGACGTCCTCAATTTCTGCGCCAACAACTATCTGGGACTCGCAGACAACAGCCGCCTTGTGGAGGCAGCCAAGAAAGCTATGGACGCAAGGGGCTACGGCATGAGTTCCGTGCGATTCATCTGCGGAACCCAGGATCTGCACAAGCAGCTGGAGAAGGCGATCTCGGAATATTTCAAGACAGAGGACACGATACTGTATGCGGCATGCTTCGATGCAAACGGAGGTCTCTTCGAGCCTCTCTTCACTGAAGAAGACGCAATAATATCCGACTCTCTCAACCATGCGTCGATCATCGACGGCGTGCGTCTCTGCAAGGCGAAACGCTTCAGATATGCCAACGCCGACATGGAGGATCTGGAACGCTGCCTGAAGGAGGCCGACGCCCAGGGATGCCGATTCAAGATCATCGCCACCGACGGTGTCTTCTCGATGGACGGCAATGTGGCTCCGATGGACAAGATATGCGAACTTGCCGACCGCTACGACGCGCTCGTGATGGTAGACGAATCGCATTCCGCCGGAGTTGTCGGTCCGACAGGCCACGGAGTGGCGGAGCAGTTTGACTGCTACGGCAAGATCGACATTTTCACCGGCACTCTCGGGAAGGCTTTCGGAGGTGCCATGGGAGGCTTCACCACCGGACCGAAGGAGATTATCGACATGCTTCGCCAGCGCAGCCGCCCCTACCTCTTCTCCAACTCTGTAGCACCCTCTATCGTAGGAGCGAGCCTCGAGATGTTCAGGATGCTGGGCGAGTCTGACGACCTCCATACCAAACTGGTTGACAACGTGAACTATTTCCGCGACAAAATGCTTGCAGCGGGCTTTGACATCAAGCCCACACAGTCTGCCATCTGCGCCGTGATGCTCTACGACGCCAAACTCTCGCAGGAGTTCGCCGCCGAGATGCAGAAGGAGGGAATTTTCGTAACCGGTTTCTATTATCCTGTTGTTCCCAAGGGGCAGGCACGTATCCGCGTTCAACTTTCCGCCGCCCATGAGCGTTGTCATCTTGATAGGGCTATTGAAGCCTTTGTCAAGGTTGGGAAGAAACTGGGAGTGATTTAAATTGAAAATTGAAAATTGAGAATTGAGAATTAGAATTCTCAGTATTGTAATAATTAGAGATAGATATGATGAAGAAAGTTTTATTACCGCTTCTTGTGCTGATGCTTTCGGCATGCGGCGCAAAAGCGGGCAATCAGCAGAAAGCGGACGGTTCCGCTGCTCAGGCATCTGAAGCACAGGCTACGGCGGAAGTCAGGACTCCCGCACCTCAGTTTACACTCAACGACATCAACGGCGCACCGCTCTCCCTTTCCGACCTGAAAGGTAAGTGGGTGATTCTGGACTTCTGGGGTTCGTGGTGTCCTTGGTGTATCAAGGGATTTCCCTCCCTTAAGGAAGCATATAAGGAATATGCCGGCAAGGTTGAGATACTCGGCATCGACTGTCGCGACTCACAGCAGGTATGGAAAGACGCAGTAAAGAAATATGAACTTCCCTGGCTTCAGGTATACTGCCCCGACGACTCAGACCTACTCCAGAAATATGAGATCCAGGGCTTCCCGACGAAGTTCATAATTGATCCTGAGGGCAACATCGCCAATGTCACCATCGGCGAAGATCCCGAATTCTTCAATATCCTGAAGGGACTGGTGAAGTGAAATTGAGAATTGAAAATTGAAAATCCGGGCTTTCGCCCGGATTTTTTTTGCTTCAAAAAAATGAGACCCGAAGTGTGGAGCCACTTTCGAGTCTCTGAAGGCGGGTGGAAGATGGGGCTCGAACCCACGACCTACGGAACCACAATCCGTCGCTCTAACCAACTGAGCTACATCCACCATGTCGCTTTATCGAGAGACACCCTAAAGGCTTCGCGTGGTCTCTCCCGAAAAGCAATGCAAAATTACTGCTTTTTTTTGAATCATGCAAATATTTGATGTGATTTTTTTAAATTTTTTCTTGAAGTGGCGCTTTTTCATAATTTAATTATGGGCGGAGTGTCGGAAAAAAGTTGTAACTTTGCAGTATGGAGCGATGTCTTGTCTTCACAACCTCAACGGAGATGGTCCGTGTGCCGACGGAGTCAGTAGTGTATATCACTGCCGACGGCAACTATTCCGCCATCACCACAGCTGACGGGGAGGACTTCGTAGTGACGCTTCAGCTCGGGCAGATAGAGCGGCGTATCGCCGAGATGCTCGACGGCAACGACAACCGATTCATAAGAATCGGCAAAAGCTTGATTGTAAACCGGGATTTCATAGCCTTCATAAATCCGACGCGCCAGAAAGTGATTCTTTCCGACTGCCGGACCTTCCGACGTGAGGTGTCAGCCTCCAAAGAGGCGCTGAAGGCACTGAAAGACCTATTGGAAAAGGAGGCTCTCAAATGAACCACTGGGATTCTGACATAAACGATGATGAAATACGCATCATCTCATCGGACAGCAACAGCCCGAAGGAGGAAAAAGGATACCGGAAACGGAAACGGATCGCCGTATGGATATTCACGGCGGCATCTCTCTTAATCATAGCCGCCACTACGATAGTATTTTTCTCGATTGCCGACGACGAGGAGGAAGAAACAGACATCGCGGCAGTTCAGAAACAACCCGTCATACCCGCTGTCAATGCCATAGAGTCGACTCCTGCCGATGAACCGGCAGTGAAGGGAGTACCCTTTACCGTAAGAACCGACACGACAGTAAACGGCACGGGACTGACAATCCTGACTCCCTTCAACGCCACTCCGGTGCTTGAGATCGGCAACAGCGCAATAAACGACACCACGGCGGTACTGATGGTTCAGGCGGCAGACATCCGTGGCGACAACGGCAAGATAGTAGGGTCGTGTGTCGTGAAGGGAGAGCTCGTGAGCAAAGGAGAGGCGAAGGCAGGATTCTGCTCAATCATCAACGGCGAAGTCACCGTGGGGGTAGCCGATGCGACCCCGCGTTTTGAGCAGGCACTCACAGCCGACGGCTACTTCTTCAGGCAGTATCCGCTCGTGGTGGGAGGCCAGATTGTGGAAAACAAGCCGAAAGGGAAGTCTATAAGGCGCGCCCTTGCCGAAATCAACGGCAGGATCTGCGTGGTCATCAGCAACGAAAGGGTCACGTTTCACGACTTCTCGCAGGCACTCGCCGACGCCGGCGCGAGCAATGCCATCTATCTTGTAGGCGGAAAGGCATACGGACAGTATACCGAAGCGGAAGGAGAAAGAATAAGGATGGGCAACACCTGGGACACAAAAGTAAAAAACATAAACTACCTCGTGTGGCGGTAAGCGGATTTCATTTCATACAATAGGGAGCATACTTCATACATCGCCCGGCAAAACTGTTTGCCGGGCGATTTGTTTATGATAATTTTGAATCAGAAAAAGCTAAAAACTTATGAAGAAATTTATCCATGCCGCAGGCGTACTTCTGCTCCTCGCCACAGCCTGTGGCGGCAAGAAGCAGGAGATGCCGCAGGAGCCGATCCACGACGAAATGAACTCGGTGTATTACTGGAAGACGACGTTCGCTCCCGACAGTGCCGACAAGGCTTTCATGGAGCGTCACGACATAGGCAGGGTGTATCTGCGGATGTTTGATGTCATAGCCGACCGGAACGAGACGTATCCCGGCAAAAGGGCTATTCCCAACGCCACGGTAAGGATAAGCGACGAGGATTACCTTCTGCTCAAGGAACAGATGAAAGAGAAGGAATTCGTACCGACCGTCTATATCACTCTCGACGCGCTCAAGGAAGTAAGCGGACATGAAGGAGTCCTCGCCGAAAACATCGTGAGGCGGGTGAAGAACATGTGCAGTTACAACGAGCTTCCCAACGTGGGCGAGCTCCAGCTCGACTGCGACTGGACCGGAATGACAAGAGAGTCGTTTTTCAACCTCTGCGACTCCGTGAGAATCAGCATCGCGAAAGAGAAACTTGACTGGCGGCTAAGCAGCACGGTGAGACTCCATCAACTGAGAAGCGAGGTGCCCCCGGTAGACTGCGGAGTGCTGATGGTCTACAACACCGGCAGTTTCAACGACCCGGACGCCGCCAACTCCATCATCGACCCGGCAGACGTAAAACCTTACATCGAGCATCTCGCGTCATATCCCCTTCATCTTGACGTGGCGTATCCCACATATTCATGGCAGTTGCTTTTCCGCAAGCGGCAGTTTATCGGGCTTCTCAACGGCATTGACCTCCAGGACTCCACGCAATTCTCAAGACGCGAGAAAAACACATACGAGGCAATCAATGACATAGCCTCCGGCGGACGGCTCATCCACAAGGGAGACATTGTGCGCCAGGAGACATCATCCATCGACGACATTTTGAAGACAAAACAGATGATTGAAAAGGAACTTGCCTTCAGACCCCACTCCACCATATTATATCATCTTGACTCAAGCAACCTCTCTAAATACACTTCCAATGAAATCGACAGCATATTCTCTTAAGGCAATAATCCTGGGTGCATCCGCCGCTACGGCAATCACGGCATCGGCGTGCGGCCCCTGGAATCCGATTATCCCGACTCCGGAATTTTTCTATCTGCCATTCGGATCAACAGCCGGGACATCCTCGATCGAGAAAGAGGAGAACCTGCGGCTATGGCAGAAACTGACCTCGGAGCGCATTCCGACATCACACATCGAAAAAGTTGTATATCATGACTCGCCGGAACGCGTACAGGAATATGTTGCGACACGGGAGATGACGGAGGGAAACCTCATGCGCACATACCTCGCCAACTGCAAGGACACGGAACTGACAGACTTCCTCTATTTAGCCAAGAGGATAGAGAAACTGCGTGACCACATGAACTCGCCATGGTATTATCCCGAAAGCAGGGATTCCGGCGACAACGGAGAAGACTTCGACGCGCTTATCGCAGAGTGCAGGGCGTACAGTGGCGAACGGCTCAAAGACAGGTATGCGCTGCAGGTGACGCGGGCGCTGTTTGCCACAAGGCGATATGCCGAATGTATCGTATATACCGACTCGGCGTTTGCAGGGTTCCCCGACTGCAACCTCATGAAGCGGATGGCTCGCCGGTATGCCGCCGGCTGCCTGAGACGCATCGGCGAAAAGGAACGCGCCGACACCATGTTTGCCAAAGCCGGCGACATATGGTCGATATCAGGCGATAACCCTATAGAGCTGATGGCGACGCTGAATCCGGGCAACACCCAACTCATCGAGTATGTCAGAACCCACGCCACCGACACGCTCTTCATGGTCAGGACAGTGCCGATCGCCATGCGCCTGCTTAAAGACAGACGCGTCAAAAACTACGGTGACTGGAATTTCATGCTTGCCTATACCCACAATGAGTATATGTCAAGACTACCGCAGGCGCGCATGGAGATAAGTCGCGCCCTCAGCCATAAATTCTCCTCTCAGAAACTAAAAGACCTCGCTCACGCCTACAAGATGAAACTCGACGCACGGACAGGCGACAGGAGCTCGCTTATATCCGACCTGAAATGGATAGAGGAAAAATGCGACCCGCTGAATGTAGACGCGAAAGAATGGACACGGCTTTGCCGCAACGTGATCTATGTGGACTGGCTGCCGCACCTTTGGAAAAAGAAAGACTATAGCACAGCGATCCTACTGGCATCGTATGCCGACAGACTCGACCCGTCGCGCCTCCGGCTCAGCCCGCTGAAAGGTCTTGACATCGACTATGGCAGTCTGTCGTTTCAGATGATGGGAAGCATCAGCAGCTCGCAGCTTGCCGCCGCCTACGGACGCATCATGGATTCCAGCCCGCTTCACCGCTTCCTGCGCCGGAAGGCATGCACCGACCCCGACTACTACAACGAGCTTATCGGGACACTCGCGCTCCGGGAGGAGAACTACGCCCGCGCCATAAGCTATCTCTCGCGTGTCAGCCTCCCTTATCTGCGAAGCATGAACATCGACAAGGACGGTTATCTCTCGCGCAATCCCTTCACTCTTTATCCGTCGCGCTGGGGGTCATATACATTCCGGGACGAATACGAAGGTGGCAACACCACCTGGGAGTGGGAAAACGCCACCGCCAGACACGCCTGTCAATCCAATCCTACGGCAAAACTTGATTTCGCGCGCAAGATGCTTGGATACAAAAAGCAAATGCTAAGCGGAAAGACAGCCGACGCGCGTGGCATAGCACGGCTGATGTATGCCATCGGGCGGCGCAACTCCTTCGAGGAGTGTTGGGCATTGACGCAATACTGGCGGGGGTGGGTCGGCATCTTCGAGCCTGACCTTCAATACTGGGAAGACAATTTCGCCGAAGAGCACTATGGGTTCCTGTATGACTACGACACCACCGTCGGACACAGAGAAACCGAGGATATCTATGAAAAAGAGGTGTCGGAAGCACTCGCCATGCTGAGGAGCGACGAGGCTCGCGCCAAAGCCAACTATATACTCGGAAACCTCAGGACAATAGTGAAGAGATACGGGAATACCGGGACCGGACGTTTTGTCAAGACTTCATGCGACAACTGGAGACAGTGGATTTAGAGTAATGCATAATTCATAATGCATAATTCATAATGCATAATTCATAATGCATAATTCATAATGCATAATTCATAATGCTTAATTCATAATGCTTAATTAGCTACGCTCAAGCAAAGCACGTCATAATTGGCTTCGCGACACTTGAGGAAGAGACATTGGAGGAGAAGACAACGTGCAGTACAGAAATTTCATGTATTGAACCGGCAGTAAAATAATCCATCAAATTTAATGGTAAAAACATTTTATTATTGGGATTTTGGTTGTAACTTTGCGGTGTCGTCCGGTTTTACCGCCGATGGATTTTTTATAACCTGAAGATCATGAATATGAAACTGCTGTCTTTTTTTGCCGGAGCCGCATTACTTACTTGTGGCGGATCGGCGTATGCGGGCATTTCCGAATCGCCGGTGATGCCGGACGTGAAGTGGGATGCTCAAAGCCTTATCATTGACGGGGAAAGAGTGATGCCCGTGATGGGTGAGATTCACTACAGCCGACTGCCGGAAAACGAATGGCGCTCCTCGGTCAGAAAGATGAAGGAGGGTGGAGTGACAATCATCGCCACTTACGTATTCTGGAACCATATAGAGCAAAACGAAGGGGTCTTCAACTGGAGCGGAAACAGAAACCTCCGGAAGTTTATTGAAATATGCAAGGAAGAGGGTATGCCGGTGGTGCTCCGCGTAGGTCCTTTCTGCCACGGCGAGGTGAGAAACGGCGGCATTCCGGACTGGATTTTCGAAAAGAAGATTAAGACAAGAAGCGAGAATCCGGAATTCCTCGATGCCACGGAAAAACTATACCGCCAGATTTTCACCCAGCTCCAGGGACTGCAGTGGAAAGACGGAGGACCCGTGATGGCGTGCCAGTTTGACAACGAATACAGAGGTCACGGATCATATCTGATGAAACTGAAGGAAATAGCAAACAGCATCGGTTTCGATCTGCCGTTTTACACGCGCACCGGATGGCCTGAGCTGAAGACCCCGGTGCCATACGGCGAGATGATTCCTCTCTATGGCGACTATGCCGACGGTTTTTGGGAGCGGTCGATCGAACCCACTGCCGGAAACTACTACAAGGCATTCAACTTCAAGAGTTTCAGAAGCAGCACCGCCATTGCCAGCGAACAGTTGAAGGATCAGAAAGAAAAAATCACAAGCGGCGACGAACTGTATCCCTACTTCACCTGCGAACTCGGAGGAGGAATGATGGGAGCATACCACCGCCGGCCCTGGATATATCCGGAAGACGCGTACTCTCTTGCGGTCGTGAAACTCGGAAGCGGAAGCAACCTTCTCGGATACTATATGTATCACGGAGGCACCAATCCAGAAAGCGACATATACCTCAACGAAGTGCAGCGCAGTCCGGCAACCAACTACAACGACATGCCGGTGAAGAACTATGACTTCCAGGCTCCGCTCGGAGAATTCGGCCAGACATATCCGCACTACTACACACTGCGCAAGCTACACCTCTTCATGCAGGACTATGGCAAGACCCTCGCCCCGATGGAAGCGACGTTCCCGGCCCCACAAGATATCGCAAAGGGCGACGACTCGCACCTGAGATATTCCTACCGGTCAGCGGGCGACAGCGGGTTTGTGTTTGTCAACAACTATGAGCGACTGCAGAACCTTTCTGACAAGAAAGGAATACGGTTTGACCTCTGCGGAGTGAAATTTCCGTCAAAACCGATGACGATACCTGCGGGAACGGTGTGCATCTTCCCGGTCAACATGGATGGGATAAAGTACGCCACAGCCCAGCTGATCGCCAACCGAGACGGAAAGATATATCTGGAGCAGATTCCAGGCGTGCCTACGGAAATCGCCGTCGGCAAAAATATTCTGAAAAACGTAAAGCCCAAGGGAACGGACAAACCTGTATTCGGGAATATCTACCTTCTCACATCCGATGAAGCATCGCACCTGTTCCTTCCCGCAAAAGAGACCGATGCCCTCCCCTCTGTCAAACCTACAATCATAAAGACAGCCGAGGCGGGAGCCCCAAGAAAAATCACAATCGGACTAAACAAGGCGGCTGAATCACCCGAAGACAAGGACTTCGAGAACGCGGCTGTATACAGGATCAGTAATCTTCCCGCAGCAGAAGAGAGGGAAAACGTGCTCCTGAGAATCAACTACCGCGGAGACGTGGCTCGCCTCTACTGCAACGGCAGATTGATAGCCGACAACTTCTACAATGGTCGCCCGATGCTCATGGGACTTTGGCGACTCCCGAAGGACGCCACCGAACTCGAGCTGCGGATTCTACCGCTACAGGAGAACATGCCTGTGTATTTCCCCGAGGAAGCCGACACCACCACCGGCGAAGAAGTTTACGGAGTGGATATAGCCACAATTTTAGAGTAAACATACCCCAAAACATTTCATAATAAAAAACAACAATCGTTATGAATAATTCTTTCTTTAGAGCGTCCATTTTGACGCTCTTATCAATAACTATTCTTTTGATGTCTTGTCAAAACGAATCGCAATATTTTATTGATTCATACATTCATTGTGACTGGGGATGGGGTGGAGTTGGTAATGGCTACTACTCCGGGAATGTATTCAGTGTAAAATCATCGATGTTTATTCCTGAATACTATTTTGCAGTCAGGGATGAAACAGTATCCTTAACTCCTCCTTTATAATGAAACAATTAGTTCTTATAATACAATTGTTGGTATGTCTAAATGCATTTAGCGGTGATTTATTCACCGATGGCTCGTGCTGGATTATCCAGATGACAGGAACACAAAATATGGATGCTAAGCCTGTCATAGAAAAAGAAAGGCTTGTCCTGGAAAACGGTGAACTGAATGTGTATGTTGAGAAATCGACAGAAGAAAATTCACGGTCTTTTATGACAACACTTAAACGAATAGGCAACAAAATATATTTCAAGCCTTTCAAGGATGATGAAAAAATATTTCTTATGTATGATTTCGGACTTCAGCCTGGAGATACGACCAGAATATGGAGCATATATGATTTCAATATATCGGATTATCACAATCACGGCAAAGTCAGAATTCCATCCGGACTTAAGATTAAATGTATGTCAAGATATGAGTATGAAAGTTATGGGAATCACGACATAATAAAAATAGTAGCATATCCCGATGATTCATGCCGGATTCCTATTGGAGAAGACTTATGGATCAACGGCATATCTTCCGTTGCCGGATTACTGAAAAACAAGCTGTTTATAAAACAAGGAATTGGAAGCAAATTGCAGATGGTTATAAAAAATGAAGACATTATCTGGGAATCTCATGACACCCCAGACATAAAAAACACTAATCGAGAGATCTGCAAAAACGGCTGTTCATGCAATTGCACCCAGCATACGAAAACAAAGTAAAATTGAGGAATGTGATTTAGATAACAGGATTTGAGATATGAAGAGAATAATACTTGCAACCCTTGAATTGGCTGCTATACTTATGGCTTCAGCCGCTCACGAGAACAGGATAGACCTTTCCGGCTCATGGGAGTTCGGATATGGCGACAGCAAGATATATAATGACCGTATCGAGCTTCCGGGCTCGATGCTTACCAACGGGAAGGGCAACGACGTGGACACGAAGACCAAGTGGACGGGATCGCTCTACGACATGTCTTACTACTACAGCGAGATGTACGCTCCATACCGGGAACCGGGCAACATAAAGTTTCCCTTCTTCCTGACACCAGACAAGGAATATGTAGGCAACGCCTACTACAGGAAAAGCATAGCCATCCCCGCCGAATGGAAAAGGAAAAGGGTGATCCTCCATCTCGAGCGTCCGCACATCGAGTCTTTCCTCAGCGTAAACGGCAAGGAGGCGGGCCACCGCATGTCGCTCTCCACACCTCACGAATATGACATCACTGACATCGTGGTTCCCGGCAAGGAGAACGAGATCGAGGTGAGGATATACAACGGCATACAGAACGTATGCGTCGGTCAGGACTCGCACAGCGTCACAGACCAGACGCAAGGCAACTGGAACGGCATATCCGGAGAGATCTATCTGCAGGCAACCCCGAAAGACGCCTATATAAGCAATGTGCGTGTCTATCCTGACGTGAAAGGGAAGAAAGCCGTGGTAAGAGTGATACGCGGCGGCAGCGGCAAGAAAGTGAAAAACGCATCGGTCGAGGTTACGAGTCCTGACGGCAGCGAGCTATTCCGAGCGGCCTCGCCAAAAATCAGCGGCGACACCCTGGTCTTCGACGTAGCCCTTGGCGACGACATACAGACATGGGATGAGTTCGGCACACCGCTCTACACGCTGAAGGCACGCGTCGGCGATGACACCGCCACCACAAGTTTCGGAATGCGAGACATCACCGCCGAAGGACGCGACATCATGATCAACGGACGCCCCATGTATGTGCGCGGCACCGTGGAGAACTGCTGCTTCCCGCTCACCGGCTATGCTCCGACCGACGAGGAGTCGTGGGCAAAGGTCTTCGCCAAATGCAAGGAATACGGCATCAACATGATGCGCTTCCACAGCTACTGTCCGCCGGAAGCAGCCTTCGCAGCCGCCGACAAGGCGGGAATCTATCTGCAGCCGGAAGGACCGTCATGGCCCAACCATGGAGTAAAGCTCAACAGCGGGATGACGATAGACCAATATCTGATCGACGAGGGAAAGGCGATCATCGACAGATACGGCAACCATCCGTCGTTCGTGATGATGGCGGCCGGCAACGAGCCGGCAGGCAACTGGGTGCCCTATACAGACCGATGGGTCGCCACAATGAAAGGATATGACCCGACCAAAATCTATTGCGGCGCCTCAGTAGGCGGCGGCTGGGCATGGGACGGCGGCAGCGAATACCACGTAAAGGGGGGCGGCCGAGGTCTTGACTGGAAAAACCGTATGCCGGGAAGCGAGGATGACTTCTCCGCAGACATCAGTATGCCTCGCAATTTCAAACCGTCTCCCGAAAAGCCCGAAAACACCTCCCCTATTCTTGCCCATGAGCAAGGACAGTGGTGTGCGTTTCCCGACCTGGAGGAGACAAGCCAATATACAGGCCCCTACAAAGCCCGTAATTTCGAGATTTTCAAAGATCTGCTCGAAAATAACGGTATGAAGGGAATGGGGAAGAAATTCCTCATGTCGAGCGGGAAACTGCAGACACTATGCTACAAATACGAGATAGAGCGCAACCTGCGCACACCGGGCTACACCGGATTCCAGCTTCTTGCGCTAAATGACTACAGCGGTCAGGGAACCGCCCTCGAGGGAGTGCTCAACGTATTCTGGAAAGAGAAAGGATATACCGATGGCGCGCAGTGGCGCGAGTTCTGCAGCGAGATAGTGCCGCTCGCCCGTTTTCCAAAATTTGTATTCACCGACAAGGAGACGGCAAGCGTTCCGGTCGAGATCATCAACGCCACGGCAAACGCGCTGAGTCCGGCAAAAATCACGTATACCATAACCGACAGCGAAAGAAAGACAGCCGCATCGGGAATCCTGCCTGCGAAGGAAGTTCCGACAGGCAAGAACAATCCCGCCGGCGAGGTACGGCTCGTGACAGCTGACGCGAAAGCTCCGACTTGTTATACCCTCACGGTCGACGTTGACGGCAAGGGGCGCAACCACTGGCAATACTGGGTATATCCGGAAGAAGAGACAATGCCGGTGCCGGCAGAGATATACGCCACTGACACCCTCGACCGCAAGGCGATAGAGACACTTGAGAAGGGAGGCAAAGTATTGCTTACAGCTGCCGGTAAGGTGACATTGGGTAAAGACATAGTGCAGAACTATATGCCGGTGTTCTGGAACACGAGCTGGTTCAAGATGCGTCCTCCCCACACTACCGGGGCATACATAGACACCACGCATCCGCTTTTCGCCCACGGATTCCCGACCGATGACTGGAGCAACCTCAACTGGTGGGAACTCCTCAACAAGGCACAGGTGATGAATCTTCTGGAACTTCCGGAGGAATACCAGTCGCCAATACAGCCCATCGACACCTGGCACCTGAGTCGCAAGCTCGGCATGGTGGTAGAGGCAAACGTTCTCAACGGCAAACTGTTCATGACCACGATGGACATCGACAACGACCTTGACAAGAGAATCGTGGCAAGAAGGATGAGAAACGCCATTCTGGAATACATGGGCAGCGACAGCTTCAAGCCCTCGCTAACGCTCGATCCGGAAGTTGTCGCCGACTTCTACACAAAGGAAACGGCTCCCGTCGAGATGTACACCAACGAGACCCCCGACGAACTTAAGCCGAAACTCAAATAAGCAACGCGTTCTAAATAAGGAATAGCTCAACCTTTCCTATGGCAAGGTCAGTGCTCATGACAACCGGGAGACGGCTGTCGACCGACACCTCGGTATTCACGGGGTATCCGCTGGGTACTCCGCCGTAGGTGAACTCAAATACAGTGGAATAAGTCTGGTGGCGGAATCCTCCCGATTCCGCACTCGACTTGCCATTGTAGGTGATGGTGACACTCTCGCCGGCGCCCCCTTCCACTGCCACAGGAATGACGATGCGGTCGCCTGCCTTCATGTTTTCGAAGTCAATTTCCCTGTAGTATTCAAAGAGTCCGAGCATAAAGGCAGAAATGTGTATTGCCTCCATGGTCTTGTCCGACGCGCTCAGGTCTCCCTGACCTTTTATGTTTTTATAATTTGCGGGATTGGAACGGTCGAAACTGCTTGCGAATACATTCTCATGAGGTTTCATATACCAACCGTTGACATACGTCACTGTCTCACGACTGTAGGGCTTGCCGGGAGTAAAGAGGGCACTGAGCGTGTCGCTCACGCAGTAGACTCTTCCGCCCCAGGGGATAGTGTTGCCGTTGAAAGTGGCGTTGAAATTCTCGCCCTCTTTCGACAGCGTCACTCTGGCATGAGCAATCATCACGTTTATCAGGCCGCAATGATAATGCGCCTCATAATTGACTTCCTGAAACGGAATATTAACCTGCGACTTAGCCATCAGGCACACAATAATTGCCAGCAGCAACAGGACCATCTTTTTCATAGCATCTCCAATTAAATTAGAATAAAGAACATCAAATAAAACTAATCTTTAAGGGCTTTAGGGACCTTAAGGATTTTAAGGGACCTTAATGAGCTTAGGGACTTTATAGACCTTAAGGATTTTAAACATCTTCTTACTAAAGACAACAAATCATTCGCCCAAAGGTTGGAAGCGCGAAGTTTTAAATTTGAGTGGCAGGAATTCGAAGGATTCGAAGATAATTGAAGATAATTAGTCTTCACTGAAATAAAACTTGCTGAAAACTTGGAGGTTTGAAAAAAAAATATTAATTTTGCGGCACTTTAGGGAAAGGTATACCCGGAAAAGAGCGGAGAGGTCTGAAAGGAAACCGTCTGTACTTGTTCGGGAATGCGCCCTGAGGCAGAGATTTATTAACCCAATTAACTAACTTTTTTTAATGAGCGAACTTAATGTTCAGAGCCCGATCGAAGATTTCGATTGGGAAGCCTATGAAAATGGCAGCGCCGCTGGCGCAAAGAGCCGCGAGGAAGTCGAGAAGACCTACGACGAGACTCTGAAAACAGCAAAAGACAACGAAGTAGTGACCGGCATCGTGAAAGCCATCTCCAAGCGTGAGGTACGCGTGGACATAGGCATGAAGAGCGACGCCATCATCCCCGTGAGCGAATTCCGCTACAATCCCGACCTGAAGGAAGGCGACGAGGTAGAGGTTTACATCGAGACTCTCGAGGACAAGAACGGCCAGCTTCGCCTCTCCCACAAGAAAGCCTGCCAGACACGCAGCTGGGACCGCGTTAACCAGGCACTCGAGAACAACGAAATCATCAAGGGCTATGTCAAGAGCCGCACAAAGGGCGGTATGATTGTGGATGTCTTCGGCATCGAGGCATTCCTCCCCGGCAGCCAGATCGACGTACGCCCGATCCGCGACTACGATGTATTCGTTGACAAGACAATGGAATTCAAGGTTGTCAAGATCAACCAGGAATACAAGAATGTCGTTGTAAGCCACAAGGCGCTCATCGAGGCAGAACTCGAGGCGCAGAAGAAAGAAATCATCTCCAAGCTCGAAAAGGGTCAGGTACTCGAAGGCAAGGTCAAGAACATCACCAACTATGGTGTATTCATCGACCTTGGCGGTGTCGACGGTCTCGTACATATCACAGACCTCAGCTGGGGCCGCGTAAGCGATCCTCACGAGGTAGTGAAACTCGACCAGGACATCAAGGTTGTTATCCTCGACTTCGACGATGAGAAGAAGCGTATCGCCCTCGGTCTGAAGCAGCTCATGCCTCATCCCTGGGATAACCTTGACCCGAACCTCAAGGTCGGTGACCACATCAAGGGCAAGGTGGTTGTGATGGCAGACTACGGTGCATTCGTAGAGGTACAGCCCGGAGTTGAAGGCCTCATCCACGTAAGCGAGATGAGCTGGAGCCAGCACCTGCGCAGCGCACAGGACTTCCTGAAGGTTGGCGACGAGGTAGAGGCAGTGATTCTGACCCTCGACCGCGACGACCGCAAGATGAGCCTCGGCATCAAGCAGCTCAAGAACGACCCGTGGGAGAACATCGAGACCAAGTACGCCATCGGAAGCCGCCACACTGCAAAAGTTCGCAACTTCACCAACTTCGGCGTATTCGTTGAAATCGAGGAAGGCGTCGACGGCCTCATCCACATCTCCGACCTCAGCTGGACCAAGAAGGTTAAACACCCGAGCGAGTTCACTTCCGTTGGAAGCGAAATCGAAGTTCAGGTGCTTGAAATCGACAAGGACAACCGTCGTCTGAGCCTCGGCCACAAGCAGCTCGAAAGCAACCCCTGGGAGGAGTTTGAAGGCAGATTCACTGTCGGCAGCATCCACGAGGGTACCGTTTCCGAGGTCATGGACAAGGGCGCAGTCATCACTCTTGACGGTGGTGTTGAAGGTTTCGCAACTCCGAAGCACCTTGTTAAGGAAGACGGCAGCCAGGCAAAACTTGGCGAGAAGCTGAACTTCAAGGTTATCGAGTTTAACAAAGACAGCAAGCGCATTATCCTGAGCCACAGCCGCATCGCTGAAGACGCAGCCCGCGCCGCACAGCGTGCCGAGCGCAACGCCAACCGCGCAGAGCGTGCAGAGCGCAACGCCCGCCGTCAGGAAGAGGAGCGTGTAGAGGCACCCGCAATCGAGAAGACAACTCTCGGCGACCTCGGAGCACTCCAGGCTCTCAAGGAGCAGCTTTCAAAGGCTGAGAAGAAATAATCGATCAATCCCCAATCATCCATAAACAGGCGGGAGGCAAAACAATGCCTTCCGCTTTTTTTGCGCTTTCACTCGGCTGCCATATTTTTTTCACTACATTTTTGATTAAAAAGAAAATATATTTTGCCATGTCGAAAAAAATTATTAATTTTGCGAGCCGATTTTATCCAATTCTCATTGCAGGCTTCGTGAGGGGCGCATGATTTGGCCGATCATCCCTCAGCCGGAGTTGAGACAAGACATGGCGAAACAGAGACTTAGACTGCGTAGCGTGTCTGGCAATAGAACATAACAAAATCAAAAAAACAAACAAAAGTGGATTCTTTAAGTTATAAGACCATTTCCGCAACACCGGAAACAATCAACAAGAAGTGGGTCGTAATCGACGCCACCGACCAGGTGCTTGGACGTCTGTGCTCCAAAGTGGCTAAAATCCTCCGTGGCAAATACAAGCCCGACTTCACGCCCAACATGGACTGCGGCGACAACGTGATCATCATCAACGCCGAGAAGGCAATCCTCACCGGCAACAAGATGGACAAACACGAGTATCTCCGCTACACCGGCTACCCCGGCGGCCAGCGCGTCTACACTCCGCGCGACCTGATGAACAAATCGTTTAAGAAGACCATCAAGGCCGGCAAGCACCCCCTCTACATCAAGGTGGTAAAGGGCATGCTCCCCAAGACCAAGCTCGGTGCGGCTCAGCTTCGCAACCTTTATGTCTACAACGGCAGCGAGCATCCTCACGAGGCAGTTAACCCTGAAGTAATCGACATCAACAAACTGAAATAAAGAAGATGGAAAAAATCAATGCAATCGGCCGCCGCAAAGCAGCTGTGGCTCGTGTTTACCTCAGCGAAGGAACAGGTAAAATCACAATCGACAAGCGTCCTCTCGACGTTTATTTCCCGTCTTCAATCCTTCAGTATGTAGTCAAGCAGCCCCTGAAGGCTCTCGACTGCGAGGAGAAGTATGACATCTACGCACACCTCGACGGCGGCGGTTTCAAAGGACAGGCAGAGGCTCTCCGCCTTGCAATCGCCCGCGCACTCGTGAAGGTAAATCCCGAAGACAAGGCAGCTCTTCGCGCAGAAGGCTTCATGACCCGCGACCCGCGTTCTGTAGAGCGTAAGAAACCCGGTCAGCCCAAGGCCCGCAAGAGATTCCAGTTCTCCAAACGTTAATATTCATACGATTGGAGACGCAGCATAGAGTTTAGTATCTAAACCTGCCGGATGCACGCCTTCTCCCTCACGGGAGCGGCAGCCTACCGGAAGGTTGGGACAATCAATCCAAACAAGAAAGTAAACAAAACAAAAGAAAAATGGCAACACCCACATTTGAACAACTCCTGGAAGCAGGATGTCACTTCGGTCACCTCAAGCGCAAATGGAATCCGGCAATGGAGCCGTATATTTTCATGGAGCGCAACGGAATCCACATCATTGACCTTTATAAGACAGCGGCTAAGATCGAAGAGGCAGCCGCAGCACTTAAGCAGATAGCAAAGAGCGGCAAGAAAGTGCTCTTCGTAGCCACCAAGAAGCAGGCTAAAGAAGCCATCGCCGAGAAGGCAGGCGCAATAGGCATGCCCTACGTAATCGAGCGCTGGCCGGGCGGTATGCTCACCAACTTCCCCACTATCCGCAAGGCTGTGAAGAAGATGACCACCATCGACAAGATGGAGAAAGACGGCACCTTCGACAACCTCAGCAAGCGCGAGAAACTTCAGATCACACGCCAGCGTGCGAAACTCGAGAAGAACCTCGGCTCCATCGCCGACCTCGGCCGTCTCCCGAGCGCACTCTTCGTGGTTGACGTGATGAAAGAGCACATCGCCGTGGCAGAAGCAAACCGTCTCGGAATCCCCGTGTTCGCAATGGTCGACACCAACTCCGATCCCGAAAACATCGACTACGTAATCCCGGCAAACGACGACGCATCCCGCTCGATCGAGATCGTGCTCGACGCCCTCTGCTCCGCAATGGCCGAAGGTCTTCAGGAGCGTAGCGTAGAGAAAGCTGACGCAGCCGAGGAAAAAGAGGAAGGCGCAGCCGAGGGAACTCAGGGCAAGCGTCGCCGCGTACGCCGCAACTCACAGGCAGAAGCAGCTCCCGCTCCCGAGGCAGCTCCCGCAGCCGAGGCTCCCGCAGCTGAATAATCAAAGAAGTTGAATCCAAGACAGCTTCAAAAAACAAAGCAAAAAAATGGCAGTATCTATAGAAGATATCAAAAAACTGCGCAATCTTACCGGCGCAGGCATGATGGATTGCAAGAACGCACTTGCCGAGACCGGCGGTGACATCGAGGCATCCATCGAGATTATCCGCAAGAAGGGTCAGGCAGTAGCCGCCAAGCGCGAAGACCGCGAGGCAGCAGAAGGCTGCGTTCTCGCAGCCACCAAAGATGGCTTCGCAGCTATCGTGGCTCTCAAATGCGAGACAGACTTCGTGGCAAAGAACGAATCGTTCCGCGCCCTCACAAAGAAAATCCTCGACGCAGCTGTAGCAGCGGGCGCCAAGACTCTCGACGAGGTGAAGAACCTCCCCGTAGAAGGCCGCACAGTGTCTGAACTCATTACAGACGAAATCGGCAAGACCGGCGAGAAGATGGAACTTGGCGCTTACGAATGTGTAGAGGCTCCCTCCGTGGCTGCTTACGAACACCTCGGCAACAAGCTCGCTACAATCGTTGGTCTGAGCGCTCCCGGTGTAAGCACAGCCGTAGGTCGCGAAATCTGCATGCAGGTTGCAGCGATGAATCCTATTTCTGTTGACCGCGACCATGTTCCCGCTCACGTAGTGGAGACAGAGCTCGCAGTCGCTATCGACAAGACCAAGGAAGAGCAGGTGAAGAAAGCCGTTGAGGCAGCAATCCGCAAGGCAGGCATCAACCCGAACCTCGTTGACAGCGCCGACCACGTGGAGAGCAACATCGCCAAGGGCTGGCTCACACGCGAAGAGGCTGACAAGGCTGCTGAGATTGCCGAAAAGGTAGGTGCCGAAAAGGCTGCCAACCTTCCCGAGGCTATGATCCAGAACATCGCCAACGGCCGTCTCAACAAGTTCTTCAAGGAGACTTGCCTCGTTGAGCAGGAATACCACCGCGATGCAAAGATGACCGTAGGCCAGTATCTCGAAAGCGAGGTAAAGGGATGCGCAGTTCTCGACTACAAGCGTGTAAACCTCAATCAGGACTAAGATAATAATCCAGTCTATCGGAAGCCCGGCATCTGCCGGGCTTTTTTTATCTGACAGTTGACTATATCCCATCTGGATTGTTAATATGTTAGGAGTCAAAAAGACTCGAACCAAAACTCCTAAGCATGGAAAAAGAAAAGAACGGAACATTTGGCGTGAGGGTTACGGACACCGACCAGGTATTTACCAACATACCCACATCGCTTATAGAGATACTTGAATCATCCGTGAGACGCAACTGGGATCTTACGGCATTCTCTGATTTCAAAGGAAAGGATTACACGTATGGCGATGTGGCGCAATATGTGGAACGTCTTCACATCCTCTTCAAGGCAGCCGGTCTCAAGAAGGGCGACAAAGTGGCGATATGCGGCAAGAACTGCGCTAAATGGGCGATAGCCTTCATAGCCTGCATCACCGACGGGATTGTCTCGGTGCCTATTCTCAATGAATTCAAGCCGGAGACTATCCATCACCTCGTGAACCATTCCGACGCCAAGCTGCTGTTTACCGACGAGCCTATCTGGAACAGCCTCGACCACAGACAGCTTCCGGAACTCGAGGCGGTTGTCTACATCGATGAGTTCGGCATTCCCTATTCCAAATCAAAAGATCTGGAATGCGTGCACGACAACATCACCAAATACTTCGCCGACAGGTATCCCCACGGATTCGGAAGCAGCGACATCCACTGGCATCGCGACACACCGGAAGAGACAGCCGTCATCAACTACACCTCCGGCTCCACCGGCATGAGCAAGGGAGTGATACTCCCCTACCGCGCTATATGGAGCAACGTCAAGTTCTCGATGGAATACCTCACGTTCCTTCTGCCCGGCGACGGAGTGGTCAACATGCTCCCCTTGGCGCACCTGTATGGACTTGTCATCGAGATGCTGCATCCGTTTGCAAAGGGTTGCCACTGCTGTTTCCTCGGACGTGTGCCGTCGCCGGCGATTCTGATGGGGGCGCTCGCCCGCATGAAGCCGAAACTAATCATCACGGTTCCTCTCGTGATAGAGAAGATAATAAAGACAAAAGTCTTCCCGGTGATTCATACTCCGAAGATGCGTATGCTCATGAATATTCCGGTGGTCAAGGGAATAATCTGCGGCAAGATAAGAGAGAATCTCATCAAGGCGCTTGGCGGAAAGGTAAGGGAGGTCATCATCGGCGGCGCACCTCTCAACGATGAGGTGGCGGCGTTGCTCCGCAGGATAAAGTTCCCCTTCACCGTCGGCTACGGAATGACGGAATGCGGACCGCTTATCACATACGAGGAGCCGGAGAAAGAGCCGGCGGGCTCTGTGGGCAAGATTGTGGAGCGCATGGAATCGAGGATCGACTCCCCTGATCCGGAAAAGATACCGGGCAACCTGTGGGTGAAGGGCGACAACGTGATGGCGGGATATTACAAGAATCCCGAAGCCACCGAAGAAGTGCTTCGACCCGACGGCTGGATGAACACCGGTGACCTCGTGACGAGAGACAAAAACGGCTACCTCCGCATCATGGGAAGATCCAAGACCATGATTCTCGGTCCATCGGGCCAGAACATCTATCCGGAGGAGATAGAACACAAGGTCAACAATCTGCCGTTTGTGGTGGAGTCAGTGGTCATCGACGACAAAGGGAAACTGGTCGCGCTCGTATATCCGGACTTCGAAGCCCTTAAGGAGGCGGGGAAGGATGCCGAAACGGTAATGAACGAGAATCTGAAAATCCTCAATACCTCGCTCCCATCCTACTCCCGCATATCGGAAATACGGATTTTCAACGAAGAATTCGAGAAGACACCGAAGAAAAGCATCAAGCGTTTCCTCTACCAGCCATAGCCGATTTCGCGATTTACGGCCGGCATAACACATTGAAGTTGCGGATTTCTGCTCGAAATCCGCACTTTTTTTATGTTAAAAATATGTTTCGCAACATGAAACACAAATGATACAAAACGCAATATTTATGAAATATTGCCATAATCAAGAGATTTTGTATCATTTTGCCATAATTTTATAAACATCCAGCCATATTACTATCAAAGTGAATAGTGACATATAGTATATAGAAAACAAAATGATTTGGATAGCATAAAAATAAGTATTAACTTTGTAATCGAAATCAAGAGAGATTTAAGGGTTTTCAATTACGGATAAGAATGGATTTAAAAATTTAACGTAATACAATCGAACCTAATTCATGAAATTATCGGGAAAGCACCTGTGAAGGCACGATGCGGCGGAGTCCATATACCTGAAACGCCTGAAAACAATCTTTTGCTAACCTTTTACGATTTGAGAAAATCGAATTCATACAGCCAACAAAAACCTAACGCTCCGCCGCTTTCCCAAAAACCTGGAAAGACATAATTCAATTTTACTAATCGGAATATCAACGAAGCCTCCCGCGAAGGAGGCTTCTTTTTTTGTGGAATACAGATTTATTTCTTAATTTTGCAAATGAAGTCGTTCTTGCCAATCAAGACGGCCAACCGATTGACAACTCTCCCGAATAATTGGAAACAATATGAAAAAGACAGTAATCGTATATGCTCATCCCTATGAGAAGAGCTTCAACCATGCCATTCTTGAGACGCTCAAGGCGTCGGTAGACAAGCGTGGCGAAGAGTGTGATGTAATCGACCTTTACGCCGATGGGTTCGACCCGGCTTATCATCCGGAGGAACTCGCGCTGTTCAAACATGGCAAATTCCTTGACCCGAAGATAGAAAAATATCAGAAGGCACTTAAGGAAGCGTCGCGGGTAATATTCATTTTCCCTGTTTGGTGGAGCGACATGCCGGCGATGATGAAAGGTTTCTTCGACAAGACAATGCTTCCCGGGTATGCTTACACAGTAGAAGAGGGCAAATGGATACCCGGCCTCGACAATGTGGCGCAGACTATAGTCATCACCACAAGCGAGGCACCCACAGAGGCATTCAAGCCATATTTCGGCGACTATTTCCTGCGCAACAGCCTCGACGCCATCGGACTGACACCGAATGAATGGCACAACTGCCCCGCCATAACAGCTGCCGACCCGACTGCCCGCAAGGCATTTCTTGCCGCCCTCCCGTCACTACTCAAGTAACGGGAGCGGCATATAGATTTTAGGGAACACGCACCCGGCTCAGAAATCCGGACCAATATTAGCTGCCGGTTCCCGCAGTTTGTACAGAAGGTCTTCCTGAAGGTCCGGATGGTCGCAAATGATATGGGAAAGCTCCCAGTGATGCCCCACCTCCTCCTTCAGAAGCGGAGATGTGGCATCCACATCCGTGAGGTTCCAGGTGAGCAACACCGTCTTGATCTTCAATGCCTTCAGTTTCCTGATCAGCATCTGATGGTCGGCGTCGCCGGTAATCAGCACCACATAGTCAAACTTGCGGAAGGTAGACAGTTCGTAAGCCTCGAGCGCGAACCATACATCCACCCCTTTCTCCACCACCTGCACCACGCCGTCTTTCTCAACCTCGCGGAGATGCTTGTAGTGGAAAATAACGTCATTCTCAATCAAGGTGTCTTCAAACTTCCGCTCGTTGTAAAGCAGTTTCTTGTCGTATGCATCCTTGACGCGATAGCGTCCGCGGAAATAATGCGCCTCCGTTATCTGGCAGTCCGACTGGTCCACATCCTCCTCCATCGCGAGCCGGAAAGTGATGAAATCAAACAGGGAACTGACACGGATTATGGAGTTTTCGGTCTTTTTCAACGCACGGTTTACTTTCGCATAGTAACCGCCGTCGATAAAGACTCCTACTGATATATATCCAAGCATAATAATCTATTTTTTATTTTAAACGTACAGACGATTGATTGGGTTCGACTATAATACGAAGAAGATTCTTGAGCGAAATTCACACTACTTCATTTGCACATAAGGCGAGTTTTTCCTATATTTGCAAAAGGATTGGAGATGAGGGATTTTTATCAAAGGCAGATGCTTCAGGCTGACTTTCGAAGGCTCCATGACCGACACGTACGTAAAGATTGACGGAAATCCGGTTGCGCCCGTGCATCAGGGAGGTTTCACGGAATTTTCATTCGACATCACCCCGTATGTAAAGCCGGGTAAAAAACAGACGCTCGAGGTCAGAGTCGACAAAGAGTCGGCAAACGCATCGGTAAACTCCGCCGAGAGGAGAGCCGACTGGTGGCTCTACGGCGGCATATACCGTTCGGTCTACAGCGAATCGATGCCGAAACGCCATATCAGCGCCATAGCCATTGACGCTCGCGCCGACGGTCATCTTACCGCGAAGGTGAAGGCTGAGGGCGCGGATGAGAAAGTCCCGCTGAAAATCAGCGTCAGCGGACATGAGGCTAAAAATGTCACGACAAAATACCTCATTACAGACAGTGCTTATATAGTGAGCGCCGACTTCCCCGGCATAAGCACATGGAGCACCGAAGCACCCAACCTTCACGACATCACCTTCACCCTCGGCGACGGAGATGACTTCCACAGCGTGACGGAGCGGACCGGATTCCGCACCATCGAATTCGTGGAGCATGACGGTTTCTACCTCAACGGCAGGAAACTGAGGGTCAAGGGCACAAACCGCCACTGCTTCCACCCGGAGACCGGCAGGGCGACAAATAAAGCTCAGGACCGGGAAGACATCCGGCTGCTTAAGTTCATGAACATGAACGCCGTGAGATGCCACTACCATTCCGACAGACATTTCCTGCAGCTGTGCGACTCGGCAGGTATTCTCTATTTCGACGAGTTTCCGGGATGGCAGACCCATTATGACGACACTACGGCGATGCGACTTCTGCCGGGATTCATTGCCCGCGACCAAAACCATCCGTCGGTGTTCGTGTGGGCAAACGGCAACGAGGGCGGCTGGAACACATGCGTCGACTCACTTTTCGCCCGCTATGACCTTCAGAAGCGTAAAGTGGTGCATCCCTGGTCTGACTTCGACGGAATACCTCATAAGCGAATGGTCGGAATTCGGAAGTCTCAACTATTGCGACGAGTATCTTATGGAGGCGGCGTTAATTCCCGCGCCGCCAAGCGGAACCGTCTATAAGGTCGGCGGCAAACCGCGGACCGAGCCCCTCGGACTCATGGAACATTGCAACAATCCGATAGACAGGAAGTACACAGCAATCGACCTGCAGTACAGACGGCTGTAATCAGAATACATTTCACAAAAGACACGACAATAAAAATTCGATGCAGCGGCTAATGCCTTCTGCATCGACTTTTTTATCGCTCAAGTATCAATACTTTCCGTCGACTGTTTTTTCAAAGAGCATGAGGGTCCTAAATGATGATGCCTTGAAATAATCCTTAAACTGCTCGGCTGTGAATGTATAGACATCTGTGTTGGTGAGGGTATACCAGTAATAATCCGAGCTTAGTTCCGCAAACAATTCGCCGTTATTGCGGTAGCAGAAAAACTTACCCTGCACATCAGGCGTGAGAACATACCGGTCCTGGTCGAAATCAGGGTGTACTGCCTTGGGAGTCGCCGTGACAACAAAGTAGTAGTTTTTTGGTGCCACCTTCGGACATACCGAAAAACTGTATTTCCATGCCTCTGTCACCTTGATTTCATGTTTCTGGCTTAACTCGTCGAGATATTTGACGGTGATGTCATAGAAGTCATAGTATGTCTGGGAGAGATTCAGATTGTATTCCACATTGACCGACTTGATAGCGAGTGGATCCGGATCGTCGTCAGAAACGCAGGACGCAAAACCCACACTCATGAAAGCCACACAGAATGCGGCTGCAAGTATCTTGAAAATCGTTTTCTTTTTCATATTATGTATAAATTAGGGCATCATGATGAGAGAGCCGTTAACCTTGCAGAGATATGCGGGAGCGTGATATTTTTTCTTCTGGACTGCATCTGAGAGAACCGAGGGAGGCATCTTACTCATATCCGGACATCCATACTCATCGCAGTCTTTCTTTGGAACCTGAAGCACATAGTTATCTTCAGTGCCTGTTATCTTCCATTGGCTGCCATGCTCAAAGCCTAAATAGAGGGAATACGGGAAGACCACTACTCCATTCACGAGTTTGCCGAAATCAATCTGCACATACTCGTCCATCTCGCTGAAGTACTTTCCAATCACGTAATCACCGCTCAGATTTAGATACATGTCATAATTCTCCTTGAGATCATCTCTTGTGATTTTCTGGAGGTCATATTTCTGACAGTATTGAGCGGAGACCCAACCGTTTTCACCTTTGACGCCGATACCGAGAAGCTCAAGCCAGCCATTCTTCTCGCTGATGACCGGAGCATACTCGTAGCCGCCGAACATAAGGGCATACTGGTCTTTCTTGGGAGCGGCGGTAGACCAAAAAGCGAAATACTTTACGGGCACCTGAAAATTGTCGATTTTATTTTCGTCGACAATTGGACGCGCGGCTTTTGGGGAACATGCGTTGCGGATGTTTATCTCTTTACCATCCACGGTGCATGCGACAGTCTTCCAAGTAGGAGCCTCTGCATCAAATTTGATCTTAATGCCTTTTGTGATGGCACTTAGCGACTTTCCTTTGGCACGCTCCTGAGAAGCAGGGGGATTTCCCTGGTTTGCATTACACTCATTTCCAGCCACACTAACCATCACCGGAAATGAAAGAGCCATAACCAACGGCATGACAATTTGCCTTTTAAAATTCTTCATAACGAAACTATTAATAATTTTATTCTTTTCTGATATCATAAATGCACTCCGCCATCTTTTCGGCGTATTCTTCCCCACTCATCGGTCACGATGCCCGCATCGCTCCCTCTTCGCGTGAAAGAATCCGCTCGAAAACCTGACGAAATCTTAACAAAGAAATAAGTTTAGACAACTTCAATAAAAGATGTCTACGCAGTAGCATAACTTGTCTGCATAGACATCTTTTGTGGGATGTAATATAATCGATTAAGTACGTTTAGACTGCGGGGATGGCGGGCATTTCTGCGGGCATGGGGATTTCGACGGTGCCGTTCAAGGTGTTGTAAAGCTCGTTTACTTTGTTCTGCAGATAGAGTTTCTTGGCGAAGACTACTGCATACATTATGCCTAATGTGAGGGGGCCGAAGAGGAAGATGGTGAGGAGGTAGGTGGACATCTGCAGTCCTTCGCCTGCCTGATGACGCATGAGCTTGCTGTTGCATCTTGAGATCCAGTTGCAATCCCAGATGATGCCGTAAATGCCTAAGGTGACGATGCTCAGCAGAATGTATGCCACAAGTCCGTTGGTGCGTCGACCGTCGTCGCTGCATGCGATGTTGGTTTCAGTTGCGAAGCAGTGTACGAGATACCAGTTGTAGAACCCCAGCGTCAGGAGGTTGAAAAGAAAAGCTTTCAAAAAGCCTCTGGATGTTGGTAACATAATAGATGATGTTGTTAATGTTGAAATTTTGAATATTAAAAGCAAAGATAATACTAAATATTCATTTTACCCCCCCTCGATTGTTAATATTTGTTAATTATTGTTTATTGCAGACATTATCAAGCAATTATTATCATTAGCCTTAGGACGCTCGAGCCGTGTGCACCCACCGGATGAATAATTCTCTTTGCTGATTCAAGAAAAAGTGCTAATTTTGCGGTATAAACAAAAATCGCTTATAAACAACAATAACATATATAAATAAAGACATGGGCAATATAGTTAGCGGAACGGCTCTCGCTAAGAAAGTGAAGCAGGGAGTTGCCGAAAGAGTCGCGGAATGCAAGGAGAAATACGGAAGAGTCCCGCATCTTGTGGTGATTCTCGTGGGAGAGGATCCCGGAAGCGTGTCGTATGTCACCGGCAAGGCGCGTGACTGCGGAGAAGTCGGTTTTAAAAACACGACCCTGAAGTATCCAGATACAGTAACCGAGAAGGAACTTCTCGACAAAATCGCCGAACTGAACGCCGACGACAGTGTTGACGGTCTGCTTGTGCAGCTGCCACTTCCCCGCCATATCAGCGAGGCGAAAGTGATCGAGGCTATCTCAAAGGAAAAGGATGTAGACGGGTTCCATCCTCTCAACGTGGCGTCGCTATGGCAGAAACAGCCATGCCTCCTACCCTGCACTCCGCAAGGCATCATCATGATGCTTGAGGAAGCCGGAGTCGAGATTGAAGGGAAGAAAGCGGTAGTAATCGGACGAAGCAACATCGTCGGACTTCCCGCCTCGAAACTTCTCCTTGACCACAACGCCACTGTGACAATGGCACACAGCCGCACCAAGAACCTTGCCGAGGTGACACGACAGGCGGACATCCTCGTCGTGGCAATCGGTAAACCCAAATTCGTCACCGCCGACATGGTGAAACCGGGAGCCGCAGTGATGGACGTTGGCGTCAACCGCAATCCCGAAACCGGCAAGCTCTGCGGCGACGTCGACTTCGACGCCGTAAAGGAAGTGGCATCCGTAATCACTCCCGTACCCGGAGGCCTCGGCCCGATGACCCGCGCATGCCTGATGGTCAACACCCTCGAATGCTTCCTCCGCAAGATGAAGTAATCTGAGAAGTTTACGAATGAAAAAAGAAACAGCCGCGATTCGGAAATAGCGGCTGTTTCTTTTTTTTGTATATAGGAGGAGTGCCGGCGGGCACTCCTCTATCGGGTTATTCTTCGGTGGCGGCTTCAGCCTTCTCAAGTTCACGAGCCTCAACGTCGACTACAGAAGCGTAGTCGTCGGTGATGTTCATGGCGGCGAGCTCGTCTTTGTTTGCCACAACGATGCGGTTGTATTCGCGAAGACCGGTGCCGGCGGGAATCAGGTGACCGCAGATCACGTTCTCCTTCATGCCCTCGAGATAGTCGGTCTTGCCGTTGATGGCAGCCTCGTTGAGCACCTTGGTTGTCTCCTGGAAGGAAGCCGCGCTCATGAAGCTCGAGGTCTGGAGAGCGGCGCGGGTGATACCCTGGAGCACCTGCTCCGAGGTGGCGGGCATCGCGTCGCGAACCTCCATGGTCTTGAGGTCCTTGCGCTTCAGAGCGGAGTTCTCGTCGCGGAGCTTGCGCTGCGTGATGATCTCGCCCTTGATATACTTCGTGGAGTCACCGGCATCAGTGATGACCTTCTTGCCCCAGATGGCGTCGTTCTCCTCCATGAAGTCGCGCTTGTCTACCACCTGCTGCTCAAGGAAGCGGGTGTCGCCCGGATCAAGGATGTTGACCTTGCGCATCATCTGGCGCACAATCACCTCAAAGTGCTTGTCGTTGATCTTCACGCCCTGCATGCGGTAAACGTCCTGAACCTCGTTGACGATATATTCCTGAACGGCAGTCGGGCCCTTGATGTTGAGGATATCGCTCGGAGTCACTGCACCGTCGGAAAGCGGAGTACCGGCGCGAACGTAGTCGTTCTCCTGCACGAGGATCTGCTTCGAGAGCGGAACGAGATATTCCTTCGTCTCGCCAAGTTTCGAAGTCACCGTGATCTCACGGTTACCACGCTTGATCTTGCCGAACTTAACCTCGCCGTCGATCTCGCTGACCACAGCCGGGTTGCTCGGGTTGCGCGCCTCGAAGAGCTCGGTGACACGGGGCAGACCGCCCGTGATGTCGCCGGCGGAACCTGAAGCGCGAGGTATCTTCACGAACACCTGACCAGGCTCGATCTCGGCGCCATCCTCTATCATAAGGTGAGCGCCCACAGGCAGTGAATATGTACGTATAGTTTCGCCCGAATCGTCCACAAGACGGGCGGCAGGCACCATGTTTCTGTCTTTCGACTCGATCATGATCTTGTCGCGCATACCGGAAGCCTCGTCGGTCTCGACACGATAGGTGACGCCTTCAATCACATTGTCGAAATGCATCTTGCCACCCTCCTCAGCCACGATAACGGCATTGAACGGGTCCCATTCGCATATCATGTCGCCCTTCGACACCATATCGCCGTCCTTGAAATAGAGACGGGAGCCGTAGGGGATGTTGGCATTGGTAAGTACGATACCGCTCTTTGGCTCGAGAATACGCATCTCACCCATACGTCCAACCACGATATCCACACCGTCCTTGTCCTTAATGGTGCGGAGCTCCTCCATCTCGAGGCGTCCGTCGTGGCGTGCGGTGACATCCTTCACCGCCGACACGTTGCCGGCGACACCACCGACGTGGAACGTACGCAGGGTAAGCTGTGTACCCGGCTCGCCGATCGACTGAGCGGCAATCACGCCGACAGCCTCACCCTTCTGCACCATGCGGTGGTTTGAAAGGTTGCGGCCGTAGCACTTGGCACACACACCCTTCTTCGACTCGCAGGTGAGGACCGAACGAATCTCGACAGCCTCGATAGCGGACTTCTCGATCTTCTCGGCAATTGCCTCGGTGATCTCCTCACCGGCATGAACGAAGATGATGGAGTCATCGTGCGGGTCATGCACATCGTGAACCGACACGCGGCCCAGGATACGCTCCGACAGGGTTGCCACCACTTCCTCGTTGTTCTTTATCTCTGTGCAGACGAGTCCGCGGAGAGTGCCGCAGTCCTCCTCGTTGATTATCACGTCGTGCGCCACGTCCACCAGACGACGGGTAAGATAACCGGCGTCGGCAGTCTTAAGCGCGGTGTCGGCAAGACCCTTGCGGGCACCGTGGGTAGAGATGAAGTATTCCAGCACGCTCAGACCCTCCTTGAAGTTCGCAAGAATAGGGTTCTCGATGATCTGGCCGCCCTCGGCACCTGCCTTCTGCGGCTTCGCCATAAGGCCACGCATACCGGACAGCTGACGAATCTGGTCTTTAGAACCACGGGCACCGGAGTCAAGCATCATGTAAACGGAATTGAATCCCTGCTGGTCTTCCTCCATCTGCTTCATCAGAGTGTCGGCAAGACGCTTGTTGACATTCGTCCAGACGTCGATCACCTGGTTGTAGCGGTCATTACCCGTAATCATACCCATCTGGTAGTTCATCAGGATTTCCTCAACCTGAGCGTTGCCCTCAGCCACATACTGCGCCTTCTCCTCCGGGATGATGACATCACCGAGGTTGAACGAAAGGCCTCCGCGGAACGCCATCTTGTAGCCAAGGTTCTTGATATCGTCAAGGAACTGGGCGGAACGCGTCACACCGCAAGTCTTGATCACCTTGGTGATGATGTTGCGGAGAGACTTCTTGGATATAATCTCGTTGACGTATCCTATTTCCTTGGGCACATACTGGTTGAAAAGCACGCGACCCACCGAGGTGTTCTCTTTCAATACCTTCACCTCGTTGCCGTTCTCGTCTACATCGTCTACGAGCACAGTGACAGGTGCGTGAAGGTCGAGTTTGCCCTCGTTGTATGCAATCTCAGCCTCTTCAGGACCATAGAACTTAGTGCCCTCGCCTTTTGTGCCGGGACGAAGTTTCGTGATATAGTAGAGTCCGAGCACCATGTCCTGTGAAGGCACGGTGATAGGAGCGCCGTTGGCGGGGTTAAGGATGTTGTGGGCGCCGAGCATCAGCATCTGCGCCTCGAGGATAGCCTCGTTGCCGAGAGGAAGGTGCACCGCCATCTGGTCGCCGTCGAAGTCGGCGTTGAACGCCGTACAAGCGAGCGGGTGGAGCTGGATAGCCTTGCCCTCGATCATCTTGGGCTGGAAAGCCTGAATACCGAGACGGTGAAGTGTCGGGGCACGGTTCAGAAGCACCGGGTGACCCTTCATCACGTGTTCGAGGATATCCCATACCACCGGTTCCTTGCGGTCGACGATCTTCTTCGCGCTCTTTACCGTCTTCACGATGCCGCGCTCGATGAGCTTGCGGATCACGAAGGGCTTGTAGAGTTCGGCAGCCATCAGTTTCGGAATACCGCACTCGTGCATCTTCAGTTCCGGACCAACCACAATCACGGAACGGGCGGAATAGTCCACACGCTTACCGAGAAGGTTCTGGCGGAAACGACCCTGCTTACCCTTGAGGGAGTCGGAAAGAGACTTGAGGGGACGGTTGACATCGCTCTTCACAGCGGAAGCCTTGCGGGAGTTGTCGAGCAGTGAGTCCACAGCCTCCTGAAGCAGACGCTTCTCGTTGCGGAGAATCACCTCGGGAGCCTGAATCTCGATGAGTCGTTTCAGACGGTTGTTGCGGATGATGACGCGACGATAGAGGTCGTTGAGGTCGGAAGTCGCGAAGCGGCCGCCGTCGAGGGGCACCAGCGGGCGAAGCTCCGGCGGAATCACCGGAATAGCCTTGAGCACCATCCATTCGGGCTTGTTCACGTCTTTTGAGCTCAGGAAGGAGTTGACAACCTGAAGACGCTTCAGAGCCTCGGTCTTTCTCTGCTGCGAGCCTTCCTTGTAAGCCCTGTCGCGCAATTCAGCCGCGAGAGAGGGCAGGTCGAGGTTCTGGAGCAGTTCATATATAGCCTCCGCTCCCATCTTGGCGATAAACTTGTTGGGGTCATCGTTGGGAAGCAGCTGGTTTCCTTCGGGCAGTCTGTCAAGGATGTCGAGATACTCCTCTTCAGAGAGCAGGTCGAGACGGGCGAGTTCCTTGCCGGCGTCTTTGGAAGCCAGTTTCTCGCCGTCGCGTGTCTCGGTGGCGATGCCGGCGGCAGCTCCGGGCTGGAGCACCACGTAGCGCTCATAGTAGATCACCGAGTCAAGTTTCTTTGACGGGAGACCGAGGAGATAGCCGATCTTGTTGGGGAGCGAACGGAAATACCAGATATGAGCCACGGGCACCACAAGCTCTATGTGTCCCATACGCTCGCGGCGCACCTTCTTCTCCGTCACCTCCACGCCGCAACGGTCGCAGACGATTCCCTTGTAGCGGATGCGCTTGTATTTTCCGCAGTGGCATTCGTAGTCCTTGGTCGGGCCGAAGATCTTCTCGCAGAAGAGGCCGTCGCGCTCGGGCTTATATGTGCGGTAGTTGATGGTCTCGGGTTTGAGAACCTCGCCGCTCGACATTTCCTTTATCTTCTCGGGCGAAGCCAGTCCGATGGTGATTTTGGAAAAGTTTGTCTTGATTTTATTGTCTTTCTTGAAAGCCATTGGTTTTCTTCCTATGTTGTCCGGAATCCCCCGCCGTGGCGGCGGGGCTCCGGGGTATTTAACTTTTTATGTCGAAGTTCACGCGAATCAGTCGAGAGTGACGCTGAGTCCGAGACCGCGCAGCTCGTGAAGAAGGACGTTGAGCGACTCGGGAATGCCCGGGGTCGGCATCGGATCACCTTTCACAATAGCCTCGTAAGCCTTGCTGCGGCCGTTGACGTCGTCGCTCTTGATGGTCAGGATCTCCTGCAGCACGTGGCTTGCGCCAAACGCCTCGAGAGCCCACACCTCCCTCTCTCCGAATAGCAGGCCACCGAACTGAGCCTTACCGCCGAGCGGCTGCTGGGTGATGAGGGAGTACGGGCCGATGGAGCGCGCGTGCATCTTGTCTTCCACCATGTGGCCGAGCTTCAGCATATAGATCACTCCGACTGTCGCCGGCTGGTCAAACCTGTCGCCGGTGCCGCCGTCGTAGAGATAAGTCTTGCCGTAGCGCGGGAGGCCTGCCTTGTCGGTCCATTCGTTGAGGTCGTCGAGACTCGCGCCGTCGAAAATCGGAGTCGCGAATTTCTCGCCAAGCTCGCGGCCTGCCCAGCCGAGTACTGTCTCGAAAATCTGTCCGAGGTTCATACGCGAAGGCACGCCGAGCGGGTTCAGCACAATGTCGACCGGAGTTCCGTCTTCAAGGAACGGCATGTCTTCCTGACGCACCACTCTTGACACGATACCCTTGTTGCCGTGGCGTCCCGCCATCTTGTCGCCGACACCGATCTTACGCTTCTTGGCGATGTAGACCTTCGCCATCTGCATGATTCCCGAGGGAAGTTCGTCGCCGATGGTGATGTCAAACTTCTTGCGGCGCAGCTCGCTGTCGATTTCCTTCGACTTGCGGAGATAGTTTGTGACAAGCTTCACGATCATGCCGTTGATGCGCTCGTCATCGGTCCAGTTGCTGAGGTTGACCGACTCATACTTGAACTCGTCCCAGTTGACGCCGTTGAACTTCTGACCCTTCTCCACAACCTCGTCGCCGAGATAGTCTTTCACTCCGGCAGAGACAACACCTTTAAGGAGTGTCTGCATCTTATTGACCATAATGGCGCGGAGTTCGTCCTGACGCTCCTTGTATTCCTTTTCAAGCACCTCTGTCTGCTCATTCGCAGTCTTGCGCGAGGTCTTGGTCTTGACAGCCTTGGAGAAGAGGTTTGTTCCGATGACAACACCCTTCAGCGACGGGCTTGCCTTGAGAGAAGCGTCCTTCACCTCTCCTGCCTTGTCGCCGAAGATGGCGCGGAGGAGTTTCTCTTCCGGTGTGGGGTCGCTCTCGCCCTTAGGCGTGATCTTGCCGATCATGATGTCGCCCGGAACCACATACGCACCCACGCGGATGATGCCGCGGTCGTCAAGGTCTTTGGTGGCGTCCTCGCTAACGTTGGGGATGTCGGAAGTGAGTTCCTCCATACCACGTTTTGTCTCGCGCACCTCAAGGGTGAAATCCTCGACATGAACGGAAGTCAGGATATCCTCCCTGACCATTCTCTCGTTGAGCACGATGGCATCCTCATAGTTGTATCCCTTCCAGGGCATGAACGCAACCTTCAGGTTGCGGCCGAGCGCGAGCTCTCCGTTTTCAGTCGAATAGCCCTCGGTGAGGATGTCGCCCTTATGCACCTTCTGCCCAACCTCGCAGATAGGACGCAGGTCGATGGTTGTGTTCTGGTTGGTACGGCGGAACTTGGGGATGCGGTATTCCTTGAGCGACGGCTCGAATTCCACAAACTCCTCATCCTGCGTACGGTCATAGTTGATCTTTATGGTTGTGGCGTCCACATATTCGATGGTGCCTTCTCCCTCCGCCATGATCTGGGTGCGGGAGTCGCGGATGAGCTGACCCTCGATACCGGTGCCTACGATAGGAGCCTCGCTGCGCATGAGCGGAACTGCCTGACGCATCATGTTGGAGCCCATGAGGGCACGGTTTGCATCGTCATGCTCCAGGAACGGGATAAGAGAAGCCGCGATAGAAGCGATCTGTATCGGCGCCACATCCATCAGTTTGATTTCCTCCGGGGGAACGATCGGGAAGTCAGCGTCCTGACGAGCCTTCACCTTGTCGCGGACGAATGTTCCGTCATCGTTGAGAGGAGCGTTGCCCTGGGCAATCTTCAGTCCTTCCTCCATCTCGGCGGTGAGGTAAACCACATCGTCGTTGTTGAGGTCCACCACGCTGTCGGTCACTTTCCTATACGGAGTCTCGATGAATCCGAGGTTGTTGATCTTAGCGTATACACAGAGCGAGGAGATAAGACCGATGTTCGGGCCTTCAGGAGTCTCGATCGGGCAAAGGCGACCGTAATGGGTATAGTGCACGTCTCGCACCTCGAAACCTGCTCTCTCACGGCTAAGACCGCCGGGGCCGAGTGCCGAAAGACGGCGCTTGTGGGTGATCTCCGCCAGAGGGTTAGTCTGGTCCATGAACTGCGAGAGCGCGTCGGTACCGAAGAATGTGTTGATCACGCCGGAGATAGTCTTGGCGTTGATGAGGTCGGTCGGGGTGAACACCTCGTTGTCGCGCACGTTCATGCGCTCGCGGATGGTGCGGCTCATACGTGCCAGACCGATGTTGAACTGGTTGTAGAGCTGTTCGCCTACTGTGCGGACACGACGGTTTGACAGGTGGTCGATATCATCGACATCGCTCTTGTTGTTGATGAGCTGGATGAGATACTTGATGATCTCCACAATGTCCTCGCGGGTCAGCACCTTCACGTCCATCGGAGTGGTGAGGCCGAGTTTCTTGTTGATTCTGTAGCGACCCACATCGCCGAGGTCGTAACGCTTCTCGCTGAAGAAAAGGTTCTGTATCACCTCGCGTGCAGACGCGTCATCCGGCGGCTCGGCGTTGCGGAGCTGTCGGTATATATATTGGATTGCCTCCGTTTCGGAGTTAGAGCTGTCTTTAGAAAGAGTATTGAAGATGATGCTGAAGTCTACAGCGTTGACATCTTCCTTTTCGAGCACGATGGTCTTGACGCCGGAGTCGAGAATGGCGTCGATATTGTCTTCCGTGATGGGAGTGCCACGGTCAACGACCACTTCGTTTCTTTCGATAGTCATCACCTCGCCGATATCGTCGCTGCTGATATCCTCTATCCAGGATTTCAGCACACGGGCAGCGAGTTTTCTTCCCATCACCGACTTCAGGTTTGATTTCGTTACTGTGATTTCCTCCGCGAGATCGAACACCTCGAGGATGTCCTTGTCGCTTTCGAGACCGATAGCGCGCAGAAGGGTCGTGACGGGGAGTTTCTTCTTACGGTCGATGTATGCATACATCACGTTGTTGATGTCGGTAGCGAACTCGATCCAGCTTCCACGGAAGGGGATGATACGTGCTGAATAGAGTTTCGTGCCGTTTGCATGCATGCTCTGGCCGAAGAAAACACCGGGTGAACGGTGAAGCTGGGAGACTACCACACGCTCGGCGCCGTTGATGATAAACGTTCCCTGGTCGGTCATGTAAGGGATAGGACCCAGATAAACATCCTGAATACTTGTTGCGAAATCCTCGTGGTCGGGATCAGTGCAGTAAAGTTTCAGTTTTGCCTTTAGCGGCACACTGTATGTCAGTCCTCTCTCGAAGCACTCGTCGATAGAATATCTGGGAGGGTCTATATAATAGTCGAGAAACTCGAGGACGAAATTGTTTCTGGTGTCAGCGATAGGGAAATTTTCGGAAAACACCTTGTAAAGCCCCTCATTCTTTCTGTTTTCAGGAGGAGTGTCAAGCTGGAGAAAGTCTCTGAACGACTTCAGCTGCACCTCCAGAAAATCCGGGAATGGATACGGATTCTTCACTGACGCGAAGTTAACGCGAGGTTTTGCATTTGTATTCTGTGACATCTTATATTTGATTGTGCGATAGTAAACGTCATAAGCTGCGGAAGCAGCGCTGAAATTTAAAAAGTGTTAACGTGGCATAAAAATAATTAAAACTGCAATAATAAGCCACATTATAAGACACAAATAATTTTCAGATTAACCGGGAGTCGAGAAACCGGAATCTGAAAATCTGCGAAGCAAAAACGGGGAAACTGCATGACAAGCGAGACTTCCCGTCTTGCGGACGCACTATTGCGGAAAAAAGCCGGATTCCTCCGCCGGGAGGCGGAGGAACCAGCTTATGCTGCTTTGGCGGTATTACTTAAGTTCAACCTCAGCGCCAGCCTCTTCGAGCTGCTTCTTGAGGCCTTCAGCGTCAGCCTTTGCGAGCTGCTCTTTGATAACGCTGGGAGCGCCGTCAACGAGTTCTTTTGCTTCCTTAAGGCCAAGACCTGTAAGTTCCTTCACGAGTTTAACGACAGCCAGCTTGCTTGCGCCGGGAGCCTTGAGCACTACGTCGAAGTTAGTTTTTTCCTCAACTGCGGCAGCACCTGCTGCGGGGCCTGCAGCTACTGCGACTGCTGCTGCGGCGGGTTCAATACCGTATTCGTCCTTGAGGATCTGAGCGAGTTCGTTTACTTCCTTTACGGTGAGGTTTACGAGCTGTTCTGCAAATGCTTTCAAATCTGCCATTTTTGTATAGTTTTTTGTTTATTTTACAATGTGGGTTATTATTTGTTGGATAGAGTTTCCAGAATGCCGTGAAGCTTTCCGGCGCCGCTGTTGAGGGCGGAGATAACGTTCTTAGCAGGCGACTGCAGCAATGCCACAACATCTGCGATAAGTTCGTTCTTGCTCTTGATGGCGGCCAGGGTGTCCAACATTTCCTCGCCGACATATACGCTTTCTTCTACAAACGCACCCTTCAGCACGGGAAGGGTCTCCTTCTTGTCGCGGAACTTCTTGATCATCTTAGCAGGAGCGTTTCCTACGTTAGAGAGCAAGAGAGTGGTCTCGCCATGAAGCAGTCCGTAGAGTTCGGAGTAGTCGATGTCGCTTGCCTCCATAGCCTTGTGAAGAAGAGTGTTCTTCACACACATCATCTTGATGCCGTCCTGAAAGCATGCGCGACGCAAAGCACTTGTCTTCTCTGCGTTCAGTCCGGAGGACTGTACCAGATAGACGCAGCTATATTGTTTCAGAGTCTCGCCGATCTTTTCTATCAGCAGGGTCTTATCTTCTTTCTTCATCTTGAGTGTCGTTTTGAGGTTTATTCATCTATGCTCTTAGTGTCAACCTTAACACCGGGACTCATAGTGCTTGAAAGATAGATGCTCTTGATATATGTACCTTTCGCAGTCGCGGGCTTGAGCTTGATCAGCGTGTTGATAAACTCACGGGCGTTTTCCATCATCGCCTTGGGGTCGAACGACACCTTGCCGATAGATGCGTGAACGATACCGGTCTTGTCTACCTTGAAGTCAATCTTACCCTGCTTAACCTCCTTGACAGCCTTAGCGACGTCCATAGTCACAGTACCGCTCTTGGGGTTAGGCATAAGGCCGCGGGGGCCGAGGATACGTCCGAGAGGACCGAGCTTACCCATCACAGAGGGCTGCGTGATAATCACGTCAACATCGGTCCAGCCGCCTTTGATCTTCTGGAGATACTCGTCCAGACCCACATAGTCGGCACCGGCTTCTTTTGCAGCGTTCTCGGCATCGGGGTTGCAGAGCACGAGCACTCTGACTTCCTTGCCGGTTCCATGAGGCAGAGACACCACGCCGCGAACCATCTGGTCAGCCTTGCGGGGGTCAACACCCAGACGAACATCGATATCGAAAGAAGCGTCGAATTTGGTGAAGGTAACTTCCTTAACCTTTTCTGCTGCTTCTGCCAAAGTATACGCCTTCCCAGCTTCAATCTTCGACAGAGCCAACTTTTGATTTTTTGTCAGTTTTCCCATTTCGTATTGAAGTATTAGTTGAGTTCAGGGAATGCTCCTTTGACGGTGATACCCATGCTTCTCGCTGTGCCGGCAACCATACGCATTGCCGAGTCTAAAGTAAAACAGTTCAAATCAGGCATCTTGTCTTCTGCAATTGTCTTTACCTGATCCCATGTAATTTCGGCAACCTTGTTACGGTTCGGCTGAGCGGAACCGCTCTTGAGTTTAGCAACTTCCTTCAGCTGCACCGCTACCGGAGGAGTCTTGACAACGAAGTCGAAGCTCTTGTCCGAATAGTAGGTGATAACCACAGGAAGCACCTTGCCTGCCTTATCTTGGGTACGGGCATTGAACTGCTTGCAGAATTCCATGATGTTGATACCCTTCGAACCGAGAGCCGGTCCTACCGGAGGCGAGGGGTTTGCCGCACCGCCTTTGATCTGCAATTTGATCTGTCCAGCAATTTCTTTAGCCATTTTGTTGATTACTTTAAAAAATTTGATTTTCTCGCGAGAATTCATCATAAAAGCCGACTGCGTAACATCAGACGACTTCTAAAACTCATTCTCTTTCCACTTGGGAATTTTCCAACTCAAGGTCGGTGGCCCTGCCAAAAATCTTGACCTCCACCTTCAACTTATGTCTGTCGCCGTTGACCTCCTTCACCACTCCGGAGAAACCGGTGAACGGACCTGCGGTCACCTTCACCGCCTCACCGACAAGATACGAATCCTCGGCGGCCTCCGGCGACTCGTTGAGCGCGTCGGCAGCCCCAAGCATTCTCATCACCTCGCTCTCGCGAAGCGACTCGGGTTCGGAATTCTTGGCTCTTCCGCGAAGAAAGTCTATGACGTTGCTCGTATTGCGCAACTCATACTGCACCTCACCGGTCATTATCGCTTTCACGAAAACATAACCGCTGAAGAGAGTACGATCCTTGGTCACTTTCTTACCTCCGCGAGTGACAGAAACCTTTTCGGTAGGAATCAAAACCTCCGATACGTATTTACCCAGATCCGTGTTCTTGACAGCAGCGTCGAGAACCTCCTTGACCTTGGCCTCCTTGCCGGAGATGGCGCGGAGCACGTACCATTCAAACTTCTTCTCAGCCATTGATACCTACTTTAAGGATTTAGAAACTAAAACTGTAAATAGTCTCCATCAGAATGTTGAATACCTGATCAATCGCCCAGATCAAAAGTGCCATAACGATGGAAGCAATCAGCACCAGAACTGAGGAATTGATAAGATTTTTCTGAGTTGGCCAGGATACCTTATGCACGAGTTCGTCATAAGATTCCTTTATGTCTTTTACTAAATTCATTTCTGTCTGTTTTTAGCACGGGAAGAGAGGCTCGAACTCCCGACACCTGGTTTTGGAGACCAGTGCTCTACCGACTGAGCTATTCCCGTAGGTAGAAGGGGTCAGGGACGACCCCTTCTGAAATTATCTTAGTTGATTAGTCTTCAACGATTGCTGTGATCTGACCGGAACCAACGGTGCGGCCACCTTCACGGATTGCGAAACGAAGACCCTTGTCGCAAGCTACCGGAGTGATGAGCTTAACGTCGATCTCAACGTTGTCGCCGGGCATTACCATCTCAGTTCCCTCGGGGAGAGTGATCTCACCTGTCACGTCAAGAGTACGGATGTAGAACTGGGGACGATATTTGTTGTGGAACGGAGTGTGACGGCCACCTTCTTCTTTCTTCAGGATATAAACCTGAGCCTTGAAGTGATCGTGAGGCTTAACCTGTCCCGGGTGGCAGATAACCATACCACGCTTGATTTCGTTCTTGTCGATACCGCGGAGAAGCAGACCTACGTTGTCGCCAGCCTCGCCCTCGTCAAGAATCTTGCGGAACATCTCGACACCGGTAACGACAGACTTCTTGTCAGCGCCAAGGCCGAGGATCTGAACTTCGTCGCCAACCTTTACGCGACCGGCCTCGATACGACCTGTAGCAACGGTACCACGACCGGTGATTGAGAACACGTCCTCAACAGGCATAAGGAAGGGTTTGTCGACGTCGCGGGGAGGAAGCGGAATCCATGTGTCAACAGCGTCCATAAGCTCCATCACCTTGTCAACCCACTTGGGCTCACCGTTGAGAGCACCGAGAGCGGAGCCCTGGATGATAGGAGTATTGTCACCGTCATATTCATACTGAGCGAGAAGGTCGCGCATATCCATTTCAACGAGCTCGAGCATCTCGGGGTCGTCAACCATGTCACACTTGTTCATGAAGACTACAAGTGCAGGCACGTTCACCTGACGGGCGAGAAGGATGTGCTCACGTGTCTGGGGCATCGGGCAGTCGGTAGCGGCAACCACGATGATAGCACCGTCCATCTGAGCAGCACCGGTAACCATGTTCTTAACGTAGTCAGCGTGTCCCGGGCAGTCTACGTGAGCGTAGTGACGGTTTGCAGTCTGATATTCTACGTGAGAAGTGTTGATAGTAATACCGCGCTCTTTCTCCTCGGGAGCGTTGTCGATTGAGTCGAACGAACGAACTTCGGAAAGACCTTTTTCAGCGAGCACCTTAGTGATGGCAGCTGTAAGGGTAGTCTTGCCGTGGTCAACGTGACCGATGGTT